>JBKHVI010000052.1:0-17810 GCA_046570105.1 Bacteriovoracia bacterium
TGCTCCAGAGACTCTCGTAGGAATTATTGCCTTAGCTCATCAACTTGTGACTCAGTCTGCAGGTCTGCCACCTTCAGGTGGCTGCAACAGTTGCGAAGAGCTGATTATGCTGGATCCATTTCGTATTCCGATTGAAATTAAAATTCGTGAAGAACTTAAAGAGCTAGTCGATATCCACCGCCCAGAACTGCTAAGAACCGGGGTCACGGAAACAACCTTAACGAATTTCCTCGCAGAAGAAACGTGTCAGCTGAATGGTTTGATTTGTGCGCGAGAGTGTCAGGCTAAACCTAATAAAGCTGCCAAAGATGTCTGCTTACGAAGCTGCCAAGATAAATTGAAATTGTGTTCGCGGAAATAATAAGGGCCCCTTGCGGAGCCCTCAAATTCCCAGGATAACGGGGAACCAAAACTAAAATTAGACTTTGAAACCTTTAAGCTTCGAAGCAAGAGTAGAAGCAGAAGTGTCTTCTGGCTTGTAGTGAGCTTTGAACTCACCAGCAGCTACCGCTTTGATAGAAAGAGCGATTTTCTTCGCTGTCTTATCAATTGAGATAACTACGGCCTTAACTCTCTGACCTTTCTCTAGCTTGTCAGATGGCTTCTCGACGCGCTCTTCAGCGATCTCAGAAATGTGAACGAGGCCTTCGATGCCTGTTTCCACTTCAACGAAAGCTCCGAAGTCCGTCAAACGAACAACTTCACCTTCGAGAGCAGAGCCAACTGGCATACGCTCTTCGATACGCTTCCAAGGATCTTCCTCAAGCTGCTTCAAGCCGAGGCAGAATTTTTGGTTGTCGCGGTCAACAGACACAACGGCAGCCGTAATTTTCTGACCAACTTTATATTCAGTTGTGAGTTCAACCGCTTTCTTCGTCCAAGAAATATCTGAAACGTGGATCAAAGCATCAACTTCTTCACCAACGTCAATGAAGAGACCGAATTCAACGATCGCTTTCACTGTACCAGTGACTGACTTACCAATTGTGTATTTGTTGGCAAGATCGTCCCACGGGTTTGGCATCAATTGCTTGATACCCAAAGAGATGCGCTTGTTTTCAACGTCAACTTCCAACACAACGGCTTCGATCTTCTCGCCGACGTTGTAGTTTTTCACTGGAGCTTTCTTGTTCGTCCAGCTCATTTCTGAAACGTGGATCAAACCTTCGATACCGTCAGCGAGTTCAACGAAGACACCGTAGTCTTTAACAGACACGATTTCGCCAGATACTTTCGTGCCTGGGAAGTATTTGTCTTTCGCTGATTCCCATGGGTTCGGCTGAACTTGCTTCAAGCCCAAAGATACGCGCTCTTTCGATGCATCGTACTTCAAGATCTTGACGTCAACTTCGTCGCCTACGTTCAAGAGATTAGATGGGTGCTTCACGCGGCCCCAAGACATATCTGTAATGTGGAGAAGACCGTCAACACCGCCAAGGTCGATGAACGCACCGTAATCGGTGATGTTCTTAACGATACCTTTAACGATCATGCCTTCTTGGATTTGAGCAAGAGTTTCATCACGAAGCTTCCCGCGCTCATCTTGAAGAATTGCACGACGAGAAAGAACGATGTTACCGCGCTTCTTGTTGAACTTGATGACTTTGAATTCCATTGTTTTACCAATGTACTTGTCCAAGTTCTTCACTGGGCGGATATCAATCTGAGAACCAGGCAAGAATGCCTTAACGCCGATATCAACTGAGAGGCCGCCTTTCACTTTCGCGATAACGGTACCTTCAACTGCTTCGCCGCGCTCACAAGCTTCAGAGATTTTGTCCCAAGCTTTGAGGATCTCAGCTTTGTCTTTAGAGAGAACGAGGTTGCCCATGGCAGACTCGAGCTTCTCAAGATAAACCTGAATTTCGTCGCCAGTTTTTACTTTCAAAGTGCCGTCGTATGAACGGAACTCTTTAGCAAGAACGAGACCTTCTTGCTTATAGCCGATGTCTACAGTTACGTAGTCGTCAGTTACAGCAATGACTCTTCCCATAAAAACTTCGCCTTCAGCGAAATTCTTAGCAGCGCTCGAGTTGATTAAATCTCCGAACTCTGACTTTTTAACTTCTACGCTCTCGTCGCCTTGGACGAAATCGTAACCTTTGATCCATGCTGGCATCTGGAAGGATTTAGAAACGGTTTGTTTGGTGGGCATATTATGGCCCTCCCTTTTTTGACATTGGCCCTTCTACTGAAGGGTTCTTGAATGAACAAGAGGCATGTTTATAGGCCAAAAAGGGGGTCAGAGTCAAAGGAAATCAAGCCTTTGACGCGAAGATTCGGCGGCGCTTGAGAGCGAAACGAAGACGCTGGAGAGAGAGACGCTCATAGAGCTGAAAAAGCTCTCCCACATAGCGCTCAAAGTGGTGTTTTTCCATTAGATCCGGCAGCGCCTCACGGATATTGTGGCGAAATTCGTCTTGGCGCAACAAAAGTTCTCGAGCTTTGACTTTCAGTTCACGCACATCACCAGGCAGATAGGTAAGCCCCAATTTCCCCCCCTCTAAGAGGTGGGTGCGGGCCGAAGTCCGCGGCAAAAGTACCGGGACTTGATGAAAAAGTGCCTCAAGCTCATGGTCTTCAAAAGGAGCATCACCAGCTAAGGCGACAAAAAGATTCTGGGTTGAGAGAGTGTTGGCCCCCCAACTTTGGGGATGAAATGAAATGTGATGCTCAAGTCCACGCTCTAAAACGGTGCGCTTAAAGAGTTCATAGTGAGGATGTTCGTACCAAGAGCCACGAGTAGCGAGAGTGAGCACCACTTTTTTTCCATCGACCTCGAGTAGTGGAATACTCATAAACAATGGCACGTACCGATTGATGCGTAATTCATCAGGCTTAACGTAAGCGATGATTTTCCAGCGCTCTCCATCAGGTGTGTGATTTTTCACCGTAGGTGTTTCAAGGCCCGCGCCCATAAAACCTACTTTACGTTGACCAAGCGGTAAAACATCCATCACACGCTCTGCCAGGGCCGGAGAAAAACACAGCACCTGATCAATTCGACGAATGAAAAAATCATGCCAGTACGGTTGATAACATTCCGACACATCTTCATTACAAGTATAGATCAGAGGAATACGAATATGGCGTTTGAGTGCCAGGCCCAATACCATGAGGGGCGTATATGAATAACAATGAACAAGATCGAGCTGCTGGTTATTGACCAAGTCTTTGATTAAGCGCCAGAGCACCAATGAGACACTCCACAAACTATCTGATTCGAGATGATGGCGACGGATATCTTGGCGTTCAGCTTCGCGATCGAGCACCGAATCTTTCAAACAGACAAGTAACGGATTGCCACCTAAATTTCTAAACGTCACAACGTCAGCTAAAACACGATGCCCTGTTGTCCCATGACCTGAATCAAGGCAGATAAATAAAACGTTGAGGTCTGACAGCCTGAGGCGCTCACGCACTTTATTCCCCTTGGGCCAATTCTGCGAAGACCGAACCAATTTTGATTTTTGCTTTGGCACGAATGAGAGAGTGAACTTTGTCGTCTGTTAACCAGAATGTCATGTCGCCACTCTTAAGTGTTTTTCCAGTGTATTGAGTGAAGGCATGAACACGAATACTCGCCTTCTCTCCCATTTTGGTTTTAAGCACTTCTCTGCCAGAGACAGTCGCTTCCAAAACTAAGGTTTTACCTTTGTTCACGATGGGTAGAAAATATTTATCACCAGTTTTAAGTGGCATTCCACGAATCAACCAAAGCACACTTAAAGGATCGATACTCCACTTAGGAATGAAGCCACTCCATTTTGAGTTTTTGGTTTTTCCGTCTTTAACTCTTTTCTGATACGCCATCGTCTTAAGCGTTTCACGATCATAGAGTTGCACTTCATCTACGTCTTGCTTACTTTCTCTTTGCACCAAGTTGGAGCGTACTCCGACGAAGTTTTCTTTTTCCACATAAGTATCTAATTGATCATCTAGTTCATAGATAGCGCTGTAAAACGGTGCGCTCTTAAAGAACGCCTGAAAATGGTGGACTGATTTTTCGTTAATACTTTTGAGTCCACGATATCGAAGCACCACCTTCCCTACCGTCATTCCCAAATAATCCACATCAAGCATCATCTTTTCATCAGTATCGAAAATTGGTTTGAAAAGTTTCCATGAGGCTTCTGCTTGTTTATCAACTAACTTCAACTCGGCGGGATAATCGGCCGGGTATAAATCAACAATTGGCTCTGCTTGTTTCACTGGCTTTTTTGCCGCAACAACCGGAACTGTTTTTTTAACCGTCACTGGCTTTGCAACCTTATCAGGCTTTGCTTCGGCGACAACGACTGGAGCAGGCGCCTCTTGAACCGCGAACTTCGCGAGTTCCTCTTCTTTGGCCCCTACTTTTTTTAATTGCGAATTATCAGTTGATTCTTTTTTACTGAACCATTTAAGCAGTTCACCTTTGTTCCAAGCACAACTGGAACACAAAAAAAGTGTGATTAGTAAGGCACGAGAGGTGCCAAAAATGCTTGGGAAGTGACTCATATTACAATGGTAGGTTGATTAGGCTTCAGGTTCAAGGCGGAGGACTTTTCCAAGCTCAGACTTAAGACTGTCTTCACCGCTCAAGAACTCCACTTTGACTTTAAAACAGAACAATCTCGGGTCTTGCGAAACACGTCGCAGCTTCACCATATCTTTCTCAGAACAGATCACCATTGCTGAGTGACGACTCGCTTTCAAAAGCAGCTCGTTAACGTCTTCTTCAGTAAAGAAATAGTGATCGGGATAACTCACTCGTTCGACTAAACGTGCTCCCTGAGTCTCTAATGATTTAAAGAATGAGCCCGGCGAGGCAATAGCAGTAACAGCAACAACATCTTTGCCCTGTAGCTCATCAACGCTAAAGCGGAATGTGTCATGTCCATCAAACAGACCTACCGGACGATACCCGAGTTCACACCAAATAGGACCATGGTGATGGTAGCGGGCCAGAAAAGAGCGGATCTCTTGGCGCTTCTCTTCACTCACCATGTCGGCACGACTTAATAAAATGGCGTCGGCATCTTTCAAAGCGGTTAAGCCTTCACGCAAGTAGCCGAGCGGAGCTGTCCGATAAAGTGACATCTCCATGGTGGCATCAAACAAAACGAGATTAAACGATCTGAAAATACTGAGGTGTTGAAAACCATCATCCAATAACACAACATCAGGTTTCACTTCAGGAAAGAATCGTTCCAAATTACGAGCACGCTGTTTACCCACAACGACCGCCCCTCTTTTCATCTTACTGGCGATCATAAGTGGTTCATCGCCGTAGTCATGAGGATTCAAGCGAAAACGTTGACCGGATTTTAATAAACCAGCTCCATCTTCCAAAAGACCTTTGTATCCACGAGTAAGGACAACCGGAGTCAGACCTTTTTCCGCCATGAAATCAGTCAGCCATAAAATCATGGGGGTTTTACCCGTTCCACCGAAGGTGAGATTTCCCACTGACACAACTGGGACTTTGAAATAGTGGCGCGCTAAAAATCCATACTCATAACCTGAACGACGCAAACGATAGACCCACTCCCATGACCAAGATAAGGGCGAAAGTGCTATGTCTTTAAATTTTTGCATCGTACTCATATCATCTCCCGCGCCATCATCTCACCTACGGCCTTTTCTCCATGGCAGAGACTTTGCTGCAACTGACTCAAGCTTAATTGAACTTCATTCCAACAATGCGCATTTTGCCACCAGGATAACACAGAACGGGCCAAAAGCGTTGGTTGCACCGCTTGCTGTAAATATTCGGGGAACACTTCTTTCTCGAGGACAATATTAGTCAGTGATACTGGTTTACGGTAACCGATTAATTGGCGCACAACAAACTCATTCACTAATGATGATTGGTAAGCGACGACAGTGGGAACTTTCATCATGCCGGTTCCAAGAGTCACTGTTCCACTGGCGGCAATCGCTGCATCACTTTTTAGAAGTTTAAAAGGTAACTCCTCAGGAGTGATCCATTCATCTACGAAACCTTGCGCGCAATCATAAAATCCCGCATCCAAATGTCCCACTCGCGAGAGACTCACATGCATATTGGGAATTTGCTGTTTAAGTATTTTGACTGTTGCCACCATGAGGGGTAAAAGCGGGCCCACTTCTGATCGTCTAGAGCCAGGCAAGAGCATAAGCCTAGGAGTTGTTTGCAAACTCGCTGACCAATTTTTTACACCAAGTAACTTTAAGGCCTCACTCCAGTTTTGTGTCAGTGGATGAGGAACTGGTGTGACTTGCTTCACGCCTCGCTCACGAAACCATTTTTCTTCAAAAGGCAGAATGGTAAATAGACGATGAACTGTTTTAGCTAGGGTCTGTGCACGCCAAGGCCGCCACGCCCATGCTTGAGGAGCGACGTAATACCAGACTCGAATGCCATGAAGAGCGAGTCGGCGAGCGAGACGAAGATTGAAATCTTGAAAATCAATGAGGATGGCATCTTTCGTTTTACGCTGAAGAGCTTCGTTCACCAGAACATCGAGTGCATTTTTATAAAAAGGAATTTTACCAATCACTTCAGTAAATCCCATGCTGGAAAAGTCACGTAAATGGTATTTGAGCTCCATCCCTTGCGAACTTAAAATATCTCCGCCGACACCCCAAAAACTGAGATCGGGCCTCAAACTCTTTAATTGGGGAAGAAAAGTCTGCGCGTGCTCTTCACCGGAAGGCTCACCGGCCACCAGTAATACACTAGGCATGTAAACTCACCGAAGAATTTGAAGCCAATGATTTAAGTACGGCTTCTACGCACTCAACGGCGACTCGCCCTTCTGTCGCTGTGACAAATACTTTTTCACCCTGAAGAATGCTTCGATAAAACGCCGCTTGCTCTATCAATAAATGATCGCGTTTCTCATAGCTCGCTTCATCTGTGAATACACCGGGTGAAACTTCTCCAGCGGGAGCGGTTTGAATTTTGTTTGCGAACAAATCAACTCGTGTCACTCCTGAACAGTGAAAGACTTCCAGGGCACGAATTTCGTGAACATGATTTCTGCCAGAAGTGATGGTGGCTTCAAGTCCATCACCTAACTTAAAGTGAGCAGTGACATGATCCCAGTGCTGAGTTCTGATTTTAAAACCAGTCGCCGAGACACTTTGTACCTGTCGTCCAAAGAGCCAGAGCATGAGGTCAATATCGTGAATCATCAAATCTTGGACAACATCCACATCAGTCGCGCGGCCTTTAAAAGGAGCGTAACGATCAATACGTAAATGGACGGGACCTTTAAGCTCTTTCAGCTTGAGTTCAGTCCAAGCGGCATGACAGCGCTCGGAGTGCCCCACTTGAAGAATGAGATTTTTATCTTTCGCCATTTTTTCTAAGATACGCGCTTCGGTCGAAGTCGAACAAAGTGGCTTTTCGCAAAAGACGTGTTTGCCAGCTTCCAGTAACTCTTTTGCTACAGAGAAATGCAAACTGGTGGGCGTGACAATGACAGCAGCATCAATAGAATCAGCAATTGACTGCCAAGTCTCTATCACTTGCGTATTGGGATGAGCTGTTCGTGCCGCCGTTTGAGCAGCAGGAAACTTCTCAACAATAGCGACGAGATCACAGAGTTCAGTTAAGGCCGCCGCTTTCTGGGCGTGCCATCTTCCTAAAAAGCCATAACCAATCGTTGCAACTCTTACTTTTTTCATTTGTTATCCAATCATAAAGGGAGCGACGCCGATCTCTGAGTTACGAATGAATTTAGCCATCTCTTGCACGATCGGATTATTTACATATTCCGTCATGAGTTCAGGGTGACTCACAAAGGCTCGTGGTGCGAGAGCTGAACTCTCCATCGTGCGGTAAAAATCAACGACTTCTGAAATGATTTGCTTATCGTGGCCTTGGCGTTTAAGACCGATGATATTAATCCCTTTGAGGCGAACACGATTTCCGTAAGCAGTACAGTAGTTCGGGATATCGCGATCAATCGCTGTTGCACCACCTATGTACGCACTTTTTCCAATTGAAACGAACTGACTCACTCCCGTGTTGCCACCGATAATCACACGATCACCGACATTCACATGGCCAGCAAGTTGAACACTATTTGCAAAAGTAAGACTGCTACCTAAGGTACAATCGTGAGCAATATGACAGTAGGCCATAAACATTGATTTATTGCCAATTATCGTTTTCCCGTCTTGCTTGAGTGTGCCACGGTGAATAGAAACAAACTCGCGGAAAGTGTTTCCGTCGCCAATGATCGTTTCAGTGGGCTCGTTTTTATAAGATGAATCTTGGGGAGGAGCGCCGATTGAGCAAAATTGCAAAAAACGATTATTTTGACCGATCGTTGTGTGGCCATCGATTACAACATGGGAAGTAAGAACTGTTCCTTCGCCAATTTTAACATGTGGACCAATGACACAGAAGGGGCCGATCTTAACTCCCGGAGCAATTTTCGCTTCAGGATGAACGCTGGCAAGTTTATCAATTTCAATCGACATAATTTACCTCTATTTAGAGAGAATTCTCAGGCTGGCAAGAAAGCTACATTCGCTTATCAATTCGCCATCGCAATGAATTTGAGCATCGTATGTGGTCATGGGACCTCTCACCTTCGTGAGCACGGTAGAAACATCTAACTTCATTCCTGGCAGCACTGGGCGACGAAATTTTGCCTTCTCGACACCCAAGAGCGCGACATCTAACTTTGATTCTTCCATCGGTCCACTGATGGCATGGATCATCAAGAATGCTGATGCCTGTGCCATCATCTCAACTTGCACGACACCTGGAAGAATGGGGTAACCAGGAAAATGCCCTTCGAGAACTTTTGTCTCTGGGCGAACAGTGAAGCGGCACAAAGTTTTTCCACCCACCATATCACTAGGCTTGAGAGGTTTTGGCATATCGATGGCATGAGCTGGCAGCTCAACACTTGTTACACTGTCGATAAAAAGAAAGGGGTCACGATGTGGCAAGAATGCCATCACCTGTTGAGTATTCATGAGCATAACTTCTCCTACGGTTTGAGAGCGTTCTTGCGGACCCAGGCAAATGTCCGCATCCACTCTTTGAGATCACGGGCCGGATGGCCTCCTAATACTGAACCTGCTGGCCAGACTGCACTTTCATTCACCATCGCTCCACCAGCCACTTGTGAACCTTTTCCGATTAAAGCATCTGGCCCAATCGCTGCTCGGCCTCCTAAAACGACATAATCCTCTAGGACTGAGCTACCCGCCATGCCAGCTTGGCCACACAAGACACATCCTGTGCCAATTTTACAATTATGAGCAATCTGAACTTGGTTATCGACACGTACTCCATTACCAATAATGGTGGGAGTAAATGTCCCCATATCGATACTGCAATTAGCGCCAATTTCTACTTGGTCACCAATGATGACTCCGCCGGTGTGCCAGATTTTGTGGTGAATACCTTTATCAAACACATAACCAAATCCATCACTACCGATGGTGGTGTTGGCATGCACACGTACAGACTTTCCGATTTTGGTAAAAGGATAAACCGCGACATTGGCAAACAACACTGAGCCTTCGCCGATTTCAACTTGCGAAGAAATCACACAGCCTGGATGAAGAATGACGTTGGCGCCAATTTTAACATGCTCACCGACAAAGACACCTTGAGCGATAATCGCCGAAGGATGAATCTCAGCATTACCCAATTGGCGACCATCGACGGCACTTTGCAATTCACCAAATTTCTTTTGGAACAGTGGCTTTGAGAGCTTCGCCATCGTGAGCGGAACATTGGTGCTTGAAGCAATACAATTGAGGCGAGTCTGCCATTGCGCTTGAACAGCTGAATCCAGGCCCTCCCACAATTTACGATCAATCACCATGCCAGAAGCAAGAGCAGGATGAGCAGATAAATGGGTTTCGAGGGTTTTAAGAAATTTTGAATTTTTGACGAAGCACAAGCCCCCGGCGACGAGCTCCTGAGGGAGCATGATGCGCTCGACGACTCCCTCGCCCGCGAGGTGGACGACTTGCGTGTCCGAATCGTGGGCGAAGAGATCGTTAAGTAGCATTACTTCACCGGAAATTTTTTGTCGTAAGCTTTGATCACATCAGCAGTTAAATCTTTTTTCGATTCAGCATAGATGATCGGCGCGCTACCAAGTTCAAAAGTCATAGATACGGCCGAAGCTTTTGAAACTTCTTCGATAAGTGGACGAAGCTTTTCAATGATTGGCTTCTTGAGATCGTTTTCCATTTTCTGCATATCTTTTTGGAACTCAGCTGCTTTGCTTTGAACCTTCATGATCTGCTCTTGGATTTCGCGCTCTTTAGTTAGACGAGCTTGCTCGCTCAAGACAGCGGCTTGCTTCTTAAGATCTTCGCCAGCTTTTTTAATTTTCTCTTCGTCTTTCTTGAGTGTGTCTTTTTTAGAATTGAAAGATTTCTCCAAAGACTTCATGACCGACTGGCCTTCTTTAATTGAAGTCAAAACTTTTTGAACATCAACTAAACCAATCGTGACTGCGGCCTGAGCAGAAAAGGTAAACAGGACTGATAAAATAATTGCGCTAAGTTTCATTTAGAGTCTCCCCATATTGGTCAATCTGCTAAAAAATCTAGCACTGTTTAGAACAGTTGTCCTATGTCAAAGTGGAATTGATTTGGCGCTTCGCGTTCACGTTTATTGAGTGGGAAACCAAACTCAAAACGCAGCACACCAATTGGCGAGAACCAACGGAAACCAAAGCCGTAGTTGGCACGCTGAGTGTAGTCACCATCTTTGCCAATGCGCTCTTCGTAGACGTTACCGATATCGGTAAAGAGCACCCACTTAAGGCCCGCTTCTTTAATCATCGGATGCTCAAGTTCAAAGGTGGTGAGAACTTGGAAAAGACCACCCTTGTTAAAGGTATCAAAAGAGCCGGTCTGAAGGTTACGCGCTTTGATCAAAGGACCGATGTCTTCCAAGCGGAAACCACGCATGTTACGAGCGCCACCCATCGAGAAGCGCTCGATACGAGGAATACCACGCTCTTCAGTTTTAAAAATTTGTGACACGGTTCCGCGGCTCCGGAAAACAAGTTCCTGCCAAATCGGCTTGTAGTAGCGGCCTTCCACATCACCACGAAGCCAGCGCTGAATACCACCCACTCCGGCATACTCAATCGAGGTTGAAGCGTAATGACCAGCGGTTGGTTCAAAAATATTGTTTCGCTTATCATTCACCAAAGAGGCCTGCACTGAACCTGCCGAACCGTTTTCAAGTTTCGGATCAATCGTGGGGTTAGTCACATTACGAATAGTGTTGTCTTCGTAGCGATAAGTGAGGAAGAGACGAGTGTAATCAAAGATCGGGTAACCCACGCGTAAGTCAAAACCGTGCTTCTCATAGCTAAATGAACGAATGAAGTTTGAGATGGTACGGAAGTAATCGGCGCCTGCTGTCCATTTAGTATCAAACAGGTACGGCTCAGTGAAACCCAAGTTATAAATCTGTTGGTTTGAAGCCACCGACATATTGAAGTTAATATTCTGGCCCAAACCGCGGAAGTTATTTTGCGCGATACTGGCCTGTACGAAACCTTGAGTGGCAGTTGAGTAACCGGCACCGACGCTGATTTGCCCGGTAGCACGTTCTTTAATCGAGATCTCTACATCAAGGATATTATCTTTTCCGCGCTGGGCGACGGTATTGAAAATCACGCTTTCAGGCTGGAAGAAACCCAGACGGTTAACGTTTTCTTTCGAAGTACGAAGACCTGAGCCGGTATACATCTGACCTTCATGAATTTTCAATTCACGACGGATAACTTTATCGCGTGTTTTGGTATTTCCTTTGACCAGAATTTTACCGAAGTAACAGATTTTGCCTTTCTCGAATGAGAAAACGACATCGACTTTGTTTTCACCGGGAACAATTTCGAGCGTTCTAAGAACGTTGGCAAAGGCATAACCTTTGTCTTGGTACATCTCAGTCAAAGTCTGAATATCCAAACGAAGGTTCTCTTCGTTATAGATTTCGCCGCTCTTCATTTTAACTTTCGACATCATCTCAGCTTCAGTGAAGAGCAACTCACCATTAAAATAAACGTTATTAACGCTAAATTGGGGACCTTCAATAATCTGAACGGTAATGAAGATCCAGCGCTTATCATCAGAGACAGTGACGACAGGATTATTCACATTCACTTGTAAATAACCGCGCGTTTTATAGAGATACTTCAGACGTTCGATATCAGTTTGAAAATTAAGTTCTTTGAAATTTCCTGAGCCCGAGAGTCCAGAGAACAAGGACTCTTCACGGGTTTGCATAAACCCTTTGAGTTCATCATCAAGAATGGCCTTGTTGCCCAAGAAAGTGACTTTCTTGACCATTACCTTGTCCCATTCTTTGATCTTAAAGATAACATTCACCGAGCCGTTTTTCTGCTCTTTAACTTGATAAGTGGCCTGAGCAATAAAAAAGCCCTTCTCTTCGTAGTGCTTCTGCAAAGACATCACATCGGCTTTCAGAGTGGCGACGTCGAGAATCTGAAATTCTTTAGTTTTGATTTGTTCTTTGAGGTCATCATCATTGATCTCATCATTTCCGCTAAACTCAACCTTGCCGATAATCGGTTTTTCTTTGAGCTTAAAAAGCAAAATGTTTTTGCTACCAGAGCGCTTATGCCAAGCTTCGACTTCATCGAAGTACTTCATCTCGTAAATGCGTTGGATATCTTTGCGGAGTAGATAATTATCAAGAACTTGTTCAGTCTTGGTGGTGAGTTTTTCTATGACGGCTTCAGATTCAACCTTGCGATTGCCTGCAATTTCAATAGCATCAACTTTAAATAGTTCGCGAATCGGACCGATGATTTCTTGCGCGTGGGCGACACTCGGAGTGAGCGTGCCAAACACAATGCAAAAAAATAACACAATGAGGTGTCTGCTTCTCATCCAGCTCGCTCTTAAATTACTGAAATCGTTAAAATTTCGCCCATTCTAGCGGATTATCTGACCATCTTCAATGACGATCTTACGCTCGAAAGTAGAGGCCACTTTATCATCATGAGTCACAACGATCAAAGTATTCTTCCCTTCCTGCACCAACTCGCGCAAAAGACCCGTTACCTTGTCAGAGTTTTGCGAATCCAAATTTCCCGTCGGCTCATCACATAAGAGAAGCGGCGGGTTAAGCGAGAGCGCTCTAAGAATATTAATCCGTTGCTGCTCGCCACCGGATAATTGATGAGGCCATTTCTCCAATAGAGCACCGACACCCAGTCGTGCAGCCAGATTTTTGGCGCGTTTTTCAACTGCCGCTACATCATGACCGCCAATTCGCGCCGGCAACAAAATATTTCCCCACGCCGTGAGTGAGGGTAGCAAGAAATGAAACTGAAAAACAAATCCTACAGAGCTGTTGCGAAAATGTGCCAGCGCCTCATCGTTTTGATCCGCGAGATTCTTGCCATTAATCTCTACTCGACCTTTGCTCGGACGCTCAAGCGCACCCAAAAGATACAAGAGAGTTGATTTACCCGAACCAGAAGCTCCACGAATAGCGATCCGCTCACCGGTGGTAATATCTAGATTAATTCCACGCAAGACATGACTTGTGCCATAGGATTTCTCCACTGCTTGAAGGCGTATAAATGGATTCATTGAAACTCCTGGCGCAGGCCACTTAAGAGCGATGTACGCTGCATTTTCTTGAGCGCAAAACCACCCAGGATCACCATCCATAGGAGTGCGCAACCAAAGACAAATATATAATCTGAGAACTGTAAGAGGACTTGTAATTTGGTCAGGACATAAACATCACCGGGAACTTGCAACCACGAAGCATTTAGCAAAAGATAATTGAAAAGTTTTACAAAGAGATAAGCAAATCCACAGGACATAAGCCACAAGGTGAAAAGTACGCTGCAAGCGAACGTAAAAAATCTTTTACGAGGCATGCCGAGAGCATTGAGCAAAAAGAACTCACGAGTTTTGCGCGTTTGCAGCGTTATGAGAAAGGCGGCGACATTAAAAATCGCCACCAAGACGATCACTTGCAGAACAATCGCAATTGAAGTTTTTTCAATCTCGACAGCTTCCAAGAGACCTGAAAATTCTTGCCACGCCGGCTTTAAAATCCAGGGACGTCCTAAGACTTCACGTAGATTATCGACCCGCTCCTGAACCTCAGCAACATTTACCTGCGTGGTTCCAAAACTTAGCAGGGCCACATTCATTTTCTTTTCTATTCCAAGAGTGGCACGCAGATGATCAAGACCCACATAAACAAGTCGCGAATCCTTCTCATGAATGCCATGACTGATCGTGTGTTTTACTGTGAGAGGCATGAACTGAGGCAAATCCCCCTCTTTCCCACTGGCAAGTACCAGCGAAATGAAATCGCCGCTTTTAATACGCCAATCTTTCGCCAGTGTTTCACCGACAATCGCCTCACCTTCAGAGATTTGAAATTCTTTACCCGTCACTTGCGACATCTCTTCGTTCTCAATCCCTTTAACCAATACACCTTGCGATTTTCCATCATGCAAGATGAAAGCTTCGGTTTGCACGACTGGAGCGATGGCCTTCACACCATAGATTTGCATTTCTTCAAGAGTGGCATTGTTGATTTTAAAAAAACCATTTTGATTAGTGAGAATGGCATCGCCTGAGGAGAGACGGAGTCCTTCTTTGAGGGTCGAAGAAAAACCATCCATCAATCCTAGGGTGCAAAGAATAACGGCGAGAGAAAAGGCATAGCCTAGAATGGTAAATAGCAGCAGACGCCAAGTACTTGCTTGGTCAAAAAAGACTCGCGCCAGCGCTAAAATCAGAGAGCTTTTACGCTCCGGCATTTTCTTCTTCCCCGCCGAAGTCTTCTTTCTTCAGGAGTGGGAACAAGATAACATCACGAATGGTCGGACTATCCGTCAGCACCATCACCAGACGATCAATACCGATACCCTGACCTGCTGTTGGTGGCATACCGTACTCAAGAGCGCGAACATAGTCGTAGTCTACATCACAAGCTTCCGCATCTCCCGCTTCTTTGGCCATCGCCTGCTCAGCAAAACGATCTAGCTGGTCAGTTGGGTTATTCAACTCGGAGAAAGCGTTACCGACTTCCCAACCATTGATAAAGAATTCGAAGCGGTCCACGAACTCAGGATGAGTATCGTTTCGGCGAGATAGTGGTGACACTTCCGTTGGATACTCGGTGATAAATGTTGGTTGAATGAGATGCTTCTCAGCGAACTCTTCAAAACAAAGTGTCAAAAGTTTTCCCCAGCCAGCACTGTTGATGGTCTTGGGATCAATCTCAGATTCTTTGAGAAGAGTCTTCAAATGGGCCGCTTCCATCACTTGAGCAGAACTCGAGTTAGTATATTTCGCAACCGCTTCACGCATCGTCATGCGTGCATAGGGGCCCGCAAGATTGATTTCCTTATCGCCAAAAGTGATGACTTCTTTTTTCAAGACATCACGTGCAATGCCGGCAATCAAATCTTCAGTGAGTTGAATAAGATCTTCGTAATTAGCATAGGCCCAGTAAAACTCAATTGAGGTGAATTCTGGGTTGTGCTTGAGTGAGAGACCTTCGTTTCTAAAACAGCGGTTCATCTCGAACACTTTATTGAAGCCACCGACGATCAAGCGCTTCAAATGCAACTCAGGTGCAATCCGCATATGGAGTTCCATATCGAGTGCATTGTGATGAGTTTTGAACGGACGAGCAGCGGCACCACCGGCAATCGAATGCATCATCGGTGTTTCAACTTCGAGGAAGTCTTTTTTGTAAAAATACTCACGGATATAGCGCACGATCTGAGAGCGTGTTTTGAGTTTCTCACGCACTTCTGGATTCATCGCCAAATCTACATAGCGCATGCGATAGCGTAATTCCGGATCAGTCAGCCCGTGGAACTTTTCAGGCAAAGGACGAGTACTCTTGGTAATAATTGAGAAGTCCTTCACATTAAGCGAGAGCTCCCCTTTCATGGTTTTGAAGACATCCCCTGAGGCCCAGACGATATCGCCGTAATCCAAAAGTTTGTACTGAGCAAAACCCGCTTCAGAAGTAATGTCTTTTTTTACATAGAGCTGAAAGCGATGAGAGCCGTCGTCACAAGTTAAGAAAGCCGCTTTACCAAAGTCACGCACCATTAAAACGCGGCCAGCGACTTTAAACTCAGGAGTCTGCCCGATAGCATCTTTTTCCAGAGCGCCGTAACGATCCACGAGGTTCTTGAATTGCGTATCTGGTTTCAAGTGATTCTTGTACGCGCCTCCCAATTGACCCAGCTCTTCGACCTTCGCGCGCTTTTCTAGACGCACATTAATCTGCTCTGAGAATTGACTAGTCCAACGTTCAACATGCTTGTGTTTCATAACTTTCCCCGATTCGGTAAGATTAGAGGTCGTCATCGCCTGCCTCCACCGGTTTGCCCCCAAGGCTTTGCCATTGGAGATACGCTTTCATGAATTCATCTAAATCACCATCTAAAACACTTTGCGCCTGTGAGGTGCTGTGTCCGTTACGATGATCTTTAACTAATTGGTACGGATGCAATACGTAGGAACGAATCTGCGAGCCCCACGCATTGTCTTTCTTGCCGGCCTCAACTTGGCTCTGGGCCTCACGACGCTTTTCAAGTTCGCGCTCATAAAGACGCGACTTCAAGATCTTCATGGCCTTCACTTTGTTTTGCAGCTGCGAGCGCTCTTGCTGACAGGCGACCACAATCCCTGACGGAATGTGAGTCATACGCACAGCGGAGTCGGTGGTGTTAACCGACTGACCACCAGCACCACTGGAGCGGAACACATCCACGCGCAGATCTTTATCCAAAACTTCAATTTCAATCGTGTCATCGATCTCGGCCGAAACATACATCGATGAAAACGAAGTATGGCGACGAGCATTGGAATCAAACGGAGAAATTCTCACTAAGCGATGAACGCCTGACTCACTTTTTAAAAGGCCGTAAGCAAAATTTCCCGTCACCTGCAAAGTGGCGCTGCGAATACCGGCAGAGTCGCCATACTGGTAATCCATGACATCCACTTTGAAGCCATGTTGTTCAGACCAACGCTGAATCATTCGCATGAGCATGCCGGCCCAATCACAGGACTCAGTTCCACCGGCGCCCGCATTGATGGTGACGATGGCATTATTGGCGTCTGTTTCACCGGAGAGCAGTGCCTTCTTCTCGGCTTCATTGACGGCGGCCTGGCATTTCGGAAAAGCTGTCATCGCTTCTTGCATAGAAGCTTCATCACCCATCTCTGCCATTTCAAGGAGCACTTCAAAATCGTCCAAAGACGTTTTGAGGCGCTGATAAGTGCGGACAGCATCTTCTAAAACAGATTTTTCTTTTTGAATTTTGGCGGCGTTGGCGGCGTCGTTCCAGAAACCTTCTAAAGCTTCTAGTTCAACAATTTCTCTTAAACGCTGAGACTTTCTCTCAACGTCAAAGTGACCTCCGGATCGTTACCAGGGTTTCTTTAAACTCAGGGAGATGAGTTTTGAAATCATCAATTTTTAGTTGTGCAACTTGGGCCATGAGGGTCTCACTTATAAGACCCTCAACTTAGCAAAAAGAGGACATCAGCGCCAATAACTATCGCAACGTATCGCAGTCAAACTTTGGCCCTTCGGTCGCCGTTTGTTCTGTGATGATCTTTAGCACTGCAGCAATAGTGTCACGATGAGCTGTTGATGAGCCGATTGTTAGGAGCTTGAGGTATTCTTTGAACTTCGTAGGAACCGCTTTGTACTTAATCAAGTAGTAGTAAATTTTGCGAGAAACGGCGTCACCAAGGTTGAATGGAAGCTTCGACATAATCGGCGCCTGGTCTTCGACCAAGGCCTGAATGGCTTGTTC
>JBKHVI010000053.1:0-17553 GCA_046570105.1 Bacteriovoracia bacterium
GAAGAGCACGTACGCGAAAAGTTCTATGAGCTTCTTGAGCGTCATGAAGCGCAATTGGCCAATGCTGGAATTGCCAAAATTGAACCATGTAATGATCAGGTTTGTATGGATGTGAAAGTCAATGAGCAGAATATGTTGCCAATGCTCTTAAAGGGCGATCGCTTGCGTATTGAAACATTTATTGATTCATCAAAAGTTCCGCCAAAGTCATTTCAGTTGAAAGGTTTTATTGAGTTTGAAGTTAAACTCGACGTGCCGCTCTAGGGAGGAGCGAGAGAAATCTCAATGCCGAACTTTTGCCCTTCGGATTTCAAAATGTGTTCAATCTCTTTGAAAGAATACATCACACCGATGACACTGACTCGGGTGTTCACCAAATCAATCTTGCAGGCGTTGTTACATTGGCAGTCACTGGAATAGGCTTCGATGGTTTTAATCGGAGCTTTATTTTGAAATTCAGCATACCAACTTAAAAAATCGACAATTTTATCGCGGAGTTTTTCTGCAAGGTCAGCGCCAGAATCTTTGTTGAGATTATAGGTAAACAGACTGGTGTTGCGCGACTTTCCGTTGAAACTCAACTTGACCACGCCATTGGAGCGCAACTTAAGTGTGTTTTGAAAGCAGACAGGACAATACATTATGGCAGTATAACGAAATGCTGGCGCCCCACCAAGGGATTTACTATTATCTAGTTGGCAAAGGGGAACATATGCAAAATGAATATCGTGACATCGTGGGCCATGGTGGACTGAAGTTGAAGGCCATGGTGAAAGAAAATGGTGCACCAGTTTGGTTGATTGTTACTCACGGACTTGGCGAGCACATGAATCGTCATCAGCATTTTCTTAAGCTGTTTGCCGGTCAATTTAATATCTTACTTTATGACTTGCGTGGCCATGGTCGCTCAGAAGGTGAGCGCACCAATGTGAATGAGTTTGCCGATTTTCGTCGGGATCTTCAGGCGATTGTTGAATACTTGAAGAGTGAATTTTCCATGAAGCGCTACATGGCCTTTGGTCATTCGATGGGTGCTCTTATCACGGCAGATTGGTTACAAAATGAAGCCCGAGAAGACCTCTATCCTGAAAAAGTTTTTTTAAGTTCTCCTCCTGTAGGGGCCCCCGGAATTCTTGGGCCGATCTTTGGAAATGCTCCCGTCATGCTTTTAAAAGGTTTGGCGGATCTGCCTTTGAGTCTTCCCTTGAAAGGAATTCTCGATCTAAATCGTCTCTCGCACGACAGTCGTGTGCTACAGAATTATCTCAATGATGAATTCGTGGAATTAAAAGTTCATACCCATCTTTTCTTCCAGCTTTTGAAAACATCACGGGAAGTATTTTCAAGGCCTCTGAGAGCACGCTGTCCACTTTATGCTTCTGTTGGAACAGAAGATGGTTTAGTGCATCCTGGGATGTTGTTGAAATATTTTAATACCATTGAAAAGAACACGAAAGTTCTTAAGGTCGATGGTGGATATCATGAGCTTCACAATGAAATCGAAAAGTATCGCTTACCATACTTTGATTTCTTGCGCACAAGCCTCACTAATTAGTTCTCATGCATTGCTTGCACCCGCTCACTTAAGGGCGGGTGTGAGTAGTTCCAGGCCGCATAGAGTGGATCAACAATTAAACTTCCCGCATTTTCACGATACAAGCAAATCAGTGCTTCAGAGAGTGCCTTGGCCGATGTGCGTTTGACAGCATATCGATCGGCTTCAAATTCATGTTTGCGTGACCAACGTGACATGAGTGGAGAGATTGGAACAGAGATAAGTCCCCCGAGCCAACTTGCTACCAACAAGACGACTCCATGAGTGGGAGAGAGTCCCAAATCAATAAAAATATCGGCGCGCGTGGCAAACCATCCGAGAGCAAAAAACGCGACAGCTGTCATCACCAGGCTTAAAAATAATCCCTTCTTGATATGTCCATGGGCGAGATGGCCAATTTCATGGGCGAGGACAGCGAGTGTTTCTTGCGGTTTAAGAGTTTTGAGAAGAGTATCAAAAAAGACAATGCGTTTGGCTTTTCCGATGCCAGTAAAATAGGCATTGCCGTGCGAGCTACGCTTGGAAGCATCCATCACAAATACACCCTGACTTTTAAAACCCGCCTCTTTGACGAGATCATTAATACCGCTGGCCAGTTCTTTGTCCTCGAGGGGAGAGAACTTGTTAAAGAGTGGAGCAATGACGGTGGGAAATAGCCACAGCAATAAGATTTGAAAACTGGTGTAAATCACATAAGCAGGAATCCACCAAACGCCTGGCATGTTTTGCATGAGCCAAACTAAAGGGTAACCGAGCATGAGACCGAAAATGGAACCTAGTATGATCCCTTTGAATCGATCAGAAAAAAAAGTTCCCCAGGTCGTGCGGTTGAATCCGAATTTTTCTTCCAGCACAAATTGTGAATAAATCGACCACGGCATTCCTAGGATTCCCTCTACTAGGCCCACGCTTGCGATAAGCGCAATAGGTTGCCAGGTGCTACTGGGAACGAAGAAAAATAATAATGAATCAAGAAAGTTAAGTGCGCCTGAAAAAAACCACAACGCCAGAATGAGGCCACTAAACCACAGGCGTGCTAAGCCGAAACTTAAGCGGGCCTTGCCGTAATCAATCGCCTTCTGGTGCTGATCAAGAGTGAAGTGTTGCACAAAGCTACTGGGAACAGTGCTGCGACCTTTTGACATTGCTCGATATTGTCGGAGCATAAGCCATGTATGTACCATCAGTTTAAATCCCAGCAAAACTGCGACAATAAGGATTCCTGTCATGCTCATAGCGCGTACCCCTCGATTTCAGGTTTGGCGATTTTTCGCCCACAATCGTTTAAGGAATTATACCTACGTCTTACAGGAAACTGCTACGCAGGAAGCACTGGTGATCGATCCTTGGGACGGTGAGCAGATCTTGACTTGGGCACGCGGGGAAAAACTAACTTTAGTAGGAGTGCTCAATACTCACGGTCATGCCGATCATACCCAAGGAAATGCGGTTTTAATGGATAATCGTATACCTGTGCTATCGGAGCATTCCTGGCTAGAGAAAGAATCAGCTCCGGGTCATACGCATGATCATGTTCTTTTTATTTTAAACGACGGAAATGAAAAGCATGTTTTTGCGGGGGATACCATTTTTCAGGCCGGAGTTGGTAATTGCAAAAATGGGGGAGAACCCACAGAGCTTTTCAAAACGATTAAACGATTGTTAGCCGAGCTACCTGATCACGCCATTCTTCATTGTGGGCACGATTATTGGGTGAGAAATCTGGCCTTTGCTCAACATGTAATGCCCAATAATCAATTTGCACTAAAACAACAGCAACTTTGTGCTCAACAAGTGACGTATGAAATGTCCCCCTCGACTTGGGGTGATGAGAAAAAGATTAATCCTTTTTTAAACACATCTTCAACACAACTCAGGGAGAGAGTAAAAGAGCTATCTTCCCCCTTGGCAGTTAATATCGACAGTGATCAGATGTGTTTCGTGAGTTTACGGCGTCTGCGAGATCAATGGTAATTAAGGAGAAAATTATGGCAAAAAAAGCCACCAAAAAAATTGCAAAAAAAGCGACTAAGAAAACAGCAAAAAAAGTTACTAAGAAAGTTACAAAGAAAAAAATCGCCAAGAAAGTTGTTAAGAAAACTACGGTGAAGAAAGTCGTAAAAAAAGCCGTTAAAAAAGCTGCTCCTAAGCTTCCAGCGCTAGGTACTCAAGCGAAAGACTTCAATCTTCTTAATCAAGACGGCAAAAGTATAAAGCTCTCAGATTACCGCGGAAAGTTTGTGGTGGTTTATTTTTACCCACGTGCCATGACTCCAGGATGTACTGTGCAAGCTTGTGGCCTACGTGACAAAAAAACGGATCTCGCTGCTCATAACATTGTGGTTTTGGGAATTAGTCCAGATAAGCCGGCCTCACTCAAAAAATTTCAAACACGAGATGGTTTGAATTTTGATCTACTGTCCGATGTGGATCATAAAGTGGCCGAAGCCTATGGTTCTTGGGGTCAAAAACAATTTATGGGTAAAACGTTTGATGGGATTTTGCGTCAGTCATTCTTACTAGATAAAGAAGGAAAAATTGTTCACATCATTTCCAAAGTAGATACCAAAGCTCACGCGGAAGATGTGCTGGGCTTTTATTCGAAACTCGCTTAATCATCTTTTATCACCCGGTCTTCAGTAATGGAGATCGGGATTTCTTTCTGAATTTCATTTAAAAATTTTCGCAATTCCACTTCCCACTCTATAGGGGCACGTAGGAGCAGATCGCGCCATCCAACTCCATTTTCAACGGGGAGAGTAGTCGGAAAGCAAAGATTATCGCGAGCTTCCAAGAGATGAAGGATGTATCCGGCATCGTTTTTTGGCACACGAATCGTGAGATGGAGAACTTCTTTAGTCAACAAATAGCGCGCTGTCATGAGGCTTCCTTGACACTGTATGATGAGTCTCTAGAATAGTACTAAGGAAACTAAATGTTTTCAGGCCTTTAGTCACGGAGGACGGTTTGAAAATTTCAAAAAACTGGCCAGTTTTGTCACTTGCTCTTTTGCTTTCTTCTTGTTCATGGCTTGAGCGCATGGAGCGTAGTCTTGTCGGAGAAGAAGAAAATCCAAGATCACGTCCACAAAGTGCTCAGAATAAAAAACAGCTTATCACTAAAGCTGAATACGACGATTTGTTGGCCCGCTATGAGGAACTCAATCGCCAGTATCAAGCTCTGAAAGATGGTCGTGCTTCTGACCCTTTAGTCAATGAACTGCGTGATGCACCCATGATTGAAAATGGTACTCGAGTCGAGACCGTTGATGCATTCACGGGCAATAAATCAGCTGCTCCTGTGCTTGATGCCGGAGATATTGAAGGGCAGTTGCAACGTTATCGCCAAGCTCAGTCTATGCGCTCGACCAGTGCTAGCGAAGCTATGAAAATTTTCCAAGAACTTGCCAGTGGCGCCATTACTCCTATTCGTGCACGCTCTCAGTTAGGCATGGGCGAAATTCTTATGCAGCAAGGTGAATACGATTTAGCATTACAGGCTTTTGAAGGAGTCATTTCAAAAATGGCAAATTCTGGAGCGGTGCTGGATGCTCTTCGTGGAGCGGTGGTCTGTGCTGAGAAATTAGGATTGGCCCCTAAAAAAGAACAATACCTCTCGATGTTACGAGATGTATTTCAGTTAGGAGTCTAATTGATTCATAAACTGCTGGTTCTGGTCTTTTTTGCTCTTTGTGTTCAAGCCTCTTTCGCTCAGGATGAAGGTATTCCTGATTTAGATGTGGTTGAAAGCGAAGATCTTAATCAATTACTCAATGAAGCCGATGCTCCGGTCGCTCCTTCTACAGAAGTGGCCGCCGAAGAAAGCATTCCGGCCGAAGTCATTCCCAATACTCCAAGTGATGCAACTTCAGCTATTTCAGATGAAGAACTCTCACAACTCGAAGCGCTTGATAGTTCAGATCAGTCGATGTCCGAAGCCATGAAGACAGCTGATGATGATTTGCCCAAGCCACTTGATTCAGCTGAGATGGACGATCTTGAAGAACTTAAAATTGATCTGCGCGACACTGATTTGAGTGAAGGCAAAGTGGCTTCACCGGACTTCGTTCCCGCTCCAGTGACCGAAGAAGTTGAAGCAAAGAGTGAGGGATTGGCCGGACCTAAGAAAGAAAAAAATGTCGCCAATGATTCAGTTAACGTTTCAAAAACGGATATCTTCGATGTTGGAAATGAAGAGAAGCAACTTTTAGAAATTGCTTCAAATTTCCAAGGTCAAATATCTCAAGAAGAGTGGAATGAATTAGCGACTCAGGCCAAGGTAAGTAGCTATACCGTCGTTAAAGATGACTGGTTATTTAAAATTTCTAAACGTATTTTCGGTTCCGGCTTCTATTATCCCAAAATTTGGGCGCTCAATGCTTTCATTACTAATCCACATTTGATTGAACCGGGTATGGTTTTGTCATTTACAACGGGTAGTGGTGAGCGCGCTCCTGAAATAAAATTGGGAGAGTTTACCTCGACAGAATTAGCAGCACCACCTAGCTCAAACACCACTGCTTCGACTGATGTGTCGTCCGTCGATGATTACTCTATTTGGGGTGATGTATCGAAGCCTGAATGGCTCAATACGAGAAAGAAACTTGTCGCTCAAGGGATTTATGTTCAGTATGCAACAGCTGAAACATTGGAAGATCTTGAGGCTGCAAGTAAAGGTGCTCTCAATAAAGAATACGAAAACTACGAACCTGAAGCCAATGATGCGAATGCTGCTGCGTTGGCGGAATATGACGACTTAGGTATCGATAAAAATTCTAAAATCGTCTTTAAGTTTAAAGAAGGGTTTTATCTCAATACTTTTGTCACTAACAATCCTGTTCAGGATTTCGGAAAAGTGGATTCTGGACCAGATGAAAACGTCTATTTCACTCCAGGCGATCACATGTATGTCGTCTTCGATGAGTCAGTAAATGTTATTCCGGGAGATCGCTTTTCGATTTACTCTGCACAAGGGAAAGTGAAGCATTTTAACTCTGACCGTGAAGGGTTTAAGTACACCATCACAGGCCAAATTCGTATAATTGCGAAACTGGGAACAAAGTGGGAGGCGGAAGTCGAGAGCGCCACCGGTATGATCGAAAGAAATGACCGTGTGACAGTCTATACTCCTAAGATCGATCGTATCACCAGAACCTTTAATGATCGCCTCATTGAGGCCGCTATCTTAGCGACTCATTCTGGCATTCAAACCGCTATCTCCATGGGTGATGTTATCTATATTGATCGCGGCCGAGCAGACGGCGTCGAGATGGGGAACGTTTTTGAATTGTATGGGTTTAAAGATCGTGCCACTAATCGCTTAATTACTGATCAACCATCTTATAAAACAGGTGAGTTAACCGTTATCACACTGACTGATAACTTTGCGACCTGTTTGGTCACGGCAAGTAAGCGTGACTTTTATATTGGTGATATCGCAGTCACTAAGACAAAAGCAGCTGCGATGAGTACTGATAAAAACAAAAATAGAATTGTTAAAGATGTCAGTGATTCGAGTGCTCGCTCGCTTGAAGAGCTGGATGTTGAGCTTAAAGTGGAAGATCTCAACGACTCTCTTCTTGATAAAGCAGACAAGATTCAGCTGACGGAAGATGAACTCGCTGAGCTTGAGCGCCAAGAACGTGAGAAGAGTATTATTCGCGACTCAGAAAGAGATTTGAAAGCACTTGAGCGCCTTGAGCGTGAGATTGAAGGCGCTGAGAAGCTCTTAAACGAAGCGAAACTCGATGAAGACAAGTTGCTTGAAGGCCAAAACCTTGAAGAGCTTGAGCGTCGTCGCGGTCTTGAGCAACAAGAGAGCTTGGATGAGATTGAAGAAAACTTAGGTAAGCGTTACATGGATGAAGATATTAATAACAAAGACAACCCATTCGGCTTAACCGAGTTCGATGTGGAAGAAGTAGATGAGTTGTTGAATATCGAGAAGAAGAAAGAATAAAAAAAGGGCCGGGTAACCGGCCCTTTTTCATTTAATACTTTGTCGCAGCTTCGTAAATGTCTTCAAGCACTGACCATTCACCCGTGAATGCAGTTTTTCCACGGAACCAGATAAAGTCTGGACGCTCCCATGAAATCCACTCACCACCTACAATGCGGCCCTGAGCATCGAGTTCAACAGTGTACTCATATTCTCTATGCTCATAGAGTTGTTTGTCAGTTGAGAGTACTGGTTCCCACTCTGGATCAATTTCACTGCCGTAGAACATTTTTGTGCGAATCTGTACTTCAGTCACAGCACCGCGTGCCGCACGAGAAGAAGCTCCACGAGTTCCTACGATTTCCGACTCAAAACTTGTGATCGGCTGGTTCCAGACTTCTTTTAAGCGTTCAACATCGGCCAAGAAACCTACGCGTTCAAGTCCAAGCTTGTTAGACATAATGATATGGAAAGCACCTGCGTTCACATCATCGCCACAGCCACGAGCAAAGACTCTAAGGCCAGTGCCAAGGAAGCAACGAAGGCCAACTTGTTGAGTAGGAGCTTCAACATGGTAAGCGTAGTAGAAAGAGAGAAGAGCTTTCACGTCACTTGAGCCGAATGGAATTTTCAGGCCATCAGCATTTGTCAGTGTCACGGGCTTTGGTTCTTTCAAATTTAATGAAGCGGGTGCCCAACCATTACAAATTCCCGCCCAGTCTTTCGCTAAAGGATTCGCGTTGCCATCCACACGTTTCACGAGAGGGAAGTCATAGCGACCACGGAAAAGATCAAATTTCTCAGTGGGGGCCAATTGTGAAAGTTCTTTTTCACTCATGGTGCGAGCAACTGCAAGCGTTGGTGACACAAGATTAAAACCCGGCTGTCCTGGAGCATTCCAGCGACGGTTGATTGAACCTTTCTGTGTGGGCCAGTAATCATCTGACCAGCCTGTGTGTGGAATATCGTGGTGACCAGTCAGTGGCAATTTCTCAAAACGATGTTCAAGGTTACGAGAAACGATGTTGGGGCTGGAGTGGCCAGGCCAATTTTCTTTCTCTACTTGTGCCAGAGCGAATGAGCTCGTGAGGGCCAGTACGGCCACGAGGGCGGCGTTTTTCATGGGGGAGTCTCCCTTAAGGTTTATGTCTTAAGGGGCTTTTAGCCAGGCCTGAGACACCTCGTCAAACGAGGAATTTCAGGCCTGTAAAAGGTCGCGCGGCATCGCGTTAGTCAAGCGTAAAGAGGCGAAGTCCTTCGCTAGCCTTGAACTCCCAGACAGGTGGAGTCTCAGGTAGTGGTTGCCCAGAAATATGTGCTCCCAAAATAGCCATTACACGTGCCTCTTGAGCTGGGTCATCCATATCTGCAACCCAAATCGAGCGAGCGTCTGAGTCAGTGGTTCCATCCCAGGTACTAAAATCGGCGTAGCCCATGGATGCTTCGCTGACATATGTTCCCGCCAGTTCAGCAGGACTATATGAAATTATGCCGGTGCTCGCGCCTAGAACACCACAGGCGCTAGATATGGTTACTGTATCTGTTGGGCCAGTTGAATAAGCTGTTACGCGATATTGTTGTTGGTCGACTGTTGCAATGAAATTAGTTGGATCTGTTCCAAGGGTAGTGAACCAATTACCAGCTGCAACGTATGTACCAAAGAGAAGATCACAGCTTCCTGAAGTACCGAATGAATCACTTGAGGTAGGATCAGGAAGTTCGGCGTAGCGACTGTAAACGACTGAACCAATCGTACCCGTGTTGCTGCCAGTCACGACATAAACAGGTCGAGGATCACCCGAACTTAATTGAATTTCAGCGTTAGAATAAACTCTTCGAATGAGACCTTCGTTTGAATAGGAAATACCATAAGCTGATAGTGAGCTACCAAAATAGCGGGCCTCATCGAGAATCACGTCTTCAATAATTCCTGCCGGACGATTGATTTGAGTGATGAGGGCATTATAATTACCTGAAGTCGATTGATCATCACGCATTTCAATACTAATTTCGGAGCGATAAATTTTGCCAAAGTTTTCCGAAACAACACCACCAACTGAATAAAGATAATCGGCAGCATCTGATCTGATCGAACCATTAAGTTCTAGACCTTCGATCTTACCGTAGTTGGTTTGTGAAACGCCTCCGACATAACCTCCTGCTGCCACCATATCGATTTCGAGTTCAGAATTAAGTATGCGACCAGTTGAAGTAATATTGTTAGCGATTGCTCCGCCTGACTTGTCTGATTTCCAGCGAAGTCCATACACTTCTACTTTGTCTAATGTTCCAGAAAGCTCGCCTGTAATAAGAGCGGTGGTGCCTGAACCTGGTGAACCATAAGCGCTGTTTACTTTGGATCCCAAAAACGCCAAATTACGAATTGTGCCAGAGACTCCATCAAACCAAGCGATGTCATCACCGCTGCCACCTTGAAGTTTCATTCCAACAATTCCTAAGCCATTACCATTAATTGAGCCACTAAATATCACCGGCCATGAAGCAGTGATATCAAGTCCATCGATAAGGCCCTCGAGGCGATAATGGCGCGTAGGATATGTTTGAATCGCCGCCAGCTGTGTTGGGTTACAAAGTAGAATTGGATTAGTGGTTGATGAACCGCGCCCGGCCGTAATTTGTGCAGCTACTGTTGCAGAAGCATTATTTAAACGACAAGGGTGAGTAGGAGCTTCCACACTGAGGCGAGGAAGATCATTGGCCACAAGACTAAAACTTCCGCCCAAGCCGGCCAAGGTTGTACCATCATAGGCCTGTGCTGATGTAATTGGATTTCCGAAGTTAGTGGCAGTCGTACTAGCGTATCCATGTTCCAAATATGAAACGTTGATGAAATCGCCGGCAACACTTCCAGTAGTCGAGCCTAAAATTTGACCGATTTCGCAGGTTGTGTTGCCAACGCTACACTCGGCAATTATCCGTCCTGCAAAATAGGCATTGGTAACAGTGTGAGTACCACTCGTTCCTGAAAAGTACCCAAATAATCCACCGAGGTTAAATCCAATCGAAGATGCCGGGCGAGTAGAATATATCCCTGCATGGGCATATGAATTGCTGATAGTTGTCCCAACGGAGTTACCTATTAATCCACCTAGTAGATTGTCTCCACTGATATAACCTTCAAAGCGAGAATTTGAGATGGTGGGACTCACGGTGTTTCCGGCAATTCCACCCACTTGATTTTCTCGTGCTTCAACTGTGCCACTGGCAAATAGATAGCTAGCGGTCACGGAGTCCATTGTTCCAGCAATCCCTCCGGCATTGACTCGATCTGCACGAATAAAACTACGTCGGCTACTGATGTTTGTTAATGTCGCGTTGAAGATGCTACCAAACACTCCACCAGCATTTTCGCCATACAGATTGCTTCCATCATCGCGCGCTTCGATATCAGCATTTGTGACTTCAATTCCACTGAATGTTCCGTTGCTGGTTGAAGAGCCGACCAAGGCTCCCACATATGAACGTCCAGAAATTTCGGATTTCAATAGTTTGAGATTTCGTATCCCACCCGAACCAGTCATGATTCCAAACATTCCAACATAGTCGAGATCTTCTAAGCGAATGCGCATGCCGGTTACGCTGTGATTATTTCCATCAAAACTTCCGGAAAAATCTGTTCCTGCAGAGACACCACAATCAGCTGTATTTTTCCCAATCGGCAAGAAGTTGCTTCCTTCTTCCAGACAAGAAAAATATGTCTCAGTTCCTTGAGTAGTAAGGCCTTTGGAGAATGGATTTAAGTTTACATCAGCGAGTAGCTTGAAGTGCATGATCGGACTTGTTACTGGCAATTTCAAAAACTGCGCGCCTGAGCAAATGAGATAAGGGCGTTCTGCCGTACCCATTCCACCCGCATATGGAGCACCAGTCGAACCGGTAGCGCGACCATTGCACATATCTGCTTCACTGATTTGGATATAAACCTTGCTTCGACCTGTACCGGTTGGTTCAACTACATATTTTAAGCGAGGTTGTTGAGATTGAAGCCCATGAGGAAGTTCAACCGTGATAGCACCTTTTTTATCGCCTGGAGAAGTTGCGCCTTCACAATCTGTAGACTGAACATAAACATCCATGGTGATGTGAAATGGAGTCGTATTACCAACTCCAACAGGGATACCAGGCATCTCTGAAGTCACACCACTATGAAGGGGAGTTGCTGGAGAGCTATTACCGTCTAGACAATAGCTAGCAATTTCGTCTGTAAGAAAAGCAGTCGCTCCACCTCTGCGATCGAAAGAGCGCAGGCGATAACGATAAGAAGTGCCGTGCCCTTTAGCCGCTTTGCGAGTGATGTCGGTTGTGTCATCAGTGCATTTATCAGTGTGTGAAGTGACAGAGCTAGGAGATGTGCTACACCATTCAACTTTAGCAGGGGGTATTGAGATACTTGGTGTTGTTCCATGAATGTTATTTCCAAAAACAGGATCAGTACAATTAGCGTTGGTGAGATTAAGATTTACAGCAACAGGTTCTCCCGCAAGACTGATAGCAGATTTGGCACAGCGAGGTTTTCCTGTGAAGTTACCAGTCACGATCTCCCATGACATTGCATAAAAAGTCCAAGAACCATTTTTCAGATCTAGGTTAATTGTGTCGACGCCAATCATTGAACGGCCAAAAGCATGGCCATCAGGTCCTTGGCCCCACACCATCAAACCACCTGCAGTGTAAGTTCCGTTTAGTGCGGCCCCACCAAAAATAAAATTGCTGGAAACTTTTAACTTGGTTGATGTCGTGCTTTTAGAACACGCCACAAACATCAGTAGAGGAATCAGGAGCAGGAGGTTTTTCATATACAGCACCCTTAAATAATCAACATACGAACAAGCTCTTCTCGGTTACTTAGGTCTTTATAATTATAGAAAACATCTCAACCAGATTGATCGGAAAAGCCCGCTTAGTAGTGTGCTTAGGGGGTTAGCCGATTTGCCGCAAAAAACTATTCAACTGGGCTTTGGAAAAGTGCCCAACAGAGCTGTCAGTCTTGGGCCATTCTTTTAGTAAAATTAGATAGTTCAAGAGCTAATCCTAGTAAGGATTTAGGCCTAAAAAGAACCGTGGAAATCACGAATAGGGCTGGCAAATTCTGCAGCTTAGAAAGCTTTGGGGGAGATCGAGTTCAAGGCCCTATAATGTATATGGTCTGGGCCTTTGCGTCCAAAGAAAGGGATGTTTTATGCGTACATTATTCGTGGTTCTTCTCCTTATATCTTCGACAGCTTTTGCTCAGTCAAAAGTTGCGATCATTAAGATGATTAGAGGTGATGCAACGATGAGTGAGAATGGGAAAACTGTACAGTTAAAAGCTGAGCAGTTGATTCCATCTGGTGTGATTGTGAAGACAGCTGAAAAATCATTCGTACGTTTAGTTTTTATTGATAAATCAGTCATGAATATTGGACCGAGTTCAGAGATGAAAATTGAACAATTCGGCGGCGGTGATGCCGGTGTGATTGATCTTGTTAAAGGTAAAATTCGCTCACAAGTTTCCAAAGATTATCTGCAACAAAAAGACAAAGATAAGTCGAAGATGTTTATTAAAACTCCTAATGCCGTTATGGGTATTCGTGGTACTGACTTCATGATTTCAACCAACGGTATCAATTCATCTGCGGTTCTGTTTGAAGGTGAGGTCGTTTTCAATAAAGTGGCGAATGCAGCGATGAGAGAGATTTCAACGAATGCACTTGAAGCTGCAGTTGATCGTGGTGTGCGCATTTTCCCTGGTGAATTCTCAGTGGTAGAGGCCAATCGCCCAAATCCAACTGTTCCAGCTGTCTTGAACGTTCAGCAAATTGAGAAGCTTGAAAAGAACCAAGACTTTAGCCAAGATCGAGGCCCTAGTGATCAAGGGGCTCAAGCTGCTACAAAGTCGGTCGTGCCTGGTGGTTTATCAGGAGACAAGGTCGCAAGCCAACCTTCACTTGATCAGGAACTAGGCCAAGTCGGCGTTGCCGCTTCTGGAGTTGCCAACACCGAAGTTAAATCAATTGATATTGCCAAAGGATTTGAGCAAGGTGATCAGATTAAACCAACCAACGGTGCCCTGCTACACGTTGAATCTGGTGTTATTATTCCACCATCGAGTGATGCGGTGTATGATCCAAACACTAATACCTTCGTTCCTACTTCAGAGGTAGGTACTGTTGCGGCCAGTGGTGATTATGTTCCGCCGAAGGACACCACCATTACTGATGAAGGTAAGATCTATCGTCTGGTAGGTGGCGGTGGTGGCAAGCCTCCATCTCTTGTGCCAGTTCCTATACCATATCCGCGGATGGTTCCAAATGGAACGCCTTTTCCTACTCCGGACTTTGGAGGACCAAAACCAATACCACCTGTCGGAGGATCACCGGAGCTGCTACCACCTGATTATGTCCCACCTGTTTCTGTGAACCTTTGTACGAGTTGTCCGGTAAATCCTAGCCTTGGTGCTGGTAGCACGAGCACTAAAGTGAATGTAAATCCCACTATTGGTGATCCGTAAAAATCTGTTAGACTAAGAGCTGACGTTTTATTCTAACGATCAAGGATGGCCATGAGGCTCATGTTGTTGTTGGGCGCACTGATAGCGCCGCTGTATCTTTTCGCACAAGAAATTCCGGCTGAAGTCGCAAGTGGAAATGCCAAGTTCAACACAGAACTCAAGCGCGCCCGTGATTTTTTTAATGAAGGTAAGTATTCTGCTACTCGTGAATCACTCAATGTTCTTGATGGGACATTAAAAAACCAAGGTGGAAATAAAGCTCTGTTGGGCCTCGTGGCTTATTGGACAGGGATCACCGCTAATCGTCAGCAAGAATATTCTGAATCCATTCCAGCATTTGAGCGCGCTCTCACAATGGATTATAAACCTAAAGATATTTTTTACGAATACGGGCAAGCGCTTTATGCTGCGGAAAAACTCGCTGAAGCAAGAAACGCCTTTCGTGAATCTTTGAAGCGCGGACACAAACGTGCCGTCAGTTTGTATTACATCGGCTTTATCTCACAGACGCTGAAAGATAATAAAAAAGCCGTCACATTCTATCGAGCGATTCAAAGGCTGCCTAAAGCTGAACAAGAAGATACTGTGCAAGCAGCCGAGATGCAGATTGGGGACATCTATCTTGAGCAAGCAGAGAAACATCCCGATGCTTTTAAAGTAGTTCAAACTTATGTGATTCCTCAGTATCAAGCTGCGATTGAGATTAATCCGGATTCAAGTTTAGTTCCTGATATTAAGGCAAAGATTATTGAGCTTCAGCAGAAGTATGAGTTAGTGCTTTTTAGGATGAGAAATGGTCGCCCGACCAGTATCCCTCCTTACTTTTTACGATTTGTTCAAGACATCACCTACGATACGAATCCAGTTTTTGCTGCTGAAGAAACAACTAACAGTGAAGCCAAGCAAGGTTCACTTGTTTCTAAAACAGAAGCTTTTGGACGTTACTCATACTACTACAAAAATGTCATGAGCTTTTCACCAGAGATGCGTTTAAGTTATACGCGACATCTCAAACGAGAAGAGGAGATTTATCGAAATGACAGCTGGTTTGTAATGCCGGCATTACGTACGAGCTATGAACATACCGTAGGAAAAAAACCGGGATCATTTTTAGTCGACTATGATTATGTTTATTCGAATCGTGATCGCGATGCGGAAGAAGAATTGAAATTCAATTCTAGAGTCCAAACTTTAATGCTTGGTGAAAGAATTGTGGGACTCATTGGAAATGGTGAGACTACTTTTAGAATTCGTACTCGTACATTTGAAAGCTTTGCAGAGACATCGAATTCTAAAACAAATGGTATTTCATTTGAACATGTCGCAGCCTCGGAGTCCGGCAAACTGTGGATTTTAACAACAAGTTACGATAAAACGACGGTAGAAAATGAAGAGTTCAACACTAATATTTTGTTTGTTCGTGGCGATGTGATACTGCCTGCAACGAAGAGCTGGAATTTAACACCTCAGTTTGGTCTAGGTCTTTCATTCACCGACCCTGTCAATAACCCTAACCGTGGCAATGAGTTAACCATTAATCCTTCAATGAGAATTTCAAAGCCGATGTGGAAGCGCTATCGTTTAAGTTTTCATGCGGATTATATGCAGAACGATTCGAAGGATCGGGATAATTTTGCGTACAAGAAAACCTTCTATGGGCTTGAACTCGAATATATTTTCTAGGTATTTAAATTAATCACAAAACTAGTTCCACAAGCACCATCTGATTCGGCATGGATGGTGCCGTGGTGTTTGACCACGATGTGTTTCACGATCGCAAGTCCCAGGCCTGTGCCGCCGGTCTCACGGTCGCGGGAAGCATCCACGCGATAGAAACGCTCAAAGATGCGCGGAAGATGTTCTTTGCCAATACCAGGGCCATTGTCGGTAATTGTGAGTTTGATCTGCTTGTCTGATTGCGCCGTAGCGACTTTGATCACAGGAGCTGGCCCGCCATACTTACACGCATTCTCAATCAAGTTGGTGAGAACTTGTTCAAAGAGTTTGGGGTCAACATTAAGTTGATCGACCTGTAACTGTCTTTCAATCTTGATAGTTTTCCCATGATGAACAGCTTTCACGTTAGCCTCGACATGATCAAGCATTTCATTGATTGAAGTGGATTCAATTTTCATACGATCGCGTGATTCAATCACGGAGAGTTCTAAAAGATCATTAAACAGTGCGATCATGCGTTCTGTGTTGTGGAGAATTTTTTCAATAAAGCCCTGCAGTTCAGTGGGGAAAGTATTTTTGTTCGCTTTCAAGACCTGCGTGAAGCCTTTAATGGAAGTGAGCGGAGTACGGATTTCATGAGAAACGTTAGCGACAAAATCGACCCGCATTTGTTCCGTTAACTTAGCTTCTGTCACGTCGGCAAAAACACCAACAGCGCCATTGTAGGCACCATCTTCTCCCGGCAATGGAGAAACGGTTAAATTGTAGTAGCGTGTGTCTCCACCTACCATCACGATAAACCCTTTCAGCTTTTTCATTTTGTGATGAGCGAGAACATCGTCAAAGATTTCTCTGGCCTCAGGAACATCTAAGATGCTCCAAAGCTTGCCACCTGATTGCAGCTTGGCCTTGCCACTAATAAAAGTGCGTTCAAAACGTGGGTTGAAGAAGAGGACGTTGGCCTGACGATCTAGCGCCAAGATTTCGTTATTGATACTTCCCAAAAGTGTTGTGAATTTGCGGTTTTCTGCTTGGATAGTTTTCAGTTGAGCATCTAAGCGTTCATCAGCTTCAATGAGCGCAGCCTCAATATTGGCCCACTCGTCCTTGCGATAAAACAAATCAATTTTCGTACGATGAGGAAGTTCGTGGGCCACGATGCGAGTCACACGATTAAGTACGCGCTCAAGTGGGCGAGTGGCACGATAAAAAATATATGTGGTAACGATGAATCCACCGATCATCCACGGGAGAGTCAGCCAAGCGACGCGACTATCGATCGTCCAGAGGGCGACGAAAATGAGCAATCCCACAACGGCATTGATACGAACGGTACGCCAAAAAAAGTACCAGGGAAAATGGGAGTTAGCGGTCATCCTTGAAACGGTATCCTATGCCACGGATGGTTTCAACTAGTCGTCCAGCTGTAGCGAGCTTTTTTCGTAAACCGGCGATATGGGTATCAATGGTGCGACCGGTGACATGGATATGCTCACCTTGGATTTGCGAGATTAATTGTGTGCGAGTGAAGACATGGCCCGGTTTTTCCGCCAAGGTTTGCAAAATTTTAAACTCAGTGGTGGTCAGAGAGACTTCTTTGTTGCTGACTGTGACACGCACTTTGGTCGGTTCGATCTTGAGTTCTTCAAACTCCAGTACTGTAGCATCGCCAGTGGTGCTAGCACCACGCGGCTCTAAGTCGCGCATCTGTACTCGGACACGGGCCTGCAGCACATCTAAGTCAAAAGGTTTGGTGATGTAGTCATCTGCGCCAGCATCAAGGCCCGCGACGATATTATCGGCTTGAGTAAGTGCCGTGATCATAATGATAGGGATGTCTTTAAAGTCGCGATGACTGCGGATGCGACGAGTG
>JBKHVI010000054.1:0-17276 GCA_046570105.1 Bacteriovoracia bacterium
AATCCACCTAGTAAAGAAGCCAGCGATGTGGTCAAGCGCATCGATTCATCTCGTGAGAAGGGGATTCAGGTTTATCCAGTGGATTCGGTCTACTGGCCTGATGAACTCTTTCATTTGCATTCAGCGGCCGCCACGCGCTGTGGAGGAAAGTCATTATGAAATACCTTCTCATTCTTTTGTTGTTGGTGTCCTGTGACGGCGAAAAAAGCTATCTCTATAAAGTAGATCCCTTCCAGGCCCAGCTCGTCTCTCAGCGCTACCAACTTTCTGAAGAAGGCAAAGTTGATATCATCTGGGTGATCGATAATTCCGGCTCCATGGCAGGCATTCAGCAAAGCGTGATTCAGAACGCCAATCAATTCATTCAAGAGTTCACTCAGATTCCAGGCCTTGATTGGCGCATGGCCCTGTTGTCCACCGCCGTCTACGAGGCGCCTTACTTAGGTATGCCGACTGTTTTTGATTACACTCATCCCGATCCCGTCTCTGAATTCAGTCAGGCGGTCAATCGTCTAGGGATTAACGGAGATGCCACTGAGCGCTCATTTGATCCAATTATTAAGCAGCTCAATGCTCATCAAAGTTTCTTGCGCCCCAATGCTTACCTCGTGATGATTTATGTAACAGATGAAGAAGAGCAATCCAATATCAGTGCGACAAGTTTCTTGAATGATCTAGTCGCTCGCAAAGGTGGGCGCCTAGGGATGATTCGTGCCTATGGTGCAATTGAAGCTAAAGACTTGGGCTGTGGCTACTCTAATGAGTATGCGGGAAGTCCCTATGAGACGGTGATCAAAGGTACGGGCGGCAGTGCTTTCGGAACGTGTACTCCGCAGTTTGGTGCTGAACTCGCGAAACTTGGAAATGAAATTGTCTCGATTGTTTCTTCGCCGGTGGTGCTCCTCAATAAGCGCCCACTGCCCAGTTCACTCAAAGTCATCTACAAAGACGTCGAGCTGCCGGCCGGTCCGCGTGGTATGGGCGGCAAGTGGTTCTATGATCCCGACGCCAATGGCGTGCGTTTTCATGACTACGGCTTCTTAGATGTAGGTGAGCAGTACATCACCATCGACTTTGAAATCGACGAAGGCCAAAACTAGGTTCCAGCACACTTATCAGTAAGCGGTGCTTACTGATAAGTGTGCTGGAACTTCTTTGATCGGAACTTCTTTGATCATTTGCTCACGATTTCGCATAAACCCGTGATCGGTATCACAGATCTTCAAATCAATCGCCGGATTGGTTGCCACAAGTCTCAGGGATAACTCCAGCGGAATTTCGTCATCAATCTCGGCGTGAAAAATCACGACATTCACTAGATTTTTCACTGCGCTCTCTTTATCAGGATAAATCCGCGTATCAAGTGCGAAAAGATCCGCTGCCAGCACCGGGGCAGGTGTTGCCTGAAGTCTTGGCGTCTCACTATGAAGTGTGGTGATCAGACCCGTGAGTACATCCTTTGGTGGTAAGTAACTGAGCGGCGAGAGCAGGATAGTTTTTTGAATTTTGTCTTTTAAGGCGAGATTAAGCGCCATACCCACATAGCCGCCCCAGCTGTGACCCACAATGATTAACCGCTCATGATTAGACAGAATCTTGTGAGCAAGCGCGAGTGATTGCTCATAGCTCTGAGTAAAACTAAAGGCCCCACTCTTATTTTGGCCCAGCCCCTGATAGTGGGGCAGATAAACCGCATGGCCCTGCTGATGAATGAGGTGAGCGATGTCGTGGTTTTTCTCCATGGGAGTGCCATTATAAGACTCGCCTGGAAAACCATGCAGCATCAAAACCGGCGTCTTTTCGCCCTTAAAATAGAAATATGTCTCTCTCCAAATCCCATCCATTCCCTCAAATTACTTCTCTCCCCAAAAGGTGTCAGCTACTATTTGGACATGAACGCGCCCGAACTCGAAGCCTTTGTGGAAAACCATCTCAATCTGCAGGTGAAGATTTCTTATCCCGAGCATCATGATTTTCTGCTGCGCCACGGGCTTAAAGCTTGTGCGGCCGTGCTTGATGTGGGAACGGGTAATGGGGCCTTTGCCGCCCGTCTGGCCGCGGATCACCCTGAGATTCAGTTTGTGGGAATCGATAAGCGCGCACCTTGTGTGGAGAGTTGCCAGAAATATCTGAAAAGCAATTTTGTCGCCGAAAAAGTTGATATGTTTGCCCGCGAGATAAGTTTCGATCTCGCGCGCTTTGATGGCCATCTCTTGCGCTATTTTTTATTGCATGTCGATAATGCACAAAAAATTTTGGAGCTGTTTAAAGCGAAGGGCAAAGCTGGTGCACGCATATGGATCATCGATCTAGACTGGTCGACGTTTTCCTGCTCGCCACCTCATCCTCACTTTGATCAACTGACATCTTTAGTGCGCGATTTCTGCGCCAAGGTTTCAGTGGAGTCGAATGGGGGGCAGAATGTCTTACCGCTGCTTGAGAAGTTAGGTTTTCAAAATATTGTTGTTGAGCAGGGGCCGTTTACTTCGAAAAATATCGCTCTCGAGGATCTAGCGCTTTATCTCAAGCAAGAAATGCAGTGTTATTCCCGCATGAGTGGGCAAGGTGCGAGTGATTCAGAGATCATGCGCTTTATTGACGATGAAGTTCGCTCAGGAAAAAGCCAAATTTCCTATGGCATGAAGCTCATCTCCTGCCAAATTCCCTAAAAGGTGTCAGCTACTTTTAGGCAGGCAGCACCAGAATATTTCCTTCAAATTCATGGAGTACACTCTTACTCACTGAACCAATAAACAGTTTTTCTACTGCGCCACGGTTGTGCTTAGAGATAATCGCCAAGTCCGCTTTTTGCGAAATCAGTCCACGAGTTAAGGCCTTACCGGTAGCGAGTGTTGAGATTTCCACATGAATATCCTGTGAGGATATATCTTTAGAGTGACTCACAATGGAAGCTTTCACGCTCTCGGTGATCTCGTGCTTTTCTTTTTCGCTGAATTTATAAGAAGGCATAACAAAGGGAATGTTCATGAGCGCTTCTGATGAGAGGTCAGGGATAAAAGTCAGGTACTGTGCTTTCGCATGAAAGTCCTGTGCAATATTTTTGGCATAAGCGATTGAAGCTTGCGAAAAACTTGCTGGATCAAGCAGCGCGCTGACGGTTTTGATCGCCTTAGTATTTTTAGCAATCAGTACAGGGATAGGTGAGGAGGCAATCATTTTTTCCGCGAAGCTACCAATGCCAAAGAAACTCGTCTCACCTTTATGACCCATCACCAAGATGTCCGCTTTGCTGGCTTCGATGACCTTCAGTAATTCTTCTTGGGAATTGCCGAATTTTATCATGATTTCACTTTCAAGTTTATTGCGTACCATCTGCTCTCTGAGTCGGGTCTCGATCGCTTTGTTAAGCTCAGTCTGAAATTGTCCGAGAACATTTTTTGCTTGGAACTCGGTGGCCGGCCAGTCCCAAACAGGTGAGACGTCGGAGATGTGGACGAGCGTGACTTCGCCACCCATTTTTTGTTGGAGTTCATGCGCCAACTGAACAGCACAATCCGACTGTTTTGATAGATCAGAGGCCACTAGAATTTTATGCATTTTTTTCATATTACCACCCTTGACGGTACTCTACATTGCTTCCATAAAAGTAGCATATGAGGCTTATCATTCTTTTATAGGTTATGTTAAAATTTGGAATGCACATCTTGAAGATGCTAAGCACAATTTTTTGCGTTTTTTCTATCTCAGTTTCACTTACTGGTCTTCATTACTCTGAAGCCATTGAGAATGATGGGTTAACTCTCTGTGAAGTCTTGGATGGCCCATCTAAAACTTGCCAGGACAATAAAAATTCTGACAACGATAACGATCACGAAACTGTTCAAGTCGTTTATGAAATAGATTCTGCTAAAAAGTTCTATCTTATTACACCTATGGCCTCAGTTCTTTCGATTCGCTTACCTGAATACAAAAATTCCTATTTGTTTGCATTCGTTTCTCAAATGATTAAACCGCCCAACCACCTCAGCTAGTTTATCCGATTATTACTTCATTCTATTCGAGGAGTTGTTATGACGCTTTCGCGTTTGGTGTGTGTGTTTATGATGCTATTTAGCTTCGTTGTGCCATCTTTTGCTTATGATTTGCAATATAAACGAGAAGCCGAGATTCCAGAACCGCTGTTATTTGATTTGGTTAGAAGAGTGAATTCGGATAAGGGTGAATTAGAATTTAATTCCTTATTCAATCACACCGATGCCTCTGAGATGAAAGGAGTTTATACTGCTCCAGAGGTTGAGTATGCGTTTGCTGATGGCAAAGCGATTGAATTTGAGCTTCCTACTATAGATGGTAAGGTTAAAACATTTAAAACGGCTTTGCAGTTAGAACTACCGAATTGGTGGGGGGATCTGACAGGAACTCAGATCATGCATGAGAGAGTGAATGGAAAATCGATTAACGAAACGACACTGCTACTACTCTCAGGAAAAAGACTGAGTGAGAAATGGTCAATTTTTACTATGGTCGGAAATCGATTTGTTTATGGAAATGAAGAAACGATTCAAAATGCCAAGTGGCGTGAGCTTCCTATTATTAATCTTAACTTTTTTTATGATTATGCAGATGTGTTCGATTTAGGTCTTGAAACGAATTTAAGGGGAGTGGGGGCGAGCTTCCAGGAATTTGTTCTGATGCCACAGATTCATGCCTTGATGGCCAAAGACTTTAAGTTACAAATGGGATTTGGCTCTTCGTATGACGGGTTTTCTTTTTCACCAATAACTGCGTTTCGCTTAATTAAGGAATTTAACAACGGCCATTAAATCACAAATTAATTTTAGTACGATTCGACAGGAGTTTGGATGTTTTAGAATAGTCGGCCATATCGTCGATATCACCCACCACTTCTTCAAGTATGACTTTGATGGTGATAATACCAATGTATTTCCCATCAGCGTCTTCTACAATGGAGAGTGGTGTTTTCTTTTCCTGCATTTTGAGGAAAGCCTCTAAGACTTTGTCGGTAGATTTGACTTTCAAAGCCGCCTGGAGAATTCCCTGCCAGGGTGTATTCATTTTTGGTTCGGAAACAGAAAGTGATTTCTTGAGCAAGATCCCTACGATGATATCACTGTCGATGACGGGAAATCGAGAGTGAGGATTGTTGCTCACCTTGGCGCGCACTTCTTCCTCTGAGTCAGAGAAATTTAAGTAAGCAACATTATCCCATGGAATCATCGTTTTTGAGACTAGTCTGCCCTTGAGTCCGACGAGATTTTGCACAAATTTCTGATGATACTCTGGGAGATTTCCAATCTCAACAGTTTCTCCCATGCTTTCATCTTCAGCTGGGCCATCGTTAAGGCCTAGGCATTTGAGCAGGAAATGTGTTGAGACCTCTAAGAAAGTAACAATGGGAGAGAGGAAGCTATCGATTAGACCTAGAACAGTTGTGCCAAATCGAATAACTTTAACAGGATGTTTGAGTGCAATTGTTTTAGGTACTAATTCGCCGAAGACGACACTGAAATAAGTGAGTGGGATAATCACCAAAACGACAGAAATACCTTCTGCCAAGGAATTGGAAAGTCCATATTTTTCTACGATCCATGGCTCGAGTGACTCTACTGCCCCTGTACCACCGACTGCCGCAGCGATTGCGCCAACGAGTGTGATTCCGATCTGAATGACTGATAGTGTTCGCTCTGGTTTCTTCTTAAAGAGTATTAATTTATTTTGTGTACTGCTGTTTTCATCTAGCTCGTCAATCTCCTCTCTAGAGACAGTAACAAACGCCATTTCATAAGCTGAAAAGAAGGCATTAAGAATTAAGCAGGCAATTACGATCAGAAAATCTAGCATAAACCCACATTTTCGCGAAATGTCCTAAAGGTGTCAGCTACTTTTTGGAAATCTTACGATATACTGCCTAAAAGGAATTTATATGTCTGACGAAGCTCAAGCTTGCCCCAAGTGCTCTTCTCCCTATGGCTATTTTGATGGCGCTCTCTGGGTTTGCCCTGAATGCGCTCATGAATGGACGCTGGCGGTCGCTGCTGCTGAAGAAGTTGTGGCGGATCAGAAGTTCCGCGATGCCAATGGTGTTGAGCTGAAAGACGGGGACACGGTTCGTGTGATTAAGGATCTCAAAGTCGGCGGTGACACCCTTAAGTCGGGCACCAAGGTCAAAGGCATCCGTCTGTTGGATGAGCCGATCAATGACCATGACATCTCTTGTCGCGTCGAGGGTTTTGGCTCGATCTATCTCAAGTGCTCAGTGGTCCGCAAAGAATCCTAAAAGGTGTCACGCACTTTTTGGAATCAACGAAGGATCGTTTTGATTTGTTCTTAAATCATCACGACTGACAGATTGTCGTATCGTTTCGTTAGTAAAATTTACTGAAGTCCATAAGTTAAATGAACAGTTCAGTTTTAATCGAATAGATTGCGCGCCATGAGCACAACATGGCTGCAATTTAAAAAAGATTATCTTTTTCTAACAAAGTATTTGTTGGGGCAGAGTTTAATTCTGCTGCTCTTGATTGCCGTTTTGTGGCAGGCCCCACTCATTGATTACCAATTTGCATGGAATGCCTGGTCGCTCATGCTCCCTCCAATGTGGCTGATACTTGGGATTCAGCTACCGGTAATCATGCATAACTGTATTCACGGTAATTTTAAGACGAAGATCTATAACGAAATTTTAGGTGAGTCGTTTGGGCTTTATGTTTTGATGAGCCTGCGTATTTTGAGAATTAATCACTTCTTGCATCATGCTCACGCCGACACCAAGAACGATCCCCATGCTCCCGACGAAGATAGCTTCTTTGTTTATTTCTTTCGTGCTCAAATCACGGGCTCAAATGTTATCGAGAAACACTACTTGCAGTTTCATGGTGATACTCCTCGCAATCGCAGGATATTTACGCTTAACAAGATTCTACATTATCTAGGGCATCCTCTGCGTGCCATGCTGTGGTTCGTGCTCTTGGGGCCCTCGCTGTTTTTGGTACTATATGTTCCTTCATTTATGATCTACTCGATGGCGTTCGCGCATGTGAATTATATAACTCATCAGCGCAACGGCGAGAATGAAGTGGTGATCATTAATAAGAATAATAATTACTATTATCAGTTTATTAATTGGATCGGGATGGGAGTTTATTTTCACAAGAACCATCACCAAAATCCAAAACTACTTAATCCGAAATTTGCCAGCTTGAATAAGAGGTTAGTATGAGTCACTGGGTAAACTTTAGAAAAGATCGCTTCTATCTCGTAAGGTATCTTAGCATTGAGACGCTTCTGACATTGTTGGTGCTGAGCTTTCAATGGAACAATCGAGCAGCAGATCTATTGACTGATTTGACGGTACACTGGTGGCATTTTGTACTTATTCCAGTGACGATGATTTTAGCCATTCAAATTCCTGTGCTGATTCATAACTGTGTTCATCGTAACCTTAGACCTCCAGTCTTGAACCTTATCATGGGTGAAATTGCGGGTGTCTTTGTGTTGCTAGGGTTTGCAGCGTTTGAGCTGAATCATGTTGCCCATCACACTCACTCAGACACTGATCTTGATCCGCATAATCCGAAACAGAAAAAGTTTTTGCCATTTTTCTTGGCGAATAACTTTGGTGGAACGAAAGTCATTTTATTTCAACATCTCAAATATCATGGGGACACTTTATTCAATCGTGGACTCTTCCATCTAAGTGTCCTTCTGCATTTTATTAATGTACCGTTGCGCTTGTGTTTTTGGTTATTCTTGTTAGGGCCTGTATCTTTGGTGCTGTTATTTCTTCCGGCCTATGCGTTTCATATGTTTGTCTTCGCTCATATCAACTATGTCACTCACAAAACTTATGACGATGGCAAAAGCGAGATATTCAATCTCAACCATAATTTGTACTACCAGTTTGTAAATTTTTTCGGCAGCGGCGTTTACTACCACAAGAACCACCACAAGAACCCCGCTGCTTATAATCCTAAGCTTGGCCCCCGCAAATCCTGGCTGCTGCGCTAAAAGGTGTCATGCACTTTTTGGCATGACACCTTTACCACTGCGCTAATTGTAGTGAAAACCCATTACAGCAGCTGCGCTTAGCAGAAACAATACATAGTAAAAGCTCTTCATCGTATCGCTCCAGGTGGACGTGGCATGAATTTGGTGGGTTGAGTCACTGCTGTATAGTCGATCTGGCCGTTGATAAAGGCCTCACAGACATCATCGGGCCTACCCTTTAGTCGACCTGAAAACTTGGATTTCCAAGTTCTATTCTTGATAAAACGCAGTGGTTTTTTTCTTTTTTCCATCTAAAACCTCCTATGTTTTAAGCTCCCTGATCGGAGCCTGGTAGGTTTAGCATGGGAACGATTTTGTGAGCGTCAAGGTTGTCGGTGGATTTTTTTTAAGAGATGCTATGCCAAAAGGTGAGTGACACCTTTTGGAAAAGGAACCCTATGTTCAAAAAATTCTCTCACCCCATGTTGTATGTAAATGATCTCTCCCGCGCAGTGGAGTGGTCATTAGTTTCTCGTTGCTGATTTCAATGATCTTTTTGGATTCATGGCGCATTCTACAATTGTGCCCAAATGCAAACTTCAGACAGATTGAACGGACAGAACCTCTTTTCCTGCGAATGCAATTCCTAACGGCCAACACATCTTACTGATTGTGATGCTGTTCTTGAATTTATATCAGTCCACCCCATGCTCGTCGAATAACGATAGGCGTAATTTGCATTACTATAAGATACTCCTGTTGCTACCCAATCAAAATTCTTCGCTGCCAATTGATTTTTAAATACATCATGTACTCCTGTATCAGGAAGAACAAACCGGATACCGTTCATATCGGCCAATTTATAGTCATTGGCAGTGGGAAGCCTCCAAGCGACACTTGGGGTGCTTGTAAGACTCAACCCTGCCTTTGCACGATTATCTATTTGAGCATGAATATTCGTTAAACCTGCACCTTCTGCACAAGCGCTAATGGCATCATCAGGAAGCTGGGCCTGATAAGTCACATCGTTACAAAAATTAGATGGATCATCTGCCTGACGATTTCCAGATGCCATACACCAGTTAAGACCTGCCGAAGATACTAAAGAACTCCATAAAAGTTTTGTTCTCTCATCTCGCCAGACTTCTCTACCTAGCTCACCTGCTTTATCGCCAACTCGCGAAACCAAGACCCAAGTGCCCTCACCTGAAATTCCTTTAGTTGAACCATTCCAAGTTGCGTTTGTACCAAAAACAGAATTACAATGGGTAATTTTTTTTGCAATTGTATCGTCCGCTGGTAGATCTCCACAAGTTGTTGCCCCCCATGTAGATCTATCTACTGTTCTTGCTGCCAGCTTAATAGGATCAATATCATCTCGTGTTGCATTTATCGGATACCCATCATCATCTTTTGTTATATCCGGTACAGCACGATAACCAGCGTAGCTATACGCCGTTCCCGCATCAGTGACTGCCTCTTGAGTAAGACTTATTTGAGTAGCACCATCGTCCCGGCTCATCATGGATGCCAAACTAATCCCACTCCCGCCACCGGCCCCACCGCCAGTATAGGTCCCCAAAATTCCTAAAATAGTTACACCATCTTTAATATTGGAAGCTATTAACGTTGGGCTTGAAACTGAACAGGTTGCAACTCCGCTATATATTCCTGCTGGAATGGGAGCTGAGATCGAATCCGTAAGTATAACGTCGTTTAAAGAAATCGCAGATGAATTTTTGGAATTTGCAGTGAGTTCACTTACACAACTGGATAAAGAGATTAGTGCTATTAAGGCTATGAGTGTTGAGTGTTGAGTGTCCTGCCAATACACTTGGATGTCAATAATTTTATTTTGCTCAAATAAATCATATCACTGTCTCCACGCTAAAAATTAAATCTGCCATTGTTAAATGTCTTTTCGTCAAAAATGAAACAAAACTTTAGACAGTGCTTGCCTCCGGAGAGATCGGCGTTATTTCGGTAGATTAGACTATCTGCTATGGGGTAGGATCACCAAAAGGATCTACTGCTCCTGCACTAAAATTAGTAGTCATATCCACTGCTCTCGTAATAATTCGGGAGGAAACTTGCTTACCAATATTACCAACGACGTTATTGCCACTTTCCATGAGTACCACCGCCATTATTCCATTTTGTGGATTAAAGTTGTCATCTAAAAGTCCTTTCGAAACACCATCAAAATAAACTTTCAATTTCCCTGTGTTGGCATTAAATTCAAAGCCGATCCGAGAAGGCAAACTAGGTACAAAAGCAAGCTTGGGTTTAAAGAAAATTTTGTCGTGCCGAATGCCTATGCATCACTTCGTCATGAAGGCATGGGGATGCGCTTGGATCTGCATCCGACAGAGGCCAACTCGAAAGATGTGGGATTTGGGGCGCTGATTTATTTTCAGCCAACTCACTTCGATCAAGCTGTGGAAGAGCTCAAGGGTCTAGGGGTGAAAGTGGGAACGCCTAAGCGTGAGGGGGATAGTCCGCGCTTTGTGACCTTTTGGGATTCTGAAGGAAATGCGCTTGGGATCGAAGAAGGGCGCTAATAGCTAAGTAAATTTTACTTTTTAAGGCCATCTGAGAGCAAAAACGCAGCATAATCATGTCATGCTCAAGATACTTTTTTTGCTTATTACTATGCTGTCGTTTGCAGCGAATGGCGCCACTTCAGAGGGGTGCCTGCCGGTCATGACAATTGATCAGTTTAAAGCGATGGTTCAGAGCTCAAGAGATCTGTATTTCCCCGAATTAAGTAACCTTAAAATTGAAATATCGACTTTCCGCTCGGATGAATATTTTCTACAGGCCCAGCCCAAAATTAGAACACTCTTACGCGGTGGCAGTAAACGTCGCTACGTGATTGATCTTAACTTGAAATTGCTTGATTGCCCGCCACCGGAAGAGGCACTCACGGCCATACTAGTGCATGAGCTGGAGCATATTAAGGACTACACGGGGTGGTCATCGTTTAAGATTGCTCGCTTCGGTGTGCACTATTCCAATTCGATGAAACTCAAAACTCGCTATGAGCGCGAGACCGATCACAAAGTGCTTGAGAAGGGTTTGCATAGTGGACTTGCTGGCTATCGCGAATGGCTCTATCAATGGCTCAGCCCAAAAGAATTGGCCCGTAAGAAAAAAATCTATCTCACTCCGGAAGAAATCCTGGGCCCTACTTATAATCAGCTTTAGATTTTGCGCAATTAAACGCCACCACTCCGCCGGTACGGAGAGCGTAAAACATGGTGCGTGCCCATTTTTGGCAGCTCTTCTGATTTTGTGCCTTCGCACAACTGGCGAGCGCATCTTTTAAGAATTTTTGATCACATTCTTTTTGCGAGAGACCTGTGGTCAAGGGTTCGTGGTGATAGCAGAGGTCATGTTGAATACAGGCCGGATAAAAAAATGCTGCGTGGCCACCTGAAGGCCCAGTACATCCATCAAAGAAGATCGGTTCATCCTTAGCGGTTTTCGCTAAACAGAAATTCCAGTTCAATTTGAGTTTGGTGCGGGGACAGGTGAAAGTGTCCACCACACGGCCTTTGTGCTCGTTGCAGTGACGTTGCAGGAGATCCTCGGCACTAGCTATGCCACTGAGCGAGATAAATGCGATAAGGGAGAATAGCCTCATGCGCTTAGTATAAATGATCTGTCTTGCTTTGCTAACGATGGATTAAGTCCGAGCGTGCTTATCGGAATAGGTTTTCTTTCATTTTTCTTATCTGCTGGCTGGTGAATCTCAAACCAGAATGGGATAAATAAGGAATATGACTCAAACAAAATTTCGCGTGCTCTTAGTTGAAAATATTCACCCTATCGCCAAGGCCGAACTCGAGCAGGCAGGTTATGAAGTGGATCTCCTCACTTATGCGCCGGATGAAAATGAACTGATAAGTCTTATTCCAAAATATTCCGCTATAGGTATTCGTTCTAAGACTGAGATCACTGACAAAGTTCTTAAGACGGTCGGTAAAGATTTAGTCACGATCGGTTGTTTTTGTATCGGCACGAATCAAGTCGATCTCGCCAGTGCCAAGAATCACGGAGTGGCAGTTTTTAATGCCCCTCACTCCAACACACGGTCGGTCGCTGAACTTGTCATCGCTGAAATGATCGCACTCTCACGTCAGCTTGGTGATCGCAACATGAAGGCGCACTTAGGCGAGTGGATGAAATCGGCGGATGGTTCTCGTGAAGTGCGCGGTAAGACACTAGGAATTGTTGGTTACGGACATATCGGCGCGCAGGTGAGTATTCTGGCAGAAGCTTTAGGACTCAAAGTTGTTTTTTATGACGTCACAAAAAAACTCCCACTCGGTAATGCTTATTCGGCTGCGAGTTTAAATGAACTTTTAGAAAAATCGGATTTTGTCACTCTGCATGTGCCGGAAGTCGCCGAGACCATGAATCTGATTGGCAAAAAAGAATTATCACGCATGAAGAAGGGTAGCTTCTTGATTAATGCTAGCCGTGGCACTGTGGTGGTTATTGATGCATTGGTCGCCGCTTTGAAAGAAGGCCATATCGCCGGTTGTGCGGTGGACGTATTTCCAACAGAGCCCTCATCAAACAAAGATAAGTTTGTATCACCACTGCAAAATCTTCCCAACGTGATTCTGACTCCGCATATCGGTGGCAGCACTGAAGAGGCACAGAAAAATATTGGCCTCGAGGTCTCGGAGAGTTTACGTCGTTGCTTATCTATCGGTTCATCACAGGGAGCTGTTAATTTCCCGAACGTAGATTTGCCGCTTAAGACGGGGACGAATCGTATTTTGAATGTTCACCGTAACGAGCCTGGTGTCTTGGGTGAGATTAACGGACTTATTTCTAAGGCCGGCGCCAACATCGAGGCGCAGTTTCTTTCGACCGACGATAAGATTGGTTATCTGGTGATGGATGTGGATTCGCAGTACGCGCAATCTTTAGCGCAAGATATTTCAAAGCTTGCTCGCTCGATTAAAACGCGAGTCGTTCACTAAAAAAAATGGGTCACCGAAGTGACCCATTAGAGAACTACTTAACTTTGTTTTTCGCTTTCTCTTTTTTCTTATCTTGCTTTTGCTTAGTGGTTAGCTTGGGTTTCCCTTTCGCTTTACCTTTGTCTTGTCCACCTTCTCCACGGGCCATCTTGCTCTCCTCGCTAGTGTTTACCGAAGTCTCACTTTAACAGAACGGTATAAAAGAGCTAGCTGCTTCTTTTAGCGCGTGGCCAGCCACCAGTTGACCACAGTGCCCAGAGCACTAAGAAGGGCTGGAAAAAAAGCCTTATCAGGCGAGCAGTATCGGTATTGAGTCCGAAAGCATCAATCTCATAGATGTACTGGTTAATGTTGCCCGGGAAAATGGCGACGAAAAAAAGCGCCGTGATTTTACCGACTAAAACAGCGTGCTTAGAGAGCGCTATGAGAGAGAGACCCAATAGAATTTCCACTATGCCAGATGACACCACCACAAAGTCAGGGTCCATGGGAAGCCAGCGTGGAACTTGCGCCAGAAATTCACTTCGTGACCAAGTCAAATGACTTATCCCGGCAGTGAGTAGGAAAAGCCCTAAAATGATACGAAAACCCGGTCGAACGTAGTGCACAAGAGCCTTTTGCTAAGTTTATTCCTCTTAGTAGAACCTGAACGCCTTTACTCGTAAAGATTGGATGTTTAAAATCAAACAAACTCAAAATAGGCAGACTCAATGGAAGACATCAATTACGGCCCTTTACGTTTTTATATCGGCACTTGGGAGAGTAAAGGACTGACTGGTGAAAATCAGGCACCTGATACTGATCGCAAAACGGAAAATACGAAATTCCGTCAAACCATGATTTTTGAGCCCATAGGCGATGTGAACAATCATGAACAGGTGTTGTATGCCCTTCGTTATCACACCAAGGCCTGGGAAGAAGGGAAGCATGGCCCCGACGATGCTCATTTCCATGAAGAAGTTGGATATTTTATTTGGGACAAAGCACGCCGTCAGGTGATGAAGAGTTTTATCGTTCCACGTGGTATTGCCGTCAATGCGGGTGGTGATGCCGATCAAGATGCCACAGAGTTCACCGTTACTGCGACACTGGCTTCTCCAACATATGGACTATGTTCTAATAAATTCCTGGATGAAGAGTTTCAAACGGTTCGCTATGATGTGAAGTTTGAATTGATCGACGAAGACACTTTCTCTTACGACGAAAACACCCAAATTAAAATCAAAGGGCAGACACGCATCTTTGATCATACCGAGAAGAACACGCTTTCACGCGTGAAATAGCTTTTGAATTTCTACCAATATACTCTGGAAGATCTAAAGTCGCTCTTTGCGACTCATGGTCTTCCTGAGTCTGGGGCCAATCGCTTATTTAATTGGCATTATAAAAAGCGTCACTCAGAACCATGCACTGATGATCTTGCAAAAGTGACGCAAGACTTTATTAAAAAAAATCTCAGCTTCGCCTTACCCGAGATTGATGCAGTACAAGTTTCAGAAAATGATCGCACCGTAAAATTTCTCTTCCGCCTCGCCGATGGCAAGAAAGTTGAAACAGTTTTGATTCCATCGAATAAAAAATATGGCATTTGTCTCTCATCTCAGGTGGGCTGCGCGATGAAGTGCAGTTTTTGTCACACTGGACTGCAGGGTCTTGAGCGCCATTTAGAGACTCATGAAATTGTTGGTCAGTTATTAGCGGCACAAAATTGGCTTAACATTCATCGTCCGACAGATAATCAAATTGCGACCATAGTTTTTATGGGCCAGGGAGAACCGCTTCATAACTTCGATTCGGTGAGACGTGCCGTTGAGATTTTTCTTTCGCAACATGGCCTCTGCTTGGGTCATGATAAAATCACCATCTCCACAGCAGGATATTTGCCAGGTCTCATTCGTTGGAAAGATGAGATGCCCGATGTGAATATTGCGCTTTCTCTTCATGCCACAGATTCTCAGAAACGCAGTGAACTCATTCCCATTAATAATAAGTATCCACTCGAACAAGTCATAGCGGCGGTCAAAAGTATTCCAAAAAATACTAAGCGCTATATTATTTTTGAATATCTTCTGGCGCGTGGGTTTAATGACTCAGCGGAAGATGTGCAGGGACTCGCAGATGCTTTAAAAGATCTTCATGCTTTTGTGAATATCATTCCCTTTAATCCTTTTCCGGGAGCTAAGTACGAGCGACCAACTGAAGTGGAGGTGCATTCATTTAAAAAGCAGCTCGATGCACTGGGTGTCCCCAATCTGGTTCGCTTCACTAAAGGCCACGACATCCTCGCTGCCTGTGGCCAACTCAACTCAAAAGGTGTCATGCACTTTTAGGCGACCTCTACCGAGATTTGATAATTAACACCACTTTTGCTGATAAAGTCTTGCAAAGCAAGTTGAACCCAGTGTTGAGGAGTGGCTCCCATCGCTTTTGCAATTTTCTCTGCTCGCTTTAAGCTTGGAATTCTTCGACCTGATTCTAGGTCTGCCAGGGTAGAAGCAGTAATTCCTAATTTTTTAGCTAATTCTTTTTGTGGCATCTCTTCACATTCTCGCCAGGCTTTTAGGACACGCGCAAAAGTCAGTGGGCCAATTTCCTTTTCAAGCTCTGTCGTTGTGTGGATTCTAGTAATCATGGTGGTTAATCTCCCGGACTTCGATAAGGGTGATTTCGCCATTTTCTTTTTCTTCATAAATTAATCTCCAACTCCTATTTAATCGAATAGAGCGTTGCCCGCGACGTGCACCTCTTAATGGTTCATCGTGAAGTCCAGAAGATCTCCGTACTAAAGGCATGCCAAATTCTTCTACTGATTTAGCCCAATCAAGTACTTTGATTTTTATATAATCAGGAAGCTTCCTTAGCTGCTTTTCAACTTTAGTGAAACTTACTCGCCACATGGCGCCTCCTTATAATACGTCAACTTGACGAATTAATCAATGACGTCCTATTTATGCATAGGCAATGCCAAATGGTTGATGGATGCGCGTAGTCTGAATCAGTGGATTGGGGTATAATTTCTTTATGAAACGACGTGATCTTTTAAGTTTGCTCACTCTTGCACCGCTGACGTCCTGGGCGATGAGTAAACTGATGCCCAAAACTTTGCAGGGAAAATCTATGATTAAGCATACCGCTCCGATTGATTTGCACTGGCCGACTCAAGAGCCATTTTTATTTTGTGCTCATCACTTAGATCGCTATCCTGCAGGAAATCCTCAGTTGGGTCTCGAGGCGAAGCACTTTGCTGGCCGTCAGATGGGCTCTGACTTTCAAGAGAAGGATGGATTTCGTTTATATCACGGAACTGAGATTCCTGGTTTCCCAGTACACCCTCATCGCGGCTTTGAAACCATCACTATCGTGAGACGCGGCTACGCCGATCATGCGGACTCGCTAGGTGCTGCCGGTCGCTATGGGGAAGGGGATGTACAATGGATGACGGCCGGTTCAGGCGTCCAGCATTCAGAAATGTTCCCACTACTGCATAAAGATAAAGAGAATACTCTTGAGCTTTTTCAGATTTGGCTGAATCTGCCGAAGAAAAACAAAATGGTACCCGCTGACTTTAAAATGCTGTGGGCGAATAAAATTCCTCGTGTGAAAAAAGAAAATCTCGAGGTCAGTATTATTAGTGGTGAATATGCAGACGTGAAGTTTTTTGAAGCACCTAAAAATAGCTGGGCGGCCGATGCTGCCAATCACGTGAATATCTTTTTAGTCAAAATGACGAAAGACGGATTGTTTGAATATCCAGCGAAGGAGGGTGTTGAGCGCTCACTTTATTTCTTTGAAGGACAAGGTGCCTCGATCAATGGGCAAACAATCAATGGCAAGCGGGCCGTGTTTGTTGACCCAAGTGTTCAGCTGCAAATCAAAACGTCCGGAACAATTGAATTTCTTATGCTAGAAGCGAAGCCTATCGGTGAACCAGTGGTGCAGCATGGGCCATTTGTGATGAACACCCGTGAGGAAATTGCTCAAACCATTCGCGACTATCAAGCGACCCAATTTGGCGGTTGGAAGTGGCAACGTGAAGATATGATTCATGGCCCGCAAATAGAGCGTTTTGCTAAATATCCTGACGGACGCATCGAGCGTCCCGCTTAAATTTCTTCTAATTTTAGAGTGGTCACTTCTCGCAACACATCGCTGCCACCTTCGCTTAAGCTGCGCTGGTAGCGAGCTTCCCATTTCTTTTCGCCGGTTTTTTTCATTTGTGAGAAGTCAAAGGCCGGATACGGTGAAGTTCCGGGGCGAGTAATCGTAATGAACTCATCCTCATGTAATTTACCAAACGACGACATGAACATG
>JBKHVI010000055.1:0-17032 GCA_046570105.1 Bacteriovoracia bacterium
TGGAACTCTGAGGCCTACTCAACAGTGGCGGGCCAGAATTCAAATAATTCTATTCGCATTCCACACAAATTTTTCGAAAAGCTCGATCAAGACAGCACGTGGGAGCTCACTGCGAGAACCACTAAAAAAGCTATCAAGACGATTAAGGCAAAAGATTTGTGGGAGCAAATCGTCGAAGCCGCTTGGCAGTCGGCGGATCCGGGCCTGCAATTTGATGACACCATTAATGAATGGCACACTTGTCCAGTCGATGGCCGCATCAATGCCTCAAATCCTTGTTCTGAATATATGTTCCTCGATGATACCGCCTGCAATCTGGCGTCTTTGAATTTGATTAAATTCTTGGATGCACCCACGGGTATGTTTGATATTGAAAAGTTTGAGCATGCCGTCTCATTGTGGACGATTGTTTTAGAGATTTCTGTCTCCATGGCGCAGTTTCCTTCTAAAGAAATCGCCCAGCGCTCCTTTGACTACCGAACACTTGGTTTGGGTTATGCCAATATCGGTGCAACACTCATGCAAATGGGTCTTCCCTATGATTCAGAAAAAGGCCGCCAGTTTGCTGCCGCGGTGACGGCAATCATGGGAGGAGTGGCCTATAAAACCTCGGCCCTCATGGCGAAAAAACTCGGAGCGTTCACGCGTTATGAGGCTAATAAAACTCATATGCTGAAAGTCATTCGTAATCACCGCAGAGCTGCTCATGCCAAGACTGATTTTGAAGATTTGAAAATTCTCCCGCCAGTTCTTAATCCAAAGTTGATTGATAAAAATCTTGTGACTGCTGCACAGAATGCTTGGGATGAAGCCTTGGAGTTAGGCGAGAAGCATGGTTTTAGAAATGCTCAAACCACGGTGATTGCTCCTACGGGCACCATAGGTCTCGTGATGGATTGTGATACCACGGGGATTGAGCCCGATTTTGCCTTGGTGAAATTTAAAAAACTCGCTGGTGGTGGGTATTTTAAAATCATCAATCAATCGGTGCCGCAAGCGCTTAAGACACTTGGATATAAAGCGAAAGAAATCGAAGCGATCACCAAATACGCCACGGGGCACGCGACTCTCGTTGGTGCGCCTCATATTAATCCTGAGAGTCTGACGAAACTTGGATTCACGCCTGAGAAATTAAAAGCGGTGGAGAGTGCGCTTTCAAATGCCTTTGAGCTCTCCTTTGCCTTTAATCGCTACGGTCTTGGTGATGATTTTATTCGCGATACACTTAAGGTCGAAGAAGCAAACTTAAATAAGGCCGACTTTAATCTCTTAGAGAGTTTGGGATTCACAAAGAAACAAATTCAAGAGGCCTCTGATTATGTTTGTGGCACGATGTCTGTTGAAGGCGCCCCTCATCTTAAAGATGAGCATCTGGCGGTTTTTGATTGCGCCAATAAATGTGGCCGCACGGGAACACGTCTTATTTCTTATGAAGGCCATATTCGCATGATGGCAGCGGTGCAACCGTATCTCTCTGGAGCGATTTCAAAAACCATTAATATGGCGTTTGAAGCTACCCTTGAAGACGTCTCAAAAGCCTATCGTCTCTCTTGGGAATTAGGAGTGAAGGCCAACGCTCTTTACCGTGATGGCTCGAAACTCTCTCAACCTTTGAATGCGCAAGCTTTTGAAGAACTCTCACTCGACTATGGGGATCTCTCGCAAAGTGAAAAAATTGAGAAAGTGGCGCAGAAAGTGGTGGAGAGAATCATCTATAAAGAAGTCTCGCAGAAAAGAGCGCTGCCTAATCGCCGCATGGGCTATACCCAGAAGGCGAATGTCGGGGGCCACAAAATTTATCTCAGAACCGGTGATTATCAAGACGGAACTCTTGGTGAAATATTCATTGATATGCATAAAGAGGGTGCTGCGTACCGAAGCCTGATGAATTGCTTCTCCATCGCGGTGTCTTTGGGTCTGCAGTATGGTGTGCCGCTTGAAGAATTAGTAGAAGCTTTTACCTTCACCAAGTTTGAGCCAAACGGCGTGGTCGTGGGCCATGACAATATTAAAATGGCGACTTCGGTGATTGATTATGTCTTCCGTGATCTCGCGATGAAATATTTGGGTCGCTATGATCTCGTGCATATTAAGCCCGAGGATTTGCGTCCAGGTAGATTGAGTGGAGAGTCCGGTGGTGAGGAGCCACTTTTACAAATGATGGAAGAGACTCATCATGCTGATGGGCAAGTCACTAAAGTTGAAAAAGTTTATTCCAAAGAAGCGGACGCGCATCTGCATACGCAAATGAAGAAACGCCAAGACGCCAAGATTAAAGGCTACGAGGGCGAAGCTTGTCCCGAATGCCAAAGCTTCACCATGCTTCGTAATGGAGCGTGTATGAAGTGCGATACGTGCGGAGCCACCACCGGTTGCTCCTAAATCTCCCTGCACCAGGTTTCCCTTTTTTTCGAGAGACATCGAAGAAACCTGAACACACACTGGCCCCCGTATGGGGGCCATTTCTATATCCAGGATGGATAGTATGCCGACGAAGGCCGTGATGGCCGAGAGTCGGCGAACCCGCAACCTCTTGGCGATAGCGTCTAATCTGAAATCCGATTAAGATTTAAAAGGGAAGGTCGCTCTGAAATATTCACTTCAGAGCGAGGTGCTGACACACCAAAGAGTGAACATGAGCGTGAACTGCATCAACGGGTAACATGAGCATTCTCCTTCCCGCCTTGTTTTCTGCAAAGCGGGCGGAAAATTTTAAAAGTGTAAGTTCTGAAAACGCTTAAGCCTCTGCGGCGATGCAGAAGTAAAAAAGTATCAGGGAAAAGTAAAAATTCCCCACGAGCGTTTAGTATTTGAGAATGGGATTTAGTTAAAAGTCTTCATCCACCGGAATAGATGGCAGAACGAAATTGAGCGCGAAGCCCACACGGTAATTCCAGATGCCGTATTCGTTTTCAAAGCCTGAACCGTTTTCGGGATGAAGGGTCGAGTTTAAGGCGTGAAAGCTGACGATAATACCAAAATGCTGTCCAAGCTTGATACGATGGCCGATGCCGAATTCGTAAGCGCGCTCTTTGCTCTCGATCTCAACTTCGCTATTGCCTTTGGCAATATCTTTGAAAGTAAGTCTTCCAATGCTGGCCGAGAGAAATGTTTTACCGAGCCAAAGTTTTAGACCACCGCCCATGTAACTGATGTCGACGACTTCGGTTTGTTCGGCGCGATTGGCGGTGTTGTCGAGGCTCGCTTTTTGAAAAATACCAAAAAGTGAAAGGGCACTCGTCTCACCAAACTGCATGAGATAATCGAGTTCGCCATAGCCACCGGCCCCGCGATAAGTGGGGACTTCATCTTGCCCCAAAATATTGAGTTGGTTATAAGTCGCACCAGCTGTTAACAAAAGTTCAGCGGCTTGAGTGTGCGAGAGAGTTGTAAGGAGTAGCACAAAGACAAAGAACCGCTTCATGGCACCACAATGACTTTCATCGGCTGGCGCATCGCCGAGGCGTTGTCGATGTAAGCTTTAGACCCTACACGTGTGGCACTGTTGCCACTGATGGCGAGCTGCTCGCAGGTGTTGAAGGTGGTGTTGCAAGCAAGAATATTGCCGTTAGGAAGTTGGGCCAAGGCCGAGGGGCCTTGCATGAGACTGGTGTTGTTATAAAGCACACCGACGTAAGAGCGATCGGCGTTGTAGAGATAGAGTGTATTGCCGACTCGCGCTGAGATAACAAAGCGTCCGTCCGAAAGTTCAAGCACATCAAATGGATCACAGTTTGTCGTGCATGCTGAGTTGGCGAATGTTCCTTGCAATACACCTGCTTCAGTGTAGACACGCGGCTGATCGGGGTTCGTCGTAAAGGTCACGACAAAGCGTCCGCCAGAAATAGCGCGAACTGAATTAATGGCGGTAGGGATGGTAATGGGAAATGGAGCAGTGGCGCGCACACCTGCCGCCGTGTATTTTTCTAGTACGGTGGCGGATTCTGCGACTAAGCGATCACCATTAGAGAGCAAGGCCATCGCTCGCATGGTGGTGCCGTTCAAGTTGGCGTCGTTCACATCAGGCAGCAGTGTATTGCTGGCGAGATCAATGCGTTGAAGACGATCGATGTTTTCGGTGGTGAAGACGAGTTCAAAAGTGGCAGGATCAAGATCGCCACCATAGAGGTATTGGGCAGCGGTGGCCGCCTCGTAAAGAAAGCGTTTAAATTTTCCCGTATTCGAGAAAAGAGCAATTTTATGAAGTGGGAAAGGTGTCGCTGTTGCCGCCACGTTGCCACCGGAGATAATAATCAAATCTCCCGATTCAGCTCGGGAATTATCGACTGGTGGGTTGGTGACCGCTTCAAAGTTGGCCTCATCCATACAGGATGTGATTAAAAGCAGGAGTAGTGGGAATAAAAGGGCATTCCTCATAGGTAAATAATAAGCCATATTTAAAATATTAAGAACGGTGGTAAAAACTTCTGCGAAAGCCGGATTGTTTTTGTAGGATATGGGTATGATAGAGCGTGGAACTTGTTGGAAATGTTACCGTCCGCAGAATGCGTGCCTGTGCGAGCATCTTGTCACGCTTGCGACACGCACCCGTGTGGTGATCTTAATGCATCCGAAAGAGTTTAAGCGTGAGAAGGCGGCCACAGGGAAGTTAACTCATGCCTGTTTGCCCAACTCTGAAATTCAGTGGGACGAGAGTTTCTTGGAGAACAAGCGGGTTAATGAACTATTAAATGATCCCACTAAGTATCCCGTACTGCTCTATCCGGGTGATCAGTCGCTGAATGTATCCCTTGGTGAGTTCCGGGTGGCTGTTTTAGGTGAGCGAGAGTTGGTGGTGTTTGTGCTCGATGGCACATGGCCTTGTGCTAAGAAGATGCTTAAGCTCTCAACCAATTTGCAGAATATTCCGCGCTTGATGTTCACTCCCACGCAGAAAAGTCAGTTTGTGATTAAGCAGCAGCCTCATGAGTTGTGTTTATCAACGATTGAAAGTGTGCAGCAGTTTTTAGAAGCTTTGTCGGCACAAGGTTTTGAAGAACCGCTTGAGTGGGAGAGTTTACTTAAGCCGTTCATGGCCATGCAGCAATATCAGATTGAGGCGAGTCGTGATCCCACACGTCAGCGCTATCGCAAGTCGGGTGGTTATAAGACGCCCGAAGAGCGAGGACCGTTGCGAGAGCGCTCACGCAAACTTTTTTTCTAACGTAGCTTTTGCTGCAATTTCTTTTTTGCAAGCGCGCGCTGTTTAGCGTTCTCAAAGCGGCGCACTTCATCAGGTGATTCGACTTTGAGTTCAGGGACATCTGTGGGTTTACCAAGATCGTCGAGAGCAACGAAGGTGAGATAGGCTTTTGTCGTTTTACGGCGTTCACCGGTCATGGGATTTTCCGAGGTCACTTTTACGCCGACGATCATCGAAGATTTACCGACGTAATTAAGCGATGCTTGGATATGGACATGATGGCCCATTTTCACGGGAGCAATAAAATCGATATCACTGATATGGACTGTCACCACCGGACGATTGGCATGACGAGCGGCCACCATGGCGGCGGCGATATCCATCCAGCTCATAACGGTGCCCCCGAAAACAGTATTCTGCGGATTAGTGTGATGAGGCATCACCATCTCACGCATTTCAACAGCACTATCAGAGGGAGTTTTAGAAGTTTTCACAAGCGATCCTTATTGGCAGTAAATGTGGTGATTCCAGCGGAACCCGGCCATATAGGCGAAGTAACCGGTCTCACTTGTTCCACCGCCGCTTGAGTTTGCACCAATATCGGCCGGTGAATCTACGATGCCATAAACGGTAGTCCCTTGGGAAGCCGCTGAGAATGGCTCAGGGTTAAATTGTCCAAAGACACCACCGCGACGAGTTTGACCCGATTCGCAGATCTCGCTACCAATAGCAGAGACTTTAGCATTGACCGTTGCAGTCAACATCGGTTCACCCGTCAATTGGTTAAAGTCGCTTTCCACCAATGGAGATGACATCAAATGATCTCCCGTTCCTTCATTCGAGACGAAACGGTTAAGATAGACACTTAAGTTTGTTCCCGCTGGCAGCAAACATTTGAGTGTGCCCGGAGGAAGTGATTCATCGCTTGGTTCGGCGGCGTAGCCCGAGCAGCACAGATTGGCGCTCGTAGTTTCTTTGCCGGCCGGCTTACAGCATTTGAAATCATGTGAAGAGAAGACCGCACCATTTTCTAGTCCGTGGTGAGTTGTTCGCCAGTCTTGTGAATCAAAGAAAGCAAAACTGACATTGTTAAATTGAGCGCGGTTCGTGTCAGAGTTAGGAATTTTGAAAATTCCAGGAACCAGTTTTTCAGCGTTGTTGTTACATACCAATTTCTGGTGAGTAATTTGTGGAATACCTGCAAGCTCCAAGCGTCCTAGGATATCGAGGTAATGAACATCGGTACAAGCGCGCTTAGCAAGTGGACGTGAGAGATCACCAATGCCTGGTGGAAGGAAGGTGATCTTGGCGCCATATTGACTTTGATTGGTGGCACCGGTGTTATTAAAATCACCAGGCTCACCTGGAATGATGGCAATTTTTATGATTCGAGTGCTGGTGTTGTATTCATAGCAGCAGCTGCCAGGTCCTGCAGTACATGCGCCAGTATCTGTGGCACTGGTTATACCTGTCGCTTCCATTGCACAGGTACGGAAATCAGCACCAGTTGGGCTGCCAAGGCCCTGACGATGTACATCGACCGTAATGGAAGAATTCCCCACATAGCTTGGCATGAACATGGTGATGTTGCGACGGCCATCAGGGATCGAATAATCAACAAGTGTATTGATGTTACTATCCGCTGTCGTAGGTGGGAAGAAGGCAAAAATATTATTCGCCGAACTCCATGCCACGAGTCCTGGCAGAGTAGAGAATTGGGCCTGAACTGGAGCGGCATATGAGTTGGTTGCGGGATCTAAGAATTCGCGAGTGGCACAACTGATATTGGAGATGGAACCTTCTTGGAGACTGATCTGCGCGCAGTTGCCGGTGGCACCACTGATATCGAAACAGTATTTATTATAATCAACATCAATTTGAGGCTGATTTAATCCCCAAATGCTAGGCGTGGTAGTTGTGACTAAAGGTGAAAGATAATTTAAGCATCGGAAGTTTGATACATCCAGACGGAAGCGGTCTTTTTTTGTCCAGTCATGGGTGCCATCTTCGAACTTACGAATCCAGCCACCCCCACAGCAAGTTTTTGAGTTGGCCTCATCGAGAGTCTTCCACTGATTGGGTGTCATAACGTTAGAAGGTAGCGAGCCCGCTGCTAGCCCGCCTGAGTAGAATTGCGTTTGGATTGCACCAGATGGGCTAGTTCTTCCTGAGAAAGCAGAGAGAACTGGGAAAGTTGAGCCAATACCACGCACATGAGAGAAGCGCTCGTAGCGGCCCTGGTTCGTTGGTTCAGCAATTCCCGTTGCTAATGGATTAAGTGTTGCTGTGAGTGGGTCCGTGGCATTCGTACCACTTGATTCTTGGGCCGAGTAAGTCGTGATGTCTTTGCCAATTTCTCGACAACAGACGTTCTTTGTCATGTCATAGTCATCAAAGTTTGATGAGTTGAAAAGAGGTTTGTCGGCCGCTTGTCCACATACCAAATACTGTTCATAGTATTCGCGGTTAGGTGTATTGCCAAAGTGGGATACGTCAAAAAATTGCGTCTGATCGGCATGGAATTTGTTTGGTGAACAATCTAAATCAGTGTGACAAGCACTTCCTGGGCGACGTAAACAGGCATCTCGTACAAGCGTAGGAGTGACATTTAAAGAGGCATTGAGAGGTTTGCCTTCAATGAGCTTAAATGGAGAATTATTTTGTAGCGTATCAGATGTCGCATTGGTGGTGACTGTGCCATTTCGAAGTGATTCAAGTCCACAGCTGTTTTGTTCTACTGAGCGACGTGACCACTGAGATGAAGAAGTAAATGAGGCAAAATCACCTGATTGATGGAGATAGTTACCATCATCGCCAATCACCGGACAGCTGGCGAGCTTGTTAATACTTAAATAGTTTGAAGGACACGCGCCAATCTGATTGATGTAATCAGTACGAGAAAACTCATCCAGTCCTTGGTGTTGATTGAATGGATTCCAAAGTGTTCCTACATCTGTCGATGTTGGTAAACGTTTACCAGGGCGACACAGTCCCACTTTACCTAAAGCCTGAGGATCCATCGCTGTGACGTTAGCATCAATGGCACGGCGAATTGGGTCAGAGACAATTTGTGTAAGACTATTTGCTGGAGTGGCATTTTTATTATGAATATAATCGAGTGGGCGGCCAAGGAAGTTGGCATCTCTTCCATAAAGATGATTATTCGTCACCGGCACTTCATCAAGTGGACGAGCAAAGCGTGCCACTTCTTTATTGAAGACATTTAAGAAAGTAGACGTATTAGGAATATTGGTATTAGTTGAATCCACATCGGCACACCAGAAATTCGGTGCACAAGTAAGCAGTTTTCTTTTCTCAATCTCATTGGCAGGAATATTTCCTGAGTCGGTACGACAGACGGCTCCCGCTCCGCGATAGACACAGCGTTTAGTTGAGCCGCTTGGGAGAACTCCTTGCGCTAAGATACTTTCGACTGTACGTGGCTCTTCGCTTGGATCGCGTAGGCGCTCTTTAGCACCTACCGGATCAAATGTTGGCCAATAAGAGCGTGTAGGGGTGACGTCGGCACAGACATACTCCCAACCTAGACGAGTGATACAATCAGTATCGACATTACAGCGATGATAGGCCTGACAGTTACCGGCCTCATTTTGATTTGGATGGTTTTGCACCAGACTGGGATCAAAATCCATCACGGCGGCGGTCGCTTGACCTTCATAGGCCTGCACTGAGACCACATGGTTATTACTTTCGGCGAGATCTCCAAACGGAGCGTTGATAGCGAGGAAGAGTTTTTTAGTGGTACTGCGAACAATACGCCCTTTACCAATGGCAAACCAACTTACGCCATCAAATGAACCAATCAAAGCACCTTTATTAAAACCATACCAGTCACGCTGATAACCATTCACATACATCGCCGTTTGTGCTTGCAGACGAGTAAGGCGTTGAGCTTCGGGAGTCGCTGAGGAAAGCGGTTGTGAGAACGGCAACATAGTCGGTGGCACCCAGCAGGCACGACCAAAGATGGTATCTTCATAGTTACCCAGAGTGGAGTTGTTGTCCCACATATCACGCGATGTCGAGTGACCGACAGCTTGAAGGCCCACACCTTGAGAAGAAGAAGGATGCGGACGGAAACTGGGGAACCAAGTATCTTGCGCACACGTAGGGCAAGGTGTGTAGAAACCTGAGCGAGTCGCAATGAGATAAACATTATCAAGTTCGACATCAATGACTTTGGCCGGCAATGTATCAGTGAGATTAATATTGATCGCCCCCAACAACGAATTCATGTTGTAGGTTCCATTCACCGGCTGAATTTTTTCAGGGTCAAGATAAGTGAAAGCTGTACCTTCTTGTGTAGTCGTTGAAGGCGGATTTGTCGCTGGATCAATTTCGTTTCCTGATTGATCAAAGAAGCGATGAGGAGCTGCCCTTGAACTAACAGAAATTTCTAAGTTTTGAAATGGTGTTTCCACCCCTGATTCATCGAAAGCAAAACAGGCAAACTGAATGGGAGTTCCTGCACTATCTTGCGCCAAAACTTTGTAATCGTACTTAGGGCAATTGGCCAATCGCATAGCAAGGTTGGTGTTTGAGGTATCACAACCACAATTGACATATAAACGATTGAGAACTTTTTCCCAATAGTAGGCGTCAGTTGAAGTTGTAGTGTTACATAAGCTCTGCGTATAAGTCTCAGAGGAGACATAAGGTTGAAGATTAAAAGGGGTGGCGGTAGTTTTAGATTTTAAATGCTGAATGCAAGCATAGTCTTTCTGCATTTCTAATAAACGTGCCGCCGCAGCCGCTTCGGCGTCGGTTTGGCTTCCACCACCATTGGTGGGAGGTTGAGGCTGAGTGGTGCCACAAATAAAATAAAATTGAGGATAGTTTAAAAAGGCCAAGGGATTATTGAGCTTCTCTTGTTCGGCCGCGAGGTACTCAGCACTCGATTGATTAATGCCTGGGCGAACACTACCATCGTTGACACATTGATTTTCTAAACAGCAGTTGTAACCAATCGCTGCGCAACTTGAAGTGGTGCATGAGCCGGAGAGGTTAGGGGCATTGCCGGGTTGAAGAGCAAGAGTAAGAAGCCCAAGATCAAGATCAGTTGGTTTGATTTGAGTCATGGTGGTGCTGTTGGTGACCACTTGGAATAATTTAATATTGCTTGAGAGAATTTGCGTCACACAGCTCTGACACGTGAGAGGAAGTGTGAAGCTCACACTTGATGTCACCGCCGCAAAGGGAATGAATTGTGTGCTAGTGTCATTGATGTATTGAATCTTGTCGCGATTACAAACCGTCTGTCCGGCGGCGGTATTACCAAAATCGACACGCAAATAAATCGTTTTGTTACCAGCGGCGATATTGTTAACAGTTAAAGGAACGGCACGCAGACGCAAGAAGCGACGATCAAGTGCTGGGACAGAAGCACCCATATCGATTTCCACACAGTAGGTGGCAGTTGGAGCATTTTGCTTAAGAAGGAAATTTTCAATGCGACGGCCGCGCATGTATACATTGTCGTTAGCATCACGAAACAAAGATAAAACACTATTGCTGGTTAAGCTTTGATACCAGGCCAGTTCTACGTCAGATGTACTCGTTGGAGGAGCGCTCGGATTTTCGCCGGTGACGGCGCCATCGCCAATAGTTCGCTGGCCTACCTTCTGTTCAGGTAAGCAGCCGACAGCAAACAAAATGAGGATTAAACTAATGAGGCCCTTCATGTGCCTTTGTCCCTCTCTCTATCCCTTAACGGAAGATACAAGTTACTGATTTATTTTAACTCTGCTCGAAGGTGGAGGGGAGATATTTGCCTCCCATAGCGCTAACTCATAGTAATTTCAGGCCTTCTCAGAGGGGAGGGCCGTTTCAAACGCAGTTTCGTGAGGGAAAAATGCCTTTTTGGAGAGGCATATCTGACTACAGCTAACCACTACTAACTGTTGTCTGATCCGGATGACGGGCACACTCGTAAAAACATAGCAATTTTGCTTTGAAAAACTCACGGAGAATTTCCAAAAGGTGTTGCATACATTTTGGCCCTAAAAAGGAAGTACTTATGAAAACTCTCATCGTTGTTGCATTGGTTTTGCTAACGACCTTAATCGTCGCAAGAGAAAATAATAATATTATCACTGGCGCAAAGGCACAAAAGATCTATGAAAATTTAAAAGTTGAAGCGACTGTGGATGACCCTACTTTTACTGATGTTAGAACCGTCACCAAAGAAAGCGAGAAGTATCGTTGTATGTATTTTGTGAGCGCAAAGACTGTCGACGAAAGTTATGTATGTAAGATTAAAACTTTGAGTTAGAAACTAAAGAATCCAGCACTTGATCCGGTGGTGCCTCCGAAGAAGCGTGATGAGAGAGAGGTGCCACCTAAGGCGGAATTGCCCATGCCAGCGACGGGAGTACTGACGCCCCAGTAATTGCCAAAGGCAGAGCCAGCGCCGACGCCACACGTAGGACAATTATAATAGCGGCCATAGCCACCGTAAACGGTCGCTGTGGTCATTACGTAGTCCGACATACTCATAGTGATCGGTTGGCTGTAGGGCATCGGCATATAGGTCGGCATGCCCCAACTTGGTGTGTTGTTTTGCATTTGGCGCATACGAACGTTGGCCCAGGTATTAGCGATATCTGAGACGGCATTGACTAAACTTTCACGTACAATCGGATCTGTTTCACGGCGAGGAGCATCGGTTGAAAGCGTTTCAGGAGTGACTCTTGGTGGAGTGCCAGCACCTGTAGTTGAAGGAGAGTCTCGATTGAAAATGATATTACAAATAGTGGTGTATTTATCTTGCACGCCTTCAGGTCCACCGGCCGGACAATCGGCAGTGCTGATTTCGCGATTGGGTTGAGTTCCTTCATTAAAAATCGCCATGGTGTCGGAAGCCAAGAGTATAGCGGCTCCAAAGGGAACTGAACCAGGCATCGCCAAGCAGGCAGGTGAAGCGGCGAAATCAATCGTGTTGGCCTCTTCTTCTGCACAGTGTTTTTTCATCTCAGCAAAAGCTGCTGCTCTAAAACGAACATCTTTTTCTTCTTGGTCTCGTAATCGGTTACGAAGGGCCAGCATAATCTGACGCTTGAGTTCAAAACCAGCGTAACTTAGAGTGCGATCTTGGTCACATTCCGGTGGCACAGCTTCACCTCTCATGTGAGAGTGAATAACATCGACTCGCTGGCAACGTTCTCCAATAACACGATTTTTCCGTAACTGTTCTGATGAATTGATTAAGTCATCAAACAAGTCTTGCTCTTGCTTGGTGAGAGGACGAGGGATGTTTTCAAAACTTTTACGTTGCTCGCTTAGGCACTGAGCGATTGTGTCGTCTTTGGCGCCAGCACAGGGGATAGCGGCATTAGTAGGAAAGCGGTTTTGGTAAAGAGAAGCCCAGCGACTTTTTATACGTGCTTCCAGACGATTCGATGCATCTGAAACGGTGCTCTGAAAGAGATCCTGAGCATTCTTCACTTGCATCATGTCTTTATTTTTATTTAAGCGTGCGAGTAGGTTACGGACAACATCATGATTGGCATCACTGGCAGGAAGCTCTAATTTTTCTGCGCGCAAGAATTTGGTTTGTTGAGCATTCAAACTCTTGGGTGGCTTTCCACTCACGAAATCATACATCTTCGCTTGATCAAGACTTTCTTGATATTTTTTGAAGTCGGTTGCTTGCTGATTTTGTTTGAGCTTCAAGAGCGAAAGCAATTCTGATTTTTTTTCGGCCTTAATTTGGCGTTTATCATCAAGCATGGGCTTAAGGTCATCTAAAAAAGCAAAAAGCTCGTTAGGCTCCAGCGCTTTTATGCTTGATGGGTGAGTAAAAGATTTCCACATGCCACACACCGGACTGGTGGCGTTTTTGGCAACTTTGCAGAAGTCATCAAGACGGATACCCCACTTGGGCCCTGAGGTTTCGACCGAGAATAAATCCGGGAGAAGGGGTGATTCAATTATGTGCTGAATGGTGGCACCAAGAGTTACATCGCGGGTGAATTTAGCTGCCAAGTCAGATTGCTTTGCAGTCCAGTTAGTCGCAGCTTGTAGAGTGGTTTTTGCGGCGATGGTTTGATCACGCAAATCTTTAAGTCCATCTAATAAAACTAATTGATTTTCTACTGCGCCTAAATGCAAATCCATATTGGCAAAATTCTGACATTTTGCTGCTTCAAACATGGCGAGTTCTTGGTCGGAAAGTGCTGGCAGTTTTAAACTTTGTGGAGTGAGTTTTTTACACTCGTAAAGAGTGGCACCGTGAAGATTAATTTCAAATTGTTTCAACGACTCACGAATTTGTGTACAGGTCTGACCTGACCACGCAACTTGAGTGAATAGCATTAAAACGGCAAACCACTTCATGGAAACATATCTCCCCAGACTATTATCGGGTGAATCTCAAAAAAACCTAACTATTAAGATGATTTATGGACTCGGGTATAAGTCTTTCTGATGACTTAGGGAGCAGCGTCGGTAGGCGCAAACTCTTCAGCAAAGATATCTCTGTCAATCTTGATAGGCGGACGAGGAGTGGCCGAAGGGTCTAGTGTCAATCTTAGTACGAACTTAGGGAGTATTATTCCTTGAGCTTCTAGGGCATGAGTCACTTGGTGCATATATTCAGCAGGTGGACGGTAGTGACCACTAAGATTTGTAATCGCATGAAGTTTACCGTCATTAAAAATTAACTCACCAGCACCGGCCACCGGTTTACCAGACAGAAATGAGGAGTGGTGGAATTCTCCTTCAATTGCATTCTCCTTAAAGAAGAAGCGGCCTTCATCATCCATGACAAAAATCCCTTTGCAATTTCCTTTGGGACACAGCAGGTTTCCGTTTGCATCATAGATTTGCCCATTACGAGGAAAAATTTGATGGGCTTTTAATTCTTCTGGTGTCAGATATTTAACTGGCACCCCTGTCTGACCATCACGCAGATTTTCACCTTGATAGGCTTCTTTCATCGGTTTGGTTTTATATTTTGGAGTGGAGGCCACTTTTGGCGCGCTAATAGTGGGTGTAGGAGTCGCAGCAGTTGATCTCACAGGAGCTGGAGTGATCACACTTGCGGGAGCAGGTTGATTGCGCAGAACTTTGGCTAACTGAAAACTTTCATAAACCGCAGTGGCGACAGGAAACATTCCCGTGGCAGCAAAAACGACACCAAGCGCACAGCTTTTATGATCGCGCTGGAGTTTGAGTTGCTTCTGAATATTTTCTTCGCAGCCATTTGTGTTGAGATTTGAATTGGCCTCACTTTGTACGATAAAGCGCTCTTCACATTGATCAATGGCGTTCATCAGACCATTGGTTGACCAGGCGGCATCTGCTGTCCGAATGGCAGCACGATATCCTTGCAGCATGATTTTAGAAGTGCGGGTGGCACGTTGACGTTTTTCCTCTAGAGCTGCAATTTGCGCTGTTCGAGTTGCTTTAAAAGCGTTGACTGCATCTTTGCCGGCCTTGGCACTCTTGGCGGCAGCAGCGACCAAACGAGCAGAGCCGGCGGCCAGTGAGGCAATACCCAGTGTCGCTACCGAGAGGCCAATATCGACGGCCGATTGAGTGAAAGTATCATGTTGATTAGCGATGATGTTGCGATGATTATCGCGACAGCTCATCATATTATAGCTGGCGTTAGCAATATTGCGATCTAGAAACTCTTCTTTGCTAATATCTCCGCCTTCGCGGTTTTGAGGGTAGGGCTCGTGCACAGAATGAACTGTTGCGAGACGTTTAGTGATATCTTGATAATCACATTTAATCGGATCGCCCTTGAGACAGCGACCGGCCTTTTCAAAGTCTTTCAGTTCTTTTAACGTTTGCGCTCTTCGCTCGCGCAGATATTCTCGCGTTTCTGCTTCAATAACACGGCGATCAGGAACTTTGTTTTGTGTCACCATCCAACGTAAATCTTTTGAGGCCAGCGCTGGATTGGTTGAGTAGAGAAAATCTCTTACATACGTCAGCTTTTTACTTTCCTCTTTCCACGTTCTGCAGAACTCACGGTTATTACCTGCATGACGGCCCGAGCAGCGCATCGACCCGTTGTTGATTTTTTTCTGAACATGATGAAGCTCAGTAAGCGTCACCGTCATGTCATCAATATAAGAACTAAATTTAGCGTCACGTTGTTTGTTTTGAACGTTACGACAGGGAGCGAGCTGTTTTTCAATTTCGTGCAGACCTGGTATCGCCGAGTCGGGGGCCGTCATGCGTACGAGCGGTAAGCCTTCATTGCCCGATTCGCTAGCATCATGCATAAGCCAGTCACGGTCGCTGTGGTCTTTGCCATCACCTGGAGTCACAATGGATTCGAGTTCTCGCAGTTCGAGATAAAGCGCTCCCGCACCATCTTTAAGTTGATTCATGCGCGTGTAGTATTCACTCACCACCACTGAGCGCTCTAACTGAGAGAGCCCACTGTGCTGGCGATGAGTGTCCATACAAAACGCTAAAGAGTTGGTCGGAAGACTCAAGCCGACTTCAGGATGCTGATTAAGCATTGCTTCGATTTCATTGGCACTGGTACCTTGATAGATGCCAGGAATTGGTTGAAATATTCCTTCTCCTAAACTGGTGCACGCCTCTTGCGCTGACATGTCAGTGCCGAGTCGCCAGATAGAAAAAGGCTTCTTGCGATCATCGAGCATTTGATCAAAGAGAAAGCGTGGACAGCCGTGACTAAACTCCATCGGCTCAGGAGGAGTCATGCCACATGTGGGAACAAGCCCTGCTCGACGAACTCCTTCGAAGCCGTCCTCTACATCTTTTAACATTTCGTCAGCGATCTTGGTTGGGACGGAGGTCTTCTTCATGAAAAGACTGACATCGGCAAATTTGAGAGTTTGGGCATAGCTTGTGGGCATCGCCAAAAGCAAAGCAAAGAGCTGAATAAGGAGTCGTTTAAACACCATCATGCAGCTCTCGTATCGGAATGATTGAAGTAAAGACTAAATCAATAAACCTTAAGGTAGGGCTTGCGAGATTAAGGGGTTAGCTGACACTCAGCGCTGACGGTATCACCCCAGTGGTCCTCGACATAAGTCATGATGAAGATGGCAGTGAAGTTTTTCTGAGCGCTTAAAATATCTTTATGAGCAATGATGACATCGACGATACCAAAAAACTTCTGTGAGATATTAGGAAATTTCGCATGGCCTTGATAAACGCGTGGGCGATAATTTTGGCGGTTAGGGACTTCGGTGATGGCGACGGTTTGATTCGTCCAGTCTTCATCGATGACAAATTTGAATTCTCCGCCTCGTAAAACATAATCGTTCTCACCATTCACAACCAGCTGTGTTTTAAGGTGAAGCTTAGCTGTTCCTAAGTCGGTGTAAATTTCGTTGTCCTGACATTCAAGCTGATATGATTGCGCTGCCATGGCGAGATTTGAAAAAAGAAGAAGTATGGCAAGTAACATGGTTTTCATTAAGGCATCCTTGGTTGTTGAAGATGCTTTTAGACAAATGCATACGAGTTGACCAGGCTTAGGCGATTCAATAATTAGATACACACTAGATACTAAAATTTTACCCGTGGCCTGAACTCATAAAGGCTTCATCGTAGTTGATGCTTTTTTGAGAGGCGCCTAAAGAGAGGAAATAATCCTCGCACATCTTAAAAGTATCATCCGCACTTTGGGTGGCAAAAATCTTGCCGCGAAATAAAGCGGCATGAGGAAAACCAGCAGCAAACCAGACGATGAGTTTGCGTGCTTGCACGAGGAGCATACGTTCATCACCAAAAGTTTCGCCGACGTAGTACCACAGACGCTGAATGACCTCCCAGTAATCCTCTCCGGTAAAATCAGACTTCTTTTTCTGAGCATACTCAGGATCAAGCGACTCTAAAAAGATAAACGGATTGCGAAGCGCTCCGCGAGCGATCATG
>JBKHVI010000055.1:17042-17275 GCA_046570105.1 Bacteriovoracia bacterium
TCAGTGTGCGTTTGTTGCAAACGATTACTGACAAGCAAAGGATGATGCAAATCACCGTTACCGATCATCGGGAGAATTTTTTCACTGGCGATCTCTTCCATGAACTTCCAATCAGCGCTGCCGGTGTATTGCTGCGTGCGCGTGCGGCCATGCATGGCTACCCACTCAATACCAGACTCTCGAGCGATCTTCATGACCTCGCGGGCGTTGCGATGGTCTTGATCCCAACCGGT
>JBKHVI010000056.1:0-16468 GCA_046570105.1 Bacteriovoracia bacterium
CACGAATGAGTGAAGCATAAACTTCAAAAAACGGACGATGGTAGCGCTGAATAAAGTGTTCTGTTTCTTCTTGGGTCACATCGCGAGCAATAAGTTTTACACCTTGGGTATTTTCTTTCCAAAACATCACGCAATTTTCTTCCGCACGATTAAGATCGACACACACGCGGTGAACGTGGGCGACGAGCACACCGATACCAGCTTCTTGAAGTGCTTTGATATCCACCAGCGCATCCACCCGATAATCCACATCCTCACGCATGGTGGCCAAATCGGCACAAAGGTAAGGAAGAAATTCCTGGGGGACTTCTTCACCAGAGTGGGGAATGGAGACGATGCCGATTGCTCGCTCCGCCAAAGGGGGATGATAGGTAAATAGTGGGTTTTTGGCAGGGGCGTCAGTTTGGAACATGCGTAAATTTTACCATTAAATCGTCTTAGACGTCTATCACCGACTAGGCGAGAGGATGGCCTTGGACTACACTCAAGGCCTTCCTATGAGGTTTGTATGAAATTTCCCGGCCGTCGTAAAACGAAGCACTATTTTCCTGTGACAGAGCGTGCGCGTGAGTCTTTTAGCGAAGAGTTGCAACGCCAGGGGAGTGTGTACGTCGTAGGGATTGATCAATTGCTCGTCGATATTGAAATTCCTGTGACGGAAGAATTTCTGATGCAACACGATTTTGCTAAAGGCCAATCCATGGTGATTGACGATCAGTTGGCCGAATCAATTTATGCTCAGTTTAAAGATCAAGGCCTCATTAAGGGTGAGTATCCCGGTGGTGCTGTCGGAAATACACTGCATAATTTTTCTGTGCTCTCTGATGCGCCTTCGGTGGCGTTGGGTGCCATTAATAAACAGATTCAAGTCGGCGACTACGCTTTCAAATATATTTGCAATACCAGCTCTAAAGTTAATTTGAGTTATTTGCAACCCAGTGATCGCCCGATGGGACGCGCGCTGACGTTTGTGACTCCCGATGCTGAACGCACGTTCGCTATCTCTAAGGGCTGCATGAATAGCCTCAGACCTGAAAGCATTCCGGTGGATGTGATTGAAGGAGCGGCAGCACTTTTACTTTCGGCTTATGTCTTCCGCGATCCGACAGCACCGATCTATAAAGCAACTTTACACGCCGCTGAGATTGCCAAAAAGGCCGGCGTGCCGGTGGTGCTCTCGTTAGGTTCATCAGGTCTAGTAGCCGAGCAAAAAGAATTACTCATTCCTTTCTTGCGTGAATATGCCAACGTATTGGCGATGAATCGCTCAGAAGCCTTTGAGCTCAATGGGATTGAAGACCCACTGCTTTCCGCAGAGCAGTTATTAGATTGGGTCGATATGGTGTTGCTCACTGTCGGTGCCAAAGGACTCTATCTCGCCAGCTGGTGTGATGAAGACAAACTTCGCCACACGAAAGATCCGCTGCATTCAAAATCAATTCCTGAGTACAATATGTGGGAGTACTCACGTGGGATGCATCGTGGTCGCTGTAAAAATCCTTTGAAAATTTACACCCACATCAATCCCTTTATGGGCGGTCCATTAGTCATTAAAAATACCAATGGGGCAGGGGATGCAGCGCTGGCGGCCGTGCTTCATGATATTTCTGCTAATCTTTATCATCGTCTAGCGGTGCCGAATTCACCCAAGCATGATGGCAGCTATTTAACTTATTCTTCTCTTGGGCAAATCTCAAAGTACGCCAATCGTGTGAGCTTTGAAGTGCTTTCACAAAATTCACCACGCTTGGCACGAGGACTTCCCGAGCGTGAGGATAGTCTTGAAGAAGCCTACTGGGCGAAGTAGTGAAAGATAAATTTCGTGAGGCCTTATTTAATGAAATTAAAGGCTCACTATTTGAGTATTTAACCGCCCTCGAGATCGCTCGTTCTCATAAGCTAGAGCTGGATTTTCTTAAAAATTTGCCGGAACATTATCAACAGGTCTTAGAGCAACAAGACCACATGACTCGTGAACTCTATCCAGAATTGGTCGCCTATATGCCTAATTGGGCCAAGGTCACCGCCCAAGAATTTCTCAAAACTCATAAAGAGGCTTGGCAAAAGATTACTCTCACGGGGCAGTTGATTCACACCGATGCCGCCGAGGAACAAGGGGCCGCCGATTTTATTCTTCAAGGAGAAAAGAATCACGGAGTGAGTTTGAAGTTGAATAAGAAGGCCGGCTCGGTGAATACCAAATCCGGTGGCATAAAAAGTTTTTTTACCACCTATTTCCCCACACAGCTTAGCGAGACTCTGCAAAATAAATTTAATCAATTAGTGGATGCTGAATTTTCAGTGGTGCGTTTTGAATTAATGGAAATGGCGGGACTTAAAACGGAGGCGACATGGGTTGAGTGGCGCAAGGCCGGATTGTCAGAGCTTCCCGGTGAATTGCCAAGTGATATGCGTGAACGTCTGCATGCTTTTTATGCGCGCGTCTCACTCGAACTGAGAAGTCATTTGGAGAAAATTGCTTCAGAGTATCCGTCGATCTTTCAGTTAGGACTCTTGAGTTTGTGTGGCCTGGCCGATGAAAATGTCACGCAGGTGATTTGTTTTCACGATATCCACGGTACTAAACCAAGTGAAGTGAAAGTATTAGTTAATACACAAATTGATTTAATAGATCGTCTCAAGCAGTTCACTTGGCGCGAGACTCCTCACACAGCTTCAGTTGAAATGCAGTTAAAAGATTGGATTCTGCAAATACGCATCAAACCAATGAACAAGTTCACCACCACTGCGATCAAAATGAATTGTAGTTTGCGCTTCTAACCGGCGCGGACTTGCTGCTTATCCGTTGATAGACTGAATTCTGACAATTGCAAATCATACCAGCCACTATTTTCGGGCAAGCGCACGACGATATGGCGTTCATGGGCCTTACTTAAGAGTACTTGTTGTAATTGTTTTAAGCACAACGGATCTAGCGTAACTTTTTGCATATCAATAAACGTTCGTTCAGCTGGACGCAAAAGTGCGTGACAAACAGAGGCGACAAAACGCTCTTGTGAGCTGAGTTCTTGGTAGAGACGACGAGGATTTTGAAACCAAGAAGCAAGGGCCTTCAGACCTTGGGCTTCTAAGCGCTCTGCCAAAAGCATTTCTTTCTCACGATAGGTTCCTTCGATCACACCTTCTTCCAATGCCATCAAAAGATTATCCAACAAACTCATTTGTCGAAGTAAAGTCGTACCGTCATCAGCATGACTAAAACGCGTACGGGGAGCATAGCTTTTGAGCCAACTCATAAAATGTTTGAGAGCATTACCGACAGGCGGTGCTACCCAAATCTCAAGTCCGTGTTTTTTTTCTGTTACCTGATTCATCCTTCAACTATTCGGGTGGCAGAGGAGCAAACCTTAAGAATTGCGCTAGCAGGACGCAAAGCTTGCCGGCATAATAAAAGAAACGTTTAATTTTACGACAAAAGGCGAGTGCTGTGGTCGGAGAAGCAACTCAGAAACCAGTTTTAGTCGGAATTTCGGGCGGCCTTGATTCCATGGTGGCCGCCTATCTTTTGAAAATTCAAAAGCGCCAACTCTATGCCGCGATTATTGCCGGTACTCCGGAAAATTTTCAAGATGAAGGTGAATCTCTCTTTGCTTGTCATCAAAGTGAAGCGCGTCTTAAAGCTGCCAAAAAGTTTTGTGATCATTTGCAAATCCCACTCACGATCATTCGTCCACGCGAAGAATTTCAAGAAGACGTCCTTGAGCCCTGGCTCTCGGCCAAGATTTTAGGTAAGCGTCCACGTCACTGCCAAAATTGCCATGCTTTTCGGCTAAGACTTTTATGGAAACACATGAAGGAACTCAAGTGTGAAACCATGGCGACCGGCCATTTCGCTAAACTGGTGCGCTCTTCACCGGGAGCACCGGTGGGTGTTCACTCATCTAACGATCTCGAGGCCGATCAAGCGGGACTTTTGGCACTGTTGCCGCAAGAGATTTTATCTTCCTTGGAGTTGCCACTCTCAGAATTACAACACAAAGAAGTCATTAAAATTGCCAGCAATTTTTCTCTCACTCCACCCGAGCGCGTAGTTAAGTTTGGCGAATGCCTGCCACCCACTGATAGTGTTAAAGCTTGGATGAAGTCTCGTATCCCCGCCAAATTTAATACTGAGGGTGAAATCATTTTTAACGATAGTCTGCTTGAGCGACATGAAGGACTCTCCACTTTGAGTTTTGGTAAACCTTGGAAAGAATTTTCTCAGCATGAAAAGCCTCAGCTTTTTGTCGCCAGTGAATGGTCTAAAAAAACCGTTCAGGTTGAGCCTGCTGATTTCTTTCTTGATTCAGCGACTTTTTTAACCGCCTGTCATTGGGGTGAGGGAGTTGATCTGAGCACCCCTCAAAAAGGCTATTTGCATTTTGGTGGAGGCCTCAATGACCGTGAGGTACTGGTTCGTCCACGCACACTCGGTGGCGCCTGGGTGCAATTAGTTGATGGCGAAAAAATGTCCTTTCCCCTTGGTGGTGATCTGGTGGTTTTCCGTCGTCGCGGTAAAAACGCCAAGGTGCTGGTGACGGGTGCGATCCATCGCCTGGGCCGGGAATGGGGTAAAAACACCATTGAAATGGAAGGCAATGGTGCTGGCAGTAAAAATGGTGTGATAGAACTGGATAAAGATTTCAACTTCTAGAACAGACCGTCTTGACCCAAAGGTCCCCTGGGGTGATAGTGCCTCCCATGGATCCGCTTAATCTCCTCAATTCTATTGGTTTAAAGGTCACTCAGGAGACCCTCCAAGAAAACGCCCAAAAAACCGTGGTGGTGGGGATGTCAGGTGGGGTGGACTCCTCCGTCACAGCTCTTCTCATCAAACTGTTGGGATATAAAACCATTGGCGTCTTCATGAAGAACTGGGAAGAAGCCGAAGGTGCTTGTACTGCTGAAGAAGACTGGCGTGATGTGAGACGAGTGGCGGGAGAGTTAGATATTCCCGTTTATAGCGTGAATTTTAGTGAGCAGTATCGCGAACTTGTTTTTGCAACTTTTCTCAAAGAATACTCCGAAGGCCACACGCCCAATCCCGATATCCTTTGTAATCGCGAAATTAAATTCAAAGTTTTCTCTGACTACGCCCAAATGCTAGGCGCCGATTTTGTCGCCACCGGACACTACTGCCGCACCGAGAATGGAAAACTTTTGAAAGGTGTTGATCCGCAAAAAGACCAGAGCTACTTCCTCCATGCGATCCAAGGGGACGTGCTCAAAAAAGTTCTCTTTCCGGTAGGTCATCTTCCGAAAAAAACAGTGCGTGAACTGGCGACGCAATTTGAGCTCTCGACTAAAGACAAAAAAGATTCCACTGGCGTCTGCTTCATTGGTGAACGTGACTTTAAAGAGTTTCTCTCTAACTACATCAAAACTACGCAAGGAAACTTCGTCGATTTGAGCGGCAAGAAACTCGGCCCCCATGACGGAGTGTGCTTCTACACCATGGGCCAGCGTAAAGGCCTCGGAGTCGGGGGCCCTGGTGAGCCTTGGTTTGTCGCCAAGAAGAATATCCCGCAAAACGAAGTCATCTTGGTGCAAGGTGAAGAGCACCCCGCGCTCTATAGCGATGGGCTCACTGCTACCGAGGCCACCTGGCTCACCACCACGCCCAGCTTTCCATTAAGATGTAAGGCCAAGGTTCGCTACCGCCAGCAAGATCAAGACTGCACTGTGACCCACGACAATGGAGTGCTCACGGTCGTATTCGATACCCCTCAGCGTGCTATTACGCCTCGCCAATCAGTGGTCTTCTATGATGGTGAGGTCTGCTTAGGGGGAGCGGTGATTATCGAGGCCATGCCCAGTTATTTTGATTTAGGGCGCTCGTTACCTGTCACTGAAGCCTTCGCTTCAAATCCCTGACATTCGCCCGCGCCGGCGTTCGCTACGGCCTTAGAGGGCTGATCCTTGCTTTTAATACCAAATTTACGACACCCATAGGGCATCTGAGCGTCAAACGTTATGAAATAGTGCCGGCAGTTGCGGCAAATGGGCTTATCCATCATTCAATTTTATTGAGAAATGGCGGGGAGGGAAGCTAGGTAAATTCCCCCTATTGTCGAGTATTTATGCGGCCCCTCCAAGGTCTAGTCATATAAAAACTGCACAGGTCGATACTCCGCCCCCCAACGTCCCAAAAATCCATGTTAGCGTTTGCCAGGAGAGCACAGAAGAAATCCTTTTCAGAGGGTGGCTTCTGGCATGGGGGATGCAAACGTATCCCTGACAAGGCGGCACGCCTGACCGATGAGGGTTGGGCAAAAAGGTAGAACATGTCACGTATGCTGGAAATTGAGTCTCGCGAAAAACTAACGCTGGTGCCGGCGTCGTTTATGGAAATCCCGAAAAGAGGGGATGACCCGCTCGCTGATTTGCTTAATGAATTTAACGATTATGACTATCTCGAGTCTGAAGTTGCTGAGCCGACCATTATAACCCCTCCCACGGTCGCTCTGGCCCAGCGTGAGGACCAGATGATGGTGACGCTTGATAACCAACTTTCTGCCTTGCGTGAAGGCCTCCAGCGCATGCGTTTCTATCTCTCGGATGTGGATAACTCCCTCCAAAGATAGAGATTCCTCGCTAGACAACTTTCTCCAAATCCCCTAACTTTGACCTTCACCAAATTAAGATTTGCCCAGGTGGCGAAATTGGTAGACGCACTACCTTGAGGTGGTAGCACTCGCAAGGGTATGGGGGTTCGAGTCCCTTCCTGGGCACCAAGATATAGAAAAGCCCCGAAGATGTTAAAGTCTTCGGGGCTTTTTTGTTTGTGGCGCTATATTGGCGCTATTTTTGTCTTGTTACCTTCGAAGTCGGAACTGATATTCTTTCACCATCAGGCTTTGTTCCCTCAACAGTCAGGTATGCTTTTAGCCTATTTGCTAGCTCTGTTGCTGTTGAGAAAGGTCTGATGTTGGTTAGCAAAATATCACCGTTCTCATCATCGTGATAAATAGCACTGCCTCCTTCATTAAGCTGATTTCCAAATTTGTCATTCCACGCAATTTTGATCATAAAAAATCCTTAGATAAGTGAGAAACATAAGTGTCTCCCTTAATAAGTTGTTAATTTACGAGAATCAATTTCTTAGGATTTTCAAATCGCTTGGAGCGCTTCTAGTTCCCCCAAAACTCACCACATTCGCCGCTTTCAATAAGTGCTCAGGAGCCAGATGCGCGTATCGCTGGGTCATCTCAAGACTCGTGTGTCCCATGATCTTCTGGAGGTCATAAATATTGCCTCCGTTCATCATGAAGTGACTCGCAAAGGTGTGCCTCAGATCGTGGAAGCGGAAATGCTCTTTGATCTGGGCCCCTTTAAGGGCCTTCTCGAATTCACGATAAAGATGATTCACATCAAAGGGATTTCCATCCTGATCGAGAAATACCATCTCCTTCAGTGCGCTTTCTTTTAATTCTAAAAGATGTCCCCTCACGACCGCATTCATAGGAATAAATCGTCGGCTCTTTACCGTTTTAGTACGATCACTCAAACCCGATCGATCCCTGAGACGCGTGACTTCGATAAAGTTCCTCTCGAAACTCACCTTATCCCAGCATAGCCCCGCTAATTCTCCTCGTCGCATTCCGGTATTGATCGCCACCAGAAATAGCGAGTAGAAGTAGCGTCCACGACTTGCTTCCAGCACACGATTAATTTGATCTGTGGTGAGATAAATATCAGGCCTTGGAGGCTCCTTCATTTCTCGCAGATACTGCAAGGATTCTTCTCTAGGCGATTTTCTTTAACCGCTTCAATTAGAATTCTTTTAAAGATACCTACAATATTATTAATCCCTCGGGCATTATGGCCGCGCTCAGTGAGAGCTTTAATTAACTGATCGCTATGTGTGAGTCTGAGGTCTATGAGTTTTAAATGACCAAAGCGTGGCAGCAGATGAAATCTCACCACATGGCCATAGTGTTCATAGGTTCTGCCAGAGAGTTGAAGCTTTACTCGGGTCTCTAGCCAGAGGTCTGCATATTCCGCCAAACTCATCGTGTATTCAGCGAGAAAGACCTTCGGCATAATACCCGTTGAGCGATAGTTTGATTTCTCGCTCTGCATACGCGCTTTCCAATTCGTGGCATCGGATTTACGGGTGAAGCGAGGAGAGTGGTGGGCCTTTCCTTCCACATAAACTTTCTCTCGATAGAAAGTGCCTTTCTTCGTTTTAATTACTTGCATAGAAAACTCCTTGAAAAAGAGTCTTCGCCAGTGTCGTCTGTCCCCATCTTTTTTTGTCAAAGAACATGGGATTGTCACCAATCCACAGCGAAGACTCTATCACAAATCACCCCTCAAACGTCTTGAGATTTTGTTGGATATATCGCTCTAAATCCTCCTCACGGAAGCGAACCAGAGCACCTAGTTTCACATAGCTAATCTCACGCCTAAAGACCGCCTGCCTGAGCCTTGAAACCTTGATGTTTAATCGACTAGATGCTTCATCAATTGTCATCAGTTTCTTGTCTCCCCATTGAGCCAGTCTCTCTTTCACTAGATTTTCTACGAACTCAAAAATTTCTTTCTTAAAAACCAACATGGGTAACACTGTCCCCAGTAATTCTTTTTCCATTTCTCTATCCTTTGCTTTGATTTACTAGGTCACCGCTTTTTAATTTCTCCGGCACTTTCTTGACTACCATCTCCCTGTTTACGTTGGGGGAGGGTAGTCAAGAAATCAGTGCCGGTTTCTTAAACGATTGCGGTGACCTAGCTGAACCTTTTAAGTTGTTTTCCCCATAATCTCTGTCATGACATTTTGAAGAGTTGTCTCTTTGTTTTGAAAGTAGGCGAGAGAAGTGAGGGCCGGTGTTCCGCGAATAAGTCCCTCATCCACCACAAAGATGTAGTTATGATGGCCTATTAAGTCGGCATTAGTTTTTAGAAGGGAGAGATAACTTTTATAAATGGAGAGTGTGGGAAATACAAAGATCACAAACCGATAGCGCTTCTCGTCTTTGTAATGAGCGATCTTCTCCCATGCCCGATCTTTCGTCTTTTGCGTAAGTTCAATTTCTAGCAAGAAGTTAATATTCACACCATCCACTTCAATTTGAAATCGAGCATCAGGTCTAATTCGCTGGAAGCTATCCTTGTATTTAATTTCTAGCTCCTCATGTTCCAGACTAAAAGCTTCAAACGTGTAATTCTGGGACATGAACCTTAAATAAAGGGCGACTCTCGAGTCATGAAAGATGTTCTGGTCATTATAAACATGGCCCACATGTCCATGAGGCGAGATGAGTGAGTTACCCTCAAATGTTAAATGGATGCGCTTAGTTTTAGTCCATACATCCTTAAATCCTTTAATCACTCCATGCTTTTCTAGTCGCTGGATGATCTTATGAAATCCTTTGTAAGAGGATGGATAACCGCTCTCTTCGAACAATTCTTTTATGCTCATGATCTTCCATTTAATGAGAGGCCTGATCAAATGCAGGTGGTAAGGGTTGATAGATAATAGGATGTCTTGATGTTTCATTTGCTAACCTTTGGCCGAATTAAATTCGATCCTTCTATTAATTAAATTGTTTTCTTCTCTTGATTTAATTTCTTCTTCTTGCTAAATTAATTTCATCTTTCACCTCGCTTTAATTCAAAAAGCGCGATTTCCCTCTGAAAATCATCGAAAAACAGACAGCAAAACGCGTCTGCGTAAGAGGGCCACGATATGCCATGGTGGTAATGCAGCAATTTTTTTTTGAAAAAATATTTTTGAGATGAGTGGCTTGATGTAGTCGGGAGATGTCTAGTGATGTCGGGTGTTTTATTTGAATTGTTAAAAAATGGTAGGGTCGTATCTTAAGATTTGAATTGCTGACTTCGTCTTAAGTTAGTCTTGCGAGATATGGCTGAGTATATGAGTCTGTGAACATTGAATAGCTGGAAGCATTAATAATAGATCTGAATTCAACTATCTTGCTTGTTTCCTGAATTAGGTTAAAATTTTTAAATATTAATTTTTTTGGAGCCTAACATTGTTTAATTTCTTTGTGAGTCTGGTGGTTTTGTCTATTTTTTTTGATTCAGCAAATACATTTGCACAAGCGATGCCAGATGGAATCTCAACTGACAATGGTGAGACTACTTCTCAAACATTGGAGCAACAGGGTGGGGCAATTCCTGCTGTAGTTCAGCCTTCTACTAATATTAGAGATTACAAAACAACTCCAATCGACTTAATTCTTTTTCCTGAGGCGAAGACAGTTTTTTTGGGTGTTGATTACATAAGTAGATCTTCATCATATAGTATTGATTATGATGGTGATGAGTTACTTAATTTTAAAGGTGAAAGTGATACTCTGACATTGAGTTCACTCTACGGGATAAATGATAAAATAGCACTCGGTGCAGAAATTTCTAGAGTATTTGATAATAGTGGAACAACGACATACGGCCCAGGGTCAACTCTGGATGGTGATAAGACTGAAACTAATAATCCCGGCTTGGATCAATTCCATTTGGATTTTTTTCTGGTTTAGGTACATTTGAGATATCAATATTGGCTACATAGTTTTCAGCATGAAAATTTCTTGAAGCGCATGATGTCAGAGTAATTACAGATATCAGTAATATATAAAATCTTAGATCCATGTTTCTCCCCCAAAGTTCTGAACTTATCGGTGAATTTGGGCGAAAGCCTTAGCGAAATCGTCGGTAATTTAAAATTTCTTTTATTCTAAAATTTAATGACTTAGCCCATTTAGCATCTTATGGGCAAGAGATGTAAAAAACACTAGTTGAAGCTTACGATCCGCTATTGCTACCTGGGAGAAGCATTAATCATCCAAATAGACTTTGTGAGTCTCAAACCAGTTTTTTATATCCTCAATTTTCAAGTTAGAAGCAGCACAACTTTCAATCAAGTCTGCCAAGGCATCTATGTCTTTCTCCTCATCGATAGGGTAGCTTAAGTCCATTCCATGCATATTAAGAAAGGTGATAGCAGTTAAAGCTCCTGTCCGCTTGTTACCATCAATAAATGCGTGGGCCATGACGATGTAATAGCATAGCGCCCCTGCCACTCTTGCAAGGCCGCCGTGGGCAAATGGATAGAGACCAGGATAGAAGGCAGTGGAAATGGCACTTTCGATTTTTGACGGATGAATACAGCTATGTGGATTACCAGCATCTTCACAAACCTGCCGATTTACTTCAATCACTGCTTCTAGCGTTGGCCGAACGATTAATCTCATTTCAATTTATCCATAGCATTTTTGTGCTTTTTGAATGCCTTTTTTGCATGCTCAGCAAATACATCAGTTCGGACAGGTGCTAATTCGATGGTCTGAGGCTCAGAAATAAACTTAGCAACCGCCAGATTAACAAGCTGAGAGAACTTAATTCCATTGGCCTCTAAGTACTCTTCAAGTTTATTTTCTAGCTCATCATCTAAGCGAACGGTTTTTGGCATACCCATATAAGTTCTCCTTGTAGTAATTCTACTACAAATGACTACTTCTGAAAAGTGGCGCTATTTTGGCGCTAAAATCATCGAAAATAGATAAAAAAAGATGAAAACAGACAACAAGGTTTGGACTCTGGATTTGTGATAACAGGCTGATATCGTTACATAAACTAGCAAAAATACTGAACTTTAAAAAATCGCTCTGAGCACTCCCTTCCTGGCACCAAGATATAAAGAAGCCTCGAAGATGTTAAAGTCTTCGGGGCTTTTTTGTTTCTACCTAAGCTTGATCTTTACGTTTAAAAATATGATTGAACGGCGTCAAGGCATCCATCATAGAGAACATTTTTGGATTCCTGCTAGTGCAAACAAAGTGAGTACAGCCATGGCCCTCACCCGTCTTTTGAGTGAAGTTCATGAGATGAGAGAGCAGTCCTTTTCCTTGGAACTGAGGAAGAACAGCGACACTGTGGATGAATCCATTTTTCTTGATACAACTCAGGCCCGCAATTGCCATGGGTTTGTTTTTAGAATTTTTGATCACGACTAGCGGAATATGGGGCGATATAAGTTTGTTGAGTTTAAGCCATCGTTTAGTAAAAACAGAATCAACTCCAAAAACTTTTCCAGCGATTTGGTTGTAGAGTTCCTGCCCTTGCTTTGTTTCGAATGAGTGGACTTCATATCTTAGTTCAGAATTGGGAGGGAGTAAAATTTTTGGTTTCCATAGGTGACAGACTTGGTAATCTAAAATTTGATACCCGTGAGCTTTCCAAAATTTTTGATCAACTTTTCCTTCGATTGATACATAGCGATCTTTCCATTTCTCTTTTGCGAAATGTGATTCCAGAGTTCTTAACTGCTTTTCATTAAAGTTAACGTCGCCAAACACATGACTTGATAATGAATAATGGCAATAGGGCGCCAAAAAACTCCTAAAGCCATTTCCTTTAAAGCGTAATTCCCGAGCGCCGCTGTCTGACCAAATAGATTCAAGCGAGGGAAGGGAGTATTTCTTATTCTTTGTACTCATCTTTAAATCCTTCGTGAGTTAAATTTGGATTAGAATATTATAAAAAAGATTTTTGAAGAGAGAATTTTTAAAACTTAAGCAGATCTTATGATCCGAACCCATTTGAAAATCATCTTGCAGACTATCGGGCTAATCTTGCTATTAGGCATTCCTTTTGGTCTTTTACCTTATGTTTTAAATGACAGAGCACAACAGGTTTCAGCATTAGTATTGGGTGCATTGGTTATGATTGGATTAGTCTTTAGGATGTTTTTAAGATTGGGCTATGAGAAAAAAATGGCAGCCAAGACGACTGGGCTTATGTTTGGAGTGGTTTATACTAATACGCTGCTAGATTTCGCAAAAAAGAGAAACTATCAACTCTCAGATTTGGAATTTCCACTTTATATCTTGATTCTTATTTTGTTACTCGCTGCTCTTGTCCCAGACTTCATCTGGCCGGAGAAAAAATCTTCTTAAACGAATGAACTTCATTTTTAAGTCGTTGTCGCTTTAGAAAAAAATTCACGAGTACATAACTTCTCTCATGCGCATGTCTCACAAGCGGTATGACTGTCTCATAAAAATATTTCTGGGATGGTTGATATGAAAGCTTTGATGATGGTGATGATTCTTGCGTTCTCGTTTGGTGCGATGGCGAAAACGATTACGGTGAAAGTGGTGGATAAGAATGATCATCCGGTGGTGGATGCGCCGGTGTACTTGGAGATTTTGAAGAAGACGACTGAGTTCAATGGGCGAGGGGGTCTGCCGTTTCCGCGCTCGATTCACGTGCATGGACTTGATCGAGTGGTGAAGACCAATTCAGTGGGCGAAGCGCAGGTGAATATCGATGTGCCACGTACCTTCAGAGATCCAATCTATCAAATAGGCGTCAAAGTGGTCGGTCGCTCGCGCTCAAATAGCATCTGGTCAAGTGTTGATCTGGGCCAGGGTGGTCCCTATGAGACAGGTTCATTTGTCATTCAAGAAGAGTACTGGAACCTCAAACTCACACCTAAAACCATTCCTTCGCACATCACATTTAGGACCTATTATGGCCTGGCGAGCGATGTTCCCGCGCAAATTCAGAGGGCCCTCGAGCAACTACGCCAATATGAGGTGGTGCCAGGCTTTTGGGGTGAGTAAAATCTTTAGCCTATACTCTTGAGGGGACGAAATTCATCTAAAATGAAGCATGCGTTTTTGGTGTTTTTTCGCCCTCATTCCTCTCTGTGCTCATGCCGGTATCTTCGGTGCGGATTCGCGCGTGGAGGCCTATCAGGCGAATTCTGAGGTCTATCAGCGCGCTCGCGCCACGCCGGCCTTAATACGCGAAGAGATGTTGGTGAAAGAGGGTGAGGACTATCTCGCCAAGCCGATGTCGCTGCAGAAAATGGGGATGTGCCGAGATACCGCTTTTGGAACTCAAAAGTCGCTCGCCAATTGCTCAGCAAGCCTCATCGCTCCTGATATTATTCTCACCGCCGCTCATTGCATTGAAACGATGGGAGCAGACAAATGCGGCAACTATCATATCGTTTTTGATTACGCTGAAGGTGAATCGATTGATCGCTTTAAGGCCGAACAGGTCTTTCATTGCAAGGATGTGCTGTATTACAAATACGATCTATGGAACGACAAAGAAGATTTAGCGATCATTCGCCTTGATCGCGTGGTGACTGATCGTGCACCGATTAAGCTCTCAGCTGCGGGGCCTAAAGTTTCGGAGAGTGTTACGTTGTTGGGTTATCCCTTGGGTATTCCACTTAAGAGTGTTGATGATGGAGTGGTGAGTTTAGTGAACGCTCCACAATTAAGTTTTCGTCATAACCTCGATACCTTTTCTTGCAACTCAGGCGGTCCAGTGTTCAATGGAGAAGGTGAGCAGATTGGTGTGTTAGTACGCGGAACGGGAACCAATTTTGATACACGTCCTGATGCTGGTTGCTATGACTGGGGAAAATCCGGTGAGAAGGACTGGGCCGAGGCGAATTCTTTATTACACCTTAAAACTGTTTTTAAGCAGCTTTTTTAAGACGATCAAGTCCATCCAAAATGAAAACGCGTATGAGTACTTGGTAAGGTATACCCTGGGCTTCAGCAACAGCTTTTAGTTCTTGAATCGTTTTCTCATCAAGCGCTACGCTGGTGGGTTTTTTCGGTGAGGATTTAAATCGCTTCATCGCGGCCAGAATTTTGTCAGCTTCTAAAAGAGTTTCTGATTCATATTTCTTGAGTGATTTTGCGTAAGATTTCTTCATACTGTTTTCTCTCTTTTTTGTTCGCATAGCGAGAACTAATAACTCTTACTTTTCCATTTCTGAGAACAAAGGCTACTTGTAAAATCCTTCCATTTAGATTCGGCCCAACAATACCTAATCTTTGTTCGTTCAAAGTAGGGCCAATCTGAATCCCAAGTGGAAGCGCAAGTCCTGAGCGAAAAACTGATTCTACTTCATGTGTTTCAACACCATGTTTAGTAGCACTTTTAGTTTGATTGCCTTTATCCCACTCGAATTCAAAATGTGAAGTTTCCAAAATCCAATAAAGTAGCCACTCAACAAACTCCCACTGGGCCATATTATACCACACTATTATGACACTATAATAATAGTGTCCATTTATATTATTGGGTGAAGAGCTTTAGGCTTCATCCAAGGTCTGGAGAATTAATATGTGAGGGTTAGGGATGTCGTGACATATCTGATCCGATCCTTAAGATTTCTCATTTTTGAAATGGTAAATGCCATGATTATAATTTTGGTTTCATGCTAAAATTTAAGCATTCAAGGAGCTCCCCATGATGATTCCCGTCCATCTTAATCCAGGTGATACCTTAATTCGTGAAGGGGAGCCGAGTGATTGTATGTATATTGTGAAGTCGGGGGAGTTGATTGTAAGTAAGTTCGCCAACGATAAGCCGACCCATTTGGGATATATCAAGGCCGGGGAAACGATTGGGGAGATGTCGTTTTTAGATGGACTCGTGCGCTCCGCTACCGTTAAGGCCCATACTGCCTGCGAGCTTCAAATGATTAATCGGCCCTATTTTGATCAGGAATTTAAAAACTCGAGTCAATTCATCCAGGCATTGTTAAAGGCCCTCTCTGGCCGTCTACGTCGTGCTGATAAACAATTGGTGACTTGATACCGCATCAGTTTACTGGGTATTAGGCAGTTTTTTCTCAAACGCTCTTAGCTCTTCAGTCCTTTCTTAATCCATTCCGATACAGCTTCAAACTACTTCTAAGGATGGAAGATGAAGCTGCTATTTATTGTCACAAGTTTATTCATATCTTTTCAGGCCATGTCTCATTCTGATGGCTCGACTTCAAAGAAAAAACCTAACTTCTTTCCTAGTGAACTAGGATTTGCAGATCAAGTCGCCACGCAGTTTATTAAAGTGGTCGGCGGAAAGCTCAGTGGCTTTAGTAAGGGATCGAAGGAGAAAGAAAAGACGCTCGCTTCTTATGCCATCATCGAAGCGGTGATGAACTCGGAAACATTTAAAGAGCGCGTGATTAACTTTAAAAACTCACAAGGTGAGCGCAGCTATACCTCGAATAAAGGTCTGACTAACGAGCAGGTCTATGAGTTTTTGATGACAGGTAAAGAGCTCATTCGTGGTGAATCAACTTTGGGTGAAATGAATTTTGATGTCACTCGCTACTATCGCTGGTGGAGTAAGGTGATTGGCTATACCAATCCTGGTAAGACCAACACAATTCATGTCAATGGTCGCTTCTACTCGAAGTATTCAGTGACTCAAATCGCATCGAATATCACTCACGAATGGATTCATTTGAATGGCTTCTATCATGATTCGGCCAGAGATCATGACTCTGTTCCGTACGCTGTCGGCTACATCATGGAAAGCCTCGCGGATCAGTACGTGCGTGATGGTTATATTGATTAAGAGCTACTTATAGAAGAGCGTCGAGCGCTTGTGATCGAAGGGTTTGATCACCTCAAGACATAGAGCATGACGCTTTTCTTCGCAATAAGGTTTAAGCATTTTTTCGACC
>JBKHVI010000057.1:0-15809 GCA_046570105.1 Bacteriovoracia bacterium
ATGGCCGCGGTATGATCTGCGCGCCGATCACTCCAGAGCTCGCAACAAAACTCCAACTCCCTCTGCAAACCGGCTCCAACACCGCTCCACTTGGTACAGCATTCACAGTGACGATTGATGCTATCGAAGGTGTCTCAACTGGCATTTCTGCTTCTGATCGCGCCATTACTTTAAAGCTCATGGCCGATGCAAAAGCCACGCCCTCTGATTTCTCTCGTCCGGGCCATATCTTTCCCTTGATTGCTCGCGATGGTGGCGTGCTGGTGCGTGATGGACATACCGAGGCTTCAGTTGATCTCGCTCGCATGGCGGGTTTTGCTCCTGTCGGAGTAATTTGTGAAATTTTAAATACTGATGGCTCGATGGCCCGTCGTCCGGATTTAGAAATCGTCGCCGAAACTCATAATTTGAAATTAATCAGTATCGAAGATTTGATTCGCTACCGCAAAGAGCATGAAAGTCTTTTGACTCAAACTGAAGCCGTTCCTATGCCCACAAAGCATGGTGAATTCACACTGCATGTTTTTCGCTCAGAGTTTTTGGGTCAAGAAGCGATGGCGATTGTGAAGGGTGACCCTACTCTTCTCAAAAATAATCCACTGGTGCGTGTGCACTCAGAATGTTTCACCGGTGATGTGCTAGGCAGTCAGCGCTGTGATTGTGGAGCGCAACTAGAACACGCCCTTAATCGTCTTGAAACGGAAGGCTCAGGGCTGGTCATTTATCTCAAGCAAGAAGGCCGTGGCATTGGTTTGATGAATAAAGTGCGCGCCTATCAATTACAAGATTTGGGTCTTGATACCGTTGAAGCGAATTTAAAATTGGGCTTTCCCGCCGATGCCCGCGACTACACCATGGCCCATCAGATCTTGCGTCACTTTGAAGTCAAAGAGGCGCGCTTGATGACCAACAATCCATTGAAGCTTGAAGGTTTAAAAAATCTTGGCTCAGTGGGTTTTGAGCGCGTCGCTCACGAAACGGCGCCTCATGCCTTGAATATGCAGTATCTTATGACTAAAAAATCAAAGCTCGGCCATTGGCTTGGAGCGGGTCTTCTTAACCAGTAGGTTTGTATGACATTTGAAGGAACACTCTCAGCGAAAGGTCTTAAAGTTGCCATCGTGACTGCACGCTTTAATGACTTCATTACTTCGAAGCTTTTAGAAGGTGCTATTGGCTGCCTTAAACGCCACGACATCAACGTTGAAGACATCACTGACACTTGGGTACCTGGTGCCTTTGAACTTCCTCTGATCGCTCAGACGCTGGCCGAAACTCATAAGTACGATGCAGTTATCTGCTTGGGTGCCGTGATCCGTGGAGCGACCACTCACTATGACTATGTGTGTAATGAAGCTGCTAAAGGCATCGCTGCTGCCGGACTCAAAACCGGCGTACCGGTCATCTTTGGTGTCGTCACCACTGAGACCATCGAGCAAGCCATCGAGCGCGCAGGCACTAAGGCCGGCAACAAAGGCTGGGACGCGGCCATGGCGGCGATCGAGATGGGAACTTTGATGCGCAAGATCAAGGCCACACGCTAGTAGACGGCCTAAAAACAATCGCTTATAACTTCTAAGCTTTCCGAGTGAGGAGACAGGCTCGCGGCGAGTAATTTAATAAACGTTTCCTGTCACCAACAAGCTTCGCGCTTGATATCAACGGTCTAATTCAATTCCTTTCAGGAATTGCTTACTCCTTCTTGATTCATTTTCGAAGCCCGCCACCAGAGGAGAAAACTCATGGCAAAAGCAACGATGGGCCGTTCACGGTTCAAAATCCAACGCCGTCTCGGTGTTGAACTTCCAGGTTTGGGCAAGGCCGGAGCTCTTGAGCGCCGTCCGTACGGTCCAGGTCAACACGGTATGCAACGTAAAAAGTTGTCGGACTATACCGTTCGTTTGATGGAGAAACAAAAAGTCGCATTCAACTACGGCCTTCGTGAGCGTCAGCTCGTGAACGCAGTTAAGAAAGCTAAACGTGTAAAAGGCCAAGCTTGGGTTGACGTTCTTGTCATCGCCCTTGAGTCTCGCCTTGATAACGTCGTTTTCCGTATGAACTGGGCCCCTTCAGCAATCGCAGCTCGTCAGATGGTTTCTCACGGCCACATTCTTTTGAATGGCAAGAAAGTGAACCTTCCTGGTATCGAAGTGAACGCTGGCGACGTGATCGAGATCACGGACAAAGGTGCTAAGTCAGGAAACTTCCTCCAAGCTAAAACTCGCCCACGTATCAGCAGCATCCCTGCTTGCCTCGTGGTTGAGAAAGTTGGCGAGAAAGAAAAAGGCAAAATGGTTGCGAAGCCATTGCCAGACGATATTCCATTCGCGTTCGAGAAGCGTCTCGTGACCGAATACTACTGGAAAGTGAAGTAATCAATTTCCGACATAAACGAAAAAGCCCCGCGAATGCGGGGCTTTTTTATTTCTGGTCTTTGTAGATCCTCTCCACCGCCGCAAACAATACATTCATTGAAACATTTTGATGGGCCATCATGCGATAAAGAGTTTGGCGATTTGTGCCGATTGCTTTAGCAAATTCATCCTGACTTTTATATTTTGGGCAGTTGGCTATGTAGGCGGCAATAATATCTGTGATTGATTCAAAATCACCACTTCGTAAATAGTCGGCCATGAACTCAATCATATAGCTGGGATCAGCAAACTTTTTCTGTAGCTCAGCTGACTGTAGGGATACTTTTTGAGGATAAATCGTTTTTAGTTTTTTCATAAATCATTCGTCCTTTAAATCAAGACTCCCTTTAAAAACATTAAGCTTACTCAACTTTTCTTTGCATCTTCTAATTGCCGCTTCCTGCTCCCGACCTTTTCCACTACCCAATAGTAGCAAGGTATATTGGCCGTCCGTCTCAAGAACAACAGCGAAGTACAAACGTAAACCGTCATTCCACTTTCTTTCAAACAATCCATTTCCTAAACTCTTTACACTTTGAACGATCCCGAAAATTTTGATCTTAGCTAGCGCCACCTCAATGCTACGAATTGAAGACCCATCAAGCCTATTTCTCCATTCGTAAAAATCGGGATGTTCAATAATTTCCTTCGGAACATTTGCCGTAAAAGTATCTCTAGCCATGGAAACTCCCTGGCACCCTCAATGTAACATATATGTTACATATTTAAAATACGGCACCACTGGGCTGAAGAAATAGCCTAGCAAAAGGCTTGAACTCAATTACAGAGTTCTTTAAAAGAGAAAAATGTCTTTTTTGAAATTTAAAAGAAGGTCTCGCCCATGAAAGGCGAGACCTTTTGGAGTTAACTAATTTTTCGTTCCACCAAAACTTGAACCCCAAACGGCATGGGCCTTCTTGGCGTTGGCATCGACATTTTTCATGAACGTATCGCGTGCTTCGAGGCTTGAGAAACAGTAGTTCTTGCCTTTGAAAGCCGCTGTGATTTCAGGATCACATTTTACTTTTTGGCCTTTGCGACACAGCCCCATGGCACAGTGGCCGTCGAACTCAACCGGTGCTGATTTGATCTCTGCTTTCTTGTCACAGTTGCACTTGTGATCTTTGCCGTGATGATCTTTTTTCTCTGCGTGGTGATGGCCATGACCTTTATGGTGGTGAGCACAGCCAGCGAGAGCGATAAGCATAATAACGAGAAGAGCTTTCATGATTTTCCTTTTTTCTTCTGGCACGCCGGACAGATGCCGGAGAATTCCAAATGGTGTTTAAGTTGAGCGTAACCGAGATCTTCCACCACCTTGAGAGTCTCAGGTGGAATACACATATCTAAGCGAATAATATTTTTACAAACGGTACACATCAAATGGTGATGATGCTCATGATCTCCATGGGCACACTCTCCCCTATGCACCACTTCAAAGCGCGCAGGACCATCGCCAAATAAACGCTTCTCAACGAGGCCCGCCTCTTCAAAGGTGCCCATGCTGCGATAGATAGTAGCGAGATCAAATCCTTCGCCCTTAAGTTTCACGGCGAGTTCTTCTACGGTGAAAGGCCCGTGATTATGAATGAGAAAATTGAGAATTTTACGACGTTGTTCAGTCACCTTGAGGCCTTGGGCCTTAAGCAAATCATCAGCCGAATCATGATCATGCTTGTGATCGCCCACTACTTCTCCTGCGCCTCAATCTTGGCATGAACATGTGTGCGCAGCTCTCGCAGAGAATCGATACTCTTTTTAAGATAGTCGTCGGCCTTGGCGAGACGCTCTTTTTCTTCAGGCACATCGAGTTTCTTCTCGTCGATATTACGAAGAACTTTCTTTACGGCACCTTGGATGATGGTCAAATGATTGGCCAGTTCATGAATGTGCTTTCTTTCGTGACTGTAATCGATTTTCTTCACTGTCCATCCTTAGCAAGAATTTTTACATCCTCAATCAGCTCTTGAGTTTTGTCATAAGCATAATAGCCTCTGATCTGCCCCTTCTGATCGACTAGAACCATCTTTTCAGAGTGGGCGATGTCATAAAGATCCTTAGAGGGTTGCGCCTCAGAAACATTGACCTTAAAGCCCTCTTTATAGAGCGTAAAAAGTTTCGCCTCATCAGGATCAGTCAAAAAACTCCAGAAACCGACTTTGGCATTGTACTGATGTGAGAGCTTCTTGAGTACCTGAGGAGTGTCATGCTTGGGATCAACGGTAAATGTCAGCATCCTCACATTCGTGATCGCTGAGAGTTCTTGCTGAATTTTCTCACTGTCTTTAAGCATCTTCGGGCAAACCGACGGGCAGCTTGAGAAAACAAAGTTGGCGACATACACCTGGCCTCTTAATTCAGTCGAACTAAAAGGAGTTCCTTCTTGGTTTGTCAGAGTCCATTCAGGGACTGAAAAATAAATTGGGATTTCTTTTTGCGGAGTACATCCAAAAAAGAGTGCACTTAAAACAACAAGTCCGAAGGTTTTCACCTTCGGACTTAAATTGATGGCAAAAAGAGGAGACATCTTACTGTTCAGCGCGCTTGATAAAAGCGTCACGGGCACCAGCATCTTTACGTAACTCGATCAAGCTCTCCACGTAATACGTAAGGGCCCAAAGATCATCGTCAGAAACCACGTCTTTCCAACCTGGCATGCCTGAACCAGTTACACCGTAAACCAAACGCTGATAGATATCATCGGTTGAATAAACAGAGCGAAGATCGTGCATGGTGAAATCAGGTGGGATAACTTTGTAGTTATACTCTGAATCCTGAGGCTTTAACTGGAAGAGATTGTCGTCAAATGAAGCAATCGCAGTGCCGTTGATTTCTTTATTCCATGCGCTGATATCAGCTTTTGAAGCATATCCACGGTGACAAGTCGTACACTGTGCGACGACGTGATAAACCTTCTCGCCGCGAGCAACCGCTTCGGCTCTCTTCTCTGTGCCGTAAGGATCAGCGGTGGCTTCGATTTTTGTGCCCAACACTTTATCCGCACCTTCCCATGCTTCAGGAGCAAAAGTTTTGATGTACTGAGTGACCGCCATCAAGCGGCGATCAGACATATCCCATGGAAGCATGCCTGAGCCGACTAGGCCTTTGCGGATAATACGATAAAAGTCCTCATCGTGAGGAAGTTCGCCGTAAGGGACATTGGCAAATTTGTAGAGACCTTGCTTAAAGTTACGTGGAGGCGGCAACATCCCTTTGTGAGATACACCCGCTCCGTCACCTTCTTTACCGTGGCACTGAACGCAGTATTCAAGATAAGTAGAGTGTCCGAGATTCAATGTCTCAGCGTCGATCACCTGACCGCCGGCAAAAGTCTTGCTCTCTTTGAACTTGTGCTCCTGACAGGCAGTGAGGGCCACGAGCAAAATTAACATCAAAAATTTCATATCAATCCTTTCTGGAGTCTTTTAATTATTTGCCGTGTCTCTTCTCGTCTTTCAGGTAAATGAAACCTTTCAAGATAAAGAATGAGATGATCAAAACAACAATCAGCGCCCATGTTGGAAAAACCAACTGATTGGCCTTAGGCATCTGGTTCGGATGACCAAAGATTGAGGTCTCTGATTGATAAGGTACTTTTTTAGCAACAGCTTTCGTATCCATTTGCGCTCCTCAATTAGCGGTAAACTGATTCAAGTACAACCACGACAGCGTAAACAAACGCAGCGATGGGAATCAAGGCAATGAACTTGAGCCAACGTGTCTCTTCGTTCAAGTGCATGTAAGACCATCCCACCATACCGGCCTTCACTAAAGCGAGCGCCGAAAGTGAACTTGCCTTAGCGAATTGGGAGATCTTCATTTCAGGGATGAGCAATTCCACGACTGTTAACACAGTCAAGGCAATGAACACCTTGAAGTAAACCATCTTATGATTTTTGTGACCTGCTACTGCTGTACCCACATCTCTCTCCTTGATTAGGAATTCTTTTTTCTATTAATGAGAAGACCGCTATCAATCATCAACTGGTTCACTCCATCTTTGTCAGCGGAGTAATAACCACGAATACGTCCCTCTTGATCCACTAAGACCAGCTTATTGGAATGGGCGACATCCATAACATTATCAGCGATTTCTTTATCACCCATGGGAACTTTAAAACCGTCCACCAGAAGAGTTTTAATCACAGCGCTATCACCGGTTAAAAAACGCCAGACATTGGGATTGGCCTTGCGCTCGCGGGCCACTTGATAAAGCACTTCCGGAGTATCAACAGTAGGATCAACCGAAATTGAAACGATGGCGGCGCGATCAATCACACCACGCATACGGTGTTGCACCATCTGAACTTCTTTCAAAAGAGTCGGGCAAGAAGTCGTGCATGTTGTGAACATAAAGTTGGCAATATAGACCTTCCCGCGCAGATCTTCCGTGCCATATGAGCGACCGTTTTCATCTGTGAGGTTAAATTCAGGCAATGTGCTCAAGATCGGAAGCTCCGCCGGAAGCTCGCGCTGGATACTTTTGAGCATCGGATAAGCAAAGAAGAAGCCAATGAGGCCCAACCAAAACAACTTACTGAGGACAAGACGCTCAATCCAGTTGTTCTGACGATGATAACCAATATCTGTCATGACCTTTTCCACAATTCTTCCTTAGAAAACAAACAGGCCAAAATACATAACCAACCAAACGATGCCTAAAAAATGCCAGAACTTCTCTACATTGAGAGTGGTCTGCAAAATGTGGCGGCGTTCAGGCTTCATCACAATACGTAAAAAAACGAGCGTTCCTAATCCACACAGCACGTGGGCGGCATGGATCCAAGTAAAGGCATAGAGAATCGAAGCAAAAATTCCCGAGCTGGCAAACAAACCGACATTCTTGAGATAGGCCCACAAGAGTGACTGCACCACCATAAAACCTAGACCCAATCCCAAAGTGATGTTGAGATTAGTTTTGGCCTCTTTAAAGCTCTGAGCTTTCACATTCAAGCGCACTTGATAGGCAAACCAAGAGCTCACCAAAATCATCAGTGTGCTGACGGTAGGGAGCACGAGAGAAACTCGTCCCACACCTAATGGCGGCCACTGATCTGCCGACGTGCGGTAGATGGCGTAACCCATAAATAAAGTCGTGAACAACATCGCCCCTGAAATCAGGGTCACAGTCATAGCGAGGTTGTTCTGCAACTCGTGTCTTTTCACTCTTAGCCTTTCACCAATTCTTCAGTTTGATATTGGAAGTCGCGGCCATTTTTGAGATTCGGGTTACCGAGCTCATGAGGACCACACTTCACAACCGGAATCTCATCATAGTTGTGGTGAACAGGAGGTGACGGAATCGTCCACTCAAGTGTGCCCACGTTCCATGGATTGGCGACCGCTTTCTTACCTTTCAAGAGTGACCAAATAAAGTTGATCACGAAGATGATTTGGAAAGCGCCCATCAAAATCGCTGACACCGTGATCATTTCGTTGATCGGCATCAAGCGCTTCAATGAATCATAGATGAATGGGTTGTAGATACGACGGTGCATACCACCGAGACCCACCATCAACATGCCCCAGAAAATTCCGTTCAACGGAATCATGGTGCCCCAGAAGTGAATCTTGGCCATCCCTTCATGCATCATGCGACCGAACATCTTAGGGAACCAGAAATAAATTCCAGCGTAACCACCCAAGAGAACGGAAGCTGCCATTGTGTAATGGAAGTGACCGACCACGAAGTAGGTGTCGTGAAGATAAAGGTCAGTTGTGACAGTTCCTAAATGAAGACCGGTCAAACCACCCAAACCGAAAACGAACACAACGCCCAAAGAGAAGAGCATCGGTGAATCGAAACGAATCGAGCCTTTCCAGATTGTTCCCAGCCAGTTGGCAAAGAAGATCGCCGAAGGAATCGAGATGGTCATGGTCAGTGTCATGAACGACTGCGTGAGCAACGGGCTCATCTGAGTCGTGAACATATGGTGACCGTAAACCAAGGTTGAAAGAACTGTTACGGCCGTCATAGCGAGAGCAGTCGCCTTGGCACCGAAAGCTGGCTTTCTTGAGAAGAAAGACAAAAGATCAGAGACGATACCCCAAGCAGGAAGAATCAAAATATAAACTTCTGGGTGACCGAAGATCCAGAAAACGTGTTGGAAGAGCACCGGATCGCCTGAGCCAGAAGTCGCAGAAGCACCGGCCAAGAAGAAAGTGGTGCCCATCACGCGATCAAATAACAACAGCATCACACCTGCGCCCAACACTGGAACGAAGATAGCGTTCAAGATCGCTGTGAGCCAGAGACCCCAAACAGTTAAAGGCATATCGAAATAGCCCATACCAGGAGCGCGCAAGGTAATAACAGTCGTCACGTAGTTAACGGCACCCATGGTAGATGAAACACCCAACACGAAAATCGCTAAACACCATAAGGTCTGCCCCATACCAGGACTTCCGATCATAGTGGAGAGCGTGGGATAACTGGTCCATCCGCCGGCAGCAGCACCCAGTGGCACGACGAGCGAGATCAAAACGATCAAACCTGAAAGTGCGGCAAACCAGAATGAGAGCATATTCAAAAGTGGGAACGCCATATCGCGCGCGCCGATCATGAGCGGAATACAGTAGTTACCAAAAGCACCAATTAGAATCGGTGTGATGGCGTAGAAAATCATGATGGTCCCATGCATGGTGAACAGCATGGCGTAAGTATCAGGAGGAACAACACCCGCTGAATCAGGGAAGAGCATTTGACCCAAAACTGGGAACGGTACGCCTGGATAAGCGAGTGTCCAGCGAATCAAAAGCGCCATGATGCCGCCGATGCCGAGGAAGAAGATTCCGTACCACAGGAATTGCTTCGCGATCACTTTGTGATCGAAGGAGATAATGTACTTACTCCAAAAGGTGGTAGGTTCCGGGTGAATTTCGTTAAATCCGCCGCTCATATTAGTTCTCCCACTTCCATCCCCACGCCAAGTTCTTGTCGTCAGGATTGTTTGTTGCCAAGGCCATTTCTTCTGAAGACTTCAACCATTTCTGGAAGTCCTCTTCGCTATAAACTGTAAGTTGGGCTTTCATCAGGTAGTGATGAGTGCCGCACATTTCCGCACACGCAATATCGTATGTGCCAGGGATATTAGCATCCCACCATACGCGGGTGATTCGTCCTGGAATGGTATCCACTTTCAAACGCACGTTCGGTACGAAGAAGGAGTGAATCACATCTTTTGAAGTAAGGTGAAAGAGAATCTTGGTATTGGTAGGAACACGCAAATCGTTATTCGTTACCACGTCATCAGAAGTATTGAATTCACCATCAGGGCCAGCATAACGGAATGACCACAACCACTGCTGAGCGAGGACTTGAATTTTGAGTACCTTTTCAGTTTTAGCATCAGGCCACTTCCAGAAAACATTACGAAGATCATCGTTAGCGATACGAGTGATGTTCAAGTCCACTGCCAAGAAAACCGAAGCACCGATAAATGCGGTCACTAAAAGGTGCTTCTTCTTATTGCCATAGGTGTAATAAGGCGTCTTGTTCCGCTTTGCCGAGTACAGGAAAGAGAAACCAAAAAGACCGATACACACCAAAAGGAAGAAGAAGACTCCCATCCATGATGTGTAAGCGAAAAGGCTGTCAATTAAGTGCCCGTTCGTTGAAATATCCATGGGAGGCTTTGAGAGATCCCACCAACTTGTCGATACTGCTACATTCAAAAGACCCATTATGCATTCCTTGAAGTAAGTTCTATTTGCATCCGTGTATTATTTAAAAATTAAAAGTCCGATAAAAATCACTGGTAGATACATCAAAGAACCGTAGAAATAGCCGCGTGACCATTTCATCAATTCTGGTGAGTCCACCTGGTAGCGATAGCCTCTTAGTGCAAACACACTGAAAAACGCGCCCACCAAACAACTCAATACGAGGTAACCCTCATGAGCAAAACCTAACAAATAAGGAGTAAGTGAGACGGCCCACAAAACAAAAGTCCATACGACAATGCGATGAAGAGTGCCACGCATGCCAATCAAAACTGGGAAAATTTTAATGTCGGCTTTTTTGTAATCTTCCATGTGGTACATGGAAATAGAGAGAAAGTGCGGCAGCTGCCAGACGAACAAAATCCCAAAAAGGGCCCAGCCCATCGCTGAGACTTCCCCACTCATCGCCGTCCAGCCCATCAAAGGTGGAATAGCACCAGGAATGGCGCCGGCAAACAGCGCCCAAGAAGTTTTGCGCTTCATGGGAGTGTAGAGAAAAATATAAACCACAGCAGCGGTGAATCCGAGTGCCGCCGTGAGTGTGTTTATCGTGAACCAAAGGGCCAACAAGCATACAGTGATCAGACCCAATCCAAAGCTTAATGCCAGTTCACTAGAAAGACGTCCTGAAGGAAGAGGACGCGAACTGGTGCGCTCCATTTTGGCATCGATTTCTTTTTCCATGTAACAGTTAATCACGCAGGCGCCGCCCACGAGACCTGACGTTGCTAGAATAGCGACAAAAATTTGCCAAAAACTCATTGAACCAGGCGCCAAGAAGAGACCTAGTGCTGAAGTAAAAATAACGAGAGAAGAAAGACGTGGCTTTGTTAATGAAAATAAATCAACGAGCACACTGAGTTTAGACTCAGGCAAAGCAAGCAACGCGGCAGAACGTGTCGACATCATGAAAAAGCCCATTGATAAGTTTAGTCGAGCTTACAACAAAGCGTCAGATTTTCAAACTTTAAACGATATATCTCAGCTTCAACCTAAGAAGTTAGCTTGTCTCATTTTTTTCCATGTCACATTGCTTCAAATTTATTTCTTGGTATTTTTTTTGTCCGCTAATCATTATAGTTTGCAGCATGACCATCAATGATCTGCCGACCCTTAATGCCAGTCTCAATGGAGTTTCGACCCTGCTTTTGACATGGGGCTATATCAGCATCCATAGGGGCAACAAAGAGCTGCATAAAAAAATAATGATCAGCGCGTTGGTGGTTTCAGCAGCTTTTTTAGTAAGTTATCTTATCTATCATTATCATGCCGGCTCGAAGCCTTTCCCTGATCTTGGCTTTATCAAAACAATTTATTTGCTGATCTTGGTTCCTCACATTATTTTGGCGGCGGTCATGGTGCCGATGATACTAAAAACTTTTTGGCACGCTTTTCGTGAGGAGTGGGAGCCGCATAAAAAAATTGCGCGCCTGACTTTCCCGATTTGGATGTATGTGTCGATCACCGGAGTCATCATATATATGATGCTCTATCATTGGTTTGCCGCTCCAACAGTTTAATTACCTATTCCATTTATAAAGAATAGGTCTTATCATGGTGAGCAAAAGGAAGATTAATTTATGGCGCATGCAGCAGCTGATCATCACCACGTAGAACGTAACGACGCTCAATTCGGTAAGGCCTCCATCGGCAAGATTGCCATGTGGATCTTCCTCGTCACCGATGCGATGTCGTTTTCTGGCTTCTTGATTGCTTATGCCATTCTACGCACAACGACTGATTGGCCACATCCGGCGCAATACCTCGGTATTAATCTTTCAGGTTTTGCCACTTTTATTCTCGTTTGTAGTTCTGTGTCGATGGTTCTTTCCATCGATGCCTGTAAGCATCGCGACCGCAAAGGCATGCTCAACTGGCTTCTTGCGACGATTGCCGGTGGTGTGATCTTCTTGGGAATCCAAGTTTACGAATACCAACATTTGATCAACGAAATCGGGATGACCTTCTCGAATTTCGCTCACGGAAATAATCTCTTCGCTTCAACCTTCTATATCGTAACCGGCTTCCACGGTTTGCACGTATTAACAGGTGTGATTTATTTGATCTGCGAATACCGTATGGCGCGCGCTGGCCGCTACGACAACGGCAACTATGATCGCTTGGAAATCCTTGGATTGTTCTGGCACTTTGTTGACCTGGTCTGGATCTTGGTCTTCACCTTCATTTACTTATTATGAAGTGGTTGTTAGCTCTTCTTTTAAATTTCTTAACATTTGCTGCCTGGGCCTGTCCTAACTGTCACAACACAGTGGGACCGGCTCGTCCGCCTTATACTCTTATCATCGTCGGCATCTTCATTTTACTGACCTATGTCCCCTTTTATATTCTGTTTAGGGCCATGAAGAAGTACGACCCGCATAACGAAATTAAGTTAGACTAACTTCAGAATTAAGATTCAAACGGCCATTTTTTCTGGGGTCTAGTAGCTTACAGAGCTATAATCGCCCTATGAAGTCGTCCTACGGTAAACTCAAAATTCATAAGCAAGAACTCTTCGAGCAGATTCGTGGACAGGCCGAGCTCCATTTACTTCACAATGTTCATGACTGCCGCACTCGACGCAATGAGGGCAATCGCTGGCTCTTTAAGCAAGGCATGGATCAAGGAATTAAGAGTGGCATCGAGTATGTACTAGGAAATCTTCAGCAAATTAACGAAGACAAACGTCCGATGGGACAAATTCTTTTGGCCTATCAATTTGATGTTCTAGAGACATGTCGCTTACTCCCCTTTCAGGCAGTGGAAAAATGGGGACTCACCGAACTGGAAGATAAATTAGATATTGAACGAGAAGACATTATTTCCGGTGTCCAGCACGGCCTTTACACCACGGCCCACACTCTTCCTCGCCTGCTCAGAAATACAAAGGGCCCTCATACGAAGGCCCCTTATAATTTTAAATTTTCGAGAGATTAGTTCTACCAGCGATTGCCGCCGCCGCCGTAACCACCACGGTCTCCACCGCGATTTCCACCTCGGTCTCCACCGCCGCCGTAACCACCACGGTCTCCGCCGCGATCGCCACCTCGGCCGCCACCAAATCCACCGCCGCCACGAGGACGATCAGTTTGAGGCTTAGCTTCTGAAACGCGCAAAGCACGCCCGCCCACTTCCTTGCCATCGAGTTCTGAAATAGCTTTTTGCGCCCCTTCTTCGCTCTCCATTTCGATGAAAGCAAAACCCTTCGAGCGACCAGTTGCCTGATCCATAATGATTTTCGCCGACACCACTCCTCCGCATTGAGCGAAGGCCGTCTGAAGTTCATCAGAGGTGAGGTTGTAAGAGAGGTTTCCGACATACAATTTTTTGTTCATTTTGCGTGCCCTCCTGGGCCAAATAAAAGTACCTAAGAGAAAAATCATAGCATTTCCCCTAAACACGTCATCTCTAGTTTTCTTTAGATTTTGCGGGGCGCCAATGAAATGAGCAGGTCTCATCCTGGCGCAGAGACTCTTTTATAATTCCTAATTCAAGCCAGGATGAACTCACTCCAAACCTCTAGAAATCACTGGCGTCCTCTAGAGAGAACTGTGTCTCAAAAACCAGCTTTGCTTCGGACTTACCTGCTCATTTCATTGGCATTCCTTGATCTTGCCGCTCTGTGTCCTCTATGGCATAAGCCTCAAAACCACTTTCAGGACAAGACCATGACAAAAACCATGATTTTAGGCAAAGACGCGGCCCTTGAGGATTCGATTACGCGAATGCGCAAACTGCTCGCCGATATCGGCTTTGACGTGGAAGAGGCCTCATGGCTCAATCCGGTTCCGCATGTGTGGTCATTGCATCTGCGCGATAAGTACTGCCCGATGCTTTTTACTAACGGCAAGGGCGCATCGAAACTGGCGTGTGAGGCCTCAGCGATTGGTGAATTTTTTGAACGTCTGAATTGTAATTATTTTTTCGCCGATTTTTATTTGGGCGAAAAAATCGCCAATGCTGAGTTTGTCCATTACCCACAAGAAAAATGGTTCAAGCTCGAGGGTGATAAGTGGCCCAAGGGTTTGCTCGATGAGCGCTTACTTAAAGAATACAATCCGACTGGTGAGTTAAAACCCTCGATGTTGATTGATACGCAATCAGGAAACAAAGAGCGTGGTATCTGTGCTCTTCCGTTTAAGCGGCAGCGTGATGGTGAAACGGTATATATTCCGATGAATATCGTGGGGAACCTCTACGTATCAAACGGCATGTCAGCGGGTAACACGCCGACAGAAGCGCGCGTCCAATCACTGTCTGAGATTTTTGAGCGCTCGATTAAAAATCGCATTATCGCCGAAGGTCTCTCGCTGCCGGATGTACCAGCAGCAGTGATCGCTCAGTATCCTCGCATTCAAGAAGCGATTAATAAACTGGAAGCTCACGGTTATCCGATCCTGGTTAAGGACGCTTCTTTGGGTGGTAAATACCCAGTGATGAATGTGACACTATTGAATCCAAAAGAAGGGACTGCGTTTTGTAGCTACGGAGGCCATCCGAAATTTGAAGTGGCACTTGAGCGCACACTCACTGAACTTCTCCAAGGCCGCTCTCTCGATAAACTGGATGTCTTCTCTCCTCCGACTTTTGATCAAGATGCGGTTAAAGACAATCTCAATCTCGAAGCGCATTTCATCGACTCAAATGGTTTAGTGTCGTGGGACTTCTTTAAGAAGTCGGCTGACTTTGAATTTGTTCACTGGAACTTTAAAGGTGAAACCACCGAAGAAGAGTATCAGGGACTTCTGAAAATCTTCCATGAGATGAACAAAGACGTCTACGTCGCTGACTATGAGCACTTAGGTGTCTATGGTTGTCGCATTTTGGTACCTGGCATGTCGGAGATCTATCAAGCGGAAGATCTCGTTTGGGAAAATAATAACTCGGGCGCTGAGCTTCGTGCGCCGATTCTAAATCTTCATCGCTTACCATCTGATGAACTCCACTCTCTTTATAGCACTATCGATGAGCGCGGTTATGACGACATGATGCTCGTGACTCATGCTTTAGGTATTGTCGGCGATGCCGGCTCTGCTTGGGCCGAATTACGTTTTGGTGAACTCAAAGCGATGATCGCACTTGCGCTTGGTGAATTTGAAAATGCCAAAACGCACACCGAGTGGCTCTTGCACTTTGCTCCACTTTCTACTGAGCGTCGTCGCTGGTATTTGAGTCTTGATACTCTCTTGCAATTTAAAATTGATGATTCCAGAGATGTGAATGAATTCCTGAGCAATTTTGAGCGCCTCTATGGACCTGAGATGGTGCAAGCTGCTACTCAGACAATTGAGGGTAAAATGAAGTTTAGTGGACTCTTACCCACATCAATGCAACTTGAGGGCTTTACCATGCACCAAAAACTGCTAGTCTCTTATGAGAAATTGCAGAAAGCGAAAGCTCTTTGGTGGGCAAAAAAGTAGAAACGATGTTGTTAGATAAAACCTTCAGTCGTGAATTCGATGCCAGTGGCACGCAATTGCGCGTGGGTTTTATTCGACCAGAAGCTCGCCATAAAATTTCCGCGGGCATTGCCCTCATGTCACGGGAAACTATTCGCCACCGCTTTTTCGGTATTAAAAATGGCTTCACTGATCGAGAACTGAAATACCTCACTGAGATTGATGGTATTAATCACTTCGCATTAGGGGTTGAAGAAGTTCACGCCCCTGAGCG
>JBKHVI010000058.1:0-15590 GCA_046570105.1 Bacteriovoracia bacterium
CTTACGCTTTATGCGTTCTCAACAGAGAACTGGAGTCGTCCGAATGAAGAAGTGGGGGCACTGTTTAAGTTGCTCCACAAATTCATGATTCGTGAATCAAAGCGTTTAATAAAAAACAAAGTCTGCTTTCGAGTCATTGGCGATGTGAGTAAGCTTGCTTCACAAACTCAAACTCTCATTCGTGAACTTGAAGAAACAACTAAAGACTTTGATGGTCTCAAACTGACTTTTTGTTTTAGCTACGGCGCACGCAATGAAATGGTCTATGCCGTAAATAAGTTTATAGCCGAAAATCCGGGAAAAGAAATTTCTCCAGCCGATATTGAAAAGTCACTCATGCGCCCAGAAACAGGAGATGTAGATCTTTTGATTCGTACAGGTGGAGAGCAGAGAGTTTCAAATTTCTTGTTGTGGCAAATTGCCTATGCTGAGCTTTGTTTTACACCAACAAAGTGGCCGGATTTTACTCCAAGTGAGTTTCACAGCATTCTAGCATCGGTTTCTAAGCGTGAACGTCGTTTTGGTGGTCTCTCGTCAACTGCCGATAAAAATATTAATCGCTCTGCTCCAACTCTCGAAGTGCAGTCGCTGCATGTCTAATACAACTGTTCGTATTCTGTCAGGCGTCGTGCTTGTTTTATTTGTTGGCGTTTGTATGGCCTATGGAATTGCAAGCAGTTTAGGCGCAATTGGATTGATGGGAGTTTTTGTTGTTGATGAAATCGTAACGAACTTTTACGAACTCAAGCGTACCAGTCGTCGTTACATCATCTCGCAGCTCACTTATATCATCGGCTATGTGTTTTTCAATTTTTGGCAGATTAGTGAGTCATCTTTTAATCTCTTTATTTCCATCGCCTGTCTGTGGAATGTGATGTCTCTGATTTATCTGTTCTTTATAAACACTAAAAAAGAAACTCTCTCTGATTTATTTGTACGTTGTTCATGGGGCGTAGGATTTCTTGTTCTCGCTCCCATGATGTGTATTTCCTATATTATTCATCAGCCTAAATGGAGTTTTCTATTAGGTGCGATGTTGATCCTCAATTTCATGGTCGATACAGCGGCTTATTTTTCTGGCCGTTTTTTTGGTAAACATAAACTTTGGGAAGCGGTGAGCCCAAAAAAAACCGTCGAAGGGGCCATTGGTGGAGTGCTCGCGTCGGTCTTGTTTACTGGACTCTATTGGCACCATTTCGTGAAACCAGTTGCTTGGCCATTACTTGTCTTCTTCCTCGTTCTCGCTTGCTGCGCTCAGCTCGGTGATTTGGTACAATCTAAACTTAAGCGACAATTCGAAATTAAGGATAGTTCGTCGCTGATACCAGGGCACGGAGGCGTCTACGATCGGATCGACAGCTTGTTATTTGTCGCTCCTTTTTATGCTCTCCTCGTCAGTGTCCATTTCCATTAACGGGACGGGCCTATGTTACAAGGTACATTGATTTTTATCCTATTTTTAGGACCTCTAATTTTCTTCCATGAACTTGGACACTTTTTCTTTGCGCGCTTTTTTGGTGTGCGAGTGGAAGTTTTCTCTATCGGCTTTGGACCCAAATTATTCAAGTGGAAACGCAAAGACACTGAATACGCCATTTCTGCTATTCCTTTGGGTGGTTATGTAAAAATGTTTGGCGACGATCCTTTCCGCGAACAACCACTCACTGAAGAAGAGCAAAAGGTCGCATTTAATTATAAATCGAAATGGGCGAGATTTTGGATCGTCTTCGGTGGTCCTCTGGCCAATATGATTTTGGCATTCTTTCTTTATTTTGCTCTCGTGATTACTGGCGAAAAAGTGCCTGAAACTCGTTTCGGCTCAATCGCTCAGAGTTCACTGCTTTACGATATGGGTTTCAGAAGTGGTGACTCGATCAGAGAAATCAACGGCAAACCTCTTATCTCATTTGATGACCTCAACCTGGCAGAATCTACTGTTGAGGAAGTTGTCGTTGAACGCCAGGGTGTGATGGTTCCTTTGAAGCCTTCTCATGGAACAACGGCGTTCATGGAGCTTCTCATGGAGCACTCGGCAGCTTCGTTGCGCTCTCCCGTTTTTGTTAATGCTAAAGGTGAATCTTTTGCTATTACCCGCAAGGCCGGTGAGTTTGATAATGGCTTTTCACTTGAAGAAGCCTCACTCGGTGGAGTGGCCTTATGGCTGCAACCTATTTCGGCTAAGCAAAGAGCAGAGCAAAATCCTGTTCTCGAGGGGACGCCTGTCGTAATAGAAAATTTCAGCGATGAAGCAGGATTCTGGTCTTGGGTCGCAACTCAAAAACTTTATCCGGTTGATCTGCAGGTAGGTAGTATCGTTATGCAGTCTCCTGCTGATAAAGCTGGACTCAAGCAAGGCGATATTTTGACTCATATCGCTGGTCAGCCCATGAAGAGTTTTGAAGATTTGCGCCAGCTTGTGCAAAAAACAAAAGCTGGTGAGGAAATCAATATTAGTTATCTACGTGACGGCAAAAAGCTTGAACTAAAACTTAAGCCTGAAGTTCGCACGGTAGATAAAAAAGATGTTATGACTATCGGAGTCTTCAGTGGACTTCGCCCTGTTATGCCTCGTATGCGTGAAACAAATCCAGCTGGTTTTGGTTCAGCTCTTGTTATGGCATGGAATCGCACTGTCGATGGTGTGATTAAGACTGTTGCTGGCTACAAGAAGCTAATTACGAATGAAGTTGGCCTAAAGAATATTGGCGGTCCTCTTGCTATCGGTAAAGTCGCCAGTGATTCATTTCAAATATCTCTCTCGATGTTCTTCCGTTTGATGGCAATTATTTCCATAAACCTTGGTGTAATTAATTTGTTCCCTATCCCCGTTTTGGATGGTGGACACATTATGTTCTTAGGTTTTGAAATTATTAATCGTGGACCACTTTCACGTCGCAAACTCGAACTCGCTCAGCGCTTTGGTGTTTCGTTCTTGTTCCTCCTTATTTTTATCGCTCTATTCAACGACATCAGCCGCCTATTCTCTTGAGTACGCTGTTCATCGATACTTCTTATAATCAAATCCTGGGCCTTCTCAATCATGAGGGGTGCCCACTGGATTTACGTATTAAAGAAGGTCAAAAATCTTCGGCTGTATTGCATGCTGAACTTAATGACATGATGAATGCATGTTCTTTGAAGCCCTCAGAAATTAATAAAGTCGTCTATGTCGCAGGGCCAGGATTCTATACAGGTCTTCGCATGGCCTATGGAATTGCGGACATTCTGAAACTGACTGGCGCAACACTGTCGAGTTTTTATACTTTCGATATTCCGGCTTTACTGGGCTTTGAGAATTATACTTGGATTACGAAAGCTTATCGTGGCGAAGTTTTAGTTTTCAAGAAGTCCGAATCACGAGTGAATCATCAGCTGTATTCAGAAAAAGAATTTTTACAAAAAGACTGGAGTGGCGATATTTTTGTTCATCATCGCAATGCACTTGATGAACAAATGGCTGCTAAGCTGTTAAATGCACAATCGACTCAAGAGCTTTTGCAAAAGAATATAAAAACCATCTGTCAGCAAGTGCAAAATTCATCTCAATTAAAAGAACTCTTTTATTTTCGACCTGCCGTTGAGGAGTTCAAACCAAATCCATGATTCGTCGAAACTTTTTTTTAAAAAAGAGATGGTTTTTTCTCGTCATATTTTTGATGTTTGGTGCTCTTACATTTCTACCAGAGTGGACTCGCTGGCCAATCTTAATTGGTGGGACGTTTTTACTATGGCTTCATCGCCGCTATGATATTCCTTGGCGGGACACTCTAAAAAACGATGGCGAAATTTTTCTTTCCCCTATTGCTGGGGAAGTAGTCAAAATCGGCATGTGGACTGATCCTGAAGACGGTAAAAGCTATGGTCAGCTTCGTCTGCGGATGAATTTGACAGACAACTGGGGTCTTCATCTTCCAAGCTCAAGTGAAATGGAGTTTCTAAAAGAGTTTCCCGGCAAGTCACTCTCTCGCCGCCAGATTGGCCTTATAAGCGAAGAAAATCTAACGACCCATAGTCATACAGACATGCTTTTACGCTCAAAAAATGGCGTTGGAAGTCGCATGCGTTTTGTTCATTGCGTGAATGGGCGTTCCCCTCGTATTTGGATGAAATCCGGTGATCGGGGTCGGGGAGCCGCTTGTTTTGGACATTACCCTTTTGGTGGAAGTCTGATAGTGTACGTGCCACAACCAAGTGATATTTTAGTGGTTGAGAATGAGAAGATCGAAGCAGGTCAAACTGTTCTAGCGGTCTTCAAATCACAAGAGTGAAGGACGTACAATGAGCTTTGATAAGAAAAGTTTGGCTTTTTTTCTCCCTAATATTTTCACTGCACTGAATATGGCGTGTGGTTATTCGGCGATCATGTTCTCTTTTCGCGGAAGTTTTTATGCTGCCTGCATGTTTATTGTTCTAGCAGCAGTTTTTGACAGTATGGATGGAAGAGTGGCCCGGATGACCGGCACTCAATCGAGCTTTGGTGAACAGTTTGATTCGCTTTCGGATTTGATCTCGTTTGGCATGGCCCCGGCTTTTCTTTATTACTTCAGATTTATGCAAGATTCAGGTCGCTTAGGCCTAGTGCTAGGCTTTTTCTACATGCTTTGTGGTGCCCTTCGTTTGGCACGCTTTAATGCCAATATTGACCGAGTGAAAAGTGATTATTTTCAGGGTCTACCCATTCCAGGTGGAGCTTGTGCGGTCACAGGCTTAGTTTTGATCTCAATTAATTTTCCACAAATCGCTGATTTGAAACCAATTATTTATTTGTATCTTTTGTTTTATTCAGTGCTGATGATTTCTAGTATTCCATTCCCAAGTTTTAAAAATTCTCCTTGGGTAAAAAATCACAAGAAGCAGGTCTTGATGATTATTTTCTTCGTGCTTTGCAGCCTGTTTATCTATGAAGAAGTCATGATCCCCGTGATTATCACAACGTATGTTTTCTCTTCCCTCATTTACGTAGCTTTTAATAAAGAAAAGTTTGCTGGAATTTTTGACTGGAAGAATGAGCCAGAACAAGAGATCTAGATGCCACACTATCGCGCCACCATTTCTTACAAAGGGACGCGCTATCAGGGCTGGCAGATTCAACCCACTGGTCTCACTGTTCAAGGTGAGTTGAATAAGGCCTTAGCCTCTGTTTCTAAGACTCAAGAGATACGCACCATGGGTTCAGGTCGCACCGATGCGGGCGTTCATGCTCGAGGCCAGGTGGCGCGCTTAGACACGCCGTTGGTGATTGCGCCTGAGAATCTTTTGAAGGCACTTAATACTTATCTTCCACCAGACATCCGCATCGTGGAATGCGTTGAGAGCAATGATAATTTTCATCCGACTTTTGGCGCTGATTCAAAGTGGTATTCTTATTTCTTTATGCAGCACGCTTATCCCGATCCGCTAGTGGGCGATTTAGTGGCGAGCTATGGTTTCCCGTTAGATATTGAGAAGGTTAAAGCCGCCTGTCGTTTGTTTGTTGGAAAACATGATTTCGTGAACTTCTATACTGAGGGCACTGAAGTTAACTCCACGGTCCGAGAGATTTATTCTTGTGAATTGTTCGAGGTTGCTCCTGGTGGCGCGCCCTTTCCTTTTCACGGCCCACTCTATGAGATTCGTATTCACGGAGAAGGCTTCTTAAAGCAGATGGTGCGCATGATGGTGGGAGCACTCTGGAATGTTGGTCGTGGTAAAATTCCTGCCGAGGCGATCACCAAGGCACTTACCTCGCCGCGCCAAGAGCGCTTGTCTCCTGTCGCTCCTCCTGAAGGCCTCTATTTGATGCGCGTAGTCTATCCCTCAAATTGACTTTTGGGCCCCCTATGTTAGTTTGGGACGACTTTTTTTCATATGAGGGCGAAATCCATGAGCTATCAAATTCAAAGCCTTAACGGCTGCACCAAAAAATTTGTCTTTAACTATGAGCAAGTTGATCTCACTAAGCAGATCCAAGCTGCTTTGGTTGATAAGCAACGTAATGCCAATCTAAAAGGTTTCCGCAAAGGAAAAGCACCACTTGATATGGTGAAGAAACTTTTCGGTCCACAAGTTGAAAACGACGCGCTTACTCGTTTTGTTTCTGAAGAGTTCTACGCAGCTCTTAAGAAAGAAAATATCCGCGCTGTTGGTTACCCATCATTTGGTAACACTCAGTATGAAGCTGGTAAGAAAGTAGCATTTGAAGCCACTGTAGAAATCATTCCAGAATTCGAACTTAAAGACTTCAGCAAATATTCTTTCAAAAAAGAAGACGACAAAGTTACGGCTGCAGATATCGAAGCTGTAAAAAAGCAATTGCTTACTTCTAAAGCAGAACTCAAAGAAGTAACTGATCCTGCTGCCACTTTGAAGAAAGGCCAGCACGCTGTGCTTAACTTTGAAGGCGAGCGCAAAGACGGTTCTAAGCCAGACAACATGAAGGCGACTGATTACATGCTTGAAATCGGCTCGAATCAGTTCATTGCTGGTTTCGAAGAAGGTATGACTGGTATGAAGAAAGGCGAAACGAAAGTTATCGCTTTGAATTTCCCTGCCGATTACCATGAGACAGAACTTCAAGGTGAACCAGTAAAGTTCAAAGTTGATCTTCTTGAAATTAAAGATCGCCAGTTCCCAGAGCTTAACGATGAACTCGCTAAAGAGTTCGGCTACGAGTCTGTCGCTGATCTCGACAAGAAGAATACAGATCGTTTAACTGTTCAAAAGAAGCGTGAGGCTCAAGCGAAACTTCACCAACAGATCCTTGAGAAATTGATCGAAGAAAATAAATTCGACGTTCCACAAGCTTTGATTGAAGACCAGAAGCAAAGCGTGAAGCAGGATCTTTCTCGTACTTTGAAGCAACAAGGCTTCAACGATCAAATGATTGAGATGTACTTTGAACGTTGGACTGCTGACGTAAACCAAAAAGCAGAATTCCAAGTTCGCTCAGGTTTGATCCTAGATAAGCTTGCAAAGAATTTTAATATCGAAGCGACTGAAAGTGATTTGGATGTGAAGCTTGATGAAATGGTGGCTCAGTCAGGTATGAAGCGCGATGATATCGCTCACTTCTACAAGTCGAACGCTAATGTTAAGCGCAATCTTATGTACGCAATCCGTGAAGAAAAGACCTTCGATAAACTTATCTCATCAATGAAAGTTTCTTAAGTTTTTTGCCGCCTCTCTTTGAGGGGCGGCATTTTACTTCCCAGCGCGCTTCCATCCAAATTTGTCGACACTTCCATTCTCCCGAAATAATCACACTATTCATAACTCTGGCTTCCTTTGGTGGCGCAAACTCCCACATGCTCTGTGACGGAGATTTTGTCTGAAAGCGATTAAGTGGGTCACTTAGTAAAATGAGCAGCACAGGAATGACCGATATGCGGTTTCTCCCTTTGGTTAAAATCCACCCCAGAAAAAGCAGCAGATGCCCGGCATGGGGTTTTATCGCCGGGATGTACAAATGCCATCCATCCACCCACATGACAAATTGATGAAGCTGTTCGAGTAGCATGACGAGCTTCTGTTGCAATACTTCTATTGGAAAAGGAGACAATACGAGAGCGGCCGGGAATAAAATCAAAAGCGGTATTCCCACTAAAAAATTGATCAATGGTGCAAAGAGTGAAAAAGGTTTGAGTAGCACCCAACATAAGGTCATCTGCGCTAATACGAACCACAGAAACCTTCTCTCTTTAGGAGCAAACCAACTTAAACCTAAGAAAAGCCAGCTGCATGTCCAACTCAAGGCATGTCCATTCCAAGAGAGAAGCGCACCTTCGAGAAACATGACGATACTAAAACTTTTAAAACTAAACAGTGATTTGGGTATCGCTTTAGCAAAGCTCACTCGTGCTAAGGCCCCCAGACCATTAATCCAGCTCATACTTAAGCCTAGGAGAAACATCATAAAAGCGGTGGCGGGAATGAGGCGCCAGAGTGGGTTGAGCGTTGCCAAATGAACCCCTGAAGGCGTGAAGAGGTGCCCTAGGCCTAACTGATAGTAGGTTTGTTTCTCTTTGCGACTAAAACCCCTATCGTCTCCCACAACAATAGCTCGCCATAAGAGGGCCCCTTTTTCATTTGTCTGAGGAATCCCTCTGAGCATGCTTTTATAGGCAGGTTTAGGTGTATATCTGAACGGCTTGGCCCCAGAGAACCAAGCGAAGAAACACAGGGAGCTTAAAAGAATAATAAGTGCGTTTTTACTCATAGAGACCCATTAAGCAAGTGGGATGCCGAGTCCTAGACTTGCAAGTCTAGAAAATGATTGAGGTCGAAAAAGGGGCAGAGGAAGCTTTTATGGCCTTTCGGGAAAAAATTGGATAGCTAGAGGCTATGCGAAACGCACTCAAGGCAGAGATAGAGGCCTGGTTAAAAGAAGATGGAGTAGGCGACGTTGCTATTTACTGGCAGCGCTTACCCAATTTCCCATCGCGCGCGCAAATCAAAATCAAATCAGATATCACGCTGGCGGGACTCCCTTGGTTCATTGCTGTTTTTGAAACACTTGATAAAAATCTCCAAGGTCTTGAATCTCTCATGGAATATGAAGGCCAGCATTTGCGTGCAGGCACAGTCATCGATCTACCTGTTGACCTTCCATGGGGGGTGGCGATAACCGGTGAGCGCTTGGCACTTAATCTGTTACACAAGGCCACCGCAGTAGCCACTGCTACAAAAAAACTGACTGAGACAACAAGCAAACATGGTGTTGCGGTTCTAGATACACGTAAGACCACTCCGGGACTTCGCAATCTAGAAAAATATGCTGTCACAGTTGGTGGCGGAAAGAATCATCGCTTCACGCAAGTCGATGCTTGGATGATTAAAGACAATCATAAAGAACTCATGGGGCTGAAAGGCGCTGTAGATTTTTTCCGTAGCATGCAACAGCCCTACAAGAATCTTATTGTTGAGATTCATTCACTTGATGAACTCAAAGCCGCTCGTGAATTAAATGTGACTCATTTCCTGTTGGATAACTTTACTCCAGAAATGCTCAAGAGCGCTTGTTCCTCTAAGGTGTCTGGCGAGTTCTTTGAAGTTTCTGGCGGTGTGAATCTTCAAACAGTTTCGCAATATATGATTCCTGGCGTGGATGCTGTTAGCAGCGGCGCTATTACTCAGTTCCCGGCAGCGGTTGATATCTCTTTTAAGTTTCAAGCGGTGAAGTCATGAGTGATCAGACTACAGATGTCCTCATTATGGGGACTGGCATTGCAGGACTTACAACTGCAATGAAGTTAGCTGAGAAAGGTATCAAGGTTACGATTGTAACTCGTGAAACGCGTCCAGAAGTAACGAATACACTTTGGGCCCAAGGTGGCATCATTTTTAGTGGTGACGAAACCGTCGAACAAGAAGACCTCGTTAAAGATATTATGAAGGCCAGCGCTGGCACTTCGTATTTGCCAGCAGCAGAGCTTCTCGCCAAACGTTCCGGCGATATCGTTCAAGAAATTCTCATTGATAAAGTTCACACTCCATTTGCTCATGGTGATAACGGAGAACTTCTCTACACCAGAGAAGCCGCTCACTCGCGTGATCGTATTATCTATAACGGTGATATGACTGGCAGAGCGATTCAAGTGGCGATGATGAAGCACTTGGATGATCCGAAGCGTTTTCCTACTATTGAATTTTTAACAGCTCACACTGCGATTGATTTGATCACTCCTACTCACCACGGTGTGGATATCCGCCAACGTTATGAAGAAGACAAAGTTGTCGGCGCTTATTTATGGGATCAAAAAGGGCAGATCGTTCGCAAGGTCATGGCGAAATATACTGTCCTTGCGACCGGTGGAATTGGTGCGCTTTATTTGCACAACTCAAATTCTGAAGGTGCGCGCGGAGACGGCCATGCCATGGCCCGTCGAGCGGGAGCTTTTGTCACAAACATGTAGTTTGTGCAATTCCATCCGACAACTTTCTATGACCGCGCTTCTCATCGGCGCTTTCTGATCTCGGAAGCTCTTCGTGGAGAAGGTGGTCGCTTGATTAATGCTTCAGGCGAAGCCTTTATGTCTCGCTATCATCCGGATGCTGAACTTGCTCCTCGTGATATCGTCTCTCGCGCCATTGTTGATCAGATGATCTCTAGTAAAGCCGAGTGCGTTTTCCTGGATATTAGTCACAAGCCAACTGATTGGCTCAAGCAGCGCTTCCCAACGATCTATGCTCATTGTCTTGAAAACGGCATCGATATTACCAAGACCCCGATTCCAGTTGTACCTGCGGCTCACTATACCTGTGGTGGAGTAAAGACAGACCTCTTGGGTCGTACGAATTTGTCACGACTTTACGCTGTCGGAGAAGTGGCGTGTACTGGCCTTCATGGTGCTAATCGTTTGGCTTCAACCTCACTCCTAGAAGGAGTGACTTGGGGATATGTGGCCGCCGAAGATATTCTTTCTCGTATTGCCGACACTCCAACTTATGATGCAAAACTTGTTAAAGAGTGGGAGCTTGGAAAAGAAGAAGTGGATCTCTCATTAGTGAACCAAGACCAGATGACATTGAAGCAGAGTATGTGGAACTACGTGGGAATTATTCGTTCAAGAAATCGTCTCGCTCGCGCTCGCGCTATGTTCCGCGAACTACAAGACGAGGTCGGCAAGTTCTATAAAAATGCAGCTCTTCACGACAGTTTAATTGGTTTACGCAATGGAATTGAGGTGGCCCACATGGTGGTGGACGCATCTCATAGAAATCGTGAATCTATGGGTTGTTTTTATCTTAGAGACTAAAAGCTACATTCGAAGTTGTAAGTGCTCATGTCTTTTTTTGGAAGATCAGCTGGATACTCAGCCTTATCTTTGCGAGCATTCGAAATAAATAGTACACCTTTAAAAGCACGAGTCTCGATAACCTGGCGTGGGTTACGATCTAAGTGCATCCAGGCCTGGATAAAGCGATTGTTCTTTTGCTTCGAGATAAATCTCAAATGGGCTTGGCGATCAGCGGCCAGAGTCTCACGGGTGAAGACAATGGGTTTGCCACTGGTTTCAATTCTTAAGGCCAAGAAATTCGATAATGAGAAGTGACTTACGTACGATATAGCGTCAATGGCGCGAACTTGTTCGGCATCATTGGGGTAGAACCCTGGTGCTCCTTGGCGGCAACGAATGACCGTTTCGGCCCACGCCGTCCCCCAGAGAAGACCCACTATTAGTAATAAAGTACGCATATAGGCGCAGTATAAGGGCCAAACCCCTTCAGGGAGTACCAAATTTATAATAAAAAAGCCCTGCGAGAAACGCTATCAAGCAGCCAAAAATTCCATCTGGGCCAAAGTTCATAAGAAAATGCCTCAATGGGCGAAAAAGTTTTACCGTATTTGGGATAACCTATCAGACTCTCAAGCCGAGGCCCTGAAGCTTGAATGGTTTTATGAAGATGACGAGAAGCCCACTCAAGAAGAAAGCGCTAAGCGCCTCGGAATAAGTATCGCTTCTTATCAAGAACGCTTGGAATGGGCCTATAAGAAGCTTGAAATCCTTTACCCTGAGTTCACTACACGTAAGCGCAAGAATCCGACCGTAACAAAAATGGCTCAACCTCCGGAACCACTATATGAAATCCTCACGTGTGGTGATAAAGTTCAAATCCAGCACCCTGTGAGACAAAATAAAATTCTAACTACCCGGCAGCGCCAGAAAATAATGAAGTGGGTCCACGAATCTACGGCAAACTATTTATTCCGTTACGATCATTATACTGATTTTAATGATTTAGAAGATGAAAACGAGCTGGAAGCCTTTGAAGAGGCTATTGAACAAGAACATCAGGATCTTTTGGACTTAAAAGCAGAAGAATCCGGGCCCGCCCTACTCCGTCTCGATAAAATTTTAAGCCAAACAAACGATACCTAATGATTCCCTCTTAGGCTGCCAGCTTTAAAGGACTTGAAGAAGCAGCTTTTTTGAACTCTTCTCGAATCTCGCTTCCCCAAATGACTTGATGAAAGCGTGCCATCGTATCAAAGCTTAACTTGTTCAGCACTTTTCTTCCGTTTATTACCCTTGCTCTTTTGATGTCAGGAAGGCCAGAGCAAACCTCTTGTGAAAACTCTTCTGAGAGCATCGGGATTAATGAACAAAGCTCATCAACGCTAAGCTCTTTAAAAAACTCCATTGCTGATGGTTTGCTCTGCTCAAAAAGCTGAGAAAGCGTAAATCTGTGGTCTAATCCACGACTCAGTATAAACTCATCAAATTGAGTTTGATTGAGGTATTTCAAGGTGGAAGTAATACGATTATCAGCATCTTCTTCAAAGCGTCTTCGCAGCTCATTCACTTTTTTGTCAAACTTAATGAGAGAAGAATGTTCAAATTCAACATGATCCAACTTGCTTATGCTATCAGGCTGTATGAATCCATTGTTTATTAAGGAAGCCATCCTTATTGAATCCATACAATCCATTGTAATGGCTTTTTCAGTTTCGTTAAAATCATCGAAGCAGACTCCCAGGGCTTGAAGGGGTATACTATTTAAAGATGCGCGGATACTATTCATGAAATATACATTCGGATAGAGCATCAAAGACATCAGCTGCTGATAAATATGTTTGTGATCCTCGGGAGTACTCTCAAGATAGAGGTTACTGGAGAGAAATCTAGAGTAGTACTGAAAATTTTTGCTCTTCGTCATGCTTGTATTTTCAAGGTAGGTTTTATCACCTAGAATCTGGCTTAAGCACCAAATATCCTTAAACTTCCGCTTATCCATGGCGTCCATAAAGAAACTCGTGATTACCTCTCCATGGTTATGATGAATTTCAATGATCTTATCTTTGGGATCACTAAGGCCCGCACCAGTGGTCTTCAATTCGTCCTGCAATTCACTGTTCAAAACATTATGAGAATCATCAAAATGAGAGGATGAAGAGATTTGGTTATTGGCATTCGATAAAGCTGATAACGTTCTATTTATTGAGTTCAGGGCCTTAATCGAGAAGAAAAAGCACAATCCCAGGAAGCTTAGGAGAATCAGAAGAGTTACCCCTAAGCCGACTTTCAGAGGGGAGAGAATTTTTTCACTTAAGAAATCTTGGAGAGAAAGGGCAGCCTCCCGGAAGCTTTTGGCAAATGATTCTGGTTCAAAACGGATCTTTTTTCCCTCGTCAAGACTTTCAGAATTTAACGCTTTCGCTTTTCTGTGATTGAACTCAACAGTGAGCCCGATTTTCAGAGGACTCATTTTATCTTCAATGAGGGATCTAATCAGACGCTCAATTTTCTTATCAAGCTTGGTCTTATGATACAGTACAATTTGTACACTTTCCGTGTGAGTAAGGATTAAGCTCGGCTCAACTGTGAACTTAGAGCCGTCGATTACCAGAACTGATTCATCTTCTGGTGTTTTTACCATTACACCATCATGAGAAATATTGAGCCCCGGTAAATCGTCAAATTTCTGGCGAGTATTTCTCTTCGCTTGAGGAGAATTCTTGTCAAATTCTTTTCTAAGTGAAAAGTGATCAACGTTGAGGTGAAGAGAAACCCATAAGTTTTCCACCCCCATAAATTGTGAAATTTGAGATTCTAAATTCCGGGACAATTGACTCTCAAGCTCGTAAACAGAGGATCGGATATATCCATCAGCATTGTCTGAAGCAGAGGCAGGCAGTAAGGCTAAAGTCAAAATAACCATCAGCATTAGCTTTATCTTAGTTTTCATTTTCCGTTTCCTGATAATTTCTAGTGATAAGTATTCTGATTTCATCTAAAACTTCTTCATCTGTCCCGCCAGCGGGCTTTCTTTCAAAGCTCCCTACGCTCATATATTCTTTTTTTAGGCCCAGTCCATGCAGATATTCTCTCACGGCCAGTGCTTGCTCAAAAGTATGTTCCGGACCCAAAGCAATTTGGAACATAATATTGGGCATATGGCGATATGTAATGTCTGCAATGTTGGCCAGGTGGTATTTCCCCTCTAGAGTAATCTGCGATTCGGCAAAGAGGTTCGGCTTTCTAATCTTAATCAAAATATGCTGATGAAGTCTCTCCAGGTCATAGCTTTGTCTTAGTGTGGTAGATTCCATGCTCTTACCAATATTCTTAAGAACTTCATCTTGCTTATCAGCAGTGAGTGTTTCTTTAAAAACTTTCTCTTGTTGACGTGCTTTAATAACAAAGAAAAGAATAAAAAAACATAAAAGCACTGTCACAAGATCAGAGTATGAAATCAGCCAGTCTTCTCCCCTTTCGGGTCGCTTCATTTCAAAGTCAAAAGATTGATCGTTGTCCTTCATGCAGCCTCGGTTCTTTTAACTTCCTCATCAAGTGAAGGATGCCCAAGGAATTCACGAATGAGGACCGGATCATTCTTATCAGCGGCAATCATTAAGAAGGTATCTACAATCTTCTTTTTTAATACCAATTCAAGTTGAGACTTATTTACAAGTATTTCTGACATTGGTACTAAGATATAGTTTGCCATAAGTAGACCGTAAAGAGTTGTCACCAGGGCCATTGCCATTTTTATGCCAATAGCTTCCATTCCGGTGGACAGGCTCATCTGTTCAAGAAGCCCTATTAAGCCCAAAATTGTTCCGATCATTCCAAAAGCTGGGGGGTACTTGGCAATTGATCGAACGAGATCGGAGTTTTTACTCATTCGTGTTTTATACGATTGCATGTCTTCATACATAATGCGCTTGATATTCTCAGCGCCAATTTCATTCTGAAGGAGTCGCAATCCTTTTTGAATGAATAAGTTATCAGAGGAATGTTCAAGCATACTAATCTTCCGGACAGAAGAGGCTTTCTGCGAGATGACGAGTAGCTCTTGAAGAACCTCATCCTCATCATTTGCGGATTTGAAGAAAACCTCAGTAAGTGAGATGACAAGCTCTTTAAGATTTTTCCAGGTAATCGACATCAAAGCAGCTGCCAAAGTTCCGCCTGCGACTAAAACGAAGCTGAAAAGATCCAGATAAAGGCGTGAATTCTCCGAAACACCGGTTAGGGCCTGAATCAGAATAGCTGTGCCAAGTAAAAAGCCTAAGATTACTGTGATCATTTAAAGTAATCCTCCTATTCCACCTTTCGTCGGAATAAATCTTATCTTTAAGAAATTTAATACATAATTAAGGATTCTGAATAGCCCGACTCACTTGATCAACAATGGCTTGAAGACGTTGCTTTTTTTGTTCTGCTGTATCCAGCTTCACTTCAGCAGAAGCTAACTCTTTTTCAAGAGCAGAGAGTTCTTTCTCTAAATCAAGTTTTTCCTTTGTAACTTCTGCGAGAGTTTTCTTTAAATCATCTATAGAATTCTGAAGCTTTTTATTTTCTAACTCTAGAGCCAGCTTCTCTTTTGTAAGCGTAATCACCTGCTCCTTACTCTTATCTTGGCCAATTCTAGAGGTATCAATTCTGCTTTCCTGAGCGTAAGAATTCCCGAGTAATAAGATCAAAAAGGCAGCAAGATAATTCATGCTTTAGCTATCGTCATATTTTTAGAAGAATTAAGTGGTTGTGCTATAATTAAACTATTATTCATTCAAAGTAAAATACTATGAAATACTTTTTTCTACTCTTTACATTAATCAGTTGCGCCACCGGCTCTAAAATCTCCCTACAGTCCGAGCCGGACAAAGC
>JBKHVI010000059.1:0-15223 GCA_046570105.1 Bacteriovoracia bacterium
ACAACTCAAAGTGGATTATCAAAAATTTCAAGATGCCAATGTTCAGGAAGAAGTACCAAGCTTTCTAATCAATCTCAACGAACTGGCGACTGCTGGAAAATTGGATCCAGTTATTGGCCGCTCAAAAGAGATTCGTGCCGTCATGGAAATCTTAGGCCGTCGTTCAAAAAATAATCCCGTGTTAGTGGGCTCTGCCGGTGTGGGTAAAACGGCTATTGTCGAAGGCCTTGCTGAACAAATTGTTAAAGGTGCTGTGCCGGATGTCCTTCGCGGTAAGACGGTTTATTCGCTTGAGATGGGTTCTCTCATGGCGGGAACAAAATATCGTGGTGATTTTGAAGAGCGCATTCAGAATCTTTTGAAATTTATTAAATCACAAAATGGCCAAGCGATTTTGTTCATTGATGAGATTCACCAATTGATTGGCGCAGGTCGCACGGATGGCGCGATGGATGCCGCTAATCTTTTAAAGCCCGCATTGGCACGCGGCGAGCTCCACTGCATTGGAGCTACCACTCAAGACGAGTATCAAAAATATATTCTCAAAGATCCTGCTCTCGAGCGTCGCTTTAGACCAGTGCCGGTCAATGAACCTTCTAAAGAAGATGCGGTTGAAATTTTAATGGGAGTGCGTGGCAAGATGGAGGCGCACCATGGGATTAAAATCTCAGAGGATGCTATTTATGGAGCGGTCTTTCTATCGGATCAATACATCACTGATAAGTATCTTCCTGACAAAGCGATTGATTTGATTGATGAAGCCGCATCAAGCTTAAAACTCTCTGCTGAAGCGATGCCAGCCAAATTAGTGGAACTTGAAGCAGAGTTGCGCTCAAAACGCGTGCTCTCGCAAATCGAGAAAGATAATAAAACACTCGCCAGCGATATTGAAAGTTTGCAGAAACGTTTTAATGAAGACAAGGCCATCTGGGAAAAAGAAGTAGCGGCCTTAAAAAATGTTTCGGAAGTGAAGGCGCGTATTGATCGCTTAAAGTTTGAGCTTGAAACTGCTGAGAGAAAACAAAACTACGAAGAGGCTTCGAAAATTAAATATTCTTTGCTGCCAGAAATGGAAAAGCAATTGACGCAATTTCAGCACGACTGGGTATTAAACCAAAAGCACGTCGCTAGTGTTATTGCTCGTCAGACGGGTATTCCAGTAGAAAAGATTTTGAAGTCTAAGCAGGAGCACATCTTAAAACTCGAAGAGTTTTTAAAGAAGCGCGTTTTTGGACAACAAGAATCCCTCAAAGAAATTAGTGAATGCTTGATGGCTTCGCACGCCGGTTTGACGGCGGAGAATCGTCCGCTAGGCTCTTTCTTGTTACTGGGCCCAACGGGCGTAGGTAAAACCGAAACCGCTAAGGCGTTGGCGCAGTTTTTCTTTGAAAACGATGAAAGCATGGTGAGACTTGATATGTCGGAGTTTTCCGAAAAACATAGTGTCGCCAAGCTGATTGGAGCACCGGCCGGCTATATTGGATATGACGATGGGGGAGTATTAACCGAAGCCATTCGTCGCAGACCTTATAGCGTTATCTTGTTTGATGAGATTGAAAAAGCGCATCCAGATTTTGCAGATATTCTGTTACAAATTCTGGACGATGGCCGCCTGACGGATAACAAAGGTCGCACCATTAGTTTTAAAAACTGCGTTTTGATGATGACATCGAATTCAAAACATCCTGAAGTTGATTTTAAGCCGGAAGTGCTTGGTCGGGTTGACGCCATTTTAAATTATCGCTCGCTAGATAATTCAATTATGCGTCAGCTTATCGATAAGCAACTGAAGCTATTAAATGATCGTCTCAAAGCTAAAAAGCTGGATGTGAAACTCGACCTGACTGCTTATCAAACGCTGACTGAGCAGGGATACGATGCCACCTATGGGGCCCGCCCTCTCAATGCTGTGTTTAATAAGCTCGTGACGAGACCACTTTCACGTCTAATCTTAGAGGACAAGCTGCCGCAAGGAAGTATTCAACTGAAGTGGGACGGCGGCCAGATGGCAGCGTTTTAAACGCGACGATTAACTTGAACTTTGCCAAAATAGCCCCATGAGATGGATTTTTCTTTTGGGGTTATTTATGGCCTGTACCACAGTGAAGTATGCGACTTCTGAGCATTACGATGGATCACATTTTTTTAATCCATGGGGCGTGAATAACAAGAAGTCTTTTTGGGATGTGCTCAAGTGGAAGTTCACGACATCAGCTGAAAAATGGCCAACTGAAGTTAAAAATCCAAAGCCACAAATTTTACCTAAACCGACGAGCGGCTTTAATATCACCTGGGTCAATCATTCAACCTTTCTCATACAAACTCCGCATCTCAATATTCTAACTGATCCGGTTTGGTCAGAGCGTACCAGTCCTTTTAGTTTTGCAGGTCCCAAACGTATTCGCCCGGCCGGAATAGCTTGGGAGGAGTTACCTAAGATCGATGTCGTAGTGGTTTCACATAATCACTATGATCATTTAGATGTGGCCTCGCTGGTAAATTTGGAAAAGCGTGATCAACCGCATTTTTATGTCGCCCTTGGGGATAAAAACTGGCTCAGCAAAAAAGGTCTCACACACATCACCGAATTGGATTGGTGGCAAGTGATTGAGCTTCCTCATTACAGAGTAACCTTTCTACCAGCTCAGCACTGGTCAGCACGCAGTCTGTGGGACAAGAATGAAAGTCTGTGGGGCGCTTGGGGAATTGAGGTGGAAGGTAAAAAAATCTATCACGCTGGGGATACCGGACTTGGTCCACATTTTAAAGAGACTCGAGAGCGTTGGGGAGCACCTGATTTAGCGCTTCTTCCGATTGGCGCCTATAATCCTCGCTGGTTTATGAAAGACATGCATATGAATCCTGAGGACGCGGTGGAGGCCTTCAAGCAGCTGGAGGCGCGCGAAGCCTTTGGAATGCACTTTGGTACGTTTCAATTGACGGACGAGCAATGGGATCAGCCAGAAAAGGATTTGCGCAAAGTCTTAGAAAATGAGGTTGAGGTCGTGGGAAAATTTCATATTCCCATTATTGGAATGAGTCGCCCTTATCCTTAATATGCTTCGACCGTAAATGTCAGTGTATCTTGGTAGTCGCCATCATCAAGAGTGGCAAAGGTCCCTAGACGCACACGAATGCGGTAACTGCGACCAGACTGTGAAGTGCCACTATATTCTTGTCCGAGCCAATGAGAGTTATTCGGTGGAGTAAACCAGCTGCCATTGGCCAAGCGAATCTGATAAGGCACCGCTGTGGTGTGTGGGGTTTTTCTGAGTTGTCCTCCATTGGCCGAAGTCACTCGCATTCCATAGGGAACATTCGCCTTGATTCGTAGATCTGCACGCAATTCTTGATTGGGTTGCATCTGACCAAAGTCCATGATGTAAACGGTAGATTGTGGATCATGCGGAGAGTTTTCCGGCACGATACTCAGTTCAGCATAGCGAGGAACAGTGAAGGCGAGAGTCATCCAGCGTGACGCTTGATAATCAATATCACCATTTGCTCTGACAGCATAAACATTCACCGGAAGAGTATCAGTGTAGACACCTGGTGGCACATTAAAGAGGGTGTTTTTAGATTTCACTTCAACGTAAAATGTACTTTGGTAGTTCACGTTTTTGCTAGGTGCATAGCCGGTAATGTATTCATTGGCCGAGGCATCACCAAAATCTTTCAGCACATTTCCCAGACTCACCGTGCGGTAGAGATTATAAGTCATAGAGTTGCCGCCGCTATAAGCGCGACGCTGATAGGAGTTGGCCTGGCCTTTGGCAAAATAGAGACGATAATTTTCGCAAGGAGTTTCAGGTGAGTTTTGTGGGCGAAGTAAACTGAGTGAGTGCGGGAGTACTTGGGCCACATCTTGCACTGAGGTCGTAAAATTCCCTAGACTCAAATCGTATTCACAGTTTTGTGCTTGGGCCTTAAGGCCAAGTAGCAAAGTTGTGATAGCAAAAAATATTTTCATTCTTCCTCCTCAACTCGAACAGCACCTAATTGGCGAAGTCCGCGTGAGCGTTGGTCTAGTTTGATATCAAGCGTTTTGAAACCTTCGAGATTTAACTGATAATTACCGGGATTGAGTCCTTCGATGTAGAACTGGCCTTCTTGTGAAGTAAAGAATGGTTTTCCGCCAATATCTCCCACTCGAAGTCCTAGCGCTCTTCCTTTGGTGTCGACTAATGTACCGCTCAGTATCACTGAGCCTTTGTCTTCAAGTGCGATCAAGTGGGCACTTCGATAAGTAGGATAAACAATAAACTTCTCTTGTACTAAACTGGTGCCCATCTCAAGACCCGATGGATCGAGTTGAATCTCGCGATACTGATAGGGAAGAAGATTGGTGAAAGTAATCTCTCCCAATGGACCTGATTCCCCTTCCGTGAAAGGAGAAGTGGAGCGGAGTGCGACTTTCTGACCTTTGAGTTCATCATTAGGCTTAAAAAGCACAAAACTATTTGGTACAGGTCGTGAGAGACCTAAACCGAAATCACCGTCTTGATAAGCAAAGACAATCGCCTGAGACATACGAGCAATACCGCGTGCTTCAGTATTTCCACTGTTTTCAAATTTAGCCGCTTGCACGCGCGCGCCAAGATCGGCGACAGGTGTGGGAACAAAAGCATCGATCTCACCACCATCACGCGAGGGACCTTCTTCAGCGGTAGCGGTCAGGCGAGGAGAGTAGAGACGGTTGCCGTTGTCTCTGACAGCGGTTAGGCGATTGAGATTATTTTCGGCATCATGAAAGCCCGTGATGAAGTGACTGGCGCTATCAAATGTCCAAGTAAAGAAAGCATAGGCCACGTCGTTCCAGCGTTTAAATTCATCACGATTGCGGGCCATGAAAAAACTAATATTCAAATTTCGCCATGCCCTGAGATTAAGGGTTGCGTCCCAGCCGCGTCGATCATCGAGAGTTTCATCGCGCACTTGACCCAGGCTTGCACCCAGCGAGAGCGTCATCAGCTCTTGAATGGGAATAGTAAAATTACCAGCGCTCTGTGCTGCCAGATTTCCCTGCATTCCATCGTTCACACTAGTGAAGCCTTTCTCGAAGCGCTCATGACGAAGTGTGAGAGTATAAGAAGAAAATAATCGAGAGCCTAAGCTTTGCAATTGCCAAGTCAGAGAACCGGCACCTGCGCTCACATCATTATCACGTGATTGAGCTCCACCTAAAAATAAATTTCCCCAATTTGTCGCTAAACCAAGTTCGATCCCGCCGAGAGAGAAATCATCTTGTCTTTGGGCATAACTGCCTGCTGAAAAGGCGCGCGTGACACCATATTGCAAATAACCGCTGGTGATTTCATCATCGGTGTAAGTACGACGAAAAGTCATGTCTTGAAAAGGCCTGCCATGAGAGAGCGAGAAGTTCCATTCTTTATGACGAAGCAGTCCCACAGAAGTGGGGAGACGAAAATCATAGATGCGTTTCTCACCCAGCTCATCCGTTGTCTCAACGAGCACAGTGTTAAGACCATTGATTAAAGGCACATCACGCAGATCATAGTTACCGGCCGGCAGCCATTCATCACGAATGAGAATACCATTCACAAAAGTGCGCACCTGAGAGCGCGTTCTCAGTGTGAATTGGCCCTGGCCCTGAGGAAAAGGCACTTGATAAGGGTCGAGGGTAAAGTTTCGAGCGACATGTACGCCACCAATGGGGCGAGCGGGCATAAAACCAAAACTGCTGGGGTAAACATCACCCGCTTCAGCGCGCACTCGGTTTTTTTGAAAGTCTTTGACTAGTCGAGTGTCGCCGCGAAACCAGCCTTGTCCTTGAGCATCGTCGGTGTAGTTCATCTGGCCTTCGAGAACGACGCCTCCGATATTTACAAAACTTTCAAAATAACTTGAGAAGGCCTCGCCTCCCAAAAGATCGGACCCCCAGGATTTTTCGACACGATAATTAATTGCGCCACCTAGAGGAGCAGGTTTTCTGGCCTCATCACCATAGAAAGCGTCGAAGTCTTCACCGACTTCTAGTTTTTTAAAACGAGAAAGCTCAGTGGGAACATCGAGCACAAGCACAGCATTTTGTGGGTCATATTTAAGTTTAAAATTTAAATCTTGGGGATTGAGCCAGCCCGATTTCTTTTCAACTTCGCTCCAAAGACTTTTCTGGACTTGAGCTTTTAATACGATTAACAAAGTTTTTTGTTCGATACTTTCTAGCTTTTCACCTTTGAGACGAGCTCGAATCTCTCCAATCCGCTGAGATCCCATCATGACAGGAATAGGAGCTTCGTAAACTTGTTCAGCAAAATTAGCTTCTGTGACAGGAATAATTTCCTGCGCCCAACTTAAATTGGTAAGTGAGAGAGTGAGGAGAAGAAAAAGTTTATTCAACTTTTAATTTTCCTTTAAGCTCTGCGCCTTTTAATTCTGGGTGTGCGGCAATGGTGAAGACACGCTTAGAACCTGCCAGCACGTTTTCGCCGGCTAAACCTTTGAGTGCTTCGCCATTGAGATTGATGGTCTTTTTTCCGGCGGTCACACTCAAGGTGGGATTCAACAACAAGCGATGTTGCGAGCCTTTGTTTTCGATATGAACCTTAAGGCCATCTTTTGATTCTTCAATAACTCCTAACACCAAACTCGCTTCGGTTTCACCCGGATTTACATAGAGAGCGGCCTTGTAGCGCATCAGCATTTTGATGCCACTGCCTTTTTGTTTCTTGCCATCGACTTTAAGTGGCAACTGTTCGGCGACTACACGAAAAGCTTTTTCGAGATTGGGTTTTTCTCCCGTCCATTGAACGCGAATGGTGCGCTTTTCTTTAGGAGGCAAAATAAGTTGCGGGGGAAAAGCCACTAGCTCACTGGTTTTAGCGTTGTCTTCTTGGCCATCAGTTTTTTGCTTTCGATCCGTCACACTGATCACAACGGCCATCGGCTCATTGGTGGGATTATCTAATAAAAACTGGGCTTCTTTTTGTCCCTGCGAAAGTTCGATGGTCTGAGACATCGGAGTGAATGAGAAACTTACGAGTAGGGGAAGAAAAAAATAAATGAAACGCGTCATCCTGACACTCCTTTAAAGTCTTCTTAATAATAGCAAAGAGATCTCTAAGGGTGAATCACCGTGATGAGAGTAATGCCATTTTTATCTACTCTCTCGATGGTGGGTGTGGCCTGAGTGGAGGGGTGATTGGAGTGCGTGACGAGAGTGCCGTCTGAATTGATATGAATGCGGTAGATGCTAGGGACATGCGCTCGTAAACTCAGGGTGGCCGCTTCGTGGGCGAGGGCGCTGAGAGAGAATAGAAGCGTAGCGAGCCACAGTTTCATAGTAAACGTGTCGGCTATCGAGAGAGATTACTTGAGCGATATGACTAAGTACTCATAAAAAAAGGGCCCCCAGTGGAGGCCCTTTCGGGGATTTCAATTCTAGTTAGCAGCGATCGTGAAAGTCACTGTGTCTGAGTAGTCGCCTTCGATCAACAAGTCATGAGCGATACCCGTGTATGAGATATCAACGTTACGGTTGTTGTTGTTGGCACCAGCTCCGGCGTAAGTGAATGTCTGGCCAGTCGCCAAGTTAACAGCGTTACCGTTGTAGCGAAGAGAGTAGTTCAAAACGCTTGTACCGACTGATTCATGAACAAGCTTGCCTTGGTTCGCTGATGAAACACTGACTTGGTAACCAGTGTTTGAGTTAGCTTTTTCATTCACAACGGCCACCAATGTATTGGCCTGAGTAGTATCAAGTGGAAGAGTTGAAGCGATCGCCTGTGGGTTTACAGTGATTTCAAGAAGACGAGGAACCGTACCTCTTAAAAGTAACGTACCCGTGGTGGCCGCAAAGGCACTTGAAAGTGTGAGAGCTGCAATTGCGATGGTGAATAGCTTCTTCATTTATAATCCCTTGAACACTGGGCCTTGGGGGCCCCGTTATTGTTACCCATTACTCTTCAAATATTGTGCCAGTCTTAACACCCTTAAGACCAGCGCAAGGCAATGATTTCCCATGAGGGTGGTGTCAAAGGATTAGGCAGGGGCGCTAACAGGGTGACAAAAGAGGACTGCTGGCCGGTGCCAGTCGGGTTATAAACAAATGGTGTTTCTCTTCTGAAAGATCTCTTTCTCTCTTAGATCATTCGCTTCTGTATCTCCTTCACTGCGTTTTACATATGCCTCAATCAATCGGAGGCATGATGGCAAAACAACTCAATCTCAATATTTATAAAGGATCGCGTGGTGGCAGAAGACCTGGTGCTGGTCGCAAACGAATTCATTCCAAAGGCGTCGCCCACCGAGAGCGCGAGAAAGTTCAAATGCGACACGGCCTGCATGTGAATTTTAAATACCGCACTTCTATTCGTCATAAGAAAGGACTGAGTCTTTTGAAAAGGGCGATTCTCAATTCCCGTAAGATGGGCCTGAGAGTGATTCACTTCTCGCTGCAAAGTAATCATATTCATTTGATTTTAGAAGCGCAGGATAATGCCATCCTCACGAGAGGCATGCGCTCCCTCACGGTGACGATCGCCAAAGGTTTGGATAAAGGACGCGTGCAGGTAGAGCGTTATCATTTGCATGTTCTTCGTTCCGTGCGTGAAACAAAGAATGCCGTTTATTATGTCCTCTTCAATGAGCAAAAGCACTCTGGATTGAAAAAGGCATATGTCGACGGGTACTCATCGTTGGGCGTGGTGCGAGATTTAAAGAAGTTGGCAAAAGGGAAGAGAGTAACAGTGATATTAAAAAGAATCAGCGAGGTGAGTTTTTTAGACTCACCTCACAGTTGGACTATGAAGCGTGTGAGTCTTTTGCTTTAAGCACTTTCTGTAAAATCAACGCTACCACGAGTCCCAAGATCACTCCTTTCAACAGATCAAGCATCACCACACCAAGGATAGTGGTGACGAAGGGAATGAAATCTAAGAGACCGTGCTTAAAAGACTGAATGAACTTTTGTGGGGCCGCGAGATTATACCCAGTGAAAACCAGTATCGCACCCAGCACGGCGAGTGGAATCATATCCATCAATTCAGGCACGAGCAGCAGACCGATCAAAAGAATTGTGCCGTGAAAAACTGTCGACCACTTTGACGCTGCTCCTGCTTCGAGGTTCGCTGAAGTGCGCACTATCACCGACGTTACCGGCAATCCACCCATCAGACCTGAAGATAAATTACCAATTCCTTGCGCCAAGAGTTCACGATCTTTATTGGTTCCTCGCTGGAAGGGATCCATTTTAATTGAGGCTTCAATACAAAGAAGCGTTTCGATACTCGCCACAATCGCCAGCACGACGGCGTGTTTAAGAATGAGAGGAGAGAACCAAGTGGCATCACGCAGTCCTTGGAAGTGATCGGCAAAGCTGAGACTTTTTAGAGCTCCTGCCACTTGCACGAAGTCACGTGAGAGCAGAGCAAAATCAGTTTGCATAATGAAGCGAGCGATGAGGGCCGACAGAACGACCAGCACCAATGGAAAAGGAATGAGTTTAAAGACGCGCCAAGATTTAATAGTGGTGACACGAAAAATAATAAAGGCGAATAAACAGCCAAGGCCTATGGCGAGTGCTCCCATGCTAGAGCCGACACTTTGACCACTCAAAAGGGTTTGCACTTCGGGGTAGTTAGTGACGCCTAAGAGCAGTGGAATTTGTTTGATGATAATAAGAATGCCAATGGAAGCGAGCATGCCTTCAATCACTGAGTGGGGAATGAGAGCGGTGAGTTTACCGAATTTTAATTGGCCGAAGATAACTTGCAAAACACCGGCAAGAATAATGGCCGGAGCAAAGGCGGCAAAGCCTCCGACTTCTTGAATGCCAAAATAAATAATAACGGAGAGTCCAGCAGCGGGGCCTGAGACTGAGAGGGGAGAGTCACTGATGATCCCCACGACAATTCCACCAATAATTCCTGCGATAACTCCGGCCAACAGAGGCGCGCCGGAGGCCAGCGAGATGCCTAAGCACAGAGGAAGAGCGATGAGACTTACAATCAAACCGGATTTTAAATCTTGGGTATATTTCATTGGCAAATCATAGCATTTGCTCAGCGAGCGGCTAGCAGAAAAGAATGAAAATTAATTCATTGGATGGTGAGGTGAAATTCACGCTGGATACGTTCACGTTCTTCCTCACTAAATGAGTTATTATCCATCGAGACATGCTTCAATTGCGGGAGCTTCGTTAAGGCGACGGGAAAGACAGTGAGCAGATTGCTATCGAGATTGAGTCTTTTTAATTTCTTAAGATCGCTAAAACTAACGGGAAGAGCGGTCAGCTTATTTTGTGGCAAATAGATTTCTTCCAGTGTTGTGAGTTCGCCAAATTCGAGGGGAAGCTCTTTGAGTTCACAGCCTTTAAGCGTTAAAAACTTCAAGGGAGCGCGCGTGCCACCAAGACTTAAGCGCAAGGGATGCAAAGGAGTCTCAAGCGCTTTGAGATTTTCCAGTTTAGGTAGTCGAAAGAGTTCTACCAGTGAACCTTTGAAAAGGGGTGCTCTGATTTGAAAAACCTTGAGCTCATTAAAAGCTGTTAGCGTATCGGGAAAATCAGTGAGAGCTGTGGCTTCGAGATAGAGTTCTTTGAGGTTGGGAAAATGGAAAAGCTCGAGCGGAAGTGAGCTCTCTTTAAGGGTAAGCTTAAGCGCTGTAACGGATTCACGCTCTTTAAGGGCACTTGCCAAATTCTTATGGAGTGTCATCCAAGTGACTCCCAGGGATACCTAAGAAATAGAGAATCGAAGTCATGGGGCCATGGCCCAACTGATGACGGGCCTCTTTGCGAACTTTTTCTTTGGCGTGAAAGGCAATGCCAAGGCCAGCTTTAGCGAGCATTGGCAGATCATTGGCGCCATCACCAATTGCTACCACTTGTTCCAAGTGAATACTTTCTTGTTGCGCGAGCAACTCTAAAATAAAGGCCTTCTTTTCAGCATTAACGATTTCACCTGTCACTCGTCCGGTGAGTTCATCACCGCTGAATTCAAGTTCATTGGCAAAGACGTAATCCATTCCGAGGCGTTGTTGTAGCTCTTCAGCAAAAAATTTAAAGCCACCTGAGACGATGGCGGTTTTATAGCCCAGACTTTTAACAGCACGAATGAACTGCTCTACGCCAGGATTTAATTCCAGACGGTCATGGACTTTCTTTAAAACTTCGCGCTTGAGACCTTTTAAGAGGGCGACACGTTCACGCAGTGATTGATCAAAATTCATTTCACCATTCATCGCCCGGGCGGTGATGGCCTTAACTTGATCGCCGACACCGGCTTCGACGGCTAACTCATCAATCACTTCTGCGTTGATGAGCGTTGAGTCCATATCAAAAACGATCAGACGTTTGTTGTGGCGAAAAACATTGTCGCGCATAAAAGCGATGTCGATGCCATGGCGATTAGAAACATTCATCAATTCTGTTTTAATCTTTTCCCATTTCACAGGGTGCACACTTTGGGCGGCAATTTCCATCGCCTTAAAAGTTCGTCCTGTCATGTTGTCGATGCGTTGAATGTTAATTTTATGTTGTGCCAGCGTTTCGGCCATATCGGCCATAAAAGCCGCGGTGATACCGGTAATACCCACACAACTTAAAATATATTTGTCACCGGTCGCACTGGCTTCAGGAAGGTTGTCGACAATTTCAAAATCGAGATCCATGCCTAGATGTTTGGCCTCGAACAAAAGATCTTTGAGCGTCGGGTGAGATTCATTTTCATCGATATCTAAAAGGATGCTGAGAGAAAGCAGACCGTGAGTCACTGCTTGCCCCATATCAAGGAGCTTGGCTTGGTTTTTCACCAAGGCCTTCATGAGACCAGAAGTAATACCTGGCCTATCGGGACCTGTGACTGTGACAAGGACGAGCGAGCGATCCATGTTGCCTCACTATTTCTTTTCGCGTTTTTTTTCTTCGCGCTTGTGCTTCAACTGGCGAACCATATCAAATGAATAAGAAATCGCTGAACCAAGCGAGAGAAGACCTGCGATCCAAATACAAACGGTGCCAATTTTATCCCAAGGTAAACCTAGCCACTCATAACCGATCATCAGCATAGGAATGGCGGTCATTTGAAAACCGGTTTTCCATTTACCACTTTGGCTGACGGGAATACTGAAACCTTCACTCATCGCTAAAAGTCTTAGCGAAGTAATATACATTTCACGTAGAACGAGAATGATGACGACGACGGCATGCACACGATTCATCGCTGCCAGCATGATAAGACTGGAAACAACTAAGAATTTATCCGCCAGAGGATCTAGAAAAGATCCAAAAACCGTTACGATATTGCGACGTCGTGCAATCCAGCCATCGAGAAAATCAGTAATCGAAGCCAGCACAAAGGCCCAAGTCGCGAAGTGGGAAAGAACCCAAGTGGGAATAGTTCCGGTGCCGTGCTGAGGATGATCAACAAAGTAGAGCGACATCACCACCAACGGAATCAATAAGACTCGTAAAATAGTCAGGCGATTGGGGAGATTATCAATTTCAAGATCGTTTCCGTGTAGCGACATAGAGAGAGAATATCAGGGCCTAGGTTCTAGAGCAAAAGAAAGCTTTTTCCACTGTACGGAATTTCAAGAGCGGATAGAATGGAGACATCAATAAAGGAAAAGGATTTTCCATGCCTACAGAGCGTCGCTTTAATTTAATCAAAACTGACTTCCAGCAACACGAAAAGCGAGTCTTTCCGCGTTTTCCGGTCTGCTATCTGACTTTCCGCCCTGATAAGGGCGAACGGGCCCACGAGATTAAAGATATTTCTCACACTGGTATGCAATTAGGTGTCACTGAAGGCAGTGGTGTTTATACCGAAGGCGAAGTGCTACAGGGAACAGTGCATTGGTTGGGAGATGAACTGGTCACTCACGGCAAAGTGATGTGGTCAACTAAAGGGCGCGTGGGGATTGAATTTATCAAGCGCGCTGAGTTAGCTCAGCACCTTGGAAAATTTCTCTCTGAAGACCGTCTCGTGGCAGCGTTAAAGCCGTTACACAAAATGGATTATGGCGCAGAACTTCCGGCGAAGCTTAAGTATTGGTTGCGCTCAGACGGTCCAGTCGAGCTTTTTGTATGGCAGCACCGTGATGGGGAGCTCGCGCAATTTCAGGTTCTTCTCTTGGAAAATTTCGTCGAGTGGGAAGACGGTCAAGGACTTAAAACTGGCCGCATCATGTCTAAACGAAACGTCGATACTCCGCTTTTAGATGAAGACGAGTTTGTTTTCCGTGTTGATGAAGGGTTAGACGATCTTAAATTGCAACGCGTACGCTCGCTGGTAGAAAAAATACCGACACATCTTTTGACCGAGGATGCCAAAGAGTTTCTCCTGCGCAAACTCAGCTGACGAGTGATGAGCGTTTAAGTTAAACTGAACCAAATTATCTTTTTGGAGTCTCTCGATGAATCGTAACCTTGCCTTGGAATTTGTACGCGTAACTGAGATGGCGGCGATCGCTTCGGCCCGCTTAATGGGACGTGGTGATGAGAAGGCAGCCGATCAGGCAGCGGTCGATGCCATGCGAGCGATGCTTGATTCAGTCGATTGTGCTGCCACTGTCGTGATTGGTGAAGGTGAGCGTGATGAAGCTCCCATGCTCTACATCGGTGAAAAAGTCGGCACAGGGAATGGTCCAAAACTAGAAATCGCACTTGATCCTTTGGAAGGAACAACCATCTGTGCGGTGGGTGGTTATAACTCGATTTCTGTTATGGCGATTTCGGAAGCCGGTGGCATGCTGCACGCGCCAGATACTTATATGCAAAAAATTGCCGTGGGCCCAGATTGCAAAGGCGTGATTGATATTCGTGTCTCTCCAAAAGAGAACTTGAAGCGTATTGCTGATGCAAAAAAATGTCGTATTCAAGATTTGACTGCGGTGGTGCTTGATCGCCCACGCCACAAAGATCTGATTGAAGAAATTCGTGCCGCTGGTGCACGTATTCAGTTGATTGGTGATGGAGATGTTTCTTCAGCGATTGCCACTGCCACTCCTGATTCAGGTGTGGATGTATTGTTTGGTATCGGTGGCGCTCCTGAAGGTGTGATTGCTGCTGCGGCCTTGCAATGTATGGGAGGCGACTTCCAAGGCATCTTGAAGCCACGCAATCCTGAAGAGATTGTCCGTGCTAAAAAAATGGGCATTGAAGATATCAACCGTGTATTTAAAATTGATGATCTCGCTCGCGGCCATGTCATGTTCTGTGCGACAGGCGTGACCGATGGTAATTTCTTGGATGGCGTGGTGTTTAAGCCTTGGGGCGCACTGACTCACTCGTTGGTGATGCGTTCTGAATCAGGCACCATTCGCCATATTCGTGCTGAACACCACTTCGATAAAAAACCTCGCTACTAAGGAAGGATATATGGCCAAAGCTGAACGCACAGAAGTTTTTGATGTTCCTTGTGATAAATTCTATAAGGCTATCACAGACTATAAGAGCTATCCCAGTTTCGTTGATGGGATGAAGTCGGTCGAGATCGTCACTGGTACTGCGGAAAACGCTACCGTGAAATTTAATCTCTCACTGATCAAAGAAGTGACCTACACGCTCAAGCTTACCGGTACTCCGAATCAGTCAGTTAGCTGGTCATTGGTTTCAGGTGATTTGATGAAAGTAAATAACGGTGGCTGGAAACTCAAAGATTTGGGCAATGGTAAAACCGAAGTGACATACAGCTTGGAAGTTGAACTCAAAGGCTTCTTCCCAGGACTTGGTATGGTTGAGAAAACGATGGTGTCGACGAATCTTCCGATGAACATGAAGGCGTTTGCTAAGCGGGCCGCCTCTCTCTAAGGAGCTCCTATGTCAGAGAAAGATGGCAAAGGTAAGTTGGGCGATATTTTAAAGTCCGTCGTCTCAACGGGAGTCTCAGCGGCTTCCATGGGCGAGGAAGCGGTCAAAGGCATTATGGAAAATGCCAAGAACGCGAAAACGGAACTCATTGGCCAGGCCAAGAATGAGTTAAAGAGCTGGTTAGATAAAATTGATCTTTCTAAAGAAATTGATCGCGTGCTTGAGGACTATGATTTAGAAGTGAATGCGAAAGTATCCTTCAAAAAAAAGAAGTCCAAGAAAGATGAAACGACCTGAAGCTCTCGCTCACAATCTCCAAACTATTCAAAATGAATTACAAGGTTCACGCTCACAACTCTTAGTTGTGAGCAAAACCCAATCGCTCGACGATGTCCGTGCGCTCTACCTTGCGGGCCAGCGGCACTTTGGTGAAAACCGTGTGCAGAAGTT
>JBKHVI010000060.1:0-15171 GCA_046570105.1 Bacteriovoracia bacterium
CTTAAAGAAGCCAATCTGCAACTCAACATCACTCCACGTCAGCTCTTCTTAGAAATCACAAAACTCTTTGAAACCTTTCAGCGTTTTAAACCCAAAGAAATTAAAACCGCCAAGGACGCGGTTGAATTTAAAATGATCCCACCGACTTCCAGAGATTTTGCTCACGTCGAGACACTGCACCTTTTACAAAGTCTTGATGGAGATAAACTTAATCTGGATTTCACTTTTAAAGTCAAAGTCCTCGACACAAAATCAGTCACCACCAAAGTCGCTAAAGATGAAAGGCATTTGGTGAAAAGCCTCACTCCTCGTGAATATTCACTGGGCCGAGACATGATCAATCAGGATGGAATACTTAAAGCACTTGAAGAAGTTCTCTCTCAAGTGCGTATGAAGGGCCTCTAGTTTTAGGCCGCTTTCTTATTCACCGGCAGAGGCGATTTTTTACCACGAGAGCGACGCAAAAGTGGACGATAGATACGTCCATGAACTTTCACCACATGCATGGCCGCCAGACGACGGGCACGTCGTACGCAGGGAACTTTTTCTTCCGCAATTGAGAGTAAAAATTCACGATCTTGTTTGCGATCAAGAAACACCGCCAAGCGAATAAGGGCCAATTGATGAGTTTCATCCAAGCGTGGGAAAGCGGCGTAAAAAGAATTCACCACTTCTCCACCGGCATCGGCAGTAAGACCTTGCAGAATCTCTGGCGGAAGTCCCTGCATACTGCCACCTCGGCGACCCGACCACATCAGCGCATGCACTAAGAAGTGACGAGGTGATAAAAGCGCCAGCATCGCCATCGGGCGTGAGCCACCCAGTGCTCCGGCCTTGCGGGTTTCGATATCCAGTGCTTGAACAATTTTTTGAATCAGTTTTCCAGCAACAAAAGCAATCACCAACACCGCCACAATATGAGCGACACTCATGCCTTTCATCACAATGGATGGTGCACCTAAATAACCATGGCCCATGAAGGCCACAAGTCCGATGAATGAACCCAGCGCCAAGAATGCGGTCACATGCCAGCGACGCAAGAGTTCTTGCACCGGAGGAGTAAATCCAGAAGTGAGAAGCTGCAAAGTAGGTTGATAAAAAATCTTATCTACACTGCGCTGAAGGGCACCAGCATAGACCATCGCTTGGATATTGCCCGAAAAGAGCGCCATTCCAAATAATCCCTGAGCAACAGCGAGACCCATCAGAGAGGCTTCAGGACAACCCATACGAGGCGCAAGCCAGCGAAATTTTCTGACGACTGAAAGGGCCAAGGTAAAAAGCGCACTGTAGAGGTAGAAATTAGAAACTTCCAGGCCCACATTTTCTTGAGTGACACTCAAAGCAAATTTGAAACCAGTATCGGCAGAGACTTTGAGAAAGCCCGCGAGAACACCCAAACCGACTAACCAAGGCAGCAGTGAAGTCGGTGCTAGCGTTGATGCTGCCCCCTGCTGGCGGGCACTTTCATCATCTTCCGTCTGGCCAACAAAGAATGGAAGATAAACTCCCACGATGGCGACAGTTTCAAGAGCATGAATCAAGAGACCTGCTTCAAAGCGCGCACTCAAGGCCGCACAGATTGTTCCCAATTCGTAGGCCAGTACCGCCCACCCCATGATTCGTCCGGCACTTAGTGGACCAAAGCGATTAAGTACTTGCGAGTAAGCATGATACTTAATGAGCTCTCCGAACAATAATGCGCTCAAAGCAGGCCAAACCGGAAATTCTGGATAGTACGCTCGAAGAACCGCTGTTGTTCCAAACACTGGCAACATCAACCAAGCAACGATATTAGGCCTAGAGAAGCGACTCAAAAACCTAAGAAGCACGAAGAATGAGAGACCAGCACAAGAGCTGACGGCCAAAATGAGCTCGAGCGAAGATGACTGCAAGAGAGCGGTGGTTGTATGGATGATGGCCAGGTTCGAGAGCCAGCTACCAGCAAAGAAGGTAAAAAATAGACTGAAAAGCGAGACGTTCATCCTGATCCTTCTCGACTTAAAAAGACATGAGGTTTAGCCTTTTTAAAGCTTTTGATGCCACTCCTGCAGCACCATGAGACATCTTCGCACAACTGTGGCCAGATGCAAGACGGTCAAGAATTACTGTATCGATTTTTTAGAATCTCTTGCCGTGTTAATTTCTCTTAACCACTGCCCATCCAGTAAGCGCCTCTCAGCGACCATCAACTCGTGGAGCGCTTCGGTTTCTATCAAGCGGACTTGTGCCTCGGCTTCATCTTGTTCTCGGATATTTACGAAGAAAATATCACTATCACCTTGGTTGAAACGGGTCAGTTCTGCTCTCGCCATTTTGGAGGTATCACTCACCTCCGATTGTTGCAGCTCAAGTTGCTGACGTGTGGTGGTAAGCGCTTGAGCATTTTGTTTAATCCTCGCCTCCCATTCACGCTCTAACCACTCTCTGCGATAATTAAGCGCCGCTTTTTTACCCGCAATCTCGCCTCGCTTCCCTTTTCCTTTACGATTTTCTAGTGGGATCTCCAACATGACTCCTACTCTCAGTTGGTCTTGGCCACCTGGCGCCTGCGACTGCACTCCTACATCTCTCGCCCCTTCGACAGCAAGGCGTAAATCAGGGAGCTGTTGAGAAATGGCAAATTCTCTTTCTTGCGCCAAAATCTCTTCTTCTAGTTTGACCAATTTAAAAGGGGGTAATTGATCACGAATGCTCACTTGCGGCAGATCAATCTTATCTTCTGATAACTTAATTTCTGTTTTAACTTCTGATAGCGAGGGAGTGCGATTGATATAGAGCGCGAGTTCGGCCGAGGCCATCTCAAAATCTCTTCTCACCTTCACCACATCAGCTTGGCGCTTTAAAAGTGTACGTCGATTATCTGTGAGTTTAATTTGACTGGTATCTCCTGCGCGGACTTTTTTCTCCAGAAACTGCTGACGATCCTCGGCTTGCTTTACCCAGTTCTCAAGAATGCGTAATTTTTGACCGGCCATTGTCCATTTCCAAAAGACTTGCGCCGCCTTAAATAAAACATCCAAACGCTTTTGCTGAACATCGGCTTCGGCTTTTTGCACTTGAATTGAAGACTTAAGTCGATTTAAGCGAAATTCATCAATCGCGCGATCTCTTAAAAGTGGAACATCGACGCCTGCAAACAATTCGCCTAAGGAGGATGTTTCATATTTGCCATCGTAAGCGGCAAACACCCCGTTGCCTTGGCGATGCCCCACGAACATGCGCGATCCCATCCATGGTGTTTGGCGTTCAAGCTTCGTTTCAAAAACTTGGTTGTCATAATTGTCTTCGATCTGGTTCATCGATTTAAATTTGATTTTGTGATCAAAAGAACCCTCTTGAGCTTCAAGTACTCCTTCAGCTGCGCGCTTCTTTTCCATCGCTTCCATAATCAAAGGCATGCGACTCGCGACAATCCCTTGAACGTCTTCAAACTTTAATGCTGTTCCTGCATGAGCAGTTAAACTCAGCCAGAGAAGAAGAATCATTTACTCTCCTCTTTTTTCTCGGCTTTTTCATCCTTGCTGGGAGCTTTCGTTTCCAAGAGACGCTGCAATTCATCTTGAATCGGAGAAATATCCGCTGGCATACCATTAAATTGTCGCCAGATTTCCCAACCCAGGCTCACAACTGAGAGCCTCACAAATCCACTGGTACGAGCACCTTGGCGAACAAAAAGTTCTGTCGGCCATTTTTCGGCAGGAACTAACAGCACTCGAAACATGCCGTTTTTTGATGCGACCGCATCCACCAGTTCTACTTTTGCTTTAAAGGTTCCCACTGAAATGGAGGGCCATCCGGCCGATTGAATGGCCGGCCATCCCGCAAATTTCAAAATTGCTTTCGCTTCTTTTTTAATCAAGGCCACATCATTGGCATTGACCCAAATTTCTGCTGCTAAGTTTTCTGTTTTGGGAGCTAATACCAAAAGAGCATCTCCCGATTTTACAATCTGGGCCCCTTCACCACTTCTCACTCTCACCACCCAGCCATCGCGAGGGGACACCACTGATTGGGTTTCTTGGCGAGCGACTTCTCTTTGCGCACGTGCAACGGTTGCTTGCGCCTTCGAGACTTCAATCTCGTATTTGGAAACACTGATACGCTCTTTTTCCCAATCTTTTCTCGCTACTAAACCTTGCTCAAATAATTTTTTTTGTCGCTCAAGATTAATCCGACCGGTTTTAAGTGCTAGCTCCGCCGCCGCTAAGGCTTCTTCCGCAGCTTTTCTCTCGAATTCAAGTCGTCCCACTAAATCTGCGTCGGTATCTGAAAGTGAAACCAAGGGATCGCCCGCCTTGACCCAGCTCCCCTCTCTGACATGCCACCTTCTCACGAACCCACTGATGGGCGCGTGAATCTCTTGGAAACGCTCATTGGGATCAAGGGCGATGACACGCCCTTCGCCACTTGAAAATTGCTCCCACGGAAGCACCATCGCCACCGCTGTCACAATCAATAGAATCTTTAAATAAAAAGAAAAACGCAAAAGTGCAGGAGGTGTTTGTGTAAGATTACTCATTTCCTACTCCGATCGCAGAATCAATTTTCACTAAGGAAGTGATCAGTGAGTAATGCAACTCCAGAAACTTGGACAATTTCCCAATGGCCAAGAATAGGCCCGTGCCGATCAGCTCAGCTGCAACGAATTGCCCGATACTCAGTTGATTGGCCTGAAATAAAAGGGCGCCTCCCATCAGCAAGGCCAGTGATCCAACCACCTGTAAGACGATTAAAACAATTAACTGACGTTTGAGAATTTTAAAATGCAAGGCCCGCGCAGTTAGCCATTTACTGCCTTCTTCTTTACGGCCCTGACTTAACTCATTCCAGGCAAGATACTTTTGATTCGATTCTTCAATCGCGGTCTCAAGACCAGTTGAGCCTAGTTTCCATACCACATAAATTCCTCCCCAGACTAAAACGGAGAGCACCACGAAGTAGGGATGATAAATCATCAAGACAACTGTTCCCACAATGAGGGCCAAAAAAGTCTCGAAGCCATCCAATGCCCATTTGGAAATCGTTTTTATCATCATAGCGATTTCAAAAAACTTGATCTGCTTGCCAGCATCTTTTTGTTCGAAACGAAAAGTCAGGCGCTCGATAAATTGGCGCTCGATATATTCCAACAACAGCACTTGCGAAAAACGACATAACTGCAAGGCCATCAGACCTAGTCCCAGCATAATACTCAAAGTAAACAGAGAGAGCCCCAGGCCACTGAACATCAGGTTAGTAACAAGTAACTGAACAATCAGCGGAACTAATAAGGTGAGAAGCGCAAAACCTAGTCCATAGACCGTAAAGGCACGCCATTCTTTGCGACCGATTAAGAGATACCGATAGATCAAATTGGAAGTTTTCATATGTTGGATTTTAGCCAATAAATGATTGAAATTAAAGAGTTGTCGAGGTTCAGTCTAGCTTAAATAGACGCAATCACAGAAATTTAACATTCATCGATCTATTTTTTCGAACTATAGCATCAGGACATCTTATTTCTCATAGCACCACAAACAAGCGATAACCCGCCCATCAAAGGAATTCTATGAAATGGTTATGGCTCTGACTCATTCTCACAACTTCAAGCTGGGCACTCACATCGCCCTTTGCTTCCACTGTTGAAGGCATCACCATCGGTAATACCCACGAAGTCACACAAGGCATTTTACGTGGCCCTCAACCCGGAAAGAAGCTCTCCGAGTTAGCCGATTATGGCATCGAAGAAGTGATCATTTTCAAATCTCAGACTAAAAATGAAGTCGACCAGGAATTGGCCGAACTTAAAAACCTTGGTATCAAATCTCACCACATCCCTTTTCGCTGGAAAGACCTAGGGAGCGTACAGGTCGCCTGTGAACAAACAGTGAAGGCCCTGCAACTTTTGCGAAAAGCCCATAAGGCCTCTCGCACAGTGTTCTTTCATTGCACAGTTGGTGAAGACCGCACGGGTCTATTGGCAGGACTTTGGCGAATGGAGCAAGAAAACCTCTCAACGGAAGAAGCTTGGCAGACAGAAATGTGCGAGCGCGGTTATGCCGATGGCAATCGCAAAAAACCTTGGGTTGTGACAAAAAGCATTCACCAAGAACTCACTCCACTCTTTTTGGCTTTAGCCGAAAAAATTGAGGCTGGCGAACAACTCACAATGAAGTCATGTTTGAATTTAGTCGTCACCCCAGTAAAAAAGAACTGCCAGAGATAAAGGAGTTCGATAACATCGGCCATGCTTTTTCGTCCAAAGATTGGTCTGGCCTTAGGTGGTGGCGGTGCTCGTGGTGCCGCCCATATTGGGGTATTACAGCAACTCAAAATTGCAAAAATTCACCCTCATTGCATTGCTGGAACGAGCGCTGGTGCCATCGTTGCCAGTCTTTATGCTTTTGACGTTGATCTTGCCGTCATTGAACAAGAGATGAAACAGCTCAAACCCGTCGACTTCACTTCTTTTCGTTTTAAGGGCCTGGGCCTGTTTGAAAATTCTGAAATCAAAGAACTCTTAACGAAACTACTCCCGGCCGACGCTCGTATAGAACAAGCTCGTATTCCGCTAGCAGTGAAAGCGACCAACCTCTTAACGGGTCGCGGAGTCGTTCTTGATCATGGCCCCGTTATTCCGGCCGTACTCGCCAGCTGTTGTGTGCCGGGCATCTACATGGCGCAAGAAATAGATGGCATGATTTTGGTTGATGGTGGATTAACAGAAAATGTTCCTTTAAGTGCTCTCAAAAAACTCGGCGCCCATTTAACCATTGGAGTGAATCTCAATGGTAACTCCGGTTATACCCGCCCCCAGGGTGTAGTCGATGTGCTCTCAAGCGCCATGGACATCGCCATCGACGCCCAAACACGCCGGCAGCTCAACGATGCTCATGTTGTGATATCGATGGATCTCACGCAATATAGCCGCACTTCAAGTGAGCACTTTGATCAGCTCGTTGAGATTGGTAAGAAGGCCACCCAAGAGAAGATCTGGAATGAAACCGCTCTTCGGACATGGGTTCAGGCCAAGAAGACCTGGTACCTCGTCCGTGCTCTCTTACCCCTTAAAATCCCTGATTTCCTTAAGAAATTCTTGCGTTTAGAGGCTCCCTAGGGACAAGTCCCTATCCTTTTTACCACCTAATTTGGCAGAGCAGCAAAGCGATGCTACTTCCTTGCCACACACAACAAAGGATATTTTCATGAAAAAGCTCGCGCTTCTCATTCTCGCCTCGTTGTCTTTGACAGCTTTTGCTCAGCACCGCCCGGCCGCCTACACTTGTCGTGGCAGCGATTTGATTTCCAACAACGGTCGTTTGGTTCATAGCTTTAGTTTTAGCTCTGATTGCCAAGAGGCGCTTTCGCAGTCTCGCCAATACCGTGGTCGTTTCTGTGATCGCTCAGAACTCTACCGCATCAGTGGCGAGCTTCTTCACCGCTTCTCTTTCTCAAGTGATTGCAAAAATTCTCTCTCACAAAGTAACAACCGCTACGGCATTTTCTGTGATCGCTCAAATATGATTGGCGACCAAGGCCTCGTTCATACCTTCAACTTTAGCTCTGATTGTTCTAAGGCGATTACTCAGGCCATCAGCGGCCCAGGACTTTTCTGTGATAGCTCGGCGATGGTCAGTGTGTTTGATGGTCAAATTCATAACTTCCGCTTTAGCTCAGATTGTACCAACGGCGTTCGCCAGGCCTCTCAGTTCCGCGGCCGCTTCTGTGATGGCTCAACGATGTATAACCGTCGTGGCCAGGTAACAGGTAACTTCCGCTACTCGCAAGAATGTGAGAACGCACTCCGTCGCAACACTGAATGGTAGTTTCTCGGGGGGCCTTCAAGGCCCCCTTTTTCTTCCCTAACAATTCCTAACATCGATATCCAAGCAGAACTCCTAGGTCTAGGATTTTATCCTTCACACACCTCAGGAGGACTCGTGAAAATATTTATCGCCATGCTGGCCCTTTCTCTCAATGCTTTTGCTCTCGAACTTCCCGTAGGTTCTTTCAATGCTCTCGAAACAAAAAACAATTCTCCTCTCGCTTTGGATAATGCTCCTTTGTTCGAAGGGATTGTTAAGCTTTCAAACTGTTCAGGCTCATTGGTGATATTTGATGGCCAACCAACTACCAGCAAAGCATTGGTACTTACCAATGGTCACTGCTTGGGTGGTGGTTTCTTGAAGCCAAACGAAGTTGTCGTGAACAAGTCAGTACGTCGCTCAATGCGCGTTTATGATGCCAAAATGAAATTGCATAACATCAACGCCACTAAGATCGTTTACGGCACCATGACTGATACCGATGCTGCCCTCTACGAGTTGGATGCGACTTATAACGATATCCAAACTCGCACCAGCATTCGTCCCTTGCTTCTCGCCAATACGCGCCCGTTGGCCGGTGTGAAAATCGATATTCCTTCAGGCTACTGGGACCGTAACTGGGCCTGTGAGATTGATGGTTTCGTTCACCAATTGCGTGAAGCTGATTGGCTCTTCACTGATTCAATCCGTTACAACCAAGGTTGTGAAACAATCGGTGGGACTTCTGGTTCTCCAGTGGTGGAAAACGGTACACGTATCGTGATCGGTATTAATAACACCGGTAACGAATCTGGTCGTCGTTGTACAATGAACAATCCATGTGAAGTAGATGAAACTGGTCGCGTAGTGGTTCTTCCGAAGCGCTCTTACGGTCAACAAACCTACAAGTTCTACGGCTGTTTCAATGAGAACTTCGCTCTCGATCTTGCTCTCTCGTCGTGTGATCTTCCGAAATAGAGTCAACGCCGCCTCTCGCCTCCTGGCTACGGCGGCATACAGATCATCCTGATCATAAAATAAAAAACCCCGGTTTTATCCCGGGGTTTGTATCAGGCCGAAGCCTTTCTATAATTTCAAATTGAATGTAGTGAAAACTGAGGCGGCTAATCTCATGGAGGACCTTCTCCGTGATGAAGCGGATCTCGGATCTCCGCATAGCCGTGGGAACCAGTTGGTCCATTCCTCACAAGCTTGTTCGTACTCCAGGCCATCGACTCGGCTCGCGTACTCCAAAACTCATTTTCTGCTCTTGTACTCCGATTCTGGTTCTGGCCTCTAGTACTCCGGAAGCGAGGGCGGAACGAACGGACAACTCCCATCAAGACCTCCTATGGTGTCAGTGAGATTTCATTATGAAGTCGTTTCGTCTCAGCACCAAATCGGCCTATCACGGACATTTTCGTGAACGACAAATTGAGTGCTTAACTCTCCATAAAGCATAAATATTTGCAGGAATGACAGGAATTCTGGGCAAGTTGGTCGCATTTTGTGGCTTCAAAGCGCTTAAATCCGTAACATTTCTGCATGCACTATTTCCTTAAAAACTATGTTTTGGGCCTCATGACCCCCACCGCTCTCTTTGCCTTGCTCATTTTGACGGGTGTTGTTCTCGTGCTTAAAAATAAGCACCGACTTTCTCGTTCATTTTTAATCGTCGGCACATTGCTACTCTTCACCTGGTCATTGACTCCTCTTACAGAGTTGATGATTCGTCAGTATGAAGGACAGTTCCCGGCCTTTGAGGTCGATGTTCTCAATGAACAACAGCGCAGCGAGATTCCTTATGTCGTAGTCTTAAGTGGTGGCTACGCTCCTAATGAGCATCAGCCTTTATCATCACAACTAGGCTCCTTTACTCTTACACGTTTGATTGAAGGGATCCGCCTCCACAAAGCTCTACCCAACAGTCGCTTAGTCGTGTCCGGCTCAAGTGACCTCAAATTCACTGAAGCCGAGGCGATGCAAAAGCTGGCCCTCTCTCTGGGAGTGGCGGCGGACAAAATCATCATTGAGACCCAGTCACGCAATACCTACCAGCATCCTCGTTATATCGCTCCCATCGTGGGCAAAAATCCTTTTATTCTGGTGACCTCAGCGCTACACATGCCGCGAGCAATGGGCCAGTTTCGAGGCTTTGGGCTGTATCCCATGGCCGCTCCCACTCACTTTCTTTATCTAGGTGAATACCGCTTATTCAATCGCCCACCGTATCCTCGCGGTGAGAATCTCTTTTACTTAGATCTATTTTTTACGGAAGCGGTAGGAACGATGGTGGCGTGGCTGAAAGGTGAGCTGAAATAGCTGCCGACTAATCTTTGTGAGTAAGGCGAATCATCGTCAGGACAAGCGATTCACTTACTTGCCATTCACCTCGATAAGTACCATTTAAACTTTTAATCTCAGATTGCGAACTGTTGAGATAGATCTCCCATCGATTCCCATCAGCACCTTTCCATTCTACTTCATGAAAACCGATATACTTATGACACAAAGGATAGAGAGCTTTAAAGAATGCCTCTTTGGCCGAAAACATCATCGTAAAGGCCAATTGAGGATCAGCGTTGGAATGAATTAACTCACTCTCTCGTTGATTCGCGACTTGATGAATCAGCTCCTGATACCTTTCTTGCGAGATTCTCGCTTCTAAATCAATCCCCAAACTCAGTGTCTCGATTTTAAGGTCGACCCATGCCACCGCAAACTCTTTGGTGTGACTGATGCTCCCCACTAAATTATCAGGCCAAAGTGGCTCGCGCTTTGGCCCTCGCGGAAGAGATGTAAGTTCAACCGCCATCTCTTTAGCTGCCTCAACTGCACAGAATCGTCCGGCAACAAATTCTTGCTGACGTGCGGGGCTCATTGAAGAAGCAGGCAACCAAGTTTTGAAGCGTTCAAAGGTGGATGGTGCGAGAGGGAGCTTGCTCAAATGAAACTTACCACTGTTGGGTGGATAAAACATATGCTCCTTAGATAGCAATGAATACGTAAAATATTATTGAAATCACATTCCCACTAGTGTCATGTCAGTGACAATTTAACAATAGTTTTTGCCCTCTTCGTCATTCTGAACTTTCCAGAATACTTCTGACAATCTAAAATGCCCCCATGCAAAACCTAATTGATTTCGCTTGGACTGTGATTAATTTCATTCTTAAAATTGATGTGCACTTAGTCGCCATCACCACAGAATATGGCGCATGGACTTATGCCGTCTTATTTCTCATCGTCTTTGCTGAAACTGGCTTTGTGGTCACTCCTTTTTTACCAGGTGACTCACTTTTGTTCGCCGCTGGCGCACTCGCCGCACTAGGTTCACTTGATCTCTATATCATGATGGGAACTCTCTTTGTTGCTGCTGTAATTGGCGACGCTGTCAATTATCATATCGGGCGCTACTTAGGGCCAAAGGTTCTTTCTGGAAAGTATCCATTCCTGAAAAAAGAGTATTTGGAAAAAACCCAGGGCTTCTACGACAAGTACGGCGTGAAAACCATTATCATCGCGCGTTTTGTTCCCATCGTGCGCACCTTCGCACCTTTCATGGCAGGCGTTGGCAATATGAACTACGGTCGCTTCTTTACCTACAATGTGGTCGGTGCACTTTTGTGGGTTTTGATTTGCTGTCTGGCGGGCTTTTTCTTTGGCAATATTCCCGTGGTGAAGAAAAACTTTGGTTTAGTAGTCATTGGCATCATCATTGTTTCAGTACTTCCCATGGCGGTCGAAATTCTCAGAGCAAAGTTTTCTCATAAGGCACAAGCATGATCGCAATTAGTGATATCACCGAGACTCACTCAGGGCACACCCTTTATGAGAAGGCCTCGTTCCAAATTAAGCCCGGTGAAAAAATCGGTTTAGTAGGACCCAACGGTGCCGGTAAAACAACTTTCTTTCGTTTGATTGTTGGCGAGGAAAAAGCGGATACTGGTTCGATTTCGATGCCCTCAGGTTGGCGCGTTTCCTACTTCTCGCAAAACGTAGGAGAAATGAAAGGCCGCTCGGCTCTCTCTGAAGTTATGACGGGTGACCTACAAATTGTTAAACTCAAAGACGAACTCGACAACCTGCAAGCGCAACTCGATAACGCCTATGCAGACCCAAACAATGCGCCAGACGACGACTGGCTTGCTGGGATTCTAGAAAAACTTGGCGACGCCCAAACTGCTTTTGAGCAGCGAGGCGGCTTTGATATGGAAACTCGCGCGCAAGAAGTTCTGACTGGTCTAGGCATTGGCCCTGATCGCTTTAATACACCCGTCGAGCACTTCTCGGGTGGCTGGAAGATGCGGATCGCACTAGCAAAAGTTCTCATCACAAAACCCGATGTCATCCTAATGGATGAGCCGACCAACTATCTCGATCTCGAGACAATTCTTTGGCTAGAAGCGTGGCTTAAGGCCTTTCAAGGTGCCATCCTTATGACCAGCCACGATCGCTGGTTTATGAATGCTATTGTGAACAAGATTGTCGAAGTCCGCCATGGTGCAGTTACCACTTATACTGGCAATTATGATTTTTATGAGCGCGAAAGAAATATTCGTCGCGAGCAACTTGAAGCGCAGAAAGATCGCCAGGATGCTATGCTCAAAAAAGAAGAAGAATTTATTGCTAAGTTCGCCGCACGTGCATCTCACGCTGCTCAAGTTCAATCACGAGTCAAAAAGCTTGATAAAATCGAGCGCGTTGAAGTCACTCCTGATGAAATGGCCATTCAGTTTGAATTTCCGCAAGCACCACGCGGTGGCAACGATGTCGTGGTTATTGAAAATCTTGGGAAAACTTGGAAGCGCGATGACGGTGTTGAAAATAAAGTCTTCTCAGGACTCTCCGCAACTGTTCGCCGCCAAGAAAAGCTCGCAGTCATTGGAGTCAACGGAGCAGGTAAATCAACTCTCCTAAAAATGGTCACCGGTGATGTTGAAGCGACTGAAGGAAAAGTCAAAACGGGTGAAGGAATTAAGTTTGGCTACTTCGGCCAATTCACTTTGGATGTTTTAAAGCCTGACAACACCGTGTGGGATGAAGTTAAAAACTATGTCCCCATGATGACTGATGGTGCAGTAAGATCTCTTCTCGCTGCCTTCTTATTTCGCGGTGACGATGTTGAAAAGAAAGTTAAGTATCTCTCGGGCGGGGAAAAGGCGCGCTTGGTACTTGCCGGCATTCTCGCGACTCCAAAAAATCTTCTCGTCTTGGATGAGCCAACCAACCATTTGGACATTCGCTCGCGTGAAATTCTTCTCGATGCATTGAAAGCCTACGACGGCACCGTTATGCTCGTGAGTCACGATCGTCACTTCTTGCGCGAGTTATGTAATCGCGTGTGGGAAGTCGACAAAGGTGTCATCCGCCAATTTCCTGGGACATATAAAGAATGGTTGGAGCGTTAATTCTTACTTAATTGAATTGATATACGAACGGATTAGTTCTAGCTCTCTCGTTGGAAGCGGCGGAGCATCTTCCGGCATCTCTCCTGACTCGACTACTTGAAAGAGTTCACTTTCATCAGCGTTGCCAGGCACAAGTTTTCGTCTCACACGCGCTTCATCACGTACCCACTTGTGACACTCAAGGCATCTAGGAACCAAAATATCGTTTTTGATTTGTTCAAATGTTGCAGGCGTAGTGATGGGAGTGATTTCTTCCCTCATTTTACCATCTAATGAATAGGTCAACTTGCCCTTATCAGGCACACAGGAGATCAAGAATATACTGAGGATTACTAAGGCCAAACGCATGAATACTAATTTGCAATTTCCAGAAACATTTGAAAAGTCGAAGAAGCTCGATAATAGCTAACCCTGAAATATCTACCCTGTCCAAGGCACCCCATGGTTTTGGTGCTAAAACCCACAACTATGAAATACCTACTTTTAGCACTCATCAGTTTCCCTCTATGGGCCCTCGATGCCCGCTATGAAGGCACGGCCGATTTCTCTAATTGCTCGGGTTTTGTGTTCAAAACGGCCGACACTCCGATGACTAATAAAGCGTGGGTCATGACCAACGGTCATTGTGTTACAAATTTACTTGGCCGCATGGTACTCTCACCAGGACAAGCGATTGTTAACCAATCTAAATCTCGCTCTGTTTCTCTGGTAACAGAGCGTCTCACAAAACTAAAACTTAATACCCGCAAAATTGTCTACGCTACAATGACTGGCACCGATATGGCGGTCTATGAACTTCATTTAAGCTATCAAGAACTACTTGATCGTGGGATTCGCTCGTTTGAGCTAGCCGCTCTCCCTCCTAAAAAAGCCGATTTAGTTGAAGTCATTTCAGGACACAAGAATGTGGACTACGATTGTGCGATTGATGAAGTTTTAGTTGGATTACGCGAAGGTGGATTTGCTTTTAATCAAAGCCTTCGCTTCTCGGGCACTTGCGAACAGAGCAATGGCACTTCGGGCTCTCCCGTAATATTAAAAGATACCCGCCAAGTGGTGGGCATAAGTAATACCTTCAATAAGAGCGGTCGCTCTTGTACTGATAACAATCCTTGCGAAGTCGATGCTGATGGCTCAGTCAGTATTTTTCATGGTGCCCGCTATGGACAACAGACTGCTCTGCTTACCGACTGTATAAAAAGTGCGAGTTTGGATTTAAGTTTAGCTGACTGTAAGCTTACGAGGCCCTAAATATTTTTAGCTGACGAAAACTTATTCAAGAAGTCTCTCAGCGCATCGTTATAATCACCAAGATCACACACGACCGTGCCTGCAAACTTCTTTGATGGTTCTACAAATTGATCATGCATCGGTTTAACTTGCTTCATGAATTGTGCACGTACCCCATCAGGCGTGCGTCCCCGCTCTTCAACATCACGCTTTAGTCTGCGTTCAAAACGAAGATCTTCTGGTGTATCAAAGAAAATCATTTCATCAAATAGTTCGCGCACATAAGGCGGATGGAAAATTAGAATCCCATCAACAATAATGACCTTGCGTGGTGCTACATGAAGAGTGTCCTGTCGACGTTTATGAGTGGCAAAATCATAAATAGGAACTGAGGCCGCGTGTCCAGTTTTTAACTCTTTGAGCTTTTCCGCCAGGAGTGGAAAATCAAGGCTTTCAGGATGGTCGAAGTTAACCGATCCGCCATCGTGATCAAACTTATGTGATTGATCGATATAGAAATTATCTTGATAGACAATTGTGCTTAACTCATTGCCCAGGGCCTTGTGTAAGGCCTCAGCAAAAAAGGTTTTACCGGAACCAGAGCCTCCGGCGACACCAATAATGAAGATCTTATTTAGTTTGGTAGAGTCGGTCACCCGCATCTCCTAGGCCCGGCACTAAATAACCAAGCTCATTCATTTCTTTTTCTACATTTAAGGTAATGATTTTTACGTCAGGATGGA
>JBKHVI010000061.1:0-15110 GCA_046570105.1 Bacteriovoracia bacterium
GACGGAATCATCGATTTGAATATCTGAGCAGAGATCCGTTTGAATCTCAAACTCGCGGCCTTCGCGATTATTGGTCACTGAATGTATCAGGCCTTTCGCCTGGATGAGTCCGGTAAACATGGAGGGCATCTTAGGCCCCTTCAAGCGTTTTGTCGAAAGAACCTGAGACTATTTTGGCTTTGTGCAATAAAGACTTGCAGATTCATTGATAATCAAGCGACGATAAAAAGATCAGAGTGGGGATGTGCGTGTACACACCCCCTAAAACCTATCTCAACATTCTGAGGATCAAAAGCGTGAGCTTCAATCCCAGAACGATGAGAGTCAGTACCCTGATCACATCCTCCATAATTTTCCTTATTGTTAAGGCGCCCTTCAGTGGGTCGTCAAAGGAGGATGTGCGTCTTTTAGCTTTGTGAATGGGATTAAAACAATTTTTTTAGCGAGATTTGAGCGGAATTTTCATTTTTGATCGCACTGAAACGTCTGAGTGAGAAGATAAATCAGCGGAGCAAATGATCCGAGCAGGATTGTTCCAAACGCACACAACCACCATGGCCCCATGGATTTATTGGCGCGTTTTCTGTCTTGGTAAATGAAGGCCAGTACCATAATAATCGACATGGAGAGATCGCTGAAGATTTGGGTCGTCAGGCGATTATTAAACGGTGGAAAAAAATCTAAGAATGAATGATGTTGAGCGGCCCAGAGACTGACAGCGGTATGGGTGGCGAGCAATACGATACAAAGCCATCTCATATAAGTTTTCCACTAATTTTGAGATCAGCTCCCAACATTTGTACTTCCATATGATCTAGTTTTGGAAGGCCATTGAGAGACGTAGGTGTGTGGTGGAAAAGGGGCTGGCCTTCGCCCATGATTTTAGGAGCAAGATAAAGCTCCATCCGTTGTACTTGGCGCGCATTGAGAAAGAGTGAATGAAGTTGAGAGCCGCCTTCTAACCATAATGAATGAATGTTGAGGTCACTGAGTTTTTGATAAAATTCTTCAAACGCAAATGGCGAAAGTGTCGAGAGACGAATCACTTGTTGGGGAGGAAGGGCATCAATGGTCGTTTGATTGTCAGTCACGACAAAAGTGCGATGGCGAAATTCATCGGTAAAAACTTGCGAGTTCTTAGGAAGATTTCCGCTTTGAGTGAGAATCAAACGATAGGGCATGCGCTCAATGGTCTTGCCCGCTAAGCGAACGGTGAGCGCGGGATCATCTTTTCTCAAAGTCTCGGCCCCAATCAAAATGGCATCGTGCTTTTGGCGGCCCAAGTGGCTATCACGACGGGCTTCATCGCCGGTGATCCATTTGGATTCTCCGTTTGGCATGGCAGTCTTACCATCTAGAGTGGCAGCACTTTTGAGGGTGATAAAAGGCGAGCCGGTACGCATGCGATGAAAAAATATTTCGTTTAAGGTTTCGCCTTCATTCTCGAGCACACCGGTTGTCACTTGAATGCCCGCGGCTTTTAACAGCTCGACACCTTTGCCTGCTACCGCTGGGTTCGGATCAAGATTACAGATAACGACTTCTTTAATTTTTTTCTCAATCACTTGGGGGACACAAGGAGGCGTGAGTTTTTTGGTGTGACAGCAGGGCTCGAGATTTACATAGAGCGTGGCCCCCGTCACATCTTCGGTGGCATTGAGAAAAGCACTAGGTTCAGCATGAGGGGCCCCATGGCGCGCATGAAAACCCTCGCCGATGATTTTGCCATTTTTGACAATGACGGCACCGACTAAGGGGTTAGGCGAGACTAGGCCTGTTCCAAGACGCGCGAGTTCAAAACAGCGGCGCATGAATAACTCATGCATAAGTTAGGTCCAAATAAATCGGGCGCTCTTTGGGATGGTTAAAAGCTTCTACATAGAGAGAAATATCATAATCAGGAGCGACTCCAAGCCACTCGCGAATTTGACTCTCACTGACTTCCAGACACATCCAGCGAAAGACACACGCTTGGCGCAGGCTCCTTGCTGTGATGTCGATTTTGAGAACTTTGCGGACATCTTCGAAGAAAAGCTCAGTACCTCGAGGAGAAAGTGAGCCAGAGAGAATGCGATAAGGGTTGGCATTAAAGAGCGCAAACTTTACGTCACCAGGTCCAGGCCAGTGGGCCTCAAGCTCCGTTTTGTATTCTTTCCAAATGACTTTGAAGGCCTGACTTAAGGGAATAGAGTAGGGCTCACGCTTCAACGGTCGAATGAGAACACGCAGGCCGTTTTTATCTGGCAGAATATCGGAGAGTTCGAGACGAGCGAGATCAGAAACTTTCACGCCCGATTCATAAATCAAAGCGACGACAATGAGATGTCGAAAAATCATTAAACGCTCAAGACCTTCGGCTTTATCTCGTCGCTCGATTAACCAATCTTTCAGTTTGATGAGATCTTTAAAAGGCACCGGATTAGGTTTATCGAGAACCTTCGCCGCCACCGGCACGAGCTTAATCGGATTGTCGGGGAAGTTGTGTTTTTGCACCAAAAAATCAAAGAACAAACGCAATGCCTGCACGCGACGGCGGATGGAGTTCGGGGAGCCGTAAAGCTGGTTTAAATGGCCCGCGTACTCTTGGACTTGGGTGATGGTGAAAGTCTTCAAAATCATCGACTGCTTATGCTGGGCAAGGAAGCGATTGAAGACCTGCAGGTCGGCCCGGTAGTTCTTCACGGTGTTGAAGCTTTTGCCGCTAAGTTCTAGATTTTTTAGAAATTGTTGCTGAGTTTTGACCAAATCAATCATAGAGAGATTCTGCCTTTTTGCATCCAAGAGGACAAGCCGGGGAATCTCCTTGTCGCAATGCTTCTCGGGTGCTATATACCGCCCACATTTAAACATGTTCCGCATCTCACGGAACCAGACGACCTTGGATGACCTTATGTTGATCGACGAGAAAATCAACGCCCTAGCTATGCGTTTAGGCTTCACCTTTCGTGAACCTAAACTCTTTGTGACGGCACTCACGCACCGCTCGTTTGTGCACGAAAATCCGTCCCATCCATCGGAGACTTACCAGCGTCTAGAATTCCTAGGTGATTCTGTTTTAAGTCTTATCGTCACCGAAGAACTCTATCGATCTCTCGCTACGTTTACTGAAGGCCAGCTCTCAAAACTCAGAAGTGCCATCGTCAATGAAGAGACTCTTGCTCAATTGGCCCGTCGCTTAGAGCTCGATAGCTTTATGTTTGTGGGGAAAGGTGAAGCGCCGACTTTGCATAGCAAAGATTCAGTGATGGCCGATGCCCTAGAGTCGCTCTTGGGAGCCATTTATCTCGATCAGGGTTTTGATGTCGCAAAAAAGATGTTTCATCACTGGATTTCTGATTTGAATCTGTTTGATGGCACAAAGCTCGCTGAATTTGATGCTAAATCGCGCTTGCAGGAATACTGCATGAAAGAGTGGCAAGAACTGCCGGCCTATGAGTTTGAAGAAAAGCGCATGGGTACGGGAGTGAATTTTCGCGTCACTTTAAAAGTTCATGGCCGCGAACTGTTATGTTCTCAAAATGTTTCCAAGAAAAAAGCTGAACTTTGGCTTGCTCAGACTTGTTTACAACAAAATTTGCATCTCACACTCTCTGGAGGATAGGCCTTATGCTACTCGAAACCCAACATCCCCATAACAAACAACTCACTGTTGCAGTATTAGGTAAGCCTAATGCGGGTAAGTCGACACTCATCAATAACTTGATTGGTTTTGATTTGGCGATTGTGAGTGATAAGCCACAAACGACGCGTAACCAGTTTCAATGTATCTTCACTATCGATCGCACTGAGATCGTGCTTGTTGACACTCCGGGGGTGCATAAAGCGTCTCAAGAGTTGAACAAGCGCATGAATCACCAAGCGCAGATGGGCGCAGAAGGCGTGGATCTCAATCTCGTCTTGATTGATCTTGCCGATAAACCTGAATTAGCTTTCAAAGATTTCCTCGCTTCAATCGAATGGCAGCTGGGACCTACTTGGATTCTTTTCACTAAAACTGATCTCGTTCCAAATGCTGATACGCTTGGCATGTTTGCTCGTATGAAAGAGCAGTGTCCGGCGTTGGCTAAATTCTTTGTGATCTCAAGCAAAGACGGCACCAACATCCACGAATTAACCGGCGCTTTGTGTGATGCTGCTATCCCAGGGCCACATTTATTCCCCGATGGTTCAGCTTCAAATAAGAACGAGCGCTTCTTTGTGACCGAATATATCCGTGAGCAGGCCTTCCGTGTGTTGAAGGAAGAGCTTCCGTACGAGCTTGCTGTCGTGGTGGATGAATATAAAGATATGGTTGATCGTGATACCAAGGGACCTATCTCGGCTCACGTTTCGGCTTCGATTCTCGTCAATCGTCCTTCCCAGCGCGCGATCGTGGTTGGACGCCAGGGCAGTGTGATTAAACAAATCGGTACTGAGGCCAGAAAGAAAATTGAAGCGATGGTCGGTGGCCAAGTACATTTAAATTTACACGTGAAGGTCTCTCCAAAATGGTTCAGTAATAACTGGGTTTTGGATGAAATCGGTTTGCCTCGATCTCAGACGAGTGCCCGTGTTTGGAGGTCTAAGTGAAACGTTCAGCAGTTGTCTCCATTATCGGTCGCCCTAATGTAGGGAAATCGACCGTGTTTAACCGTCTCATGCGTCAGGCGAAACTCGCTATGACCCATGACCAGCCAGGTGTCACCCGTGACCGCCACTACGGCATTCTTTCTTTGCAGGAAGGTGCGGGCGATGATCAAGAGGTCATCTTGGTTGATACCGGTGGTTTCTATCCACAAAAAATTGAAATCGATCCGAAGATCAAAAATAATATCGATCCGTTCTTCAACATCATGGCCGATCATGCTCGCTTAGCGATTGAAGAAAGTGACTTGGTCTTGTTTGTGGTGGATGTGCGCGAAGGTTTAAGTCCTTTTGATCAAGGTATTCGCGAGTTTATTCGCAAGCAACAAAAGCCTGTGTGGATTATCGCCAATAAATACGACACCGATAAACAAGCAGGCGATGAAGTGGATTTCTTCCAACTCGATATCGACGCCGATGATTTGTTATTAGTTTCTGCGGAACATAATCGTGGCATTAACGATCTACGTCTGCGTCTGTGGAACTTTGCCGGTAAGTTTGAGGGCAAAGATGACCCAGAGATGATTCAAAAAGGTGTGAAGCCTGCTCACGATGTGGTGTCTAACGTCGCCATCATCGGTGCTCCTAACGCTGGTAAATCAACTCTTCTCAATGCACTCGTGGGCGCTCAGCGTGCGCTCGTCAGTGAAATCGCTGGTACAACAGTTGATCCGATTGAAGGTTATATTGATTTGTTCTTTGGTGAAGAAGCGATGGAGCTTAAGACCCAAGAGAATCCTTTCAGAAAAGACGGCATGGAGCTGTATGAAGAGATGAAGGCCTATGCCAATAAAGGTGTGGTCTTAGATCTCGATGAAGACGAAGACGGTGTGGACGATCGTGTCTATATTGAATTTGGTAAAATGGCGCCAGAGTTAGGTCTTCTTCCAGAAGCGGAAGAAGAAAAGGCCTCAACATTTGAAACCACGACTCCAGTCGCGGACTTTGATATGAGCGAGTACTTCAATGATGCCGCTTTAGAGACGGCACTTGATGTGGGCTCAGCAACTCCGACTGATCTTGAATTAGAAGAAGCTCGTCGCGGAACAGTGGATGGTTTCCGCTCGATTAAGCTCGTTGATACCGCCGGTATTCGTCGCTCGAAGAAAGTCGAAGGCTTTATTGAAGAGCAATCAGTTTATCGCTCATTGCGTGCTATCACGGCCTCAGACGTAGTGATCTTTATGGTGGATTCTACTTTAGGAATTACTCACCAAGATCGACGTTTGCTCGATATCGCTTTAGAGAAAGGTAAGTCGCTCGTTATCTGCTTAAATAAAATCGATCTTTTGCGCGACACCTTTGCTAATCCTAAGAAGAAGAAAGAGTGGCTTGAAGATCTTAAATTCAAAATCCCATGGCTGGGTTTCTGTCAGCTGATCACTATTTCAGCGAAACAAAACCGCAACATCGGTTATTTGAAAGGCGCTCTTCGCCACACTGTTCTCGTACGTCACAGAAAGATTTCTACTGGTCAATTGAACAAGTCGATCGCCACGTTGATTGATCGCAACCCTGTGGTGGTGAATCGTACCGGTGGAACACGCTTTAAGGTGAAGTATGCTTCGATGATTAAATCATCACCTCCAACTTTCTTGTTATTTACTAACAAGAGTCAGGGCATTCCTGAGCACTATCGCCGCTACTTGGTAAATGGTTTGCGCCAGGACTTTAGTATCTTGAATACGCCGATTCACTTGATCTTTAGAACCTCAAGTGATCTTGAGCGAAGAATGAAGAAGATTCAGGCGAAGAAAACGAAGTAAAGAAAGGGCCCTCGAAAGTAGCTAAAGTTCCAACACACTTATCAGTAAGCGGTGCTTACGTAAAAGTGTGTTGGAACCTTAAGTAAGCCTTCCCATCCTACTGATTAATCTGAGTAACATCTTGCGATTCACAAAAAATCTTTCGCTCTGATGCATTTACCATCCGCATATCTTCGGGGCCGGACTCACCATGAAAGTTCTTCATCGCTTGCATATGTGCCTGGATACGCTCTTTAGTATTTAAAAACTCGAACTCGAGTTCCTTTCGAATTTCAATTCCTTTATCAAGACCAGCAATCCACTTCAAGCAAGCGCTAGCACGTAATATTTTGTGAGTAGTTAGAATACTAGCGGGAGGATTAGATGCATTTTTCATTCTATCACTAAGTGCTCTCGCATTTTGTTTTAAACCTTTCAACAAACTCGGTTGTTCAGCAAACCTTTCATTAATCCAAATCTCAATATCATCACGTACACCATCGTTATCTGAATCAATTCCTAGCAAAGTTTCTTTCCCCGCTTCCCCCGGATGCGGAGGCTGAGGATCACCATCAACAATGATCTGTTGGGTTTTGACTTCGAAATGAGCTTTGCCGAATGCGAGGGGGGGAGTTTTTTTCCAGAACTCCCAGATTTTGCGATTGTCGTTTTTTGTGTAGACCAAAATTTCGTACTTATCGACGGGATAATCGCGCGTAGGGAGTTTCAATAAAATTTGATCGCCACTCTTTTCTACTGGATAGTCCTTGATGCGTTCGCGAAAAGGCGGCTTGATTTGGTTTTTGATACGCGCGTTCACATCAACAAATGCCAAGCCTTTGGGCGGCTCAAGTTTGAAAATGATCGCCGCTTCACTCACTGGTGAATTAAGTGGGATGACTTTCATCTTAAGGTGATTGCCGGTAGCAAAGGCGCTGGTACATATCAGCAAAGAAAGAGTAACGAACTTCATGCTTACCGCCGATATTAAACAAGGATATGCCTGTGAACCTAAGATCATTAAGACAAATGATCCCGTATCATAAGTATAGAATTACAAATATTGTAAAAATAGATTATTGAAATGCGAAATCTTTTATTCCTAGCGCTACCTAAATTATGGTGATCAATAGATCAGAAATTTGGGTCCAGTCTAACGAAACTGACTGATTCCACCCGGAAGCTCTAAAAGTTCTCTGAGTTTTTCAAACTGTCCCGCGGGAATCAGTTTGCCGTCATGAAAAAGTTTTTGAATCTCGAGACGGTTATCGAATACTTTCCAGGCGACTTGATCGGGGCCGATGGTGTAGCGGCCAAAACTACGTTCGGTGGGCCACTCTTCTTGATCGTAAACCATGTAGATGAGTTCAGAACACACCAGCTCACGTTGGGTTTCGACATCGAAATTAAAATCATAAGGCTTACCGTACTGCGCGAGAGCTTGCAGAATCATTTCACCGTTTTGTGAAATGTTGGGTGAGCGCAAAATCAAGAGATCATCAATATCCATGAAATGCTCAATCGTATTGAGCGTCACTCCTGGCAAGCGCAGTGCTTCGAGGACGAGCTTGTTTTCTGTCAAAAGCGGCATGAGCTTCTGAACTAACGGATGAATGATAAGGGGGATCTGTTTTCCTTCATGCATGACGGGCCATGAACCCCATTGTTCCGGAGTCCCAAGCCAAAGAGCCACATGGCCATAGAAGCCAGGGATAAAATAATCCGTCAGGCGGAAAGGTGTTTTCTCGAGCAGAATATCCAGCGGCTTTAATTCATTTTTGAGAGCGGTCATGGTGGCCGGATCAGAGGCCATGGGTTTGAGTTTTCCTGAGCGAGTCTGCACGCGACCGGCGGTATTTCCAAAGATCTGACTTAAGCGGCCCATCAAACGATTCAGGCGTTCCGTAAAGCGCGTGCGCTCTAAATCACGCGCCATCTTAATCGCTTGTTTCATAAATGTTTCGTGATCGCGCTCACGCATGCGGGCGGCAGTGAAAGATTGCTTTAAGTAATTTTCAAAATAACTCTCTTCACGCGAAAGCGAGCGGCCGGTGCGTAGAGTTTCTTCTGTCGATAAATAGGTGAGGGTATGAAGAGTGCCATCCCAGATTTCACGCTGCATGGCTGGGCCATAGGTCTTTTGTAAAAGTGAGCCTTCGGGAAGATCAAATTCCATCACACGACGCAAGCGCGGTGTTTCGCTTAACGCTTGAGCGATGCGGAAAAATTGATCAAACAGCATGACCCTAAAGCTGGTGACGAGACGGGCATGGTGAGTGAAAGCTTGAGCATCATAGGAGTAAGGAGCATAGGTGACTTGCCAATAATACTCGCGCGAAAAACCGCGCCACCGGTAGGCCTCGGTGAGTGAGAAGTTCTCACCCGAAGTGACTTCAATCTTGCGATTTTTGAGCTGATCAATCGCCGGTAGCATGACATCAAAAGCTTCTGCCCTCCAAGCTTCCATCCCACGCATCATCGTTTTGAGTTGATCCATTTCGCGCGCAGTAAGCGGACGCTGACATTCTTCGGTGATTTGATGGGGTGGGCATGAACGAGATTGCACAAACTTCAAAAGCGATTCTTGGGTTTTAAGCCCCTGCTCAAAGAGGGTGATAAAATCTGCCGCCTGGACTGAAAAAGATAGGAATAGAATGGAGAGTGCAATGAGAGATGTCATCCGTGACCTCGTCTTACCAAGTAAAGTTATATGTCATCACCAGAGTCATAGCGGCACCACGAAGATCATCAAAGCCATTGGTGCTAGCGGGCTTACCCGCTTCTGGAGTTGGGTTTTGACGATAGTCTTGCGTGAACTTATCAAAGAAATTCACTTGATGATAAAGCAGTTCCACACTGACATAGCTGACTTTCAATTCAATCGGAAACTCTAGGCCCACGCCGGTGCCAATACCTAAACCGCCGCCCTCTTGATCACCGATGGTCGGGTTATCGATAAATTTGTTGGTTTGATACCAGTACTCGAGGCGCGCGATGAAATGCGGATTGGAGTAAGTAATGGCGGTGCCAAGATCAGTGGTATCGACATAATAACGAAAGCCCACAAAAGGTCTCAGGAAACTGGTTTCAATGGCACCAATGGTTTCGTCAGTGTAAACGGCGGTACTAGAATCCAGGAACATGGTGTGCTTGGAGTACTCTAAACCTAAAGTCAGGGCCGCACGGAAATCCAAGAAAAAGGCGACAGATAAGTGAAAGGTCGGATGATTATCTTCATAGGCTCGTCCACGGTTTCCAGTGAAGGTGGTCAAACCGAGTCCCACCATCGCTTGGAAAAAGCGTCCATAACGATAGAAGCGCTCGTCTTCTAAAACTTGGGTGGCTTCCAAATCTTCGTTGAAGTCATTAAAGATATCGCCTTCAATGGTGAGATCATCATCCATCATGTCATCAGGCGCATCTTGTTGCGCCAACAAAGCTTGCGGCATGAGGAGAGTGAGCGCGAGAATTACGCGCAAAAGTGTCATCATAAGTAGAAGTGAACCGCAGCTTTCAAGAAATTATTTCCTAAGGTTTCAAAGCGGCGACCAAGTGGACCTTTGTTGTAAGAGACACCAAATTCAAAACTAAAACCGATGCTCTCGATTCCTTCTAGGTGGAACTCTGTCCCCAGCGTCCCATCAAACTGATATCCAGATTTGGCCTTTTCGTTTTCCTCATAGGCCAAAGTCGCCAAGGTGCCTGACATGAAAAAATTAAGTCGTTCTTCTTCAAAGATGACGCGGTAAATCTTGAGCCCCGCTCCATAAGTCGTGGCATCTTCACCTGAGCGGAAACCTAATAGGCCTCCCATAGCGAAATAGCGATTTTGTTGAATCTTGAGCGAGAGAGCAGGGATGTCATTCACCAACTGATTGGAGAGACCTACACCCATGCGGCCGGTTTTATTTATCCCCCAAGCAGCGTGAGAGAAAACTAGCAACAGAGCAAGCAGGTATTGTGACTTCATGATTAAAGTCTAGGGAATCTTTTGATCTTTGACAACGCTAAGGCTTGCGCCCTAAACTTTCATTCGCACAAAGACAGAAGCAAAGGAATGATCATGGCCGAAACGACTCTGCCGCAAGAAACAACTCAAACGTTGGAAGAATCACTCAATAAGACAGATTTTGGTCATTGGGTGTTCGAACATCGCAAAGCATTTATCGGGGCAATTCTAGCAACATTTGTCCTCGCCTCAGGATGGCTGTTGTATCGCCAATATGCATTCAAAGCGGCACGTGAGCTTTCAGGTGTTGTGCACCTTTTTGAGCAAAGTGCCCTCACAGAGCTGCGCTCAGGCAAAATGACCACGGCTGATTTCATGACAAAATTTAATGCCCTTGATGCTGCTACTAAAGGCGCACCGGCCATGTTGCCTGTCGCCCTCGAAGCCGCCAATTTGATGAACGGAAAAAATGAAGTGACCGAAGCCGTGACTCTACTCGAAGGGGTCGTCACCAATCTTAAAACGACTTCACCTCTTTATGTCTTTGTAGTTCCTAGCTACAGCGCACTTTTAGAAAAAAATGGCAAAATCGCTGAAGCGACTAAAGCTTGGGATGATTATGTCGCAGGTGGACACAAGGTCATGCTTCCTAAGGCGTATTTAGAGTTGGGCCGTCTCAATAGCTTGCAAGGCAATAAAGACAAGGCCAAAACGAATTTTGATTATGTCGTCGCCAATTACCCTAATGATGAATTGGCGAAATTAGCTCGTCTTTATCTTCAGCAATTAACGACTCCGTAATGCGTTTTTTTCTCGCTGTCGTTTTACTAGGTAGCTTGGGATGCGCCCGCTTGGAAAAGTGGGGCGTCAAGGCACCTGAGCGCGAGAAAAAATTCTTTCAAGTTCGCTGGGCCAAGAACTACGATTCACTCTATCTTCCTGGAAATTTACCACTCACTTATGGTGGAGTGACGACCAGTGAGGACATTCTTTATGTCGGCTCTCTCGATGGCCGTTTTCAGGCGGTAGATACAGAAAATGGTCGAGTCTTGTGGGAGTATAAAGAAACGAATCCCATCGCAGCTCCAAGCTTAGTTTTTGGTGAAGAAGTTTTCTACGGCACTCAAGCTGGTCGTTTAGTCGTTCGCCAACGTGTCAGCGGTGAACTTAAATACGCTATTGATTTGGGCGCTCCGATTGAATCTGCGCCGGTTCATCATGCGGGCCGTTTAGTTGTTTATTTGCGTGGCCATCAGATTGTTTGCCTTGATGCTGCCACTGGAAAAATTATTTGGAACTATCGTCGTGCTGTACCGGTCACGGTGACTTTACAGCACACCACTCGTCCACTAATTATTGGTGATCGTGTGATCGTCGGATTCGCTGATGGCCATGCGGGCGCACTTTCTCTGCAAGAAGGAACTCTTCTGTGGGAACAAAAGCTGGTTGAGACACAAAAGTTTGTCGATATCGATCTTAATCCCATCCTGGTTGATGGCCTTATTGTGACCGGATCTCCCACGGGAGAACTCAAAGCGCTTGATAAAAATGATGGCAGCATCCGTCGTCAGTTTGCCACGCAATCGCTTTCTCATCCTATCGTGCGTGGCCAGAGCTTGGTGGTGGGTAGTGTCCATGGAGAAATCACTTTCCTCGATTTCCAAGGCAAGATCATCAAACAGGCCAAAGTAACGAAATCTGCCATTAATCAATTGTGGTGGTGGAAGGATCATCTCGTGGCGGCCACCTTTGATGGCGAGCTGTTGGCGATTGATCCTTTGAGCTTCCAAGTGATCGGGAGCTTTGCTTTAGGGCATGATCAATCGGCGATCTTTGGTGATTCGGCCGAGGCCGGATCGGGCCTAGGTGTCTTAACCTCACGGAATCGCTTGTTTTACTTCGAGTAATCTACTCGGAATTGATCTAACAAATCATATCATTATTTCAGAACTCTTAAGCTTTCCTTGCGAACAGTCTAGGCTTTGATATGGTCGATCACCCACAAGGAAATTCATTATGATGAAACTGGCCTTAGGCTTAAGTTTGTTAACCTCCATGAACATCATGGCGGCCGAAATTCATGAAGAACTCTTTGTTGTGGGTTACGACCAGGCCCTCGTCCAAGAACTTGCCAGCAATCGCGATATCACTATTGACCACATTCATACAGATGAAGGCTTTGAGGTTTACGGACCTGCTGGGCTTTCAACTTACTTAGAAGAGCGTGGAATCTTGTTCTATGATTTAAAAGAATCACGCAAGCACGTGGATTGGACGAGCTATCCCAGCTATGAACAGATCCAGGCGAAACTCAAAGAGTTGGCCCAAAAATTCCCCAACATCACTCGTCTCGAGAGCATTGGTAAGAGTGTGAAGGGCCGTGATCTGTGGGTCATGAAGATTTCTGATAATCCGAATCTCGATGAGATCGAACCGGAGTTTAAGTACATCTCAAGTATGCACGGGGATGAAATCACCGGCCGTGAACTCACCATTCGTTTTATTGACGAGATTCTAGAGAAGTATGGCAAAGACGAGCGTATTACAAAGCTCATCAATAATACTGAACTCTATGTCATGCCATCTATGAACCCAGATGGTTCTGAACTTCGTCAGCGTGCCAATGCTAACTACGTTGATTTGAATCGCAATTTCCCTGAAGCCGTTCGTAATGATCCGAATAACCAAGATGGCCGCCAACCTGAAACCAAGGCGATCATGAGTTTTCAGGCCGCTCGTAACTTTGCTCTTTCGGCCAATTTCCACGGTGGCGCTGTCGTCGCCAATTACCCGTGGGATGCGCGCTATGATCGTCACCCGTTAGATAGTTTGGTTTATGATCTCTCGCTCGAGTACTCAAAACTCAACCCTGAAATGATCTCATCACGTCAATTTACCAATGGTGTGACCAACGGTGCTCAGTGGTATGTGCTCTACGGTGGAATGCAGGATTGGAGTTATGTTTGGCATAACGATTTGCAGATCACCATTGAGCTTTCTGATTCGAAATGGCCTAACTACAGTATGATGCCGCAGTTCTATAAGGATAATCGTCTTTCGATGTTGAAATACGCGGAGCTGGTCCATCAAGGTACGGGCGTGAAGTTTGCGGACCGCTCGGTACAAGGCAAAGTAGAAGTACTCAATGCCGCAGGCCAATCACTTGGCACTTATGGCTTTCAGCGTGGCGAGTTCTTCAAAGTTCTCTCTCCTGGACGCTATACACTTGCTGTGGAAGCGACTGTGCGCGGTCAGCGCATCACTAAGCGGGTAGAAGTGGATGTGAATACTGATGTTAAAGAGCAGGCGTTTGTTGAGCTCTAGGCCTTTCTCGCCTTCATCACAATTTTTTTAAACTGCGATGCCTCGACGGGAATGACCGAGAGGCGATTGCCTTTGCGCAAAAGAGCGAGGCCTTCGAGTTCGGGCATGTTCTTCATTTCATCAAGAGTCAGTACGCGGGGAAATTTTTCTACAAAGCCCACATCAACGAGACTCCAGCGAGGATCTTCTTTCTTTGATGCCGGTTCAAAATACTCGGACTTTGGGTCAAATTGAGTGGGGTCTGGATAGGCCTCTTTTAAGACTTCCATAACACCTACTACGCCGATTTCATCTGCGTTTGAATGGTAGAAGAGGATCTGGTCACCAGACTTCATTTCACGCATGAAATTGCGGGCCTGGTAGTTTCTGACGCCGTTCCAGGGTTCGCGCTTTTTGCGCTCGAGATCATCAATCGAAAAGACATCAGGTTCAGATTTCATCAGCCAGTACTTCATCTTTTTATAGTGAACTGAGCCTCTCAGGTAATCAAGATTTCTTTGCGTCCGACCGACAAAAATCTAAGGCAGTGAACTCCAAGGATGGTGGCGCATGAAAAAATTTTTGATTCCTCTCACTCTTTCAGGTTTTATGGTGGGCTGTGCAACACATAAACCGGTGTCGCATCTTCCAGCAAAATGGCGTGTAGATGACAAGGCCGTTACCACGGGCATGCCCAATTACCCCTTAGCACCTGAAGTTTTCGCGCGAGTGCAAAAACAAGTACCAGGCCGTGCTCCAGCTTCTACTGATCAAGAGCTCGCTCAAGCGATTGAGGCCGATGAGAAAAAACCATCCCTTCGTCGCATGTATTTCCGCTCGCTCTATCAATCATGGCAGCAAGTGGCACAAATGAGTGATCGTTCAACAGAGATGCGTTCATGCCCACAATTTCACCATGACAAAGTCGTGATGGACGAGAAATCTGAGCCTCGTATGCCATTTAGTTTTGGTGCCAAACCTAGTGCTGAGCATTTGCCGTTCTATCCGGAGTGGGCACTTCAGGTGAAAACAGCAGCGGGCGTCTCGCCAGTGTGGCAGGTGGGCCAAAAGAAAATGATTAAGCGAGCGATGGCGTCACATGAGTTTAAACTTCGTCGTGAACTTAAGTCGCTCTGTGAAGAAGGGGCGAGTGATAGTTACTTCCGTTTAGAGAATATGGTGACATATTTCAGTAATAAAGAGGGATTGCAGACAGATAAAGGCATGACAGCATTGCTGAAAATTCCTGTTTTCTCAACCATGCTATTAGTGAAGTCGGTGCAAGGTTCTCCTAGTGTCAATTTTTCGGCGCATGATCAGGAGCTTTTAACAGCTGTTAAAGGTTTCCAACTTCAAAACTATATTGTTGAATTGAAAAAAGAGCGTTTGAAAGAGCTCACCGGTTCAACTCGTTAGTGGGAGTTTTATGAAGTGGTTACTTGGATTAATTATTTGGCAGTTGGTTGTGGCAAAAGTCCAAGCGTCACCTC
>JBKHVI010000062.1:0-14520 GCA_046570105.1 Bacteriovoracia bacterium
ATGATTCAGAGGTAAAACATTGGCCAGAGTAGGCGACACAGAGTGCACCATGTACAAAAACTTCAAGCTCGCGCTCAGTGCCTTTGCGAATCAATTTGATTTCATCCAATGAATTCTCGCGGCCTAGAACGAAACGCTGAACCGAGAGATCTTCCAAAAGATGAATCGCTTCATCATTGGTGACCGTCATCTGAGTTGAGCCGTGAATACGCATCTGCGGGGCCATCTCACGAATGAGTTGTACTAATCCTAGATCTTGCACAATAAATGCATCAGGTCCAAGCGGGATAATTTCTTTTAAGATTTCGGCGGCGGTTGCGAGTTCATTTTCAAAAACTAAAACGTTAAATGCCAGGTGAACTTTAACGCCATAAAGATGGCAGTGATCGATGAGTTCTTTGAGTTCTGAAATGGATAAATCCTGGGTGCGCCCACGAGCATTAAATCCTGGCACACCCACATAAATAGCATCGGCCCCGCCATGGATAGCGGCAATCGCCATAGGAAGGTTGCCCACAGGTAAAAGGAGTTCCGGATGCTTCATGGAGAGCGTTGTAACAAAACTAAGGAGACCGCGGCAACCAGTCTTAAAACTGGCCAGTTCGTAACATCACGAGAGTACAGGCCTCAAGCACCTCAATCCCTTGCTCGCTTAGCATTTTTTGCAGGGTGGGATTCTCTGAACCGGGGTTAAATATGACTCGCTTAGGCGCCAATTTGAGAATCGCCTCTTTCAAAGGTGTGCTCAATGCCTCAGAGATATACATCGTGAGGGTGTCAATCTCACCATCAGGCAATTGGGCGAGATGTGGCCAGACCTTCTCGCCCTCCACCACTGTTTCGCGGGGATGAACGGGCAAGGCGCTAAAACCCCGAGCTTTGAGCTCACGCATTGCCATATTGGAGTAGCGGGAAGGATTGCTCGACGCACCTAAAACAACCACCTGTTTCATTGGCACCCTGATTCAGTTTGAGATAATATTCTGGCATCAAGGATACCTCGTTATGCCACTAAAAACCAAAGCCTTTCACGATGAATCGGCGCTCAAAGAGCACCTCAAAACTCATCTACCGACTTTTTATATTTCGTCTCGCACCTCAACGGTCATCCCCTACGATAAACTAGAGAAAGAAATTACCGATGAATTGATTTTAGGCGATCTCTCAAAAATCGCTGGCACCATGCGGATGAAAGGTACAAACCTGGTGCTGCGTGGTTCGGTGAACTGGCAAGATGCCGATCAATTTTTAAAAACGCAAGGCCGCGCTATTATGACCTCCCCCACTGAGCAACTTGCGCTCGTGTTGGCCGGTGTCGCCACTTCTTGCACCGGAGAGCGCTGTTTTGCTTACGGCAACCTTCGTCGCCAGGTGGTGAGTCTTAAATATCTCGATCACAATGGTGATGAAAAAGAACTCTTCCGCGACAAACCTTTTGAAGCGGCCACTGGACTTAGTGATTATCAGCAAAGCTTCAAGACGTATGAGACATACAAAAACGCTCCTTACCCGCGCTTCAATCAAGAAACTGATCTAATGATTGGAACGGAAGGACAATTGGGTGTGGTCACCGAAGTTGAACTGGAAACCGCTCCACATGATGATGTCACTCACCTCTTTATGCTGCTGCCTCGCTGGGAAGATGATTTTGCTCCCCATATGGAAATTTTTGAAAAAGTGCAGCATTTCCGTGGCGAAGTGATCTCCTGTGAACTCTTAGACTCAAACTGTATGGGTTATCTGAAACCAGACGAGCGCTTAGGCTCTCACCAGGATGTGGTGTTCTTAGAAATCAAATCGGAACATTTTGAACGCGTATACGGCGAACTCATTGGCGAACTCACTCTCGTTTCTCCCGAAAATATTTTTGAGATCAGCTCTCAGAAGTTCCATCAAGTCCGTGCCGGTGTTCCTCGCGCTGTTTTCGAAGAAAACTCACGTATGGGTGTCAAGAAAATGGGTACAGACTGCCAAGTCGCTCCTGATAAATTCCCTGCATTAATGGAATTCTATCGTGATGCCGCACGCCTCGGAGTGCGCTACAATCTATTTGGTCATTTCGGTGATGCTCACTTGCACTACAACTATATGCCTCGTCCCGAGGACACCGCAAAGTGCCAAGAGAAATTTGAAGAACTTTATGCCAAGGTTCTAAACTGGCAGGGTTCACCTTTTGCTGAGCACGGCATCGGTCTTCTCAAACAAAAATTTATCAAGCCTTTCATTCATGACGAACAACTGACTCTATTTAAAATTCTTAAGGCCAAGCATGATCCTCATGGACAGTTTTTCCCACAGGGTTTTATGACGACCTTGACGAGATAGGACTCTATGCTTCTACTAGTATTAGTATTTATTCAAACGAGCTTCGCTCAGATTGAGCGACTTAACTTTTTTCCTGAATCGAAGAGCTTTCTTGCTCTTGAGTATAAATACACCAACGATAATACCTACGCCAAAATCCCCAGCGAAGAACAAAAAACTAAACGTCAGTACGGCACCGCCATTAAAGGAAGTTTCGATTACCGCTTTTTTGATAAAACTTTTATTGGTATCTCCATCGACTATGGCGAGGGTGAAGAAGTCGGTGCTCGCTATGGAGATTCGGGCCTAAGAGAATACGAAAACCAGGGTTTTGGTGACCCAGAAATTCATTCTCGTACCCGTCTGCGCTCTCAAGAAAAAGATCGCGGCTCCCTAGATCTTCTTATTAGTCTACGCTCTGGTCTAGAGACAGCTGAAGTTGGAACCGCTGAGTCGAATCGAAAAATGGGTTATACCAATCTCAACGTAGCTCTTGCCCATGGCTATCATGAAGATCGCTGGGACTTTCGCTCAACTCTTGCACTAAACCAGGCCTTTGAAGGTGAAGAGAAAAATCTTCAAAGTAACCAAACATTCACACTTAAATCTCACCGTGATCTCAGCTTTAGTTTCCACGCTCAATATGAGTTAAGGCCAACTTGGTATCTCGTCTCAGGCATTGGCATTATCTATCGAGGAGCGCAACGACTCGATGATGGCGATGGTGACACTCGAAAAATTCAGGCCGGCACGGGTAGCTTGTTTGATTTAGGCTTCAAAAAGATTCTAAGCACTTCAGATGCTCTGACACTTAATATTCATCACTATCGCAATGAGTATTTTGTGAAGGGCGATCCAAGTAATTTTGATGGCTATGAGCGCTTTTACGCCGTCGCTCTCACCTGGATAAGAACTCTCTAGAAACTAGTTTTCCAACCCAGCGCTAGCGATACATGATCCCAAGGTCCGACTGTTTCGGTGTTACTTGCCAGATTCACCAGCCATAAATCATTGATGCCGCCTTCAAAATAGAAGCGCGTATCTCTTTTCTGATTAATCGCAATCGATGTACCTAAATTAAGTAGGACTCGAAAGGCATTCACAGAATAATAACCATTCGGGGCCTCACGATACTTAGAAGTTTCATAGCGCAGACCCAGCACATGATAAATATTGAGTCCGCCATAAAACTCCATACGATCCCAATCGTAGAAGCGATAAGTTTGCCTGAGGGTAACAGTTTCAATCATCTCTGTTTTAGAAAATTCTTTAGGAACAATTCCGTACATCACACCCAAAGAGTATCGTGGAGTAATATTTTTCCCAAGTCCCGCAGAAAGCACTCCGACTTCACCGGCCACTTGCAAATTGGCATGATCAATATAGGGAATGCCCCACGCGAGTGGAGTAATAAACAGAAAAATGAAAGCGAACTTAGAGGTTAATGAGTTGATGAGTCACTCCTCCACCGGCAAAGACGAGTTCTACATAAACTCGTTTGCTGGCAGCACCAACAACAACTTGTTTGGCATTTCCAAAATCAGAGACGGCATGATTATGATCATGCCCACAAATAAAGTAATTCACGCCATTGGCATTCACGATATTGCGCCAACGATCGACTTGATCTGTTGAGAAGCGCTCATCATCATCCACTGGAACATGAGCAAAGAGTAATTTATTGGCCTGCACACTGTTGGTCAGCTCACGTTCAACCCAGTCCACATCTGGTGTATTACCGCTGACTTCCCAGTTATTATTATTAAAAATAATAAATTGGGTATTTTTAAAAGCAAAACTCAATTTATCTGGCCCATACAAGCGATCAAAAATAGTTTGACCGTTTGAGATCATGTCGTGATTTCCGGCCGCCACGATGATGGGATATTTGAGTTCCGCCAGCAGGTCTTGAGTTTTTTTGAATTCATCCACCAATCCGACATTGGTCAAATCACCAGTGACAATGACAAAAGCGTAAGGACCGCGCTTGTTGATCTCTTTCACGATTTTTTTCAAATCATTATAATAGTTATGAGTATCTGAAATCACGGCCACTTTGAAATCAGCTGGTGTGGTGGCTTCTTTCTCTTGGATAAGTTTCAAGTTTTGAGCATTCAACTCGATATCAGAAACATCGGCAGTATAAGGACTGTATGAGAACTTGCAGCTGACTAAGATAATTAAAAAACAAAGCCACTTAATCATAGCGATCCTAGTTTCGGCGTGCCACCAGCACGACTTCTTGATGATGGGAAGGCAGTAAACGTACTTCGGTACGGCGATAGCCCCACTCACGGACACGCTGCTCATGCTGAGCAATTTCTCGTGTGACTTCTGGTTTACCGATTTTAAGCGTGATCACTAAACCGCGAGGTTTCTCCACTTCACGCAACAGACGTCCCAAGTGTGAAAGCACTGAACCTGGTGCCAAATTCAAATCAGAGAGCCACCAATCCACTCCTTGGATTTCTTCGCCACTTAATTCTTGAAAGGGTTTTTTGATATGACGATAACTCGCGTAGTGATTAAGCCGCTCATCCATCAAGGCCGGATCAACAGCACGGACATGCAAACCACGGTTCAAGAGCGCCATCACTGCACCGCCCGGAGCGGCACCCACTTCAAGAGCGGTATCTCCGCTTTTCATATCGAGTTTAAATAAGCGAATGGCTTCTTCGATTTTGAGCCAGGCCCGCGACGGAGAATCACTTGGTAGCTCTAAATGTGACAATTGCAAGGGATCGTTCCACAACGGAGCTGGTGTTTGAACTTTCACACTCCAGCGACCGCCATCACCCAAATCAAGAATGGTGGCACCAGGAATATCTTCTTTACCAAGGCATTCACCCCATAAACGCGCGAACACAGGGGTGGGCCAAGCGCCTTCACCTTTGAAGGTAATAAAACCGGGAGCCGAGTAGGCCAGACGCCAATCCGGAAAACGAGTCGTCATCTCAGATTTAAGAGATTTTTCTAACCCAACGTTAGTAAGACAGAAGAAAAAGGCCATAAAAGGTTGTAGAAAGTGTTTATGCAAAAGCCAAGAGAAATTCAAACGCTCCTTAGTTTCTTTGAGACTGAAGGCGCGCGTTTTGCTAGGGCCCAACAAGCCTCGGGCATGCACTGCCCTCCCGGCTGTGGTGCCTGTTGTATCAATCCTGCCGTTGAGGTGAGTCCGCTAGAAATGCTTCCCATGGCCTATGCCTTGCTGGAACAAGGAAAAGCCGAAGCACTCTTAGAGCAGATCTCAAATCATCCAACCAGCGCTTGCCCATTATATGAAGCTCAACCAGAGGATCCCAAAAAAGGTCGCTGCACCCAATACGAAACGCGTCCTCTCTTATGTCGTTTGTTTGGAGTGAGCGCTCGGCGGGATAAGTATAATGAGTTAGAAATGATGCTGTGTCGGGAACTCAAAAATCTCTATCCCGAGCTGGCCCAAGATTCTCAAGGCCAGATCGAGAAGCTTCCCTTGGTAACAGAAAGTTATCAGGCGCTCATGGAACTTGATTCACGCCATCTCTTAGATCGCCAACGTATTAGCCTAGCTTTAAGTGTTGCATTAGAAAAAGTATTGTATGTGTCGCACCTGGTCGGTGGCCAACGCACTGAAAACACTTAACAAAATCTTAAAAAACGAACTCGAAAATAATTCATGACATCCCCTCTTTCGTTACCTATAGTTTTTGCAACTCTAACGACATGGATGACATATGTTTATTCGTCTTTTGGTTCTCTTAAGTTTTGTAACAACAACCGCTTTCGCTGACCCAAATCAGGTGTTAAGCGATGGTCGCCTCGCCTACTACGGCGAATTCAGTGCTCAAAAATCAAATAATCTCAAAAAAGAACTCTACGACATCATGAGCTCATCTCACCTTTCTATTAAAGGTAAAGTTGATCGCATCGGAGCTTGTGAAGGTGAGCGTAATTGCTACCGCCATCTCCAAGTTGGTTACTCTCGCGCTCGCACCATCATGTTTGGTGAGCTTTTTGTTGAGCGCGATAATAACGGTATGTTTGTTGAGGAAGTTTACTGCGAGAGAAAAATTTATTTCCGTAGCGTAAATGATATTCCCGGTATGAACAGCAAAGTGAATATCGAGCACACCTGGCCGCAAAGTAAATTCAGTCGTTCATATGGAAAAGAGCTCCAAAAGAGCGATATGCATCATCTCTTCCCTACAGATTCAAAGGCCAATAGTATCCGCGGCAACCATAAATTTGGGGAGTCTCGTGGCTACATGAATAACGATCTCTGTGAAGCCTCATCGATTGAGCACACCAACGATGGTTTGGTTTTCACTCCACCAGAAAAACACCGTGGCAACGTCGCTCGCGCGCTCTTCTACTTCTCTATTCGCTACCAAATGCCAATCGATCCTGAACAAGAAGCAGTACTTCGCCAATGGCACGCAGAAGACCCAATCGATCAAGCAGAAATTGAGCGCAACAACATGATTGCTAAGCATCAATTAATCCGCAATCCATTTGTAGATTTCCCTGGCCTCACACAAGATGTGATGGATTTCTAAAAACTCGCTGCAGCAACTTCTAAAAAGCACTATCAACCTTAAGTCCTAGCATGATAAAACACCTCTCTCACGAGGTGTATCATGCAAGGATTTAACAAAGTTGTTTCAACTTATGATGAGGCCATGAAAGGTCTCTCAAACGACATGCTTCTGATGGTCGGTGGATTTGGCCTATGTGGCATTCCCGAAGGTCTCATCAAGTGGATTTATGACCATGGTCAAAAAGGCCTCACCTGCATTTCCAATAATGCTGGCGTAGATGGTTTTGGCCTGGGTCTTCTTTTAGAAAAAAAACAAATCAAAAAAATGATCTCTAGCTACGTCGGAGAAAATGCTCTGTTTGAAAAGCAAGTCCTCTCAGGCGAACTTGAAATCGAGCTCACTCCGCAAGGAACTCTTGCGGAAAAGATTCGCGCGACTGGCGCAGGCATCCCAGCTTTCTTTACGGCCACTGGTTTCGGAACATTGATCGGCGAAGGTAAAGACGTCAAAGTCATCAATGGCCGCTCTTATATTCTTGAACATTCCTATCCAAAAGCCGACTTCTCTCTCGTGCGCGCCTGGAAAGCTGATACCTACGGTAATTTGATCTTTAGAAAAACTGCCATGAATTTTAACCCTATGATCGCTATGGCAGGAAAAATCACTGTCGCTGAAGTCGAAGAGATCGTGGCCCCAGGGGAACTCGATCCAAACTATATTCATGTTCCAGGCATCTATGTAAATCGTGTTATCAAAGGCAACTTTGAGAAACGTATTGAACAACGTACGGTGAGGAAATAATTATGGCACTCTCAAGAGAACAAATTGCTCAACGTATTGCCCGTGAAATTAAAGACGGCTACTACGTCAATCTTGGCATCGGTATCCCAACTTTAGTTGCCAACTATGTCCCTCAAGGCATGAGTGTCATGTTGCAATCAGAAAATGGAATTCTTGGCATGGGAGAATTCCCGACTGAGCAAACCATTGATGCGGATTTGATTAATGCCGGCAAACAAACTGTCACCGTCATTCCGGGAGCTGCCTTTTTCTCATCGGCCGACTCTTTTGCAATGATTCGCGGTGGTCATGTTGATTTAACGGTTTTAGGTGCTTTTGAGGTGGATGCAACGGGAGCTCTCGCTTCTTGGATGATTCCTGGAAAGCTTATTAAAGGTATGGGCGGAGCGATGGATCTGGTCGCTGGTGCCGAGAATATCATTGTCGCCATGTCACACGCTGCAAAAGATGGCGCTTCTAAAATTCTAAAAAAATGTTCACTCCCACTCACAGGTGTCAATTGCGTAAAGCTTGTCGTGACTGATTTAGCGGTACTTGAATTAAAAAATGGCGTGTTTCATTTATTAGAGCGTGCTCCAGGTGTTTCAGTCGAAGAAATTAAAACTAAGACTGAAGCTGAGCTTGTTATTCCGGCCAATGTACCTGAGATGAAGTTCTAGATAATATCCATCCCCGAGGTGAGTCCAAGAAACTCACCTCGCTGATTCTTCTTAATATCACCGTCACTCTCTTCTCCTTTGCCAACTTCTTTAAATCTCGCACCAAGCCCAACGATGAGTACCCGTCGACATATGCCTTTTTCAATCCAGAATGTATTTGTTCATTAAATAAGACGTAATGAACGGCATTTCGGGTTTCACGAATAGAACGCAAAATATGCAAATGATAGCGCTCTAGCTGTACCCGTCCCTTCCCTAAACCTTTGGCGATGGTCACCGTTAGGGAGCGCATGCCTCTTGTTAGGATGGCGTTGTCCTGCGCTTCGAGAATCAAATGGATGTGATTACTTTGCAGCGAAAAGTGAATCACTCTCAGACCCTTTTTACGGGCGTTAAGAATCGCCCTTTTCAAAAGACTAAGGCCCCTCTTGTGGCGAATGGTTGTGCAGTATTTGAAATTCACATGCATGGCATGTCTCATTTGAACTTTTTCCCGCACTCGGTGGGCGACACCTTTAGAATGAATGCGCTTTCGACCAGACCCAGGCCTTCTGCCGCCGCGTGATCCTTTATAGAGATTGAGTTTGAGTTGTTTTGCCATTATGCCTCCGATTGAATGGGGCATATGTAAAACGTCTAAGAATTGAAGAAAATGAAAAGGGATTAGAAATTTAAAGTTAATTCAGAATTGAATCTAACTATAGCCGCCTCTCGCCTCCTGGCTCCGGCGGCATACCGTCCCTCCTGGACATAAAATAAAAGCCCCTCATAGAGGGGCTATTTTTATCCTAAAAGCTCAGCTAGTCGCTGCACCGATCGATTCACTTCTACCCAAATAGCATCTTCCTCTGAAGGTCTTAAGCCTTCAAATTTGAAGGCCAAGCGAATCCAATCCGGCTGGTCTTTGTTTTCAATCACATTCACAAGAGTCACTTTGGGAATTTGAAATTTTTTAACGTTATACTTTAACTCAACTTGCTCAAAGACCATGCCCTTCTGCATTCCCTCTACCGAGCCTTTTTTGACTAGGGCCGAGAAACCACCTGAAGAGATATCGAAACAATCGAATGCATGACCCGATAAATTGACATTAATGCGATCAGTGTCAGTGGGAGAATAACGACAAGTCGTACGCTTGGTTGTCACAAAAAATGGTTGCCCTAAAAGGACGACAAATTTGTTAAGACCAGCATTAAATTCGATTGGACCCGAAGTGAAAAATTGCGCGTCGACTGAGAACTTAAATTTTAAGAACACACTTAAGTTTTTAAACTTGTCTTTGAAAATTTCAAAATAAGTCGGATCAACATCTAAGACGACACACTTAAAATTATTATCGGCCGAAGCTTGATAAAGGATACTGACGCTGTAAGGCTCAGACTGACCACTGCGCCACAAAAAGCCTTCCGGCTGAGTTTTCTTAACCTTTGGCCAAAACTCCGTAGGAATTTCTTCATCATTCATTTGGCGTAAAAAGGTCTTGCTATTATCGTTGATCGACATGTCTCTTATTTTAACTGGCTCTCAGATTTTCGCTACGAAAAACCGCCATCCGACATGATTGCTTGGTTAATCTTCCCCACTGTGAAATTCATCAGTTTGAACTAGAATAAACTCATGAAGCAACGAATTGTAGTAAAGATCGGTTCACTAGGTGTCAGTTTGCTGAATGGCGGCGTAGATGAGAAGCGACTGCAAAATCTTGTCGATGACCTCCTGACGCTCAAACAAGCAGGCCATGAGGTTGTACTCGTCAGCTCTGGGGCCATCAATGCTGGCCGCCCTCTGCTTCCTAAACCTGAAGACAAATACCAGAGCTTATCTTGGCAACAATCCTGCGCTGCTATCGGAATGCCACTCTTGATGGGCCACTACCTCAAGGCGTTTAAGCAGCAAGCCGTTGCTCAAGTATTAGTGACTCACGATGACTTTAAGGCCCGTGAACGCTTTCTCAACGTACGAAATACCTTACTGACTTTGTTGAATCACAATGTCTTACCGATAATCAATGAGAACGATACTGTTTCAACGAAAGAAATCTCTGTTGGAGACAACGATCAATTGGCGGCGATGGTAGCCGAAGCGATTGAAGCTCATCGCTTAATCCTTCTCACTGAAGCTGACGGTCTTTTTGACCGTGACCCGCGAGATAAAGAAGCGATTCACTTTCCTGTCATCGATTTCCGTGAAGATTTTCAAGGCATCAAACTCTCAACGAAAACGGGAGTTGGCCGTGGCGGAATGCTGACGAAGCTTGAAGCGGTACGACGACTCACTCCTTTGGGCCAAGACGTTACCATTGCTACATTCGATGTGGCCCAACCAGTGAGCAGAGCACTTAAAGGGGCAGGAACTTTATTTAAGGGTGACCCCAGAGAAAAAGTTAAAAAGCGCCTGGCCTGGATCGCGAGCGTGGTAAGACCGGCCTGTTCAATTGTTGTTGACGAAGGTGCCGCCAAAGTTCTCCAAGCTGGAAAATCTTCTTTGCTTCCCGTTGGCGTAAAAAAAGTGATGGGAAGTTTTAGGCGTGGTGATGTCGTAGCGATAAAGTTCCAACAAAAGACTGTTGCTATGGGCATTGTTGAATACGACGCCAAAGATGTCATACGGATGGCAGGTAAAAAAAGCCAAGAACTCACGACCCTCTTTGAAACTGTGCCTTCCCTAGTCGTCATTCACAAAGACAATCTTTTTGTCCCTAAAGGATAGCCATGGCCCTCTTAAATATCGCTCAAAACGCTAAAGCTTCTACCAAAGAATTAATGGGCAAGACTGAGCTTCAAAGACAGCAGGCGCTCAAAGCGATTGCTAAAAGCTTACGAGCAAATACTGATGAAATCATGGCGCAAAATAAAATAGACGTTGATTTGGCCTATCAACAAAAACTCTCCGATGCTCTCATTAATCGTTTGGCCTTAGGAGCAAAACAAATTGAAGCCATGGCGCGGGCCTGTGAAGAAATCGCGCAATTTCCTCAGGTGGTAGGACAAATTATCTCGGAACAAAAGCGCGCCGATGGTCTTCTTATTCAAAAACAGCGCATCCCTTTGGGTGTCATTGCCATGGTTTTCGAATCTAGACCCAATGTGGTGATAGATGGAGCGGCCCTCGCCATTAAATCAGGCAATGCCATCATCCTTAAAGGTGGCAAGGAAGCCCAGCACTCGAACCGAATTCTGGCAGACATTGTTCAACAGGCCCTCAAAGGACTTATGCCCACGGGTTGCATCGCTTTGGTTGAAACCCGTGAAGAGATCAATGAATTATTAAAACTCAGTCAGTATGTAGACTTGATGGTTCCTCGAGGGGGAGAAAAACTCATCCGTTACGTGAAAGATCACGCCACCATGCCAGTAGTGGCCCATGATCGAGGGCTCTGCCACCTCTACTTACATGCCGATGCCGATCCCAAAAAAGCTGAAGCGATTGTCATGAATGCCAAAGTTCAGCGTCCCGGTGTATGCAATGCCATGGAAACACTATTGGTGCATACCAACTTCCCCGCAGAAAAACTCAAACAAATACTAAGTGAACTTCATAAAGCTGGTGTTGAAATCCACGCCTGTTCGCAATCACAAAAACTGATCCCCCAGCTGATTGCGGCCCAGCCCAACGACTTTGATACGGAATGGTTAGATCTTAAGATGTCGCTAAAAATGGTTAAAGATGAACAGGAGGCATTGGAGCATATCCAGCGCTATGGCAGTCATCATACAGAAGCTATCGTGACCGATACTGCGGCAGTTATAGAGCTATTTTTGAACAACATCGACGCCTCGTGCCTCGCCATTAACGCCTCGACCCGCTTTAATGACGGAGGTGAATTGGGGCTCGGTGCTGAGCTGGGAATTTCAACTTCTAAGCTTCATGCCTACGGACCGATGGGCGCCCAAGAAATGACCACCACTCGCTATGTGGTGCGTGGTGATGGACACGTAAGGAAATAAGTTATGCCTTCATTTGATCTAGTTTCGAAACTTGATGCCATGGAATTACAAAACGCACTCCTCACCACAGAGAAAACGATTCTTGGGCGTTTTGATTTTAAAGGTTCGGAGGCGAAGGCCGAATACAAAGAAAAAGATAAACTGATTGAAATTCGCGCGGAAGACGAAACCAAAGTCAAAGCAGTCCGCGATATTCTCATGACCAATATGGGTAAGCGCGGACTGGGCCTTAAAGGCCTGGAAGAATCTCCGATTGAGCCCACCGGTATGAAAATGAAAAAGATGACCATCAAAGTGGTGAGTGGCATCGATAAAGAGAAGGCCAAGATCATCAACAAGCTCTTAAAAGAGAACGGCTCAAAAGTTAAATCGCAATATATGGATGAAAAATTTCGTCTTGAATCAAAAAACATCGATGATCTGCAAGCGGCTTTTGCACTTCTTAAAAACAGTAAAGAACTTAATATTGATCTCCAGATGGAGAATATGAAAAGGTAACTTATGACACTGCAAGAACAAATCACCAATGATATGAAAGAAGCCATGAAGGCAAAAGACGCTGCGAAACTCAATGCTCTTCGTATGCTTAAGGCGGCGTTTATCCATAATAATACTTCCACCAAACCAGCTGACGATCTATCAGTGGCGATTGCCCATGTAAAAAAACTGCAAGATTCACTTGAGATGTTTCCAGCTGGCTCTCCTCAGCGCACGGAAACTGAAGTAGAAATCAATGCGCTTAAAGGTTATCTCCCGGCGGCCATGAGTGAAGCTGATGTCGTGAAACTTATTAACGATATCAAAGCAGCAGGTGCTAAAGATATGGGAGCACTCATGAAAGAGTTGCAACCTCAGATCAAAGGTCGCTTCGATGGTAAACGTGCCAGTGAACTAGTTAAGGCAGCGCTCGCTTAATTATCCATCCTCGAGGTGAGTTCAAGAAACTCACCTCGCTGATTCTTCTTAATACCACCGTCATTCTCTTCTCCTTTGCTAACTTTTTTAAATCCCGCACGACTCCCAACGACGAGTACCCGTCGAGATATGCCTTTGTTCATTAAATAAGACGTAATGAACGGCATTTCGTGTTTCTCTTATGGAACGAAGCACATGCAAATGATAGCGCTCTAGCTGTACCCGTCCCTTCCCCAAACCTTTGGCGATGGTCACCGTTAGGGAGCGCATGCCTCTTGTTAGGATGGCGTTGTCCTGCGCTTCGAGAATCAAATGGATGTGATTACTTTGCAGCGAAAAGTGAATCACATCCAGACCCTTTTTACGGGCGTTAAGAATCGCCCTTTTCAAAAGACTAAGGCCCCTCTTGTGGCGAATGGTAGTGCGGTATTTGAAATTTACATGCAGGGCGTGTCGTATTTGCACATTCTCACGCTCGCGATGAGCGACACCCTTGGAATGTATGCGCTTGCGACCAGAACCAGGTCTTCTACCGCCACGAGTTCCTTGAAAGAGATTGAGTTTGAGTTGTTTTGCCATAATGCCTCCGTTTGATTGGGGCATATGTAAACCGTCAAAGGATGGGAGAGAACGAAATGTAAGTAGGGTTTTAAAGAAAATTCAAAAACGAATTCAGCGGTTCTGGCCCGCAGGAGTTCGTGTCGCTTCCAGTGACTCAGTCATTTCCCCTGGAGTGATTTCCCAATTAAGAGCACCTGGATCTTCTTTACTTAAAAGTACTTCACCCTCAGCATTGAGCAAATTCACATGCCCAAAAGATGTCACTTCCAGCAAGAGATGCTGCCCGTAAAGCATGGGTCTTAAACCCATTAGTGAACGATTGAATGGAACTTCGAGTTTTTTCTTCAAATTGAGTTCGCTATCAAACAATCTTAGGCTGCCCTCTTCATCATAAGCAACCCACAGGCCCTGCCCACTCATGACAGGTGCCGAGCTGATAGGACTGTTCGATTTTTTTATCGATTTAATCTGATCAAGTGTGTCTACGAAAAACAAATTGCCTGCTTCATTGCCGACATAGATTCCCTGTGAAGTAAGAATCAGTTCACCTAAAGATACGCCTGCAGAGAGTTCTAGTGTTTTTTTCAACTTGAGCTCAAGATCAAACTCATGTAGATAACCTTTGTCTGTTGCCACAACAACTCTTTCATCCTGAGCGATCAGCTCTACCGATTGAAGCGTCTCGCTAAGTGCAATAGATCGATCAATAGCAAGATCGTCATCTAATTTTACTAATTCGACACGCTGATAGCGAGAAACGACCGCCAGGATGGCATCATCAACTGATTTCAAGTGTTGAATCCAGGCATGAAGAGC
>JBKHVI010000063.1:0-13618 GCA_046570105.1 Bacteriovoracia bacterium
TGAGGTCTCCCTTGAATTTGACTTTGGTCATAATTGTGCGCATTTCATTATGAATGCGCTCGGTTTCGGCCACACCTAATTGATAAATTTCATCAGCGCTCATCTCTGTCGTCGTCATGCGCTTTAAGCGATTTGCGTAATAGCTTTTGCCACGAGGAAGGGAAGTGGCCGCACCTTCAACGGGAGCGAGAGGTTCAAGTTCAGTGAGCTTAGTGATGAGCGCTTCATAGCCTGGCTTCACGGAACTGAGCAGAGCCGCTTCTAACGCCTTAACTAAGTCGGCTTTCACACTGTTTCTAATTTTAAGAGATTTGAGTTTTTCTTTGAAATCCGCCAAGAGTGGAGAGTCGTTTTTTGATTGATCAAAGGGACGACCGCTGATGATATTCTTAGAATCATCAATCGCCTTGGGATAAACAAACTTCGGAGCAAGAATCCCTTTTTGGCGACGTGCTTCGAGATTTGCAACGAGATCATTGAGTTGCTTATTAAAACTATTGATACGAGTTACGTAGGCCTTAGCATCATCAAGAGATTGCACTCGGTGCATATTCATCATGAAGCTTGGTAGTTCCGCGTGACGACCAAACATTTGATTAACCGGGTAGTCGTGCATACGAAATTTAAAGTCTTCGATATTTTCCTTCATACTCTGCTCAAATAGGCGGTAGCTGAGTTGAGTTTGAGGATCAAGCGCATCGTAGTTATAAGTTTTAAGCTCTTCGAGTTGAGCTTCATTAATGGCCAATTCTTTTTTCGCCATCTCATCAGTCGTGTCGTTGAGTTTATCGTAATCTTTCTTTCCACCCATATAGGTTTGCCACTCAGGGTAGCGATCCACGGCCGATCTAAAAGCGCGCTCGAAAAACTCATTTAAGCGCTTAGATTCTTGAGCGACTACCGCAGGGGAATAGGTCTTGGGAGCACTGGCACAGGCCATCAGCACTGTGAGCAGTAGATAGAGGGCAAATTTCATGGATCATCCTTTGTTAAACCCTCAAAAGATTAGGCCTAGAACTGGCGGTCTGTAAATTTTCCTCTCCTTAAACAGCGCGATTTAAAGGTGGGATATAATCTTGAAACTTATGAAATTTACTCAAGTGTTAACTCTATCGCTGGTTTTAAGCAGTGCTGCACATGCGCAGGACTTGTTTAAGTACTTGCCGCCTGAATTGCAGGAAGAAGCACTCGCTCCCGAAGAGACTTTAGTCGAAAAAAAGAAGCCACGAGTCGAAGAACTCGATATGGAAAAGTTTGGCGATCTGGAGTCTTGGCTTAATAAAGATCTCTATCTCGCCTCGGGCTACCAGCAACAGCGCTATCAACTCAAAGACATTCAAGGTGACGTTGCACTGGTATCTTTTGCTCGCACCAACATGAAGCGTATCAAACTGATGATCAAAAAAGATCATGAAGGCATCCGTGAATTAGTCGCCCTTCAACAAGACGGTTTTGAGCGCTACAAAAGCGTTTATCAGCAATGGACATTTAATCAACTCGATGACCAGCCGTTAGATTTCACCCTCACGGAAGAGCGTATCGCTCAACTGCATGTGAGCGATGAGAGTAAAGCACTTCTTCGTGAGCATGCCCTTGGAACTGATTTAGGTTTTGAGCTCAAATCAAAACCTTTTCACGCCAAAAATGTCGTCAATATGATGATGCAAGTTATTGTTGAAGAGCGTGAGAAGGGGATTGAGCCGAAAGTTGGCACTGAGCATGTCTTCTCGGAAGAGATGTACAAATACTATAAAAAAGAATTCCCAGTTTTACGTACTGGTATGTCGAAGATTTTTATGGCGCTTGGGAATGGTCTGACGTTCCGTTTTATGATCACCGAAAAAGAAGAGGCCCTCGCTCATTTGATTGAAGCAGAGCCCGCTGAATCAGTTTCTATCGAGAAAGCCTTTCGTCTGTCTTATCAGTTAAATGATGGCGATGTTTACCTCACTCTCTTAACACTTGAGAATTTGTTCGCTTATCATTGGAATAATCCTCAGCGTGATCGCGTTTCTGTTCTTCAACGTTTAAAGCCTTTCACTCACTATTTTAATAAGGGTGATAAGTTTGGTCATTGGTATCACTTCTGGGGCATGGTGCTTTACGGCCACTTGCGTGGTTCATTTAGAGCAGGTCTCGTGGGTGGAATTGAAGAAGTGTTGAGTCGCTTGGCCGGCGGTGAAGCCGAGCAAGAGAATCAAGAAGGTAAAGTGAATATCTACGGCGGTATTGCCGGTGGTAAGTTGAGAAAGATGTTAGATAAGAAGAGCTATCTCAAGTTTAAGGCCGATCCTATATACCTGCAGGAAACTTACTATCTCGAACCGATGAAGCTTGATGAAGCGATTAAAAAACGCTTCAAAGCACCGAAAAAACAGTCAAAAAAACATTTCCATAAGTCGCACTTGCACTAGGTCATTTCATTGCCATATTAGCAGGCATGGAAGTCATCCGAAAAAATTGGTTCACCGAAAAGCGTCCCAAAAGTTTTTTGCCGGCATTATTGATGATGGCGCTGATCTATTTGATGAGCACGATTTATTTTCAAAATACATTCGGACTGCAATCTCAACTGGCGGCCAGTGGGAGACAAGTTTTTCTACAGCACGAATGGTGGCGCTTGTGGACGGCGCTTTTTATCCATGGCGATCTGGTGCATCTATTCAGTAATTCTTTGCTCTTCTTTTTATTTGCTCATCTTTTGATGGGGACGTTCAGTTGGTGGTTTTTTCCACTCGTCAGTTTTCTGGTAGGCGGGCTTACGAATCTGATTGTTCTTAGTACTCTTCCTTATGATGTGAATCTTTTAGGGGTTTCTGGTGTAATTCACTGGATGGGAGCGGCCTGGCTGACGCTTTATTTTTTCATCGATCGTCGTCATCACTGGCGCACGCGTTTTGGGAGTGCTTTGTTTTTAAGTCTGATGCTGTTTATGCCAGACACCTATAAACCGGAAGTCAGTTACTCAAGTCACTTCATCGGTTTTGTGCTGGGGATTTTTTCAGCACTCGGCTATTACGCACTTAAGCGGGAACATTTTCATTCATTTGAAGAGCGCGAGATCATCATTGAACCAGAGCCGGAGTTTGATGATTGGAAGCCTGTTAGCGACCAGCAACTTCCAGCTGTGGTTTTGCCAGAGTAAGTCCGTAGTGAGCGAGTTTTTTAAGAGCGATACCATAAAAAACATCGGCGAGAATATACTGTGAGCCGTAATCGCGGCTGGCATAGATGGCACGAATCAAAATCCATGATGAGTCAATCTCACGAACTAACACCAGAGGTTGGGGATCAAGCAGCATGCCGGGTGTTTCTTCGATCGCCTCACGCAGCGCTTTGCGCGCTAATTCAATATTAACTGCATGAGGGAAGCGGAAAGATTGACCACGCAAAAAGGGCTGAGTCTTGCCCGAGAAGTTAATAATCTGCCATTGAGAAATAGTGCGATTGGGAATGGTGATCATTTCATCCGTCATAGACTGCAACAGTGTCGCGCGCCAAGAGAGTTCTTTAACTTGGCCGGCAATAATTTCACCGTTGTGGTGAAGTTCGATCCAATCATCCATGGCAAAAGGTTTATCAATTTGCAGTGAGATAGCGGCAAATAAATTACCCAGCGTTTCTTGCATAGCTAAACCTAAAACGATGGTGAGGACGGCCGAGGTAGCGAGGACGGAAGTGACTTTGACATCAAAGAAGTAAGTCATCGCCCAGGCGCAGATGATTAAAAAGAGAATAAGCGAAGCAATGTTAACCAACAAAAGTGGAACACCGGCCTTCTTGCTGTAGAAAAAGAAGTACTCGTTGGCCATGACTTGAACGATTTTAATAAATATATTGGCGCCAAAGAAAATGCAGAGAAGTCCGACATAGCCGGAAGTCAGAAAGAGCCATTCTTCTTTAATCGGCAGTGAACGTAAGAAGAGGTAAGTGCCAAAGCTAATAAGTCCCAAGATAAGAGAATTACGCAATTCCTGAAAAAGGGTCGCAAAGAGTTTATGGCGACTCTTAGAGAGATCTTTCAAAGCGACTTTATAGAAGATCCATGAACCTAGTGAAAGTACCACGAGGATCACGGCAAACTGGATCTGAACAATCGAAAAAATACGCGCTTGGATGATAGGATTCATGATTGAATTCTAGTGTGATTGCAACTTTATGACTATGCTCAAGCTATGCTCCACCCTAAAAATAAACATCAAGGCCACTATCCCTTAAAAGAGTTGGCCAAAACTTTGCCGGAACTGAATAAGTTTCTCCTGGCCCATCCGATCGAAGGGGAGACCATTGATTTTACCAATCCAGAGGCCGTACTGACGCTCAACCAAGCACTCTTAAAGCATTATTATGCCATTTCACACTTTAGTCTCCCCAAGGGTTATCTCACTCCGCCCATTCCTGGCCGGGCCGATATGCTTTTGTATTTGGCGGATTTGATTAAACAGTCAGGTCCCAAAGTACGGGTGCTCGATATTGGTGTCGGGGCCAATTGCATTTACCCCCTTTTGGGGCGCTCACTTTTAGGATGGAGCTTTGTCGGAAGTGATATCAATCTAGCGGCGATTAATTGGGCCAAAGATTTGGTAAAGAAAAACCGACTTTCCAACATTGAACTGCGTCATCAGAACAATCCTAAGGCACTTTTTAAGGGTGTCATCGGTCCCGGCGAAAAATTTGATCTTACCATTTGTAATCCGCCTTTTTTTGCTTCCAAAAAAGAAGCCGAAGAAGAGAGTCAGCGTAAATGGAAGCATTTAGGGCACTCGCTCAAGGCGGATCATCGTAATTTTGGTGGTGAATCCCACGAGTTATGGTGTGCCGGAGGTGAACCGGTATTTTTGGCGCAGATGGGAGCGGAGTCGGCAGAGTTTGCACAATCCGTGAAATGGTTTTCCACTCTGGTTTCAAAGGCAGCGCATCTGAAGGCCTTTGATCGAGTTTTAGAGAAGGCCGGTGCGACTGAGATGCATATTATTGATATGCAGCAAGGCCAGAAAAAGTCGCGCGTGGTGGCGTGGACTTTTAAGACTTAAGAATCGCATAATAACCTCACTTAAAAGTGAGGTTCTATGCGTTTGTTTATTTTATTTTCTCTCCTAATTTCATCGATGAGTTTTGCCCGAGTGGCCGATGACAATCTCACATGGAAATTGGCACAGGCCCGCCGCAAACAAATTCAATCAGTCGCTTATCATTTAAGTTTTGATTTAAAGAAAGGCCAAGACCTCTACGCCGCTGTGGTTAAGATCGACTTGAAACTTAATCATACCAAAACAGATCTGAGCATTGATAAGCACACCCAAAAGATCACTTCTGTTATTGTGAACGGCGAAACGCTTAAAAAATTCCCAGAGCGCTCAGGCAGTTTAGATATTCCTAAGAAGTATCTCAAAAAAGAGACCACCGTTATTATCGCTTTCACCAATGTCTTCAGCAAAGAGTCATCAGGCTTTCAGCGCTCAGTAGATCCGTTGGACGGGGGAGAGTATCTCTTCACCGATTTTGAGCCTTATTATGCTCACTGGCTCTTTCCCTGTTTTGATCAGCCAGACTTAAAGGCGATTTATACCGTTCAGGCGACGGGCCCTAAAGAGTGGAAGATTCTCCACAATGAACCAGCGATGGAAATTAAAGTCGAAGGTGACACTCAGACTGCTTATTTTAAATCAACACCACCGATGAGTCCTTATTTGTTCTTCTTGGGCGCGGGGCCTTATGCCGAGTGGCGCGACAAATACGAAGATATCCCTTTGGTTATTTACGCTCGCAAAACTCTCGCCGAGCATGTGGATCATAAGCGCTTATTTGAAACCACCAAAAAAGGTTTGAAATTTTTTAACGCTTATTTTGGTACTCCTTATCCTTACTCACAGTACGGACAAATTTTCATTCCTGAGTTTGCTTGGGGCGGAATGGAGAATCCAGGTGCTGTCGCACTCAATGAGCGCAATATTTTCCGCGGAGCTGTGACTCAGTCTCGCCTAGAAGGCAGAGATAGCCTGATTCTTCATGAGATGGCGCATATGTGGTTCGGTGATCTCGTGACCATGGAATGGTGGAATGATCTGTGGCTCAATGAGAGTTTTGCTACCTACCTTGCAAGTATTTCGCAAGACCGTGCTATGAAGTCGAAGGGCACTTGGATGAGCTTCCTTTCAACTAAGAACTGGGGCTACTGGCAAGACCAACTCGTCACCACTCATCCGATTGAGACTGCTGTTCCTGATACGCGCGCTACTAAGGCGAATTTTGATGGCATTACTTACGCCAAGGGTGCATCGAGCTTAAAGCAGTTGCATTTTTACGTGGGTGAAGAGGGGTTTCAAAAAGGTCTTGAGAGTTATTTCAAAAAGTATGCTTGGAAAAATACCCGTCGCGAAGATTTTATTAATGAAATCGCAGCGGCTTCAAAAAAAGATTTAAGTGGCTGGACAAAAAAATGGCTCCAAACTGCGGGACCAAATCGTGTCAAAGTGAAAGTGACATGCTCTGAAGGGGAAAAAGTAAAAATTGAACTCAAGCAACTCAAAAGTGTTTCGGGCACACTCTCTCCGCACCGTACGCGCCTTGGTCTCTATAAGATGGATGAGAAGCTTGAGCTCATTTCAACTCCAGAGATGGAGTACTCAGGTGAGCTGACCAAATTAGAACTTAGTAAAACTTCTTGTCCTGATTTTGTGCTACCGAATCAAGACGATATGGATTACGCGCTCTTTGCTTTAGATGAAAAATCCTTGAAACTTTCGACTCAGGCAATGCAGACATTACCAAGTCCTCTTTCGCGCTATACTGTTTGGACAATTCTTTCACAAATGGTGCGAGACCAAGAGTTGAAGGCGAGCGAGTTCTTGAGTGCGGCCATTGCTGCCGCTCGGGTTGAGACGGATGATTTGTTATTGGGACTCATCGTCAGCACTCGTAGCCCGCTCTATTGGCAGTACAAAGGCTATTTGACGGTGGATGAACGTGAAAAATTAGCACCAGAAATGGAAGCGATGGTGTGGAAACGTCTCAATGAAGCCGAAGCCGGTTCAAGTTCGCAGCTTAACTTTTTCGATTTCTATACCAGCGTGGTGCAAACCCACGAGGGGCTTGAGCGCTTGTTTGCTATGATTACTAAAAATGAGCTTCCTAAAGGCATCAAACTTGATCCAGATCGCCGCTGGCAGATTGTGACGACTCTGGCAGCTGAAGGGCACCCTCAAGCGCTCACACTTATTGCTGACGAGGAGAAACGTGATGCCAGTACTCTGGGTAAGCGCTACGCCTATGCCGCTAAAGTAGCAGTGCCGGAGCTCGCTAGTAAGCAGCGTTATTGGAAAGAGATTGTAGCTGCAAAAGATTTAACTTTCAGTACCCTCCGTCAGGCCGGTGGCCGCTTAAATAGTCCGAACTATCCAGAACTCTCAAGAATTCTCGCAAAAGAATTCTTTAAAGAAGTACGTAAGAAAGACTGGAAAAAGAATGACGATAGTGTGGAACTGTATTTTGAAAGTTACTTCCCAGGCACCCTGTGTTCGCAAGATTTACTTAATACCAGTCGCCAAGAGTTTAAACGCGTTCGCCACACCAGTCTCTTGAAGCGAGCTTGGTTAGAGGCCAATGACGAACTTTCACGTTGTGTGAAGGTTCGTGCCAAGAGTAAGCAGGCGAGTAAGGTTATCTAGCGATATAAGACTGCGTCTCGTCTTGGTCTAGCACCGAGGCGAGCTGCGCTTGGGCCTGCTGAGAGACACTGACAAACATCTTATCATCACTGCGTACTTTGTATTGCTCTTGTAGCATGGTCTCATCGTGGGTGCGGAAGCGCTCGATGACTTTTTTGACTCGAGCCGGCTCCCATTTCATTTCTAGTAATAAGTCGCCCACGAAATTTAGACTGGCATCAAAAGTTTCTCGCTTAATTCGGGTGACACCTAAATCCATCAGATCAAAAGCATGGCCACGGTTACGAGCACGACCAAAGATTTTTAGCTGAGGGAAGTGTTCTTTGATTACTTCGGCGGTTTTGAGAGACAACTCCATATCATCAATCGCCAAAATGAAATACTTAGCATTCTTCGCTCCGGAGGCCTCTAAGATATCGGCCCGGGATGCGTCTCCATAATATACTTTGTTACCAAATTTTCGCAGCATCTCAATTTGATCAGCATCGTGATCTATGGCGACGAAAGGTATTTGTTGCGAGCGAAGAAAACGTCCAAAAATTTGTCCGAAGCGACCGAAGCCGGCAATGATGACTTCGGGAGTTTCATTTTTGATTTCATCAAACACGGGTGAAGTTTGAATCCGTTTTGATAAGAGCTTTTCATGTAAGAGTCCAATCAAGGGAGTCATTGCCATGGAAAGGGTAATCATCGCCGTGAGTGTATCAATGATTGAGTTATCAGCGAGCCCGGTAGTGAGCACCATGGAGAAAATCACAAAGGCGAATTCTCCACCCTGGCCAATATTGATCGACATCAGTTTGGCGTTCTCATGACTCATGCGGGCGAGGCGGCCTGTCCCATAGATCAAAAGCATTTTAAGGCTGATATATCCTAGAGAGAGCCCGACAATAACAAGGGGTTTTGCTTGAATGAGCGGAAGACTAACACTCATACCGACCGCCATAAAGAACAGGCCCATCAAGAGACTCTTAAACGGATTAAGATCGGCTTCGAGTTCGTGACGATATTCAGAGTCGGCTAACAAAACGCCTGCAATAAAGGTACCCAATGCAGCTGACAATCCAATCTTGAGCATAAGAGAGGCAACACCAAAAACCACAAAAAGAGTGATGGCGGTAAAAATCTCGCGCGTGCGAGTTGAAGCGATCAGACGAAAAATTGGACGCATTAAGAAACGTCCGGCGAGTACAAGTCCCACCAGGATTAAAAGAAAAGCCACAAAGTTCGCTGGAGGAGCTTCGGTCTGTGATTTGGCGGCTAAAATCGGAATTAGAGCAAGGGCAGGAATAGCGATTAAATCCTGAGTTAACAGAACCGCAAAACTTGCTCGACCGAAAGGAGTATTAAACTGATTTTTCTCCATCAATGTTTGCAAAGCAAAAGCGGTGGAAGAAAGGGAGAGAGCAAAACCCAGCACCAGACTTGTTGTCCAATCAAGACCTGCGAAGTGGCCAATTGTTCCAAATATCGCCGAACAAAGTAGAACTTGTACGAGTCCAAGCCCTATAAGTTCTCCGCGCATCGACCAAAGTTTGCGCGGTTGAATTTCTAGGCCGATTATAAATAACAAAAGCACCACACCGAGTTCAGCGAAATGCAAAATGCTCTCAGAGTCTTGAATAAGTCCCAAGGCATGAGGACCTACGATAAGTCCTCCCATCAAATAACCTAAGACAGAGCCAAAACCCAGGCGATGAAAAATCGGCACCATCAAAACACTGGCGCCAATAAAGATGAGGGTTTGATTAATAAATCCGCTCATGCCGCTCCAAAGGTCTTACAATCAATCACAAAACGATAGCGCACATCACTCTTGAGTACTCGTTCATAGGCCTCGTTAATTTTATCAGCAGCGATGAGTTCAATATCACTGACGATGTTGTGCTTGCTGCAGAAGTCGAGCATCTCCTGAGTCTCTTTAATTCCACCAATCAGCGATCCGGCCAGGCGACGACGTCCCATTACCAGGGAAAAAGCATTGAGACTGACATTTTTATCAGGCAGACCCAACAGCACCATGGTGCCATCGATTTTTAAAAGTCCCAAATACTGATTCCAATCCAGCTCGGCCGAGACTGAGTTAAGAATTAAGTCAAAGTTAGCTTTTAATTTTTTGAATGTTGCTTTGTCACTGGTGGCATAAAACTCATCGGCGCCTAAGCGTTTAGCATCATCAACTTTTTTCATACTCTGACTCAAGACAGTGACGTGCGCACCCATAGCATGAGCAATTTTGACGGCCATGTGGCCCAGGCCCCCAAGGCCAATCACTGCGACTCTTTTACCAGGGCCCGCTCCCCAATGAGCAAGCGGTGAGTAAGTAGTGATACCAGCACATAAAAGAGGAGCGGCCTTATCAAGAGGAAGATTCTTTGGAATTCTAAGCACGTAGTTTTCATCCACTACGATTTGTGTGGCGTATCCGCCTTGAGTGGGTGTCACGCCATCAGCTTCTGTGCTGTTGTAGGTTCCATTCATACCGACTGAGCAGTACTGCTCAAGTCCTTCATGGCAGTACTCACAGGTTCTACAGGAATCGACAAAACAACCTACACCCACATGATCGCCGATTTTAAAGCGTGAAACCTTGGCGCCGACTTTGGTAACGATTCCAGCAATTTCATGGCCTGGAACCATAGGGAAGGCGCCTTTGCCCCATTCGTCGCGCACCTGATGAATATCTGAGTGGCAGATACCAGAGTATTTAATCTCAATGGCCACATCGTGTTCACGGGGATTTCTGCGCTCAAATACATAAGGGGTAAGGGGGGCTTTGGCACTCATAGCAGCATAGGCAAATGTTTTATTCATGGAAGAATCGTAATGTGAAGTTTCTCAGGTGTCACTTGGGGAGAGTTGGATTATTATGCCCCCATGGCAAAAAAGCTTTTGCATATCGGCATCGCACCGAATCTTTTACTGAAAGACGTGGAAATTACCGCGCCGTTTTTATTTCAGGGTGAAATTGCAGTCGAAGGCGATCGTCGCGCTTTTTTGAATAAGCTCAAGTTTTACAAAAAAAACCTCAATCTTCTAAAGACCGTTGATCTGACGGAATATTTCTATCTCTGCATGGCGGCCCACTGGACAACCGCCGGAACTTTTGTTCCTACCAATGTTGATAATCAAATTCGCGAAAGTTTGTGGAAGCATCCCGAGATTCAAGCGCATATCGATCGCATGGCAAAAATCACGCTCGATTCTTGGACGTGGGATTACTCTCAAGTCACTAATCGCAAGTCTTTTAATCCAAAAAACCAACAAGTCATGAGTACTCACGAAGGGACATGGCTTTCGGTGGCGATCGGAGCTTACTGCGCGCTTAAAAAGCATAAACGTCCGCTCGCATCTGATATGGGCGAGATGATTTTGGCAGAGATTCAAAAGGAAGAAGCGCTTCTGACAGAGTTACGCGAGGAGCGGGATAGTATTAATTTTCTGCGCTCCTGTGCTTTGATGGCGCATAATTTTGGTGATCTTGATCGCGTGATTGATCAGTGGGAGATGCCTTTAGATGATCCTTTCAGACAGCGCATTTATAAATTAGGTCATCAGCTTAATTCAAATTATTCACCGATTCTGGTTTATGCGGGCCAAGTGAATAAGGCGTTTCTCTCGGTTGAAAATCATCGTCACATGTCGCTTAGACAACCGAAGTGCTTGCGACGCTCCTCTGAATTTCTTGTTCCCGTAGGCCCATTTATGGAAAAGTGGGGCGAAGCTCTGGGGAAGAGTGAGAAATTGAGTTTGGGTGATAAAGGCGAAATTGTAGCCGCACTGTTTGATGGATTTAACCGTCAAAACCAAGCGCTGGGTTATCCACGCGCTTTTGGGGCGATGATGCGCGCGCTTTCTAAGGGAATTGACACGCTCGTTGCGGATATTCCTTTCGATCTGGCGATTGAAATCAAAAAATCCAAGTTCTGGGGAATTGCCCAGGAGAGTGAAGAGGAATTTGCTCAATCAATGACGCAGAAATTAGAGAATTTTGTTTGCCCATCGACCGGTCTGAAGTTCTAATAACCTCCATTCCATGGAGGACACTATGTATAAAAATCTTATTCCCCCTTTCGTTAAAGCACTCACAAATCTCAATGTGATTTTGGATAAAGGCCAAGAGTTTGCTGATGCCAAAAAAATCGACTCAACTGTGCTGTTGAACACTCGCTTGATTGCTGATCAATTTCCTCTCACACGTCAAATTCAAATTGCTTGTGACACCGCTAAACTGGGTGCTGCTCGTTTGGCCGGCAAAGATGCTCCCGTGCACGATGATAAAGAAGCCACACTGGCGGAGCTTAAAAATCGTGTGAACGATGTGATTAAATATCTCAACAGCTTTAAGCCAGAAGATTTTAAAGGAGCAGAGGAGCGCAAAATTTCTCAGCCTCGTTGGGAAGGGAAGTGGATGACGGGCGAGGAGTATTTACTTCAGCACGCTCTTCCGAACATCTATTTTCATTTGACGACAGCTTACTCAATCCTTCGCTCACAAGGTGTGGATGTGGGTAAGAAAACATACTTGGGAGAGATGCCTTATAAACACTAAACGCGAAGTTTTTTGCGAAGATGCACTCGAGTGGCTTAACCGCTCGGGTGTCGTCCCGCATTCGTCTTTAGTCGCCTCACTGCCAGATATTTCTGAATTCACCGGATACACTCTAGAAAAATGGTCCACTTGGTTTATTGAAGCCGCACGAATCATTTTACAATCCACACCTCCTAACGGAGTCACCATTTTTTATCAGTCAGACATCAAGCTTGAAGGTGCGTGGGTTGATAAATCTTATCTCTGTCAAAAAGCCGCTGAATTGTTGGAACACAAACTCCTGTGGCACAAAATTATTTTACGCGCGCCACTAGGTGTAACCACTTTTGGCAGGCCCGCTTACTCTCACATGCTGTGTTTTTCAAAAGAACTCAAACTTGATCCACAATTCTCAACTCCTGATGTGATGGAGCGGGGAGAGCAGTTGTGGGAGCGAGGCATGGGCCGCATTCCAGCGACACTTGCTGCCAAATTTATCAAAGAGCGTACCGACTCCACTGTTTTAATAAATCCTTTTTGTGGGCATGGTACCATGCTGGCGGCAGCTGAGCTTGCAGGGGTTGTTTCTATAGGAATTGAGCGCAGTCCTAAACGAGCGGAGATTGCGCGAGCTAGTCAGTACTCCGTGTGAGCATCCAGCCAACAGGCACATCCATTTGGATGAGTTGATCTATTTTAGTCATAACAATCGAAATCTTTGCTTCTTTCGCCATTTGTTTCAAATCTTGAAGCTTTCCCAATGATGAGTACTGATTGATATATGCCTTTTTCAAACGACTATGCTTTTGCTCGTTAAATAAGACGTAATGAACGGCATTTTTTGTTTCACGCAAGTTCTTTAAGGCATGTAGATGGTAGCGCTCAATTTGAACTCGTCCTAAACCAAGTCCTTTAGCAAATGTAACGGTAAGGGAGCGCATCCCTCGAGTTAGAATCGAGTTGTCTTGAGCTTCGAGAATGAGGTGGATGTGGTTAGATTGAAGTGAGAAGTGAATAATTCTCAGGCCTTTCTTTCTAGCGTTGAGAATTGCCCTTTTCAAAAGATGCACTCCTTTCTTGTGGCGAATATTTGTACGGTATTTGAAATTGATATGGAGGGCATTACGCATTTTCACCATTTCTCGTTGTCGATGAGCGACTCCTTTGGAATGAATTCGCTTTCGTCCAGAACCTGGTCGTCGACCCCCACGAGCACCTTGATAGATATTGAGTTTAAGTTGTTTTGCCATATACCCTCCATTTGAAAAGGGCATATGTAAGACATGGCAGTCAAAGGTGATAGAAACGAAGCTGTTTTTTAGTGAGAATGTTCAAAAATGAAATCTCACCAACCCTTAGACGCCTCTCCCGGCAAAAAGCGTTTTAAGTCATAATGCAGGAATGGGCATTTCACGCGAAC
>JBKHVI010000064.1:0-13390 GCA_046570105.1 Bacteriovoracia bacterium
TTCAATAGACACATGACTGGTAATATAAAGAATCCTCTCAAATTCTTGTGCAATCCTATATTCAGTTAGAATTTGGCGATAACGCTTTTCTGATTTGGCCGTCAATTCAAGCTCTATCGCCATCAATTTTTCTGTTTCTCGCCTTTGTCCAATAATATCTGGGATGCGCTTCATCTTTTGAGAGGGAAGTCCCAAAAGTTTTCCGCTGACAAAACCCATTCCTGGAAAGATGCTTTCTAGTTTTTTTGTGACATCGACTAATAATAAATCATGGTAAAGAGTGCTCGTATTTACGGGCACTGGTTCAATTCGTATTATTCGATCAGGTGTTTTTGCTTGGAGTAGGGTTAGCCCTAACTTGGTTAAGCTAAAAACAACGCCAATCTCAGTTTCCATTAAATGGTGAAGAATTCTTCCCATCTTAAACCGCTTAATTATTCCTCCCTGCTCCAATTGGGTCAGGCGGTTGTGGATAGTGGACTTTGATCTCTCATCAAAATAATAATTTGCAATTTGCTTAAAACTCATCATGGTATTGGCATAGAGACCTTCCATTAAAAGCCAATCTCTTGGCATGAGCTTTAACATGAGATGACCTCCTCTTTGGATAAGGCCTCAAATTGCACTTCTTCTAAAATGCTTCCTCCATCAGGTAACTGGAACTGGATGACACCTGCTCCACGGGTGTTCATCTTTAATTGGTTGGGATGGATACGGTAAGCTTCAACATCACGAACGGACATTTCACCTGTCATTTCTCGCGTTTTTAGAATTCCTTTTTGATTCGCTCTTTCTGTCACTTTCTCTTCTGTGATTGTTCCTAAATGTTTCGCAAAAAAATCCGCGGTCATCGGGTCATTAAGGCCTAGGAGGCATTTCACGTTGGTATTGGTGTTGATTGCCTTGGCGAATTCCGGTGATACCATTTCCAAGTCACCCAAGCTCTGATGACTTAAATGCAGAGCGATTCCACTCGATCTTGCCTTGTTTAAAATTCCAAGGAAGCCTTCATATACAAAACTAGAGAACTCATCCAAAAAGACAGGCGTGAAGACTTTTTCCTTTCTCGCTGCCACTGCCCACGCGATTTCCTGCAAGAAAAGTTTTCCAAGCTTGAAGGCCATCTCCTGATAAAGCAGAGTCGGGATTAAGATAATCACGGCAAACTGCTTATCTTGAGTTCCTGCCATGAGTTCTCCAAGCGAGAAGGCCTTTTCCCCACCATTCACTAGATGTGACACTTCTCCACGAGCGAGTTGCCCCAATTGTGAAATAATCCCAGAATTATTTTCATCACGCTTGGCCCTGTTCTCACTTAGCCATTTCACAAGTCTTGTGGTGAGTACCTCATCCTGGCATTTTGAGACGGCTTCACTTAACAATTCATCAGAGGTGAAGAGGTTATAGAGCTTTTTGAAGGTGACCTCTTCCTTCTGTTCACAAAATAGCGCCACCAGTGCAGAAGTAATCTCATACTGAGTATTGCGGTAATACTCATCTTTAAAATCAAAGGCCGCAAAGATGCGGTCAGTGATTTGCTGACTTGTCCCGACCTTTAAAGGATTGGTGATTGCAGAGTTTACAAGATCGCCCAAATTGAAGGTGATTACTTCAACGGTAGGAGCTTGTTTTTTAATTCTCGCAGCAAGGTCTACATCTCCCTTACCATCAATCAGAACGGATGATTTGTATCTGCGAATATCACGCACCATCATAGGTAAAATCACACTTTCTGTTTTTCCTCTGCCTGTGGCACCAATAATCTGAACGTGCCCAGTTCTCGTTTTGTCTGGAACATGAATGCTTGTTCCATCTTTCGTCTTTGCTACAAGTGTTCCAGCTTCATCACTCCAAACTTTTGAAAGATGGTAAACACGATCTTTGGAAAGATTCCTTCTCATCTTCTCCTTTAAAAGGAAGATTCCCAGAGCAAATAGTCCGTAGAGTCCCATCCCGATTTTGTCGAAATGCTGATAGATCGAAAAAAGAATGCGTTCTTCGTGTTTGGTCAGATAAAAAACGAGTAAGATGAGGGCGACGACTCCCATGAGGAAGTAAAACTCACGATCACTCATTGCTGAATTTTTTTGTTCCTTGGCTTCGGCCATTGAACTCCTTTTGCTTTTTAAAAAAGCGGTTGTGGTTAAAGCGATAAATAACTCTTTCGACTTCTTTAAAATCTCCTCCTTTCTGGTAAAATGAAGTCGTGACGAGAAGTTCTTCCCGTTTTCGTGTTTGATGGATCTTGATTTTTGGGCAAAGAAATAGCGTGAACCCAAAAAGTGTAGGTTTAAATAGATTTCAGAGCTTTTGAGTCTCAACAAACCCCCTCTATTGGGTTTTAGTCTGTGGATTTCCTCATAAGTCCGGTTCAATTAATCAGAGCCCTCAACTTTGAAGGCTCAACTTTCAAATAAACTAAATTTGTCAGGTATAAGCATCGAGCTGTGCAATAATGATTGTTTATGGCATTAACAACCAATTAAATGATACAAAATGGTTGATTTGTATCAATTAATAGGTTGTTAATGTGGATGTATACCAAGAAAGCTCCATTTCATGCTATAATTACCGATAAATTGATACAAAAAGCTAGTTTTGTATCAAATAAAGGTAAGTTATGAAGAAAGCAGTAATGGCCTCACCAATGGCCAAAAGACAGTTAGCCAAGCTAGGCGACAACATAAAGATGGCTCGCTTAAGGCGTAATCTCTCTCTTAGGGCCGTTGCTCAGAGGGCAGGCATTTCTCTGAATACTGTCGTAGCAATTGAAAATGGTGAGGCAGGAGTAAGTATAGGTGCTATCGCAAATGTACTCCATTGCTTGAGTCTCGCTGAAGATATCTCACTCATTGCTAAAGATGATTCGCTTGGAAGAAAACTTCAAGATTTAGAAATTGAGCCAAAGAAGCGTGCACCCAAGAAAACCAAAGCGGAAGAATTGCTAGATTTAATTAAGGATGCTGAGGGAAGCGCGAAAGATACTAGAGCAAAAAGTATTATTGATAAATTCGAGAAATTAAAATGAAAACAATAGAAGTATGGGCAGATTACTATTATCTCCCGCAAGCACAAAAAGTAGGAGTGTTAACAGCTAGTCCTTCTCGAGGAAAAGAGGTTTTTGCATTCGAATACGACCAGACTTGGTTGACTGGTCCATATATGTTTCAAATTGATCCAGAGCTGTTTTTATTTAATGGAAGGTTTCATCCAACAGCCGGATCAGAAAACTTCGGAGTATTTTTAGACTCTTCTCCAGATAGATGGGGAAGAACTTTAATGCTTCGACGAGAAGCTCAAAGAGCAAAGTTAGAGAAGCGTAAAGCCAATACCCTCCTTCCTTCTGATTATTTACTAGGTGTCTTTGATAAAAATCGAATGGGTGGTCTAAGATTTAAAGTTGACGGTGTTTTTAAGGATGACGACCGTACTTATGCAGCTCCACCTTGGACAACTCTTCGAGAGCTTGAAACAGCGAGCTTGAAGCTTGAAGAAGAGGGAATTGAAGATGATCCAAAGTTTGCGGAATACCTAAAACTTCTTTTCGCACCCGGCTCATCACTTGGCGGGGCTAGACCCAAGGCAAGTGTTCTTGATCCAGATGGGAATTTATGGATTGCGAAGTTTCCTAGCAAGGAAGATTCGAAGGACGTAGGAGGATGGGAAGCTGTGGTTTATGAGCTTGCAGTGAAATGTGGCCTAAATGTTCCAAAGGCCAAAGCTGAGAGGTTTGCAAACAAGCATCACACATTCCTCGTGAAAAGGTTCGACCGTCTACCCGGTGATAAGAGAGTTCATTTTTCTTCAGCAATGACATTACTTCAGCATAAAGATGGTGATAACTATGAATCGGGAGCTAGCTACCTCGAACTCGTCGACTTCATCATCTCAAGCGGTGCTCCCAGCAAAGTTAATCGCGACCTTGAAGAGCTGTGGAGAAGGATAGCTTTTTCTGTGGCCGTATCAAATTCAGATGACCATTTGAGAAATCATGGATTTTTACTTTCAGAAGAAGGCTGGGAGCTTTCACCAGCTTACGATATTAATCCCAATGAAATGGCAGTTGGACTTAGTTTAAATATCTCTGATGCCAGTAATGCTCTTGATTTTGACCTCGTGAAAAGTGTGGCAAAAGATTTTAGAGTTTCACCGGCAATAGCTGATGAAATAATTGATAAAATAAAAACGACGGTATCGGAGTGGGATAAGATTGCAGAAAATTTTGGAATATCGAGATCTGAAAGGCAAAGAATGGAAAAGGCGTTCAAAATTTAATACATGAGTAACGACAACAGACTTAAGGATTTAGAGGAGAAGTTAGCTACACTTGACACTGAGCGTGCAAAGCTCATCTTAGAAATCAATGCACTTAGAAATCAATGCACTTAGAAATCATCATATAAAGGGAAAAAAATCCGAAGCTCTTCCAGTTATTCTTGGAAGAGTCAGCCTGGCTACTATTCCCCAAAGCCCTCAAGATAAAATTGATCTATTTTTAAAACTTTTCCGTTGTCGGGAAGATGTCTATCCGAAGAGGTGGGAAAATTCGAAGACGGGTAAACAGGGCTATTCTCCGGTATGTGACTTAGAGTGGGTAAAACCTATCTGCCAGAAACCAACAATCAGATGCAGTGATTGCCAGCACCAAAAATTTCCACCGCTGGATTCATTCGCAGTGGAGTCCCATCTAAAAGGTCATACGACCATTGGGACATATGCTATTAGGGCCGATGATACTTGCTCATTCCTTGCCTGCGATTTTGATGAATCTTCATGGAAGGAAGATGTCCTCGCGTATAAACAGGCGGCAAGAGAGCTTGGAATTGAAGTTTATATTGAGAGATCAAGATCAGGCAAAGGAGGTCATGCTTGGATTTTCTTTGAAGATTTTGTTCACGCCAGGCTTGCTAGGTCACTTGGAACTTTAATCTTGGCAAAATGCTCTGAACTAAATATTAGGTTGAGTCTTGATTCTTATGATCGATTCTTTCCTTCTCAGGATTATCTTCCTAAAGGTGGATTTGGTAATTTAATTGCTCTGCCGCTTCAAAAGACATCAAGAGATTTGGGTAATAGCTGCTTCTTGGATTCAGAATTTAATCCCGTTCAAGATCAATGGGATCATCTTGCGAAAGCAAGAAGAATATCAAAAATGGAGCTACAAACCCTTCTTGATAATAATTTGCCTAGGGTTAGAAGAGTAGAAAGCACTGACGCTTTTGATGACATTTCGTGGAGTACTGATCAGGCGATCTTGGATAAGACGACGCTAGAAAAAATTGATTATTATCTCGAAGGAAGAACTGTCGAGGTGAGTTTTGGTTCAATGATTTCTGTCCCCCTAGAAAATCTAGCAGGGCGAATCGTCGCGAAGCTTCGTAAAACAGCAAGTTTCCCGAACCCTGAGTTCTATAAGCTCCAAAGAATGAGAATGCAAACGTATCCACATCCTCGGTTCATTTTCTCAGGAACGATCACTCATTCCGAAATTATTCTTCCACGTGGAGTTCTGGATGAAGTTGTTAAGATATTGACCCTTGCTGGCGCCAAAGTGGTTATACGCGATGAGAGAATTGCCAAAAGAAAGATTAAAGTTAGTTTTTATGGAGAACTAACGCCAGAACAATCCGAGGCCATAAAAACATGGAAAGCCCAAGATACAGGCATTTTGATGGCACCACCTGGAGCTGGTAAGACGGTAATGGCCTGTGCTGTGATCGCTGAAAGAAAAGTCTCTACGCTGATACTTGTTCATCGGGCACAGCTTATGGATCAATGGAAAGAGAGGATTTCACAGTTCCTCGAGATTCCAGTTAAAGAAATTGGAACCCTCGGCGGGGCAAAGAAAAAGTTAACAGGAAATATTGATGTAGGCATGCTTCAGTCATTGGCCAAGGTGGAAGACTTATCTGAAATTTCTCAGAAATATTCACAGATTATTATTGATGAGTGTCATCATATTCCGGCCGTGTCTTTTGAAGATATTTTAAAGCAGCTACCGGCGCGATATGTTTTGGGTTTGACAGCGACTCCATATAGGAAAGATGGGTTGGAAAAAATCCTTTTTCAGCAATGTGGGCCCATTCGCTATGAGATGAAGTTATCTGATAGAGCAAATCTTATTAAAATTGTGCATTTTCATGAAACTGGATTTAAAGTTCCTGAAGAGCTAGCGCAGAAAGCCCCATACCATTTACTGATTCAACATCTCGTCACAGATTTTAAACGTAATCAGCTAATTGCAAGTCTTGCGGTAAATGCAATTAATAAGAAAAGAATCCCAATCCTTATTTCAGATCGTAAGGACCATTTGGATTTATTGTCCAATCTGATTGCAAGCAAGTTGCCTGAGCTTAAAATAGTTCAACTCGATGGCGATTTAACTGGTAAGAAAAGAAAGCATGCCCTTATTGAGATAGAACAATCAATCAAGGCAAAAGAGAGGATACTCTTATTGGCTACATCTTCTCTAATAGGTGAAGGTTTTGATCTACCGGAGCTTGATACCCTAATTTTGGCTTCACCGCTTTCTTTTGAAGGAAGGATTGTTCAATATGCGGGTCGCTTGCATCGGGCTTCTGATGGCAAGAGTGATGTCCAAATCATTGATTTTATCGATTCGTTTAGCGCAATTTTTTCAAAAATGTATCGAAATCGACTTAAGGCCTATCGGAAGATGGGATATTCAGTAAATTTGCAGGGAAGCTTGATCTAAAGTCTACTTCTAAGCCATTGGGGGATGTTTATTGCCTCATCCAGCGTATCGGTTGAGCCCTTATAATCAACTCCGAATAGCTCGCCATATCCTTTTATCGTATCCACTGAATTTCCTCCACGCTTTTCGCCGCGTTGGCTGGCTCCGTGGGCATATAATTTTTCAGCAACTCGTTCAAGGACAAGTTCAAAGGCGTATTTACTTAGCATACAAGCCTTGTCGGATAATTCAGTTTGTTTCTTGAGCTTCGTGGCTCCCTTAAGTTTCTTAAGAATAATTTACTTCACTAATTATCCAAGAATTCCGATCAATTACAAAAGTTTTAATGGAGCAGATATGACTTTGTACGAAGTGGTAGATTCCTTTCTATTTTATGGCTGCAATGGGTTCATCCTCTTATTTTGCTTCATTCAATGGAAACAATTAAGAAGCAGAACAAGAGAGATTAGATTTGAGCTTTCGGAAGCGAATAAGCTGTTTTCCAAAGAAAACCCTAGAAAGTATTTTGCAGAAGAGTATGAGTCGATACATAAAAATTTACTTTCTAATAAGACATTAAGTCATAAGTGGCATGAGTTCACAGAACATTTAATCTACCCTGGGCCGAGGGATAAAGATCAAGTCTTTATGAACTCAATTATGCCCTCTAGCTTCTTTTCTAGTGAAACCTTATTGCCTCAAAGACTCGATTTAAGATGGATCAATTCTGTTCCAGGAAAGATTACTGCCCTCGGAATCTTGGGAACATTTATTGGTCTGAGCTTTGGAGTTTATTTAGCGCAGGCGAAACTTGTTGGAGGTACTTCTGAGGAGATGATGAAGGGACTCCAATACTTGCTTTCTGGAGCTTCTCTGGCTTTTGTTACCTCTCTTCTTGGTATCATAGGGTCACTATTTTATTCAGCCTACGAAAAGAAAATATTGAATGAGATCGATTCCTCCATTAATGATTTTTGTGACAATCTTGAGAAAGCTCTAAAATTTCTTACAAAAGAACAATTAGCTAGAGATCAGCTCAGTATTCAGCAAGAGCAGTTGAAGGTTTTGGAATCATTCAGTAACGACTTAGCAATTTCTATAGGTAACACACTTGATTCAAAATTCTCTGGACAGATATCCGGTGGATTTCAAAACCTCGTAAGTTCCATTGAATCACTAAAAGAAGTTCAAGCCGATTTTAGCAATGATCTTATGAAAAGCCTGGCTGACAAACTCTCAGGAGGCCTGTCTTCAATGGCTGACGAGAAAAAGAATGATGCGATGTCAGCATTGAAATATATGCAGGAAAGCATGGTGAGCCAAATGGAGAAAATGCTCGCTTCTCAGGATGAGATGCAGAAAACCACAAAGTTACTAGTTAGTGAAATTTCAACCAGTCTAATGAGTGGGCAAACTAAAATAAACGAAGAATTAATTGGTACTGTGTCTAAGTTGCAGCAAAACTTTTTGGATTTATCAACATCTCTGACTTCCAAGGTAGAGTCTTCACTTGAAGGGGTTTCAAGCAAGATGGAAGAACTCAACATCAAGATGTCGAACTCTCAAGCCGAATCAATGAGAGCATTTGAGACATTGATGACGAGAGTCTCAGAGAATCTCGTCAAGGCCTCAGAAGTAAGTTCTCAGGCAATGGTTGGTAACATAAACACTTCTGCAAACAAGATGGGCGAGACGGTAGAGATGCTAAATAGATCTCTCAAGTCTTCAGCTGAAATGACTTCTGAGTCATTGAATGCCATGTTCAAGGGTCTAAATACGTCCGTAGACAAGTTTGGGGAAAATGTTATCGATCTGAATAGGTACATAGAGAAGAATAAAGAAGTAGCTGCGCTATCAGGGAAAACAGCGGAAACCTATAAAGAAATTGTAATTGCTAACAAAGTCGTTGGAGAACAGTTCGGTGCAGCGGCTGCAAGAGTGAATGAATTCTCTTCAAACATTTTAGGGCTGACCAAAACCTTAGCTGCATTCTCTTCAGATATGCAGTCATCGATTGTGAAAATCAAGGAAGTTAATGAGGTGAGTGCGAAAACGTGGGAAAATTATTCAGCAAGATTTGAAGGCGTGGATACCGCTCTCAGTGAAGCATTTGGTAAGCTAGAGGAAGGTACTCGAGAATATAATAAAATACTCCACTCTTATGTGACTGAGCTTTCAGCTTCATCTGACAGCATCGTTGGTAGATTTGCAGATGCCGTTGAAGAATTAGAGTTAGTCTTCAATTCTGTTAGTGAGGCGAAGACAAAGAGATCGTAATCTATGGCAAATAAGCATGGTGAAGCTGAAAATTACCAGGGCAGTATCTCCGACCTCATGGCCGGGCTAACTTTTATCTTTATAATCACTTGTATGGTTTTCATGATTAAGCTGAAAGAAGCTGAGAAGAATGAAAGCAAAATCAAGGAAGAGGCAGGAGAATATGCAAAAGTAAGGGCCGAATTACTGGACACACTTCGAAAAGAGCTAAAGTCAGATGTCCAGGTTCATGTAGATTTTGAAAATGGAATCTTGAGGCTTCAAGATGGAAAGAACCCATTCTTTCTACAGGGTGAGCACAAGCTTACAGAGCATGGTCGAGAAGTTGTGACAAAAATAGCTTCAAGACTAAGACTATTCTTAAATTGCAAAGAATCACCTATTCAAAAGATCTGCGACAATAATGGTGGCCTAAAGGTTGAAAATATCTTTATTGAGGGTCATGCAGACCAAGCCCCATTAGAAGGGCAGCGAAAACAAGTTTACGAAGATAATCTTGGCCTCTCTTCCCAACGAGCGAAATATGCGTATGGGATATTCCGAGAAGTATTCAATGACGATGGACTCAAAAGTCTTCGTAACCAAAACAATGAGAGCATCCTAAATATTTCTGCATATGGTGACACTAGATTAATTCGAAGCGAGCCAAACTATATTGATTTGCCATCAGACCAAAAGCGGTTAATCGATAAGGAGAATAGACGTATAGATCTCAGATTCATTATGCATCAGCCTCTAAATCTTAGGGGGCTTAGCAGTGAAGGCTAGCTTTAAAGATAAACTGAATGCCTTTAATCATCCGCGATCCAGAGTTGACGATCCCCTAATCAAGTTTCGCACAACAGCAAATGAATTTAATCTTAGACTTTCAAAATACAAGGTTCGAAATACCCTGTCTAACCAAGTGAACTTGGTCAATATGCATCTCGAATTTCGAGATCTATGTAGCAGGGGAAAACTGTTTCCCGAATTCCCTGCTAACCTCAAAAGATATTTGCATTTGTATTTTTGCTATGACTCTGGAGGATTCAATATATCCAGGGATCAATCTGTTTGTGACCAGGTTTTCCAATATATCGAGACTCAAAAGGACTTTAGGTTAGCCAGAAAGCTTGCAATGGCAATGTTGAAGGAATACGACCTTAAAAACCCTGAGTTCTATGTGTATTTAGATTATCTCAAAAGACTTCTTTCAGAGTCTAGAGCTGCTTCAGTTACAAGACTCCTTAAGCGAGACGAGGATTTTAAGATTCTATCTCCTTCTGGGCCCGATATTATAGTTAAGTCTATCTTGGAATCAAGTGAATCCGTTTCCATTTTAAGAGATAGGATAGGAATTTCAGGTGACCTCGGGAGGGTAGGACTTGGTTTGCATGTAGTGGATAAGTTTTCTACTATGGTCACTGAAGATTTAAAGGCAGGACGTTTTAATTCCTTATCCAGGTATTTCAACTTAGTAACTGATTCTGGAAAGCTGTTTGCTCCCGAACGCTCGGGCGTAATCGGCACAACTTTACTTTCTCCATTTCTAAACAATGACCCCTCAGAAGATATAAAATCAAAACTTATCGTGTTCTTTGATACCTATTTTGGCGACCCTCGAACAAAAAATGAGCTGTGGCTCAAAATCGACCCAGGTCTCAAAAAAGTCATTCTAAGGTGGAAGGTTGGTCTGACCTTAAAGGCATTTTTTGGAATCATTGAATATGCTGCCAAAACAGACAAGGATGCCGACCGAATGTGGAAATACAGAAAAATATTTTGGAATGCCTACTTAGAGGAAAAACATATTGTAGAGGCCTGGGTTTTGTTAGGCACTGTTGCCTACGAGGGCAGAAATAATTACATTGAAAAAGGAATTCCGTTCGGAAGGGTTAAAGGTGGTCAGCCTAATCATAGTGCGATCCTAATGAAAATTGGGTCTTTAACAATTTGTGAGTGGTCCCATAGTGGGGCGATTCGCATATGGGAAGAAGGAAATCCTAAGGCACCTTCTTTGTACAATGATTCTTACCATAAGGATGAGCTAATCAAAGGTGCTGATGTAGATGTCGCACACTTTGGTTCGGAGGTTTCTCGATGGCAAGATACCATTGCAGAAGCAATATATGATTTAATTAGAGTTAGGGTGGATAAGTGGAAGTACTTCAAGAAATGATTACATTTCAATATTCGGATAACTATTTTGTCTTTACTACTGATGGCCTAGAAATAAATGACTGGGCATCAAAAGCGCATAGCGGGCTTAATTATCTTATTGGGCTTCTTAGTGAGGACCTTGCTGAAGTTCAAACGATAAATTCTGTAAAAGTTCATGAGTCCCACATAGCGCGGTTGCCTTCATCAATCCTTGGAGCGCTAAATCTTCCTGAGGTATCACCATATACTCTAAAAATTCAAACTTCTGGGAGTATTCTAAGGAACAACTTCGATATTGCTTATCAATTGCTGTCCGAGAACGGACCTGCTATTGGGGTTGAAGTTGAAGGGTGCTTTTTACGAAAGGGGACTAAGAAGTTTATAATTTCTGAGCCGTATTATAGTTCAATCACTCTTATAAACAAGTTCCAATCTGTGAATGATTTAAGCACTAAGCTCTCTCTCCTAAAAGAGCTTAAGTCAATACTTCCTCCAGAAGTGTTCACGGACGATGAGAGATTGAAGAGTTTTAATTTAATACGAGCATCAAAAGTTACAATTGATGTTAAAGATGACTCAGAGTTTTTATTGGCGCCAGAGTTCGTACTTCCGTCTGATCCAGACTCGAGTCTTCTTGCTCCATCTGCGAATGAGTCGATTAAGACTCAGTTCAACAAATTGAGTGCGTGTTCCAATATTTACCAAATTTCTCATAACACTTTTTTGATTCTTGATCCTATTGTCTTTGAAATCTGCAAGGAAATTAAATCAGCTAATCATAAGACAAGGGCAGAAAGGTTAAGTTTCTATTACACACCCCAAAGGTACTTAAAAGAGTCTCTGAAAGGGATTTCTTCAGAGCAGTTGGATGATGTGTTTGCCGAAAGCCAATTTTTCATATCAAAAAGAATTACTCATATTGGTATTTGGGAGCCTAAAATTCATGCTTTTATCCCTAAATCGGGAAATAATTGGATACCGAAGGATCTGATCACTATCCAGGCGGGTGAGCAGCTTGTTTCCGTTGATCCAGACAAGATTGAAGAGGCGATAAAGAAAATTGAAGCTGCTAAAGCCGAAGGGAAAGAAACTGTAACTATTAATGGAACAACCGTTAAAATAACTGACGACTTAATTGATGCTTTTACATCCACTAACAATGCCATTCTTAATATTTCTCCCCCTAAAGAAAAAGGCGGGCCAGATTTCAATCCACCAAAAAGTGCTAAGGAAAAAATACGTTTAGCCGCAATTGTAAAAGATAATATTGGGGATGACTGCTATGAAGAGGTTGGGAGAACCAAACGAAATCTAAATAAAGAACTGCCATCAGCGCTCAAAACCAATAGTCTTTTTGATTATCAGCAAATTGGAATAGCTTGGCTTCAGGAATCGTTTAATCAAGGCAAGCGAGGTGTTATTTTAGCTGATGATATGGGCTTAGGTAAAAGCCTTCAATGCCTTGCATTTCTAGCATGGTTAAAAGATAGGATTGCGAGTGGAAGTCTGGTGAGAAAACCTATTTTGATTGTGGGACCGACTGGTTTGCTTCAAAACTGGAAGGATGAGCACTCAAAGCATTTACACCATCCTGGTCTTGGTATGGGAATAGATGCGTTCGGGGATAGTTTTAGAAAGCTCCGTGAATTGTCTTATCGAGAAGTCGTCCGAAAGCTTTCATCTTCAGACTGGGTCTTAACAACGTATGATACCCTCCGAGATCAAGAAAGGTATTTTCGTGCCGTGGATTGGTTGGTTATTGTATTTGATGAATCACAAGCAATAAAGAACCCTAGCTCATTAAAAACTGACATGGCCAAGGCCATGGCGGCAGACTTCTCTATCGCAGTTACAGGTACCCCGGTAGAAAACACTTTGTGCGATCTATGGTGTATAGCAGACACTGTTTTTCCAGGGAAGCTTGGATTATATAAAGCATTTCAAGAAAGGTATGAAAAAACCAATGAGAATCTAAAAGAGCTTAAACAGTTGGTGGTTGATGAGCTGCCGTCCTTTATGCTCAGACGCTTAAAGGTGGATAACCTCAAGGGGTTGCCTGCTAGAGAATTTGTTGTCCGAAATTCTGAAATGCCTCCTGACCAAGCTAGAGACTATCAAAAAGTTATTGATGATTTTAAGGCTGGAAAATACAAAAACTCTAAGTTTCAAGTCATCCATGACCTAAAAAGAACATCCTTGTATGATTTTAAAAAACTGGATGCTGATTTTGAGCACCATCTTAAATACTCCGGGAGGCTCCAACTTCTAATATCTGTCCTA
>JBKHVI010000065.1:0-13140 GCA_046570105.1 Bacteriovoracia bacterium
CTTTTCACGGGCCGTGAACACAGTGCGCAAGTGATGAGAATGAATCAAGAAGGAGGGTGAAAAATGAGTGTGAAAAAAAGAAAAAACCCGCAGCTGTTATAACAACTGCGGGCCAAAAAGATTAGTTACGGTTCAATTTCTTTTGCAAATTACTATTGATCGCTTCCAGGAAAGCCTCAGTTGTGAGGTAGTGCTCAGCTGCGACCTTGTCTCCATGAATACAAACCGCCAAGTCCTTGGTCATTTTGCCTGACTCAACAGTCTCGACACAAACAGTTTCAAGTGACTCACAGAAGTGAGCGAGCTCTTTATTGTTATCAAGCTTTGCTCTATGAGCAAGACCGCGTGTCCAAGCAAAGATAGAAGCAATCGGGTTGGTTGAAGTAGGTTTGCCTTGTTGGTGCATACGATAATGGCGAGTGACAGTACCATGAGCGGCTTCCGCTTCCATTGTCTTGCCATCTGGTGTCACCAAGACAGAAGTCATAAGACCAAGAGAGCCAAAGCCTTGAGCTACCGTGTCTGATTGAACGTCGCCATCGTAGTTCTTACAGGCCCAAACGAAATTACCATTCCACTTCAAAGCCGATGCAACCATGTCATCGATCAAGCGGTGTTCGTAAACGATGCCCTTGGCTTCGAATTTCTTCTTATAGTCAGCTTGATAGATTTCTTCGAAGACATCTTTGAAGCGACCATCATACTTCTTCAAGATGGTATTCTTAGTTGAAAGATAAAGCGGCCAGCCTTTCATAAGTGCCATATTAAAGCATGAATGAGCAAAACCTTTGATCGACTCATCGGTGTTGTACATACAAAGAGCAACACCGTCGCCTTTGAAGTTATACACTTCCCACTCTTGTGTTTTCCCATCTTCGCCAGTGAAGCTCATTTTGAGTTTGCCCTTACCCTTGATCACTGTATCAGTGGCACGGTACTGGTCACCAAAAGCGTGACGGCCGATCATGATTGGCGCTGTCCAGTTAGGAACGAGGCGAGGAACGTTCTTACAGATGATGGGTTCACGGAAAACAGTACCATCCAAAATATTACGGATAGTGCCGTTAGGTGATTTCCACATTTGCTTGAGTTTAAATTCTTGTACACGTTGTTCATCAGGAGTGATAGTCGCGCACTTGATGCCGACATTATATTTCTTGATGGCTTCGGCCGCGTCCACAGTCACTTGGTCATCTGTCTTATCACGGTACTCCATGCCTAAATCGAAATACTTAATATCGATGTCGAGATAAGGGGTGATGAGTTTTTGCTTAATGAATGACCAGATAATACGAGTCATTTCATCGCCGTCGAGTTCCACGACAGGATTTTGCACTTTAATTTTTTGCATGGTGTGCTCCTAAATATGAGAGAGAAGTCCCCCTATTTTTAGGTATTACCCCCCGTCTGTCGAGGGTTATGCCATGCTGAAAAGCGTTATATTGAATGCATAAAGCCAACCGCTTTCATCAGCGGTAGATTCTTCTCTTTCACGATACGGCACTTATCATATTCCACACCCGTTAGACGGATGCATGACGAGCCATCTTGCAGCACTTTGCAGATGTCATAATTCACACCAGAGAAACGACTACAAGAGCGAGCGTTTTTATAAGTCTGGCATGTCTCGGCGGCTTCTCCACGTAAGCGATAGCATGAACCTTCGTCTTTATAGACCTTACAGGCATCATAGGATTCGCCTCTTAAGCGTGAGCAAGATGCGCCTTCTACATAGACTTTGCATTTATCGTAATCCTCACCAGCGAAGGTGTGGCAGCTCAAAGCATGGGCATGAGATAGCAGAATGAAGTTCATCACAACGAAGAGAATCAGACGCATGGTTGAATCCTTGGTGGAGGCCAAGGATAAGGGATAAATGGATGGAGAAGTGAGCTTCGAGTAAATTATTCAGAAGGGCAGATGAAAACCTAATTGGCCCTTATGAAAGAAAGGCTTCTTTCCATGGGTTGTCAGCCATTCAACAAAAGGTGGGGCGGGGGCCTTCCACATCTGCCACTGGTGGCGCTGTCCGATGTATTCAGTTACCAAGGCCAAGAAGTCTTCCTCGTGGCCATAGCTCAAATGAATAAGCCGCAAAACGTCTTCATCTGCGAGATAGAGCTTCACTTTTTTCCCCTGAATTTCAACGGGTGCAATGGCAAAGCTCATACCCTGTGCCATCTCATCGGTGGGGTCGTGGCGAGGGGCATCGGGTTGGGTGAAATAGGGATGAAGTTTGATATCGCGCGACTCCCAAGCAATGCCCAGTTCGTGACGTTGTAACCAGCGCAAGAAGGCGCGGCCTTCGCCTAACTCTCTTTCCTCTTGAGCGCCGGAAGCCCGCCAGCCGCGATAGGCGCGGGTGAAGGAGACCTGTTTAGGCATCTTTCTTCTTAATAACAGGAGGGCGGTGCGATCACCGGGCTTAGGTTGCCAGTGCTTGCCTTCGGCGTAGATAGAGCTGAATTCAATGACAGGTTTGGGCTGACAGGGCTGCAGAGGATCAAAGTCCCCGTAGGTATAAGTGGCCCGTCCATAGCGTAGTGTTTGCCTCATTGAGGAGTATAACGACCAAGCCGGGGGAAAATTTTAATCACTTGAATTATACGGAAAAGTTACGGATACTGTCAAGCGAGGTGTAAAATGCGTGTCGCTGGTTTTCCGTCCCCCGCTGATGAATATGGACTCGTCAGCCTTTCTCTCACCGAACTGATGATTCCCCGTCCGACGAGCACTTTTTTTATCCGCGTAGTGGAGGATCTGGCGCCCAATATTAAGCGCCAAGATATTCTGGTGGTGGATCGTTCCTTGAAAATCACCGAAGGCTGTCTAGCCTTGATCGTGAATCAGGGTGAGTTGTGTTTGCGGCGGGCCCAGCACAAGAATAATGAGTGGTGGCTTGTTTCTTTAACTCAAGGGGCGCCCTTGCGCTTAGGCGATGAGGAAGAAGCGATTTTATGGGGAGTGGTGACCTATGTTATCCATCAAACCCTCAAGTAGTCGCTGGGCGATTCTTGATTGCAACTCCTTCTATTGCTCTTGCGAGCGCCTCTTTCGTCCGCATTTGCGCCACAAACCGATTGTGGTGCTCTCTAATAATGATGGCTGCATGATCAGTGTCAGTCATGAAGCGAAAGCACTGGGTTTGAAGCTCGGCGCTCCCGTCCATGAAGTGCGTGAAATCATCCGCCGTCATCGTGTGCAGGTGTTCTCTTCTAATTATCAGCTCTACGGGGATCTCTCTCGCCGCGTGATGCGCATCCTCGATGAGCTGCATCCCGATGTTATGCAGTATTCAATTGATGAAGCCTTTATCGATTTCTCCCATGTGCCCTTGGGCGAAGAAGAGAGTTGGGCCGATTATGTCTGTCGCAAAGTCACGCGGGACACCGGCATTCCTGTCACTATTGGCATTGGCCCGTCTAAGACGCTCGCCAAGATTGCCAGTCGCAAGGCCAAAAAAGAAAATCGTCGTGCGCTCGGTTTACTTTCTCTCGAGCAGATTGATGATTGTTTGGCAGTCACGAGTGTCGAAGATATTTGGGGGATTGGTTACGGCTCGGCTTTGAAGCTTAAAAATATTTATCTGCGAACCGCTAAGGATTTTCGTGACTACAGTAACACCGCCTTAATTCGCTCTTTATTAACAGTCACAGGCGAGCGCATCCGCGATGAGCTGCGAGGTATTGACTGCATTGAGCCCGGTGAAATGAGTGAGAAAAAAATGATCACCAGCACGCGCTCCTTTGGAAAGCGCGTTTATGATCGTCGTGAGCTAGAAGAAGCGGTGGCGACCTATGTGGGCTTTGCTTGTGAAAAACTGCGGGCGCAAAACAGTGTGGCGCGTGGCCTAAGTGTCATGCTGAGAACCAATCCGTTTGATGAGAAGGCCAATTACTATCGCAACGATGCTCAAACATTTCTCACCGTCGCCAGTAGCGATACCGGAGTCTTCACAGAAAAAGCTTTAGAGCTGGTACGCGGACTTTATCGCGCGGGGCTTGCTTATAAAAAGGCAGGGGTGTTTCTCTTTGAGATTACTCCTCGTCATGAGCAGCAACTGGATCTCTTCGCGCCTGAACTGCCTGACCGTCATGGCCTCATGCAGGCGATGGATGTGATCAATAAAAGATGGGGGCGAGGCACTATTCGCATGGCCGCTACCGGCACCACTGCGGATTGGCGGATGCTTTCAGAGAGTCGCTCCAACAAAACTCAGCTGGCCTGGAACGATTTAGTTGAAATCAAATCTGAGCGTACTAGAGTCCCTCATTCACGCTCAAGTCATTAAAACTTAAGTGAGCTTTGGCCTTCGTAAAGGTTCACAACTTCCTCGCAAAATTTTCACACTTGGCAATTTTTTGTGAACGGAAGTGCCATTATGTGTGAATAAGTACTGGCGCATAAAGTCGAGTTTGGGCACATTCCGCAACAACGCGGGATTGTATGAAAGAGGATCTATGAAAGTAGTCTGCTTACTAGTGTTCATTGGATGTGTCTTAAGTAGCGGGGCCTTTGCTCAGCGCCTGACTGCGCGCTCAAGTTGGGAGGCGATTAATAACAGTCGCCACCTCACTGTTATGTCTCCCATGGAACTCAACGCGACCGGTGGGATTTTTAATACCTGTATCAATTCAAGTACCAGTACTTTTCATTCTATAAAAGATGTTCGTTATTGCGCTGAAGGCAGCATGGTCAATCGTCGCGCGGGCGAGGGAGATACGCGCTGGGAATGGCAGTGTCATATCTATGATGAGGCGCCAGTCAGTATTTCTCGCACTGTTAATAAGCGTGAATGCGTGAAGCCAGTTAATGATGAGTCAGGCACCTACTGCGCTGAATACGCTCAAGTCACTTATGAAATTCCCGTTGATTTCTTTTTAGATGTCATCGAATCAAACTCAGACACTTTTTACCAAGTGGCATTCCGTAAGTCTTACCGACTTCCAGAATGCGAAACGAAATAAGGAAGACTGCTGTGGACGCCACGCTCTTCGATTTTGACAACTACCGAGAGTATCTCACAAAAGTGATGATGCCGAACGGTCCGTATCAACAGAAAGGCTCGAACCTTTCTCGTTGGGCGCGTCGCTTGGGCCACAGTTCGCCCAGCTTGTTGTCGATGGTCTTAAAGGGTGATCGCACTCCCAGTGATGAGCTGCTCGAAAAATTAATCCTAGAATTAAAACTTCCTCGCTCAGAGGCCAACTTCCTACGTTTGAAAGTGAAGCTTGAGCGTCTAGAGCGCAAAGGTAAATCAAGCCTAGAAATTCGCGAAGAAATTGAATCGCTCATTAAGTCGGTAGGCAAGGTTCGTCGTCAAGTCGTGGGCCTTTCAGCTTTCGAATCAATTGCTCAGTGGTACTGCGTTGTGATTAAGCAGTTAATCGCCACCGGTGATTTCATTGAAGACCATGAATGGGTCTGTCGTCGTTTACGCAATAAAGTTCGTCCGCACCAAGTTAAAAAAGCCATCGAGCATCTCCTTGCTCTCGGAACGATTCATAGAACGGAAGAAGGTATCTTGGCGGTGACTCATGCCGTGAGCACTCCTTCAGAAATTCCATCTCCTGCGATCGTACAGCACCACTTGGGTATGATTGATCGCGCCCGTGAAGCACTTGAGGAGCAGAAGGTTCCCGATCGCTCGTTCATGGGACTCACCATGAGAGCAGATGCGAGTAAAATGACCGACGTTAAAAAAGATATCGCTGAATTTATTGAAATGATGAATGAGAAGTACGCAGTGGAAGAGTCCTCTCAAGTTTATCAGTTAAACGTACAGTATTTCGAACATACGACGGAAACAACCGGTGGGGAGCGTTTACAATGAAACTTTGGACACTTTTACTTTGTGTCGCTAGTTTAACTGCACAAGCGGCGGAGTTTGATAAGACGATGTTGGAACAAAATCCCATCTTGTCTTCAACTCCCATTCGCGTAAAGCCGATTAATCCAGCTTGGCGAGTTGAGTTGTGTGAGCAAAAACTTTGTCGTCAAGAAAGCCTCATTGAAGTCCTTCGTCAGGCAAACGTAGAGCGCAGTGGCGGGGGAGACATCATCGGTAACGGTGGAGGTCTCGCTGAACAGAACTTCGTTTATGCTCTTTCACAATTAAGTGAATTTATCGATGAAACAATAACCGCCGGAATTGTTAAGGGCCAAGATATTACCAATCTTGCTCGGATTGGCCGTCATGCTAAGAAAGAAGGTAATCGTGCTGGCGAATTGATCTTCCTATCAGGTAAAGCTGTTCCAGGATTGTTCGACAGTCCGTATGATCAAGAAGTTCGTTTGGCGAAAACAGCGCTCTCACCAGATGCACCGATATTGATCAACCTAGATTTGATCTATCAACGCTCTCATGGTGAGCTCGAAATTATGGCCATGCCAGTGATGGTGGCTAGCCTGGTTCATGAATTGGGCCATCAAATTGGTTTTGAAGATCATTCTTATCTCGACTTCCTCGGAAGCCGCGTACGTCGCTTGCTAGAGCGTGAACAAAATCGTGTCGGCCGTATGCTCGGTCACGATGGACGCATTGAAATGACCAGTATCAATCTTGGACCATTATCAATTCCTCGTTTGTTTATGACTTTTGGAGATATTCTCATGTCGTTTGACGGAGAAATGACTAATGTTCTCAAGTGTAATAATGAGAAATCAATCGTACGTGCTGCTCGCATTGAAAACCAACACTGGCAACCAGCAGTCAATCTCGACAATCACTGGATTGCTCCGTTCCGTGCTTGGGTTGCCCTTACTTGCCAAGACGAAGAGGGCCGAGTGACTTTTGAAGAGCGAGACTTGGCACTCGACATGATTGTCGATGTGACTGCGCCTATCGCTGAACTTCGAGTTATTCAGTTTACGCTTTATAACTAAGTCTTAGGGCCACTTTAAGTGGCCTTTTTTTATGGGAGTTCTCGAATCATTTGCGGCAGTGGAGAGACTTTGTTGAAGTCCTGACTTCGAATATAATCAAGCCGTTCGTTATGTCTTAAAAAAACTTTGAATTGATCTGAGTCATCCTGATTGTCCATGTAGCCAATGACTCCTTTGAGTTGCTCTTGAACATCGGGAGTAAAACCACTCAAATGTGTTTTTATCTGCTCTTTGAGCTTCTCTTTTATTGCTAAAGGTAGAGTGGTAACGCTGTAAATCGTGGGATCAATCACTGGAGTCAAAAGCACATTGTGATTTAACTGAAGTTTATTAAGGCAATAATCGAGTGTCTCTATTAAAGAGGCGATACTTAGATTTGAAACAGTGCTGATAAGGCCAAGAGTTACATGAGGGGCTTCGCGGCGAATACGGGCAATATTAGCTTCTAACTGATTCCAGGACTGGCCATCGCGGATGTATTCACCCAAAGCGCCAATCCCATCAATACTGATGTTCAAATCAACATTTTCGAACTTATTCCACATGGCTACGACATCAATCCCGGCCATACCTAGAGTAGAAAGATTCGTAACGTATTCAACTCGGCATTTGGGATTGAGTTCGTGAATGATCTCTAGAATAGTATAATGCTCTCTATGTAAGAGGGGTTCTCCGCCAGCAAAGAACATGCGTTCAGGTTTAAAGTTTGCCAGACGAAAAGTGGCTTCTGCCTGTGCCAGCGTTTGGAAAGATTTGGTGGCCGTTTCAATGGGCCAAGCTTTGCCAGTTACGAGGGCATAATCCAGAATCCATTTTGAACTATGAACAGGACTGCAAGTGCGGCAAGCGAAGTTGCATACATTTGATGTACGTAAATCAATTGAGACCAGATCCTCATTAGTAACGTCGGCGCTATTCTTTTCAATAATAAGGGGTAACTGAAGTTCAAACTTGCGATTGGAGGTTATGCGGTCGGAAATCATCCCGCCCGCTTCTTTTAGAGCACAGTTTTTACATTGCTGAGGAACTTTACCGGCCAGCATTTCTGAGCGAATTTTATGTAAAAAGGGATGCTGCCAAATCTGATGGATTGAATCGTCTGGAAGCTTACCTAAAAGATTTTCTTGATCAGGTAAGAACTTGGCAGCACAACAAGTGTAAGCACTGCCGTCTGGTTGAAACATTAAGTGGTGCCAAGGTAATGCACAAATGAACTTTGTCATAGAATCTTAGTGTAGGAAGTCTGGGATTAAAGGTAAGCAAAAAAAAAAGCCTCCGTTTCGGAGGCTTTTTAGTTTGGTTTGTTTGGAGCGGGCGAAGAGATTCGAACTCTCGACCTTCACGATGGCAACGTGACGCTCTACCAACTGAGCTACACCCGCATAGGTCTGAGAATTTAAAGGGGCCAAGCGCTTTCGTCAACGGCTTTTGGGGATTTAGGCCTGAAATTTCTGCTCTAAAGCCTTGATAATCTTTTGATAAGAGGGGCTGGTGTACTGTGCATAGAGTAGTGGAAGGATTTCACGCTTGCTGGAAGGCATGTCGGGGCGCAATAGAATCTTCACGAAACGATCGGCAATAATGAAAACTTTTGAAAGTGGATGTAGATCTTCGCCCGGAGAGTCATTAAAGCCTACGCCATCAAGTTTTCCGTGGTGCTGCAGCAAAACAGTTTTAATGTACTCATTGGCCCCTGGGTGACGCTCTAAGAGAGTAGCAGCATCGCGTGCATGGGTGAGAACGGCCTGGCGTTCCTCATCTTCTAGGTTCGACTTGCGCAGATCTTCGTCTGAGACGATTGAGATTTGTTCATTTGATTTCAGCGTAATGTCGCTAAAGAAAGAGACAAAGCTTAAGACTTCAAGATGCTTCGGCTGATACCAGCTCTGCTTGGAAAGAATGTACTGGCACATGACTGCAATCAAGTGGCAGTGCTGATAAGCGAGACTGACTTTACTGGTGAAGAGAAACTTTAATAGTCCGGCCAGTTGAGGCGAGTCTTTCACGCTGGCGATCATGGAGTTAATACCCGCATCGGCGAGCTCGACGGTCGCTTGATCCATGCCAATCTTTAACACTTGATCGGCCACGACATCATATGAGTGTGCAGTGGTGAGGATACGATCTTCCATGGAAAGATCAGAGCGCTCGAGCTTTTTCACCAACGAGTTAGTCACAAAAGTGGTGAAGTACTGTTGGTAGTCGCGCTGAATGTAGAATTCTTTGAGGCCCTGTTCTTCGTATTTCTTGATCCCTGCGTAATCAAAAGTATCTTTTGAATGAATGCGCTTTACGAATTGGAAGTCGCCCGGGCCCTTCTTGATTCGTAGATAGATATCACAAGGAGTCTGAGTGATGTCGTAGAAATAAGACAAACTCATCGGGACAAAATCCGGCTTCACACGGCGAACCAGATCCTCAGGAGTCACGCCTAAAAACTTGGCGGCTTGCTGAACGAGTTTTTCCCATACGACGGGCTCCGGAAGGCAAAGAGCGCGATCTGCGATGCTGGAGTTGTCGCCCATCACCATCATGGGAATATCGAGCATTTCTTCTTTGAGAAATTTGACGATTTTGGCAGCGGTCTCTTCTTCACCAATTTTATTTTTGCAGACGATCAGCGAGATGGTCGGAAGAATGCGCAGAAGTTGAATGGCATCTTCGGCATTTTGGCGCACGATCACATCAGTACCAGCAAAGGTATTGAGGTTTAACGAGTAGATCTTTCGTAAATCTTCGTTCGGTTCTATGAGGATGGTTTGACTCATACTGATAAAATTGTAACACGTTGATAGCAGAGGGGAAGAAGAGAAAAATGCGCTATAGGCGAGCGCTGGGCTCAGGCTTCTGAATTAAAGGGTTTGCGAGAGCAACTAACTGCCCCGATCGATTGAGTAAACTGCCAGAAAAATGATGCCCTTCGGGATTAAATGCGCTGACTTTTCCATGCCCACCGGGAATATCGATCACATATTGTGGAAGCATCCAGCCTGGAAGCTGGGTGTGGAGTTGACCCCAAAGTTCTCGGCCGGCTTCCAAGGGAAGCCAGAAATGCATGGCCCCGCGCACCTGATCGGGGTGGTGAAGATAGTAGGCCTCTATATTAAGTGAGGCGAGTTTTCTGAAGAGGGCAGAGAGATCCGCCACAGAGTTATTAACGCCTTTTAAAAGGACACTCTGAGAGAGCCAACGAACGCCCTTCGGTCTGAAGTTTTTAATGGTTTCTTTTGCTGTTTCAGTCCATTCGTCGTCATGGTTGGTATGCACTACCATCAGAATTTGAAATCTATCCTGAAAGCTTTCAAGCACAGTCTGCAATTCAGATGTTAAGCGCTCCGGTAAGATGACTGGAAAGCGCGTATGAAAACGCACAAATTTGAGACTGGGAATGGCCGAGAGTAGCGTTAACCAATTCGTCAGCTTTTCGTCGGATAACATTAAAGGATCGCCACCAGTGAAGATGACTTCTTCGATTTCGGGGTGCGCCGATAAATAATTTAAGGTGGCCTCAACGTCATTGGAGAACATGTCGGTCTGCAATTCGTTTTTCCGAAAACAGTAGCGGCAATGAACCGGGCAAACGGTGGTGGGAATTAAGAGCGCGCGGTTATCGTAGCGATGAATCAGTTGCGAAGTTTTTGAGTATGCTTCATCACCAATCGGATCGATTAATCCGTTTTCACTTAATTCATCTGCATGGGGGAGAAATTGGCGAGCGAGAACTCCAGCGGGGCCTTGCGTTTTTATTGCTTGGGCCAATGCGCGCGGAATGAGTAAAGGGTAATTGGCGACAACATCATGGGCGACATCAAAGCCCAAAAAAGAGCGCAGTGACTGAGAGTCACGAAAAGCGTATTGTAGTTCGAGCTGCCAGCTAGCGGGGGAGTTCACGTAAGTTATTTTCGTGAAGGTACTGGCGGCGATAGAGCCAGGCGCAGAAGCGAATGAGCAGTGCACCTGAAACGGCGAGCCCCATAAAATGCATGATGACGATTTCAATCGGCAGCGTGCCGCCTTCACCTAAGACATAAACGATCCATCTGAGCAAAGCGAGATGGGCCACCAAAATAACTAATTCCACCATTCGGCGGCGCCAGTTATTCTTGTTCAGGAATGTCGAGAACCACGTCGGCATCTGGAATCTCCAAGGCTTTGGGGGTTTCTTCTTTCTCTTCGCGCACTTTAAAGGCCTTGATGCGTTTAAGCACAAAAGACTTATTCATTTTTGTAATCAGGCATACGCCATATAAAACTGGTCCACGCGGCATCGGAATGAGCGCAATCGGTTTCACTGGACGCCACTCTTCTTCGACGGTACCGCCGGTGTATTGAATATCCAGCGGAGTTTGGTTGCGAATAAAGTCGCGCATATCATCAAAGCGCGTCGGTACTTGGAAGGCCGCATCTTTTTTATACTGGCCCATCGCCATGGTGAATGAGCGCTCTTTGAATTCAACTTGTTTATCTAGTGGGGTGCGCTCAATCAGTCCGGCCATGACTTTTAAGCAAGCAAATGTATCTTCTAGCGCAATATGATGGTGAAGAGGCACTTTAAAAAATTCTGCCAGCGTGGAGAGTTTGTAGTTTGGTGGTGATTTTCCGGCCGCCTCTGATTCGGGATTCTTCATGAGTGCACGTGCAAATTTAGCGCTATCGAACACTCGCGTTGCGGGAGCAGTGATCAGAAAATCGTGAGAGCCTTTAATTAAAAAAGCAGAATCAAATAAAGCGTTATGGGCCAGTAAAGGAGCGCGGCCGACGAAATCCCAAAGTTGGCGCAACGGACGTTTGAGTGTCGGTGCATTTTTCACATCTTCATTAGTGAGGCCATGAATCTTGGCGTTCTCAGGAAGAATCTCAGTCATAGGATTGATGAGTTGATGAAAAATTTCGATTTCGCCTGATTGAGTGACCTTAACGGCAGCGATTTCAATAATGCGATCAACCAATGGGGAGAGCCCAGTGGTTTCAAGATCAATCGCGACTACACCATATGGAAAGACCTTCAAAAGCTGGGCCGCTTCGCTGGGAGTGACGTTGAGATCGGTGGAGGTCCTTGACATGGAGAGTCTTATAGCCGTTTTAGGGTGAGTAAGTCTAGGACAAGTGCTTGTCTTTCATTGACAAAACACGGCGCGTCAAATCAAAGTGGAGGGACTTCTAAGAATATAAAAAAGGACTCTTATGGCCAAGAGCTTTGATGTTGTTGTTTTAGGTGCTGGGCCTGGTGGTTATGTGGCCGCCATTCGTGCCTCTCAACTAGGTAAAAAAGTAGCGATCGTGGAAGCTGATAAGCTTGGCGGTGTCTGTCTTAATCGTGGATGTATTCCCACAAAAGCGCTCTTAAAGTCGGCCCACTCGGTTCATGAAGTGGCGGATCTTAAATCTTTAGGTATCAACGTAAAACTTGAAGGCCTTGATGGTGCAGTCGCTGTGAAGCGCGCTAACGAGATCGCCAGCAATATGTCGAAGGGCATCGCTTTCTTGATGAAGAAAAACAAGATTGAAGTCTTCACAGGCAAAGGTACTTTTAAGACGGCAAAAACCATTGAAGTTGCTCTGACCGATGGTAAAAAAGAAGAACTGACTGCACAAAGTGTGATTATCGCTACTGGGGCCAAGTACCGCACTTTCCCAGGTCTTGAGCACAACGGAAAAAATCTTGTCGGTGCTTGGGAAGCTCTCAAAATCGAAAAACTTCCGAAATCAATTGGCATTATCGGTGCCGGTGCTATTGGTGTTGAATTCGCTTACTTCTGGAATGCTTTTGGCGTCAACGTCACCATCTTTGAAATGCAAAAACATTTGCTTCCGATTGAAGACGAAGACTGCTCAATTGAAATTGAGAAGCATTACAAGAAATACGGCATCACGCTCAAACTAGGCGTGGAAAAAGTGTCTGCCAAAGACAACGGCAAGGATGTCACCATCACTTGTACAGAAGGTGGCAAGGCGACTGACCACAAATTCGATATGGGTTTGATTGCAGTCGGTATGACCGGGAACATCGAAGGCTTTGGTCTCGAGAAAATCGGTGTCAAAACTGATCGCGGCTTTATCTCAGTCGATAAGTTCTATCAAACTTCAGTCGCTGGCGTTTACGCCATCGGTGATGTTTCTGGACCTCCACTCTTGGCACACGCTGCTTCTCACGAAGGTGTTGTCGCTGCTGAGCACTTGAGCGGTAAGCATCCTCACGCGATTGATAAATTGAATATTCCAGGCTGCACTTACTGTCAGCCACAAGTGGCTTCA
>JBKHVI010000066.1:0-13135 GCA_046570105.1 Bacteriovoracia bacterium
CTGTGAGCGACTTCACGAATCAGTTTTGTTACATCTTCAAATTTACAATCTTTCTCAACCGCGACGATATTTTGTCGAGGCACCATAATGTCTTTCACTTTAATGGTCGGAAACTCGAGAATCGAGCTCAACAGATCAAGCTGTTTTGAATCGATCGTACGTTCTTCTTCCGCTTTACTCACCATGAATTCAATATCATCACGAGTGACAAGGCGACCCCGCAGCTGAGCATTTTTTCCAAGTACTTTTTCAATGACCCACATAAAGGCGTGAATCACTGGCCATAAAGCAAAATAGAACACGCGTAAAATATAAATACATGGCATTGCTAATGCTTCAGAGTGATTTCGGGCAAAAGTTTTGGGAGTAATCTCTCCAAAGATCAAAATGAAAATTGTGACCATACCCACAGAAATCGCAATGGCATCTTCTGCAAAGTATCTCGATGTGATGGAGGTCGTAAGGGCGGCCACAAAGCTGTTAACTAAGTTGTTACCGACTAGGATTGTAGTCAGAATATGATTGGGCTTTTCAGCTAAAAATTGCAGCGCTTTTCCTCGTGCGCCGCCTTCTTCAATCATCTGCTTTGTGCGATCAACAGGGATCGACATGAGCGCCGCTTCAGCACCTGAAAAGAACGCCGAAAAACCAAGGCCAATAATAATAAATAGCCACTCTACCAATTCGTAGCTCATGAGTGAGGTCCTGCAAGTACGAGAGATGAGTGGATCAAATGAGAAAAGGTCAAACTAGGGGGTTCTATGGCGCTAACTCCTGTAAATTACAGTTAATGCTACCATGGACGTTATAGAGAGTCTAAGGTGAACAAATCTTCAAGCACTTAACGCAGCTGCACCTTAATGAGACAGTGGTTTACCTTTAAAATCATGACCTGAGTAAACTATTCGGTCATTCATTTCATGATTATATTCTGGAATGGCCGAGAGGTTTTGCACCTGACGGAAAATTGTTTTGCAGTTGTAGCAAATCGCGATCATGTTGAGGCGACGGAACAAAAACACATCTAATAAATAAAGCGCCAACAAACTCAGGCCATAGGTCCACGGGACTAAGCAGGCCGCAATAACAAATAAAATGACCCCTACTTTGCGATTAAAATCTTTTTGCTGATAAAAGTCTTTGCGAGCACAAATGGGGCAATCTTCTAAGCAATTCTCTATGTGCTTAGGCTCAAAATTCACTGGAACGACATGCTTACAAACATCACACTCGGCTGCTTTTGCAGCGAGAGCGGGGTAAACATTGATGCCTGAACCACATTCAGGACAAGTAATATGCACGCTCATCATATGGCCAATCCATGTTTAAAATAGAGGTACGCAGAAAGTAGCTCTCCAATAAAAACAAAAAACACCATGATGTAAAGGACGCCAGTGGCACTTTGAATTGAGCGCATGCGACAAAGCTTCCACGCGAAATAAGACAGTACCAATAAGGCCCCGTAACCCCATAGCCAGCGCATACTAATCACTAACCAATTAAATATAAAGCCGTCTCCAAGCACGCTTCCCTCAGATAGATAAGGCCAGGCTTGCCAAGTATAAAATGCTGAGAAAAGCATTTTGGTGAAAAGGATTGACCAAAAAATTTTCAAGCAAATTAAAAGAGGACGTTCCGTTAATTTTGGAACCACTAAATAATAATGACCAAGGAGCATAGAATAATGAGTGATTCCTAAAAGTAGCGCCGAAGAAAGTAAGAAAGCAAACTGAGCTGGACCTTTTCCAGCAAAAGCCAAAAACAGTACAATCGTGAAGATGGTCTGCAATAAAAATAAAGCCCACATCGAGTTCGTTCGACGATCACGATACAACTTCCATTGAAGTATTAGACTTAGAAGAGCGATGCCTTCAAATGCCAACCACAGTGGATAGGGAGCGCCAAACAATGCCCACGAAAGACCCATCATTAAGGAAAGAAAAATAACACCATGACCTGTCACTAGACGCATAAAGCCTGCTCCGGTGAGCTTAGGGCTTGCAATCCAACTAAAAGCCGCTGTGCCTAACGAAAGTGATAGGAGAAATTGGGTGAGAAGGTCAGGGAATAGATTTGTCATCGCCACCATCATAAAGGGAGCGACAAAGATGTTCAACCAAACGAAAGTTAGCTTCTAGTAAATCCACACCCCATTCCTGGCCATCTGAACCACTATGGAGCGGAACGACAAGCCCTTTGGCGTTGTTCAGTTCCATTTCCCAGGGGACTTGAAAAATGTGTAACAAAACCCGTCTATCACCGTAGTCGTGAGTAAAAATACCAAGGGCCTTTCCTTGCCCCTTAACTGTTACAGATGTCTCTTCTTGAATCTCACGAACCAGAGCTTCCCAAGGAGTTTCTCCCAGTTCAATCTTGCCTCCGGGGAATTCCCATTTACCGGCCAATGCCCCATCTGTTCTCTGTTGTATCCACGTATCAAAACGCCCCTCTGACGAGGGGCGGACAAACATAGCTACTGAAACGGGAACTAGCTTCATTGTTGAGCGCGCGTACTTGCAAGTAGGCGTTTTAAGTTTTCAAGACGACTGGCACGAACATACTGATTAATAACCATTCGTTGTCTTAACAAACGCTCCTGCAAATGAGAACGAGCTTTATTATCTTGAATATCAGTAACACTCAGGATGACTGTTCTACCTTCATATTCAATCGTAACTCGATCATTCTCAGAACTAAGATAGCGGCCATCCTTATATTCTGGGTTCTTTTCCACATAACTTAAAAATTCTTTGAGTAGCTCAATTTTTTTCTCTTGAGGAATCACTTCCTGAGTTGCCTCTGACGTTATCGTTCTTTGTAAACTCATACTTGGTACAAAGCTAATACCAGAGCTTGCGGCGACCCCTCTACTAGCTGCGGCCTGAGTCCCCCCTCGTGCAGCTCCCACATTGGCAGCGACAGCCGCTGTCGAAGTCGTTGCTGCTGGTCTATCGACTTTGCTCTGTTCAGGTAATCGAGTTGAGGTAGATGTGACCGTTGAGCTATCGATCGCTGAACGAGCAACGGTTGAACCTTCAGGCTTCACAAGATTAGTTTGAGCAACTGCGCGTGCCACTGGTCGCGTAGGAGTTGGCTCGCTCTCTTCAAAAGTTTCCTCGACTTCATCCTCAACAAAGTCTTGGTCAAACATATTCTCTTCTGACTGAGTTTTGCGAGGAGCACTCAACCTCTGAATGTTAGTCATCAATTGCTTATTACTTAACTGCAATTTTTGTAATTCAATTCTTAATTGTTCAATTTGCGCTTGGTTTTTTAAATCTTGAATCGTTTGAGTCTCTCTGGCCTGGGCCAATACCTGCTGTTCGACAACCGACTGGCGCGCCTCAATTTCTTGAATACTTCTTTCTGAGGCACTTCTTCTACGATCTCCAGAACCACTCTCCTCTTCTTCATCCTCAGTTACTGAAGCAATCCCGCGAGAAGCAGCAGTTGTTTCCGGAATTGGCATAGTCCACGAAGGAACCACAGCCATCTGATTAGTCTGCGAACCTGCGTTTAGCTGAGCTGCCATTTGGGTTGCACTCTGTAGGAAGCTGTTTTGCACTGGTTCACCCTCGGCGACCTCTGCACTCCCTGTTGTTGCTGATCCTGAAGTGAAATCTTTGCTACCTTTACTCTCTTTAGTGGGTGCGACAGAACCAGTTGTTTTAAATCCTGAATCGTAGCGAGCTGATTCATCACCTCTAATCCCGAAATAATCAAGCTCTAGAGAGTTTGCATCATAAGAACTGCCAGGAAAAAGTGGGGGATTTTTTTTGTTTGAACCAAGTTGACTCAAGTTTTGAGTCGGTGGATTTGTGTAATCAGGTGACGTTTTAAAATTAAAAAGATCAAAGTTATTGACTACGTTTGTGAAAACATCAACCGGACAAGGTATGCCTGGCAGTAATATCTTACTATAACAAAACATGCTTGAATTGCTAGGCACAGTCACCGGTGATTGGTTAGCTAGCATAGCTTCACGATCAGCCACTCTTTTTTCTTCAACAGCATCATCACACATTTTTTCTGCGTATTTTTCGAAGAAAGCTTGTTTTTTATTACTTAAGCGAGAGGGCTCTCTCATATTATTGCGCAAAAAAGAATCAGCTAAATCTAAACGATCAAACGACTTATCAGAAATAGCCTCAGACTCATGGATCTCTGAAGTCAGATTTCCAGCAGAATTCATCATGTTACATGCAACAGTTAAGTTGACTAAATTTTTCCCAGCATCGCCTGGGGTTAAACCAGAAGACTGCGAAGCCAACATATCGGCAAGCTCTTGCTTAATTCCTTGACCAGAATAACTTTCAGCTAAATCTCCCTCGGGAACACATAGGGCCATCATGAAATCTTGGCCAAATGATTTACAAGCCACTTCCGCATCCCGACGTGCAATTTCCGCAAATCGATCCTTATTTGCTTCTTTATATTGTGAAAGATTATTGGCTTCGGTGACATCACCTGAATCCGCGTAATCTAGCAAGCTTTGACGATTAGTTAGCAAGGTTCGATAAAATGGTTGACGAAAAAATGATTGAACCAACTTTCTAGAATCAGCTTCCAGGCCACCCTTCTGGGCATGCAGTGCTTTTGTCATAGCATCTAGCATACATTTTTGATCGTATTCGCCACATCTCTGTAGGTCGGCTTTTGTAGTCGAAGTAAACAGCATCGATGGTTGCATGGGTGTTGTGCTAATTTGCGTTTGATACGTGGCCAAATAGTTTGTATGTGTTACGCGCACACCTTCACCACATTCAGGTGTTGCGACAGGAGCCTGCAGCTTACTCATGTGGATACTTCTTAACTGGTTTACAAACATAGGTAAGTCAGTCGTGGGGGCCCTTACACCATGTTTTTGAGCGATCTTTTCTAAAACTTGTTTGGCTTGTTCAGGATCGCAGCCACGAACCAAACGAGAAAGTTCCGGCACGTTGCCACAGGTCTCAGGTTGAGCCGATAAAAAACGAGACATGAATATATTACGCTCTTGGAACTTAATATATTCAGACAATGCTTGCTCAGCTTTGCGAACACGCAAGTTAACTTTTGAATCAGCTAGTTTTTTTGAATATTCAGCACTGAAATTATCGGCCGGTAAATTTGAGGCCTGTTGAATGGTTTTATATTTATCAGCAAAGCAAGCCTCACATTCACCAGTCGTTCCGCGCAATTTTATAATTTTCCAGAAGTTTCCAAACCCATCAAAGTCATTAATGAATTTACTCATCAATGAACCCATGTTGGCACCAGCGAAAGGTGTATTGTTAAAATCATTACATTCTTCTAATTTTTGATCATTTGAAGCCGGCGATTGACCACCATCCAATGCGCAGCCTGCAGCCGTAGCGGTGTGGGCCTCAGGCTCTAGCTCAGTCCATTCTGTAGCGGCTTGAATTGTCGCTTGAGTTAGGTGACCAGCAACTGACAAAGTTATGTTTGATAACTCTTTAAATCTAGCAACACAATTTTCTTTGCTGTTTGCTCCACCTGAAGTGAGCACTCTTTTCAAGCGAATAATTTCATTCTCAGTTATGAGTGACCCAAGATCACAATTATCTAAAGCATTTGTTCCATCATGGCTGCACCCTTCCGGTCTTTCAGTGTCCGGCTTATTCGCTACCAAGTGCGCACAATAGCTTTCCAATCTTGCATTAAGTCGAGCTGAGTTAAGAGTAGATTCACCCACAGAAGTATTACCAATTCGTCTGCGAAACATCGACTCTCGACCTTGTCTCATCATGTTCATGAGATTGTTCATTCCATTTCTTATACCGCTTTGACCCATTCGAACCGGTAATGAAAGGCCGGTTTGTACTTCAGAAGAATTAAAACCAGAAACTGTCGGCGTTGTACCTGGTATACGTACACCCCAACCGACATCTTGGTTTTGGTTAGCCACATTACTTAACCCGTATAGTGATGGATTATGAATTGGTGAATTCAAGGAAACATCCGAATCCACTTGTGTGTGAGCATTACTCACAACCAAGAAAACCAAAACGATGACACTACCAAATTTCACTATTTTCATACAAACCTCGTTATCCGACTTATCGGAATAACCCTGCTCATATATGAGTTTACGACGACTTATCTGAGCTAAAGATAAGACTCCATGTTATTCAGCTAAGCAATTGATTAGATTAGGGAAATCAGGGAACTCACTGCCGGGGAAAGTGGGCGATTTGCCATCGAACAAGCACAAAGGCGAGAGATCCTAAAATAGCGGCCCACCAGGGAATGGAGGAATCTAAGAGGTGTGAGACCAGAGCAAACAACAATCCAGCAGGAAGAATCGTCATGAATTTTTGTAAAATAGGAAAACGCGCGAATGGGGCCGTACAGATTTTGTGAACGAGAGTGATACCTTTTAAAACGGAAAATCGGTAGCGCTTCTCACTGGTTCTCTGCATGACCCAACCGTTAAGCATCGACCAATTCCAAATGAAACCAACGCAAAACAAGAACGTCCATCCCCATGAACCCAACACCCATTGCAGTCCGGCCACCATGAGAACTAAGGCCGCTAGCTCTAGTAACTCAACTGGTGATGGAAGATGTTTTTTCATTCTAAAAAACCGTCTCGATGGAGAAAGGTTAAATCTGCTAAGCGCAAGTGAGCTGGCGCATTGATCACAAAATCAAAAACGTAGAGGAAGTCCTCCACAGTCAACATTCTCTCACGAGAGAATTCCGGCCGCAAATGATCCCACAGCGGGGTATCAATTGCCCCAGGATAGAGAGGAGAGAAACGTAAACGATAGTTTTTCCATTCTTTTTGAACAGATTCTAAAAGTCCACGTTGACCAAATTTTGAAGCATTATAAGCCGCCATCGAGGGATAGCCGTGCTTCGCAGCCGAGGATAAAACCGCCACAATATGCGTTTCACCTTGAACCAAAAATGGCTCGAGACCTTTCAGCATTAAGTAAGCACCGGTGGTATTCGTCGCCAGATGATTATGAAACGAATCACTGGTTGATTGCATAACGGTATTCATTTCGCAGATACCGGCATTTTGCACAAACAGATGCACTTCGGGAGTGAGCTCCGCGAGTGTGCGATAGAATTCATCAACAGCTTCTTCATCTGTCACATCAAGTTCTAGATCATAAAAATTTTCGTGATCAATTTCAGTGCCAGAGCGAGAACCGCCAGCAACATTCCAACCTTCTTCCAGAAGGTGTACGGCCATCGCGAGACCAAGACCTGAACTTGATCCAGTGATGACCGCCCATTTCATTATTTAGCAATCCCGACAGCGCGAGTTTCGCGAATCACGGCAACTTTAATAGTTCCCGGATAGCTCATTTCTTGCTCAATCTTCTTAGCGATATCACGGCTGAGCATAATTGTTTGCTCATCGTTCAAGCGCTCATTATCAACCAAGACGCGAATTTCACGTCCAGCTGAGATAGCGTAACTCTTCGTGACACCTTCAAAGCTGTTAACAATTTTTTCAATGTCTGTAAGACGAGAAACGTAACTTTCCTTAAGCGCTTTACGAGCTCCTGGACGTGCACCTGAAAGAGCATCTGCAGCAGCCACCAAGTGAGAAAGAACCGATTCTGGTTTTTCATCATCGTGGTGAGCGCGAATGGCGTGAACGATATCTGGTGATTCACCATACTTCTTCGCAAAGTCGGCACCGATCACAGCGTGTGAGCCTTCAGCTGAAGCATCAAGCACTTTGCCGATATCGTGCATGAGTCCGGCACGTCGAGCTTGTTTCACATTAAGACCAAGTTCCGCTGCCATGTTACCGCAAATGAAGGCGGCCTCAAGAGCATGCTGGTATTGGTTTTGGGTGTAACTTGTGCGCCAGTTTAGAGCACCGATCAATTTAAGAATTTCTGGATGGATACCATGAACACCGATTTCCATCTGAGCTTTCTCGCCCAATTCACGAAGACGAGTTTCAACTTCGTGCTTCGATTTATCATGGAACTCTTCAATTTTAGCTGGGTGAATTCGACCATCGGCCATCAGGCGCTCAATGGTCATGCGGGCGATTTCTTTACGAACAACGTTGAAGCTTGAAATGGTCACCACACCTGGGGTGTCATCGATAATCAAATCAACGCCACAGATTTGTTCGAAAGCGCGAATGTTACGACCTTCACGACCAATCAAGCGGCCCTTGATACCATCGTCCGCGAGCTCAACTGTTGAGATGGTTTGTTCCGCTACGTATTCCCCTGCAAAACGCTGAATAGCAATACCAACGATACGCTTGGCGCGCTTTTCAGCTTCTTCTTTCGCTTCTTCTTCGATACGAACCACACGCTTGGCGGCTTCGACTTTAGCTTCTTCTTCGATGGCGGCGATCAATTGGTTTTTGGCTTCTTCTTTAGTGAGGCCAGAAATTACAGTGAGCTTATTAGCAAGTTCGTCTTGTTTCTCAATGACTTTCTTGGTTTCAAGATCAAGCTTTTGCGCTTTCGTTTCAAACTCTGTTTCTTTCTGTTTTGTGCGCTCAACTTGCTTTTGCATCTCTTCAGCTTTCTGCTCAAGAGCCACTTCTTTTTTAGTTAAGCCACGTTCAAGATCGGCGATGCCTTTCTTCTTGCGCTCAAGTTCATTCTCAAGCTGCTGGCGCTCTTCACGGATGATTTGTTTAGCTTCATCACGAGCATTTTTGCGCAAAACTTCAGCTTCATTTTTAGCTTTCGCCAAAAGTTCTGCCCCTTGAGAAGCTGCTGCTGCATCCGATTTAGAATTTTTCGTCTTAGCGACTACAAAAGCAACGATTGCTCCGATAACGACGCCGACGACGGCAAAAATAATTGATTCATTCATAAGTTATCCTCTCTCAAAAACTGACTCAAGACTTTAGGCTTAGAATCTTTGTGTCAGTAATAATCCAATCCATTTTTTGATCATGCGCTTCGGTTTCAAATCCATCACGCAACTGTTCTTCAAAGCAAATTCCAATCACTCCGGCGCGTGGTCTCCAGCTTGCGAGCAGTCGGTCATAAAAACCACCACCACGTCCTAAGCGAAACCCATCTCCACTAAAAGCCAGACCTGGCACCACGATCACATCCGGTTCACAGTCTGCTCCAGCTCCGAGCCAATGACCTTTAGTCGGAAGCCCACCTTCGGGGATGAGATACTTCATGCTCTCATCTTCTGGAGCTGGGTACGCCAGCTGCCAGGGGAAGTGACTCCAGCGACTTCTTTCAAAACGGGGCTCACCGCGAATTGGAAGATAGAGGCCAATGATTGATAGAGGGGATTGGTGGTCGAGGGAAACAAGATGTTGAATAAGCTGAGCTTCAATAGCAAGAGAGCGACGCTGACAATCTTCCGAACTCATGGCACGCAGAACGTGCTTGATATCGTTCCTTAAACTCTCTTTCGTTATCACAGGATCTCCCGTTCAAACCAAAAAGCTTAAGACTGTTGCTGCAACTGTGACATGGCCTGTTCCATCGAACCTTCCAAGCGCAGTACTGTCGTTTTAAACTCTTGCTCCAACTTCACTTTTTCTGTCGCCATTTTTAAGGCAACTAGCACCGCTACATCTGTACTGCGCATTTCGGGGCGAGCAAGTTTCAGCTCTGCCACTTCTTTTTGCACCAGTTGAACAACCGCGCGGGCCACATCACGTTCATTGTCCTCAGGACGGATTTTAATCCGGCATCCGAGAACCTCTACATCAATTTCCTGACTCAAATCAGTCATGAAATTAGGGTAGGTCTAAGGGCCACTAAAGTCAATAAAACCAAAGAATTATCAAGCCTCGGCAAGGCCCACGAGCGCTGCGACATATTCGCTTACAACAAAGGGCTGTAGATCATCCACACTCTCCCCCACACCGATATAAGTAATGGGAACTTTAAGCTCTTCGACAATCCCTACCGCACTGCCAGCCTTGGCCGATCCATCACACTTGGTGAAGACGAGACCTGTAAGGCCTAAGGCCTTGTGAAATTCGGCGGCTTGCTTCAGTGCGTTCTGACCGGTGATTGCGTCAATAACCAACCAAACCTCATGAGGATAGTCCGGTGAAACCTTACTCATCACGCGCTTCGTTTTGGCCAATTCATCCATCAAACCGGTGGCCGTGTGAAGACGGCCTGCCGTATCCACTAAACAATAATCATGACCATCTTTCATCGCACGCGCGACAGTGTCATAGGCTACACCACTCGGATCAGCGCCATCTTTCGCGCGGACCATGTCAGCACCAGCGCGGTCACACCACACTTGGAGTTGATCTACCGCCGCCGCTCGGAAAGTATCACACGCACCCACGAGCACTCGTGAACCTTCACTTTGTAATTTAGCGGCGAGCTTTCCGATGGTGGTGGTTTTACCTGCACCATTAACCCCCACGATCATAATCACACGGGGCTTTGATTTATTTTTAAGCGGATCTCCAGAGCTCGTATGAAATGGCGCGAGCTTGGCCGTGAGAAATTGCGCCAGAACTTTTTTCAGTCCTGCTTCGTCTTGATAATCGCCACGGCGACGGCGCAATTCTTCCAGTAAATCTCCCACTAGTTTCGGTGGAAGATCGGCAGTGTAGAGAATTTCTTCGGCTGCTTCAAATGAGGCATCATCTCCACCACCTAGAGCTTGAGCAAGTTTCGCCCATACATCTTGGCGCGCACGAGACAAACCTAACGTTAGTCTTTCGGTCCAACTAGGGCCTTTAGCTACAGATGGCTTTTCAATTTTTTCAACGACGATAGGTGCTGGAGCGGATGGTGCTATCTCAACAGGTTTAGTTTTTTTGCCCTTAAACCAAAACGCCGCTCCCGCAGTAACGACAGCAACTCCAAAACCAATTAACAACATTTCCATAGAAGCCTCTCTAAGAATTGAGAGGATTAAAAACGACCTGGGGCCTGATAGTAAAGGGCCAAGTAGTTCCAGATCATACGCGCAGTGGCGCCCCACAAAATATGGGTCTTATCAGTCTGATTTTTATGATGCAGATAGTGACGTGCACGAATTGGCGTCATTAAGACCTTGTGAGTCGTGCGACCATTAAACAGTCCCCAACTCCAATTCTCTGGATTATTGAGTTCACTCCAAGGGACAGCGAGGAGATCATCCCACTCCCCGTTTGAAACTGCCGATTGCAAAAATCCTTCAAGCGACATCGACAGTGTAGCTACGACAGGAACAATCGCTTGCGCTCGCGCCGTAAAAACTGGTGGGAGCACACCTAGGCATTCAATATTTTTAGCATGTAGCCCGCTCTCTTCAGTAAACTCGCGACAGGCCACCTCGAAGGGATGAGTCTCATCAGACTTTTTGTGACCACCAAAAAACGCCATCTGCCCTGCGTGAGTGGGCATCTGCAGACTTCGTTTGATCAATATGAGATGAGTTTCATTAGTCAAAAGCACGGATGATCCGGCCCATGGCCAGCTTGGATCAAAAGAGGGAAAATTCATTTCATGCGTCGGCGTCATCAGTTTGAACTTATACAGTCTCTGCGGCAGTTCTTCCAGGACAAAGGTTTTCTGGAAACGCTGACTCCTCCCATGGTGCCAAATCCTGGAATGGAAACACATGTTCATCCGTTTCAAGTCATGTCGGCCAAAGATAAATCATTCCGCCCTTTTTATTTGCATACCTCTCCGGAGTTCTGTCTGAAAGAACTTTTGAGTGAGCATGCATCGGAAGGGCTCTCTAATATTTACAGCCTGTCTTATTGCTTTCGCGATGAACCTGAGTCACCTATTCATCGTTCTCAGTTTCTCATGCTCGAGTGGTATCGCCTTCATCACCGTTATGAAACGATCATGGATGACACCGAAAAGCTTATTCAATGGTGTCTTGATAAAACACCAGCACCCGTTCGTGCTGAAATTAAAAATCAAAAGATGACTCGAGTGACGATGGAAGAGCTATGGCTTGAAACCATTAAGCGCAATCCGCTAGATTTCTTAGATGCAAAAGATCTTCGCACTTTAATCCAAAAAGATTTCCCCGAAGTCCCTCTACCTTCTGTTGAACTTGCCTGGGACGATTTATTCTTCCTTCTTCATCTCAATAAAGTTGAAACTCATCTCAAGAACTGGCCACTTTTATTGGTTAAAGAATTCCCTGCTCCTCTCGCGGCCCTCTCTACAATCAAGGCGACGGATGCGCGTGTGTGTGAGCGTTTTGAAGTTTATGTGAATGGAATTGAACTTTGTAATGCCTATAATGAATTAACTGATGTATCTGAGCAGCGCCGACGCTTTAAACTACAAGCACAAGAAAAAAAACATATTTATAATTATGAACTGCCTGAACCAACTCGCTTTCTCGAAAGTCTCGAACGAGGAATGCCGCCGGCAAGTGGCATCGCTTTAGGAGTTGAGCGCTTGCTCCACTCCCTTTTCGATGTAGAAAATCCTTTCTTCTACTGAGCGTCCTGCAACTTATTCATGCCTGACTGAAGCTTGATCACTACTTCAGATTTAATATGCTGAATGTGGGCCTTGGTTGCCCAATTTAAATGCACTTGGGCATCTGTGTTGGCACGAATCGTTCCCTTCCATAAATCTGGAAAATCTTTAGCAAGTTGTGCTGAGAAAACGGCGTACCACGTTCTGAAGTCGGCTGGTTTTGCTTCAAGAGCATCAAGCATATCGAGAACTTTCTCTGAAATAACACGTTTGATGAAAAACAAATTCCCTTGCTTCAAAACTTCATCTTTGAAGGAGAGCTGAAGAAACTTAACTGCAAAGCTCTGTGTCCACTTGATTAATTTATCACTTGGTTGTTCTTCGTAACTCTCAAGTGACGCATACACTTCGTCGAGCATGACTCCTCGATAGATACCTTCTCGACTGCCACCGCCTTCAAGAACATTAATCCATTTGGCTAAATCTTCATCACGAGCAGGTCCACGACGAGTCGCTTGAAATAACTCTCTTAGAAATGCAAGATCATACGCTCTTCTTTTTTCCGCTGGAAGTGCATCAAACTCTTTGCCTTGCTTACGGAGTTCTGAGTCCATCTTATAGACTGAAGCATCGGTATTTTTTCGAGTAAGTTCTGGTAAAACAGGTAGCGCCATTTCTGCTGGGCCTTCAGGCACAGGAGCCGCTCCGATCAATTTTACTGTGGCCTCAGCCCCTAGAATTTTTGTAAGCAGCGGTCTCACGCTTCCCTTCCA
>JBKHVI010000067.1:0-13048 GCA_046570105.1 Bacteriovoracia bacterium
GGGCTCACAGGTGCGTGTCTACAACATGGTGGCCGGCTATCAAACAAATAGCGAAGGTGGCCGTAATATCTCGATGGCAGTTATGGGTGAAGATTCCTTTGTTCAGTATGACACCAACACTGTTGACTCAAGGAAAGTGAGTGTGGGCCATATGATTGGTAATAGCGGCAAGGCCGCGATTACCTTTGGAACCGATCTAGAAAAAAAGAGCCATGAAGTTCAGATCGTCGTTTTCTTCTAAGAAACTTTTCCTTCGCGCATCTTCCACAGCAACTGAGAAAGATAGGGACGACGTTTCTCACCTGTGGCCACCATCAAAAGCTTCGTAATCTTTAAATTCTCTGCATCGGTAAATAAGAGAATCAAGAGTTCTTGGATGTAGTTAGTGTCCAGGGTGACGTAGTTGTCAGTCCCCACGCCAAGCTTCACACCTTTCTTTTCCCACCATGAAAACGGATGGTCTTTGTAATCAGGAAAGCAGGTGGTGAGCTTGTTATTAGAAGAGGGCAGGGCAATCAATGAGACGCCCTTGTTGATCATACGATTAAGAACGTCATGCTGGTAGTGCTCAACTTCACGTGCAGTATGGAATTTTACCTTCACAAAGAGTTTTTGTTCCTCGGGAGTGAGAGGTTGACCATCAAAAAGCTTGTCGCGAATATTTTCATGCTCGCGCCACTCCATCTCCATCAGTTCCTTGTATTCAGCTGAGCCAGGCGGGATGGGAGTTTCATTCTCATTAGCGGCAACTAAGCGCAGATACATGGAATGATAATAATAATTCGGATTAATCCCTAACGAGAGGCCATGTTCGAGAGTATCGATGTGCCAGATGTTAAGAGAGTTATCCACCGCTTGAACACCTCGGCGCAATGTGTGCCAGGTTTCTCCGTGGTGGGAGCGAATTTTAAAGCCCTTGTAGTGGAGTTTTCTAAAGCCTTGCTGCATTTCAAGGAAATGACCTTTACGGTAAAGATCACGTTCATTACCAACGGTATCGACTTCACAGAGATGTTTTCCTAGCTCAGGATAACGATCAATCATCATGAGAATTTCATCGCATTGATGGAGGAAGTGATCTTTTTTGGTGGTAAAGCGTTTGTTGTCCCAAAAGTCAGCTTCTTTTCTAAAGCAGGGACTTAAAATGAAATCAAACTCAGGCACTTCACTCTGATAAGTTTTAAATCCTTCATACAGTCCTAGAACGACATCTTCTTCCGTGAGATTTTCTAGGCCTGGGATATTTTCCTCAGCATCTGATGAAACACGAGAGAGTGTAAATTTAAGACGAATTGTACCGACGTTATACTTCTCATAAAGATCTCGCGCCATATGGTAGGCGGCCTGCTTGTGCATCTCGCGAGACGTAAGAATAAGTTTAGGAAGTAGCAGAATCTTTAAGTATCGATCAAAGAACTCATCATCTTTAAGACGAATCAAATTATCGACATCTTCCACGGTTTTAATGTTGGAGCTTCCTGGTCCCCAGATTTTTTCAATCTTGTCGCGATAAAGCTGTCCATCAACTCCTGCAAGGCGCTCCATCAAATGTGGGAAAATAAATTCCGCAGTCAGCGACCCAGTTAAGTGAATGTGTTCCTCAATATAGGGTTTAGGGAAGCGTTTAAAGAAAGTCGCTAGCGCTTCTGCCACCGGATGCTGCAAAAGTGTCTTGATGTCCATTTCATCTTGCTGGAAGCCCGCTAAAAGACGCTTAAATTCAATTAGAGTTTTTTTGATGAGCGGATTGTCTTGTTTACTTTCGTTCAAAGTCGCAAGTTCTAGAGTATCAACCAACGTGATGCCATTGGTCTCAGCGATGATGCGAGTGAGGTGATCGGAGAGGGCATCTTGAAACTTACTCATATTACTTCCTAAAAAGACAGGCCCTGGGTAGCGGCGCGTGGGGTACTATTTAATAAATCGGTGAGACGTTCACGATTTAAAAGATCTTTGCCATTTAAAAACTCAATTAATTCATTCATCGAGTCGACTCCCCAAAAAAGTTCGTCTTTTACGACAAAACTGGGCACACCATAAACACCAAAGCTAATTGCGCGGGCGATATTCGCCTTGAGAACTTTTTTCGCTTCTGGCGTAAAACTTTTTTCATACAGCTCTTCGGCCGGTAGATGAGCATTTTTTAAAACTCGAATGAGTTCATCGGGCTCACCCATATCAATACGATCGACCCAACCGGCTTCCCAAAGTGTTTTGACGACTTGAGGTTGAAGATCATGGGCGACTTCTTTGAGGGAGAGTCGAAGAGCGTAAAGTGAATTAAACGGATGAGTCTTAGGAGTCGTGAATGGAATATTATGACGAGTGCTATGGCGCAGACATTGCTTCAAAAGAAATTCGCGCTTGGGCTGAACTTCCCCTGGCCCCTTAATTCCCCAGTGATTTAACAGCGGCCCCAGGGCGACGGGCACTAATTCTACTTCAGATTTAAGCTCGGGCAGACGCCGCCAAGCAAAGTAGGAAAAGGGCGAGAGATAATCAAAGAAAAAGCTGACGTTTGGCATAGTTAACACCTTCTGTGCCTTTTTATGTTGCCACTTTTTCCAGGGAAGGGCGAGATGAACCTCTATCAGGGAGAGAAGATAAGTGCTTGAGTTGAGTGGCAAATGCACATTTTTGTCTTGAAATTGCCAAGTCACGCTAAACTCGCTTTCACCAGTTCCTGATTCGAATTTAGTATCGCGTGGGACGTTTCTCCAAGTGGCACGTATGTTGTAAGCGAACACTGAATTCAACCTGTCAGACGACGTCTGTCGGGAGTTAAATATGAGTATTTCACGTTTGTTCAAGTCTCTCCTGGTCTCTAGTTCTCTGCTCTTGCTCGCTTCCTGTGGTGGCGATGGTCAAGTGCAAATCGTCAAAGGTTTGAAAGTAGAAACGACTGTCGTCAATAACGAAGTCAATCTGCGCATCTCTTCTGACATCGACTTCGGTAATATCTTTTTTCCAAGTCTGCAAATTCCAATCTTCCGCGACAACCGTCAGATTGGTTCAGTTTCCATGATTCCAGTTTTAGGTTCAAAAACTCAGTTAGTGGTTGAAGTGAATGCTTCGGCGATGGCGGATTTGAACGTGGGTCCAGTTCTTCTTCCTAACGGCACACTTGCTCCTTTGATTGGTACTAACACTGCTATCTCGGTTGATTTAGGTAACCGCGCTAAGCTTTATGTCGCTGCTGCCACCAACGCTTATGCGCTTGGTGTGGCGATTCCAATCTCGGGCCTTGATTCAGTTGGCCAGTCTTTGGGTGGATTGAATTTCTTCCCTATGTTCTCTATTGATAAGGCGATTGGTGCTGCTGGTATCTTCGCTAGCCGTGAAGCAGGTAAATCAGGTTTCGGATTCTTTGTTGATATCACTCAATATGTTCAAGGTTTGAACTGGGGTGCTCCAGCAGTTGCTACCAGTGCAAAAGCCGCTCGTGCTCAAGCTCTCTTAGCAGTTGATGCTGCTAGCTCTATGCGCGAAATCAAACTTGATTACACAGAACTTCGTCCAAGCTCTAAGACTAAAAAGAAATTGGATAGCTTGCTCTATAACATGCACAAAAGAAAAGTTCGCCTTGCTCGCTAGTTCTTAGCTTGCAGATAAAAAAAGAGGGCCCCATTTGGGGCCCTTCTTTATTGAACTAGATTTTACGGGTGATACGATTTTTCGAGATAGTCTTGCGGCGACGTTTCTCAGCGTTCTCACGCTTCTCACGATCTTTGATCGATGGCTTCTGGTAGTACTCACGAGCGCGGTACTCTTTCACGATGCCGTAAGCATCACAAAGACGTTTGAATTTCTTCAACGCTTTATCAACGGCAAAACCGTCAGTGACTTCGAGACGGACATTTTCTCCAGCTTCTTTTTCTCTATGGGCCATGGTTTTCCTCTAGGCGTTAGTGGTCTAAAAAAGTCACCCTAGGCTAGCACAAGGTCGTAAAAAGGCCAGAGTCACCCCTCGAAATAGGGGTGAAGCGTCAAGTCAAACTCGGCATAAAGAGGAAAATGATCAGATGGGAGCATGCGCTTTTGATTGATATCCACGGGCACAGGAAGAGGACGGCCATCGCTTGTCACATAGCGAGGAAAAATCACACTCTGCGGCACGAGAATCTTTTGCGCAGAAGTATTGGTGAATAAATAATCTAGCTGCTGAACAATGCGCTGGTTGCCTGCTCGAAAATGAACATAGCTAAAACGATCCTCTTCCGGAATGTGAGAAAAGTGAACGACATCTTTTAAATCCACGCGGTGATAGAGTGGCAAAAATTCTGGCTCTGGATTGGGCCAGCGAGCATCACCGTTAAAATCACCACCCAAAAGCAGCGGCACCTGTGAATCAAGCTTTGAAACAATTTGCGCTAGGCCATGGACTTCTACCGCTCGACGAGTGCGGCCCTCAAAGTCTTCACGATTTTTATCCAGCTTAGATTTCAAATGCACTAAGAGCGTATGAAACCAAACTTTGTTATTAAGAGACAAATTCAAAGACAAAACATCGCGAGAAAAACGGGTGTATCTAGCGTGGGGGAGTACTTCATCACGATGCGATTTTAATTGCACGCTCCATGGGCCTTTGACTAAAAAACCCATATCAATTCCGCGGTCAGAATTACTCTCTAAAAGATGGCTCTGCCAGCGGCCTTTAAGGAAGTGACGATTGAAATTTTCCAGTGATTCTATGCCGCCAACCTCGGTCATAAAGATCAAATCGGGATCAATATTGAGCAGAGTGGTGGCGAGGTCGCGTGTTTTTTGCAGTGGCTTATTGTCGAGCATGCCAGCATTGGAGAGCTGCCACTTAGGCTCAGTCATCTGGCCCATCTCTGTGCCATCCCAGCGCTCAAGAAAAACGAAAAGATTTTCCGCATTCAAGACGAGGACTTTTAACAGGCGAGGTTGGTCGGTAGCTTTTGCCATAGGGAGCGAAGTGTTTTTGTTTGTTTTATCATAACGTGGAAGGAGCTCTTATGCGCAGTTTTTTATTCCTCGCCTTGTTACTTACCTCGACCGGACTTTGGGCACAAACTGTTCGCTTTGAGCCGCTCTATGGGGTCGAGCATACCCAAAATCGTTATCCAGAACCGGCCCGTTATTCAACTCGGACATTTTTTGGTCTGAGAGTCTTAGCGGGTGTTCCGTTGATTTCACTTGAGCTGGAAGGAACACAGTCTAACTCACGACGAGACTATCCGGGAGATAATGAGAAGGTTGAGGATGAAGTCCAGCGCGCCATGGTGGGTCTGCGCTCCACCTATGCCATAGCTTCATACTTAGCTTTCTATTTGCGGGCCGGAGCACGCGCGACTAAAGAAAAGACGACCATTACTGACACCTTAACCGACGAAAAAGAAGTCAAAGAGCCGCCTCTCTATTGGGATCCCTATGCCGGAACAGGTGTGCAGATCTCAGTTGCTAATAATCTTGCCTTAAGTGCCGGCGCCACTTGGGTTTTCACTGATTCAGGTCGACCTGACGTGCAGTACACCTTTGGATTCACCGTCAAATTTGGTCAGGCTCGTTAAGTTTAGCTGCCTAGCGATTTGATTTTAATCTATTCCCCGTGCATGCTTTGAGTATCAAACATGTAGTGAGGTGAAAGATGAAGACCTATTTTTTAAGTCTAGTATTGGTTTCAGCGTTAGTAGGATGTGCTTCTAGTCGTCGCAGCGGCTTCGATGCAAAAGATGCTGTCACACAAGTAACTAGCAAAGAAGTCAATCAACTCAAAACTCAAGCGCGCGCCGCTTGGGGTGAGCGTCATATCAAAGAAAAACTGCAAGATTCAATCAACAAGTGGGAGCAACTCTCACGCACCAGTGGTGCAGACGGCGAAACCTTCCGTGCTTTGACTCACGGTTACTACTTACTCGCTGATACTCACGAAGAAGATATCGAAATTAAAAAAGCACTTTGGGAAAAAGGTGCGGCCTTCGGTGAGCGCGCCATGGCGATGAATCCTGCCTTCAAAGCGGCGATGGATAAAAAATCTTCATTGGAAGACGCACTTTATCTTTTAGGTAAAGAAGATGCAGGGGCGATGTACTGGACGGCCGCCAATCTTGGCAAATGGGCGAAGCATTCAGGGATTGCCACTCAATTGAAATACAAAACTCGTATCAAGGCCCTTATCACTGCGACAGAGAAAGTGAATCCTACTTTCTTCCACGGTGCCATTGCTCGTTACTGGGGAGCCTTTTATGCTGTAGCTCCTGGCTTTGCTGGTGGTGATATCAACAAATCAGAAAAGTCATTTAAGAAATCTTTGGAACAAGCGCCGCACTATTTGGGTACCAAGGTGTTGTTGGCAGAAGTTTACTACACCAAGAAACAAGACAAAGCGGCTTTCATTAAAACGCTTAAAGAAGTGCTGGCCACAAAAGACGATATTTCAAAAGAACTCACTCCAGAAAATATCCTCGAGAAACGCAAGGCTGAAAAACTCTTGAAGCAAGTTGACGAATTATTCTAAAGGACAGATACGTGAAAAATATTGCTCTCTTCGCTCTGCTTATTAGTGCTCAAGTCTTCGCAGCTCCGGTGGCAGTGAAGTTTGCCACCATCGCACCCCAAGGAACACCTTGGGCCGATTCTTTGGAGGACATTAAAAAACGTGTCGCAACAGAATCGAAAGACACGATTAAAGTAAAAACTTTCTTAGGTGGTCAGCTGGGGGGAGAGTTAGAGATTTTGCAAAAAGTTCGTCGCGGTCAAGTGGAAGGCGGGGGACTTACCTGTGGTGCCATGAGTGCCGTTATTCCTGAACTGGATGTTTTAGAAATTCCCTTCTTGTTTGAATCCAGCGAAGAAGCTGACTACGTACTCGACAATTACCTTTGGACGCCTTTTGAAAAACTCTTTGCTGAAAAAGGTTTTGTTCTTCTCACTTGGGCGGAAAACGGCTGGCGCTCGATTGGGCACAAATCAAAGTTAATCAAATCTCCCGCAGACCTTAAAGGGAGCAAGATTCGCTCTCAGGAAAGTAAAGTTCACTTGGCCTACTGGAAGCGTCTAGGTGCAGCCGCTCAAGCCATTGCTGTGCCTGAGGTTTTACCAGCATTGCAGACAGGGGTAGTAGAAGCGTTTGATAATACTCCGCTCTTCACTCTCGCTGCTGAATGGCAGACCGCCATTAAGTTTTACACTGTGACCGATCATATCTACCAAGCGGCCGTGGTGGTTTATTCGAAAAAGTTTTTTGATAAACTCACTCCTGAGCAAAGAAAGATTTTGACTGGGACTGGTAATGGCCAAGCGCAAATGATCCGTACCAACGTTAGAAAGTTGGGTGATAGTCTCATTGAGGTTCTCAAGGAGTCAGGAGTAAAAGTTGCGACTCTGACACCTGCTGAAAAAGAGGTCTTCAAAAAATCTGCCGACGGTTTAGCTGAGGAAATGGTCAAATCTATTGGTGGGAAGTCTGCCGAGATTTATAAGTTGATCCAAGAAGGCAAAAAAGCCTTCAAAGCTAAAAAATAGGATTCACTATGACAGTGTTGCTTCATCGTTTGACTCAGTTGGAAAAGTTTGTTGCAGCACTTTTTATTTTGATACTGACCGCCTTTGTTATCACTGATGTCATGGCCCGTGAACTTTTTCAAACCGGCCTTCCATGGGCCCAAAAAGCCTCAGTGCAGTTGATGATCTGGGCAGGCTTTTTAGGTGCTGCTCTGATGGCGCAAAAAGGGGATCACTTGCGACCTGAAGCAGGAGACAAGCTTTGGAAAGGGAAGGCGGGACCCAAAGCTTCGCGAGTAAGAAATTTTCTCGTCATGCTTTTCTGTGGCACGCTTGCTTATCACGCTGTTCTCTACGTTTTAGAAAGTAAAGAGTTTGCAGAGGAGCATGTGGTTTTGCAAATTCCTCTCTGGTGGTTGCAGTTGGTCATCCCTTGGACATTCTTCTCCATGGCAATTCGCTATGGCTACTTCACTTGGAGGCCGTTAGTTAAAACTGAACGGAGTCTTCACTAATGGGTGCTTCAATTTTATTTCCCATTGTCATCGCCACAGTCATCCTCGGCTTACCACTCTATGCCATCATGGGAATCATTACCGGCTTCTGTTATATGATGCTCGCCGGTGAGCCCCTCTCGGTGGTGATCGGTGATATCTACTACGCCGCTGATAAAGAAGTGTTGCTCGCAGTTCCACTTTTTGTATTAGCGGGACAGATTATGACAAAAGGGTCGATCTCTCGACGCCTCATCCAAGTCGCAACCGCATTTACTCGCCCGATCCCAGGCGGCCTGGGCCTGGCTGCAGTTTTTTCATGCTCAGTCTTTGCCGCTATTAGTGGTTCTAGTCCCGTCACGTTAATTGCCATTGGATCACTCTTGTATCCCGCCCTCACGCAAGCAGGCTACTCCAAGCGCTTCTCGATGGGGCTGCTTTCAACTGGTGGCACCCTCGGGATTATCATTCCACCCAGTATCCCCATGATCATTTTTGCCATCATGGCCGGCGTTTCTGTGGTTGATCTTTTTAAGGCCGGTGTCGGTCCGGGTCTTTTACTCATGACTCTTTTAGGTGGCTACGCCATTTTACGTGCTCCTAAGTCTGCCCGCTCTCCGTTTGATCCTAAAGAAGCCATCGCTGCTTTAAAATCCGGCATCCTTTCGCTGTTTATGCCGATCATGATCTTAGGTGGAATCTATTCTGGTTTTTTTACCGCCACTGAATCTGCGGCGATTGCTGTCCTCTATGCTCTTATCGTTGAGATTTTTATTCACCGTGAATTTAAATTTAAGCAACTCACCACTGTGGCGGTGGAAACTGCTGAAACGCTCGGCCTGTTGTTTCTCATTTTGATTCTTGCTGTGAGTTTAAATAAATACATGACCATCGAAGAGATCCCCCAGATGTTGGTGGATATGATCTCTCAAAACGTGAACTCTAAGCTTGGCTTCATGTTATTAGTCAACGTGGTGTTGTTAGTGGTGGGCTGCTTTATGGATGCCATGAGCGCCATTCTCGTTCTCGCACCTCTTCTGACTCCCATGGCACAACATTTCGGCGTTGATCCCGTGCATTTCGGCATCATCATGATCGTGAATCTTGAAATTGGTTATCTCACTCCACCGATCGGCATTAATCTTTTTGTCGCTTCAGGAATGTTCAAAGAATCGATTGGCGAAGTGGTGAAGGCCGTCGTGCCTTATCTCTTTGTGATGCTCTTAGGTTTGGCGCTGATCTGTGCATTCCCACAAATCAGTTTGTTTCCACTGAAATAGCCAAAAGGTGTTTGCCAAAAAGTGCATGACACCTTTTGGAGGAGAGGGTTACTGAAACAAGTAGATGACGTTGGCGGGAATGCCGACGGCGAAGACTCCGCCCATGATGATGGCCGTGCCCACTAAAAGAATGGCAACGATTTTATAGGGGATTCCGAGCAAGCATTTTGTTTTCATGAGATTAGTTTAATAGAGGGGGACACTCGGGTCAATCTCTCGCGACCAGGCATCGATTCCGCCCGCCAGACTTAAGGCCTCAACACCTTTATTTTTGAGAAACAAGGTCGCATTCATGCTGCGCATACCGTGATGGCAATAAACCACCACGGGTCCTTGGTCATCTGGCAGTTCCCGCCAGCGACGCTCAAGTTCTGGTAAAGGAATGAGAGTGCCACCAATATCAGCGATATTTTTTTCTTCTTTAAAACGCACATCCAACAAAAGATGCTTTTTGTTTTGTTTACGCCACAGCTGATAATCTTGAACGCTCATTTCACTCATGGTTAAACACCTTTGAGCCTGGGGCCACTGAGTGCGTCAGCCACACGTTACCGCCGATCACAGAACCTGCGCCGACAATCGTTTCACCACCTAAAATAGTGGAGTTGGCATAGATCACCACATCATCTTCAATCGTCGGGTGACGTTTAATATTTTGCAGACGTTTTTTCACACTTAAGGCACCCAGCGTGACGCCTTGATAGATTTTTACGTTCTTGCCGATCTTTGATGTTTCACCAATCACCACACCGGTACCATGATCAATGAAAAAACTCTCGCCGACAGATGCACCCGGATGAATATCTATTCCGGTGCGCTCGTGAGCGTACTCACTCATCAGACGAGGCAAGAGTGGCACTCCTAAAAGATGAAGTGCATGGGCCAAGCGATGAACGGCGATGGCATAAAATCCTGGATAAGAAACAATCACTTCCTCAAGTGAGCGAGCAGCGGGGTCACCTTGGAAAGCGGCTTCGGCATCCAGATCAATGACTCTGGCGAGCGTCGGGAGTGACTGAAAATACTGCACACAAATTTGTGTGGCGGTAAAAGTGAGATCGTTTTTGAGAGGGGCGAGTGCCTTGAGTCCGGCCGTAAGGCGCTTCTCAAGATTTTCTACGACTTCTTGTGCATCTTTTTCACTTTTGAGAACAATTCGTCCGCGCTGTGGGTATAACAGCGCCACGATCTCGTCGACCATGCAACGAAGCTCAGAGACGTTAAGCGTCAGAGCGGATTTAAGAGTGCGGTCTTGATAAAGAAATCGTGCGACTTCCGAGGACATAGTGTGCCTTTTGAGGTTATAGTCAGGCCATAAATAGTATTACCGCTCTAGGGACTGAAGTGCAATGTGAGTCCCTGAAATTGTGAAGGAATTGCCCTATGAACACATCTCAAGACTTGGCCCTTAAGCTTAAAAAATCAGGCCTTTTACAGCTGATTGGTAATACTCCTTTGATTCGCATTGAGAGCTTGAGCGAGCTTACTGGCCGCGAAATCTTCATGAAGTGTGAAAACTTTAACCCAGGCGGCACCATCAAGGATCGCCCGGCCCTGCACATGGTCATCAACGCTATTTTGGAAGGAAAGCTCAAACCCGGTATGACGATTGTCGAAGGCACTGCGGGTAATACGGGTATTGGTTTGGCGATGGTGGGCCAGTGTTTAGGTTATAAAGTCATCGTGGTTTTACCGGAAGGACAAGACCCGTCGAAATTGAAGCAACTGGCACTTTATGGTGCTCAGATTCATGAAACCGCTGCCTGTGTTTATCCTGATGAGCGCCACTTTTTCTTGCTCGGTAAGAAGATTGGTACCAGTTCACCTGAATACTGGTGGGCCAATCAGTTTGATAATCCTCATAACTGGGGATCGCACTATGAAACGACGGCACCAGAAATTTGGAAACAGATGGAAGGAAAGATTGATCACTTGGTGTGTGCCGCAGGTTCAAGTGGCACTATTGCTGGTGTTTCAAAATTCTTCAAAGAAAAATCTCCCTCCACTCAAGTGAGCTTAGTTGATGTTCATGGATCTGCTCTTTGCAATCACTTCCGTACCAAGGAATGGAAAATCGAAGGAACATACACCATGGCAGAAGGCGTAGGAATTACTCGTCCTACTGCGAACTGGGATGAAGCACGCGTGGATGATGCCATGACACTTCCGGATCAAGCGCTCACCACTCTCGCTTACTGGATTCGTGCCAAAGAAGGGCATGTGATGGGCATGTCTTCGATGCTCAATCTTGCTGGCACACTTCGAACAGCTTTGCGGGCCCCAAAAGGCTCGCGCTTGGTGACGTTTATGTGTGATGGCGGTGATCGCGCGACTGGGAAAATGTATAATCCTGCTTTCTTGAAAGAAAAAAACTTAGACGCTACTGTCGTGAGCGATCAAGAGCTGTTGCGATACTTCCAATCACTGTAAACTCTAGGGCATGAGAATAATTCTTTCATGCCCTGTCTCACAAAACTTCACCTCAGTCTTTGATCAATTTGATCGAGAATTATTCGTAGCACTTGCTCCGCCGCTCTTACCTATGGAGCTCAAACGCTTTGATGGCTGCAATACCGGTGACGAGGTGCACATTCAAACGCCTGGTGGACTGTGGATTAGTCTTATTACCGAAACTTCACGCGGTGAAACAGAACATTTTTTTGTCGATGAAGGAAGAAAGCTGCCACCGCCTCTGGTGTACTGGCGTCATAAACACATCGTGCGACAAGCCTCACAAGGATGCGTTATCATCGATGACATTGAATTTCGCGCGCGCTGGAGTGTGCTTGATCCAATGATGAAACCGTTTTTGTGGATGTTATTTAAACTTCGCCATCCGGTTTATCGACGCTATTTCCGGGAGTCGTAATGAAAGTTTTTTTCCTAAGTTTTTTTCTGATGAGTGCCGCTTGGTCTCAGACGATTGTGTTTATTGGTGATTCACTCACAGAAGGCTATGGTCTTGATACCGAAGAAGCTTATCCGGCGCAACTAGAAGCACTTTATAAGGCCCAAGGCAAAAGTGTGAAAGTAATTAATGGTGGCGTCAGTGGATCGACCACGGCGAGTGCGACTCAAAGAGTGAAATGGTATCTGCGAACTAAGCCCGACATTATCGTACTTGCACTGGGTGCTAACGATGGATTACGTGGCACTCCTGTGAGTGAGAGTCGCAAAAACTTAGCGCTCGCTATTCAAGCGGTCAAAGCGGCCAATGTGAAAGTACTGCTCGCGGAAATGAAATTGCCAAAAAACTATGGTGAAAAGTATCGCCAAGAATTTGAGAAAATGTACACACAGCTATCTACTTCAGAAAAAGTTCCACTCTTAACGTTTATTCTCAATGGTGTGGGTGGTGTCGCTAGTCTTAATCAACCTGATGGCATTCATCCGACCGCCGCTGGACAGAAAAAAATTGCCGAAAATCTCGTTAAGGCCTTGGAGAAACATTTATGAGTTTAGAAGCCAGAGAGTTATCTAAGGCCCATCATCAAGCCGGCAATCGTATTCCTGTTCTCACCAGCTTAAATCTTAAAGTTGAAAACGGTGAGACCGTGGCGATTGTCGGTAAATCAGGAACAGGCAAAAGTACCCTTTTGTCACTCTTAGGAGGCCTTGATCAACCTGATACAGGTGAGATTTGGCTGGCGGGTGAAAAACTCACCGGACTTTCAGAGACTCAACTGGCGCGCATGCGTGCTCGTCGCATGGGAATTATTTTTCAACAGTTTCAATTGGTGCAGACTCTCACCGCACTTGAAAACGTGATGCTCCCGGCAGAAATCTTGGGCGATAAAGATGTGCGAA
>JBKHVI010000068.1:0-12670 GCA_046570105.1 Bacteriovoracia bacterium
AGTCAGAAAATCTCCAATACCGCGGCCATAGATGGTGCCTGGCTTGAGACCTTTTACTTCAGAGGGTGCCATAATCATGATAATCGCCAAAGCAATCAAGGCGACAAAGGCTTCAGCGAGCATCGCCCCATAACCCACACCATGCATGTCACATTCTTTATCAATTTGTTTTGAAGTGGTTCCGGAACAAACCAGGCCATGAAACCCCGAACATGCTCCACAGGCGATGGTCACAAAGAGAAACGGAAAAAGCGCGCCGCCGGTGGCGGGATTAAAGCTGGTAAAGGCCGGTTGTTGAATGGTGTAGTCACCAAAAAATAGTCCGATCACACCAATGGCCAAAGCAGAATATAGAACAAAGCCACCGAGATAGCCGCGTGGTTGCAAAAGCGCCCAAACAGGAACAACAGAAGCGACTGCACAGTAGCCTAAGATTGCAAGGCCCCAGGTGAGTCCATCAAAAACAAACCAATGAGAGAAATAGGTGCCGGCCCAGCAAGTGAGAAAAGTCAGCGGAACAAAAATCACCGTGATGAGCCATAGCGGTGGTTTTAAAAAGCGTTCAATAAAACCCAAGACGACTGAGAGAAGCATATAGCTGATACTGGCCCAAGCGACCGCTCCACCCGGATGAAAGGCAAGATCAAGTCCCACCATTTCTTCTGGGCGAGTAGCAAAACTGCCGGCAGTGATATCGGTGAAGGCAACAATAATATAGAGAAGGGAGATCCAGATGAATGCCATCATGGCACGTCCGGCGTTTTTGCCTAAAAGATTGCCGGTGATATCTGCAATTGAGTTTCCACCATGGCGAACACTTAATGTCAGTGTCGAGAAATCATGAACCGCACCGATGGTGACAACTCCAAGAGAGATCCATAACAAACAAGGCAGCCAGCCAAAGTGTTGGCAAGCGACGATGGGGCCAGCGATGGGACCGGCCGCTGCGATGGCCGAGAAGTGCTGAGCGAAAAGATAAAAAGGTTTGGTCGGAACAAAATCTTGGCCATCTTCGTGAGTGTGGGCGGGAGTTTGTCTTTTGTTATCTAAACCAAATTGACGGGCCACCCAGCCACCGTAGAGATGGTAGCTCACGGCGAGGAAAACCATAAAGACGATGGCGATGAGAGGTAGACTCATAATTTATTTTTTATCTTTGCGGCACTCACCGCGGTATTTGGTGTAGCCATCACGACAGACCCAGTTATGGCCATCTTCAGTTAGTTTTGAATTTTTGGGAAGAGTCACCTTGATGCATTTTTCCCGTTCATAGCGATAACCATGATCACATTCCCAACCCCACAAGTTTTTAACCTTGTGGGCATTTTTAGGAATCTTTTGCGCATAACTCGCGACGCTCAAGAGCAGAAGGAGAAGCGCAAAATATTTCATTTTGAGGCCTTTTGTTTAAGGAACCAGGCCAAGGCCACCAATGATCCCACAGAGAGAACATCTTTGAGGATTTCAGGAACTCCGCCCACCGTGAGATCAACTCCCAATGTGAGGAGGAGCGCAATCGCGACACCCATCAAAGATTCACCAGCAACGAGTCCTGAACTCATCAGTACACCTGGGTCATTGCCTTCTTCGCGATTAGGATGTTGACGCTTAATCAACCAGTGAACAATACCGCCCAAAACCATGGGAGTCGCAAGTGTCACAGGTAGATAAATTCCCACCGCGATCGGCATGAGATGGAGACGGAATTTTTTATTTTTCAAAAAGAGCTGATCAATGGCTATAACCAAAACACCAAGGCCCGCACCAATCCAGAGTTTGTCCATTGGCAACGTACCATCGCCAAAGATGGCTTTGGTGAGTGAGGCAAACAATGTCGCTTGAGGAGCTTTGAGTTTATCGCCGATACCGTAAGCGTTATGCAGAAGTGTCAGTGTCGGTGCAATAATGAAAGCAGGAATCACCACCCCAATCGCCTGAGCAATTTGTTGCGCACGAGGAGTGGCGCCAATGAGTGAGCCGGTTTTTAAATCTTGAGAGCAATCTCCCGCTGCACAAGCAGCACAACAAACCACACCCGCAACACCCAGAGTGGCAAGAATAGCGGATTCACCACTAAATCCAAAAACTAAGAAAAGCGCAGACGTTCCCAAGAGGGCCGAGATAGTCATGCCTGAAACAGGATTATTCGATGAGCCAACAAGGCCCACGACATAACTAGAGACGGCAACAAACAAGAACGACATCAACACCATGGCAATTGTGGTGACGATAGTCGCTCCCCAGGCACCAATCATTGATTGGTAGAGAAACATCATGACGATGATATTCAAAATGAGCATGGTTCCGAGCACACCAGGTGAAAGATCACGTCGACCTTCTTTACTGCCGCCTAAGGCCTTCACACCTGAAACAAAACTTTTGCGCACACTGATGAGTGACCACATACCACCGACGACCATGGCACCCACACCGATGTAGCGAACTTGTTTTGACCAAAGAGTCCAGGCGACATCCAGTGCTGCCGCATCTTCCATACCTGCCGGAATGCCCATGACTGGAATTGCAATACCCCAAGCAAAGACACCACCAGCTAATACTAACAAAGTGACTGGAAGACCGACGATGTAACCAACCGCTAAAAGCGCGGGAGAAATATCACCACCTAAAAACAGCGGAGTCTTGCCAGCAAAGAATGCTTTCTCAACGGTGCCTTTAAAAATACCAAGAGATGAAGAGAGAAATTTAAAAAGAGCAGCGATACCTAGGCCCTGCATAATGGCCTTGAAGCCACCATTATCACCTTCAGCGGCACCCGCTTTTAAAACTTGGGCGCACGCCACGCCTTCTGGATAGATCAAATCTTTATCGTCTTCGATGAGGGCCTTTCTGAGCGGTACCATAAAGATGATACCAAGCAATCCACCACAGGCGGCGATCAAAGTCGTGGGCCAGAAGGCGAATTCATTCCACGCGCCCACAATCAAAAGGGCAGGCACGGTGAAGATCACACCGGCGGCGAGAGATTCACCTGCGCTCGCCATGGTTTGCACAATATTGCTTTCCAGGATGGCGTCGTTACGACGAAGAATTCCGCGATAGACTCCCATCGCCAGAACACCCGCAGGAATCGAAGCGGAAACAGTCATACCGGCATAAAGGCCCAAGTAAACAGTGGCGGCCGTCATAGCGATACCAATCAGAAGGCCCAGCCCGATTGAGGTGGGGGTCAATTCGCGTTTCATACACATCCTTTGTGAGATAAGTCCTTATGATTGCAACAATTCTGACAGGAAAAATCAAGCAATCTAGCGCGATTCCGATAAGAAACCTGAGAGAAAGTACCTTAAGCGGGGGAGAGAACCCATGAGTCGACCATATTTGGCGCTATTTGTGCTCGTGCTACCGGTTTTGACACATGCGCAATCGAGTTCGGACGTAAGGCCGATTCTGCGTGATGTGATGGAGAATCTGCGAGTCTCAAACTGCATTGAGAAGATGGAGAAGGTCGAAAAAGTTTTTGTAAAACTTAAACCCGCCGATTATCTGCAAGAGCTTGATACGCAAAAAGCGGAAGCCCTGGGTAAAGAGATCTGGGATTTTAAACTCAAAGTTCATGATCAATTGCGCGCCTTTCATCGCTCGGATCGTCTTGAGCGAGATTGCGCCAATGCTTATCGAGGCGCGCTGAGGGCCGTGCGCTATGCTGAAGACCTCGTGCAAGAACATCAGCTGCGAAATAATATCGACAAGCTTGAGTTTCCCTCGACCGCTTATGCCGAAAACAATCCCCATGTAAAACGCAATCCAAAATTTGAAAACTTCAATTTGAAGTCTGATCTTAAAAGTGGTGATGTGCTTTTGACTCGCGGTAATGCCTATACCTCTTCGGCGATTGCTTCTTTGGGTGAGTTTGATACTCAGTTCTCACATTTGAGTCTCGTCTATGTTGATCCCAAAGGAAAAATTTGGACAGTTGAGGCGCATATTGAAGTGGGCTCATTTGTTCGTCCATTAGAGGATCACATCAAAGACAATAATTTCAGAATCATGATTTTTCGTCATGATGATCCAGAGCTCGCCAAGAAAGCGGCGGAGTATGCTTTCAATAAAGTCAAAACAGCATCTGATTCGAAGAAAGGTAATATCCTTTACGACTTTGGTTTTGATCCCATCGATAATGAGAAATTGTTTTGTTCAGAGATTATAAGTTGGGCCTATAAAGTAGCAAGTGATGGAAAACTTTCAGTACCGATGTATCAGAGTCGTTTGCTATTACGAAAAGAGAGTTTCGTTCGCGATATTGGAATTACTGCCAATGAAAGTTTCATTCCGGCCGATATGGAAATCGATCCACGTTTTGAGATTATTGCTGAATGGCGAGACGCAAATCGCATCAATGACAGTCATGAGAAAGATGCTGTACTTCAAGCAATGTTCACTTGGGTGGATGAGTATGGTTACAAAATGAATCAGGCCTCAAGTCGCAACAGCTTGATCTATCGAAATATCGCTTGGCCTTTGCGTCGAGTACCGTTTCTAAAAAAATACTTTAAAGACAAGATGCCACTCAATATGTCACGTGAGCTGATTGGTTACTTTGGTGTGCTTGAAAGTATTGGAGAGTTGCTGCATAAAGAACTCAAAGTCGCTAATGATAAGGCGATCAAAGAGCGTGGGTTGCCTCTTCTGCGCAATGAAAAATACAATGTTTTGGAAGAATATCGTTTGAAAGATTTGGGCTCTAAGAAAAAGCCTCTGCATAAGATGTTTGAGCCGCAGGCACCTAAAATGCCTCAGAAGTCTTAACGAGGGCAGTGATTTTCTAAACGGTATTGCAGATCTTCGACGACTTTTAATTTGAATGCTCGGGCCTCCTGTGGGAGGCCTTGTTTATAAACGGCTATATCAATCACTTCAAAATTCAATTTAATAGTTTTAAAAAGTCGGGGCATAAACTGACCCGGTGCTTGTACATGATGAAGACCACCACTCAGTGCAAGCAAAAGATAACCATCATTCATTTGCTCTAAGATATCAGCGATACCACCGCGAACGGTCATGGCCTTGCCGTCTTTATCAAGACCGGTAGGTCTTTTCATGCGGCCTTCGGGAGCAATGACAATTAATGAGTCATGATCCATGCGCTTCATAAAGTGATTCCATGTCTCATCACGTTTGCGTGTGATAGTGGAGGCGTGGGGAATCATCAGTTTCCAAAAGCGTCCAACGATAGGTCGATTGAAAGTCACATCGGCAGCGGGAGCGACCATCTTGTGAACAAAGCGCCAGACGAAACGAAAGGGCATCGCCTGTCCGAAGAGGGGTTCATAGAGAGAAGTGTGATTGAGGATAGCAACGATGCGAGTTTTTTCCCACACATCGTCTGGTTTGGGTGTTAGCCACTGCAACTCTAGACGATAGAAAATGTGTGAAAAAATCTTAACCAGCGCCACAATAAGAAAGCCTACGAAACTTCGCATGCTCTCATTTTGGCCCAAGCTTAAGATTTAGGCGAGGTAGTTTTGGATCAAAGTGCCGAGCAAAAGGCCCAGGCCCAAGATTAGGGTCAAATTCATAAACACATCCTTTAATAGATGGGCTTATAGCATGAACCTTAATTTTTAAGGGCGGGGCCTGTAAAAATTCCTAAGGGCCGATTGAAGTTTTGAAACTTCCAGTTCCGATTGTCCTGTGAGTTTGAAGGCGCCTAAGCCGCAGCTCCACAGCACTTCTTGTATTTTTTGTTCGAGCCACAGCTGCAGGGGTCGTTGCGGCCGATTTTGGGTTCGAGGCGTTTGATGGGTTGGGCGCCGGCGATAATGCCTTCCTTGAACTTCCATTTGCCATCGACTTTATGGAAAAGAGAGGTCTCTTTATGGACTAATTCTTTACCCGAGGCCTTATCGGTGTAGTGGGCCTCGAATTCGACGATACCGGTGGTATCCGCTGGGCCGCCTTTTTTGGTACCGACGATTTTGAGCCCGCGCCACTCGGCGCTTTCCGCCCATTTAGCAGCTTCCGCTTCATTAAATTCTTCGCCCATCTCTTGGGTCTGGGTAGCAGCGATATAAGGAATAGTTTGTTTAACATAGGCGCTATAGCGTGAGCGCATCAGGGCCTCAGGCGTTGAGGCATCGGCCTTGCCACTTAAAAGAGGGCCACAGCAAGCTTCAAAGCTCACGGGTTTTTCATCCATCACACGGCAAGGGCAAGTCATACAATCTCCTCAATTCACTTTTAAACGCTTTTATGGTGAAGTCTAAGACATAAGCTGTAAAGGAGAAGTGATGTTATCTTCGCAATTGGCCGCCGTACTTCGTCGTTTGGATCATCCTTATAAAATTCAGGAATGGGTCTCGAAGTTCACCTATAATTCCGGGGACGAAACGCGCTCTGCGCTCAAGGCCTTTGAGGCCAAAAAGGCGCACTGCTTTGAAGGCGCTTTGTTGGCCTGCTTGGCCTTGGAGTATCACGGCGAGCCGCCCTATATGATGGATCTGCGCGGTTATGGTGACGATGATCATGTGGTCGCCTTGTTTAAGCTCAAAGGGAAGTGGGGTGCCATTAGTAAAACCAACACCACAGTACTGGATTTTAGACCAGCGCATTTTCGCGATCCCCATGAAGTCGCCATGAGCTATTGGTGTATGTATTTCAATTGGCGCGGTAAGTACGCCATGAAAGATTTTGCGGGGCCGATTGATCTACGTAAATTTAAAAAGTTTGATTGGCGCTATGGTGAAAAAGATATGACCGATTTGGGTTGGTCGTTTAATCGCTTGAAGCACACCAAGCTGGCGACATCTTCAGAACTCGATAAATTACCTCGAGTACCTGAGCGCTTGAGACAAGCAGGATTTTTGGGATCTGATATGAAAGGCGTGCGCAAGTCCTAGCTTATCACTGGCCAGATGTTAAAATAGTCTCCATGACAAAATTGGCCATATTCGGAAATGCATTGGTGGTGGAAAGAGATTCTTTCTACCTCGATCGCATCATGGCCGATCTAAGAGATCATCCGATCATCATCACGAAGACCCTCAAAGAAGCGATGGTGATGTTGAAAAAACCACAAAATCGCATCAGCTGTTTGTTTGTTTCCAGTAATTTTGGTGTGCAAGATACCTTGAGCTTTATTAAGCAAGTAAGAAAAATCAAGGCCGAGATTCCGGTAGTTGTTATTTATCATCATGACTATCTCAAGATTCCAGGCCAACAAACCAAAGAACTCATAAATTTAAGTGCCATCGATAAACCAGATGATGGCAGAGATATTATTAAAGAGATTCAGCGGCTCTTTCCTGAAACACAAGGATGGAAGGGGATTGCCCCAAGTGGTGAGGCCACTCATCAAGAGCTGACACTTAAGGATGATGATTTTATCGGCATTTCTTTTGATGAATATCTCATGACGAAGAAGTCTTTTTTTAATGTCTACATTCGTTTGGCGGCCGATAAATTCGTAAAAATTCTGAATGCTGGTGATGGGATAGAAGAGGATATAAAGAATAAATATCAAAAAAAGAATGTCGATAAGTTTTGGTTGAAGCGAGATGAGTTTCGCCACTACACCGATATGTCGGAAAAAACCGCGGCTAAACTTACGACAGGAAATATTACTCAGGCGACGAGTTCATTAGGTCATCTAGGCGACAACGTGGTTAAAGAGCTCTCTCGTTTTGGTATTGATGATGAAGGGCTTTATCATGCTGATCGTTTTCTCGGTCATTCTATCTCTGCTATTAAGCGTGTCCGAGGTATAAAAGCGGAAATGATGACCATGGTGGAGGAGCTGTCTAAAACGGAACATACGACCGCGACTGTCGTGATCGCGAGTTTGCTCGCCAATTCACTTAATATTGAATCTGCTAAAGCGATTAAGGTGGTAGGTGTAGCAGCTCTCATGCATGACATCGCCTTATGGCAGCCAGGTCAGCAAATTCCCTCAGAGATTGAGTCTGAGTTAAGTGGTGCTGAGTTAGAAAAATTTAAATTACATGCTGTCGAGGGGGCCAAAAAGCTTGAAGCCACTGGCCTATTTGAAGAAGTGGTCATTCAGGCGATTGCTCAACATCATGATCGTCGCAAGGATGCTGCAGGAACAAAACTCAATTTGATAAGTGAATTAATTGGAGTGAGCGATGCCTTCTGTCATCAAGTGATGTATTCGAGTAACAAAAGGGCCATGCAGGATTTTCTGACGCTAGAATTGCCCAAATTTAGCCAACAAATTGAGAAGTGCTTTCGCCAAGTGTTTGTGGAGCCAAAAAAGAAATAGTGCTTACTTTTTAACCACATCTCCATTGGAATCATAGATAGTCGTCTGGTTGTTTCTCACAACTGCCACAAAATTTTCTTCAAATGATAGCGTTGAGAGTAGCTGACGAGTTTCTTGGAAATGCGCGGGTACTTCTTCGTCGATGGGAAAGTGCTCTAAGATTCTTCCGGTCGGATCGATTAAATGAATATCGTGATTAGTGAGAACACAGCGAGTAAACACACCTTGGACATCGGGGAAGCGTTTCATCATTTTAGTCATCAGTGCTTCGGTCGCCTTACGTATCTCTTGGGGAGGTTCAGCGGCACTGCCCATGCCTTGAGTTTCTTCCTCTAAGCTGAGTTGCAGGACTTGGGCGATGAGAGTGCGGGTCGGATGAAGCTTGTTACGTTCCTCTTCCAGGTGCGGAAGATAAATAAATTTAAAACTTAAGGCCATGGCACAAAGGAAAATGCCTGCCAATAGACCTAAGGTGCGACGACTCGGCTTAAATGAGCGCTTTTCCGGTCTTTGCGGAGCGACACCTGCGGTGCGAGGGGCAAATGAGCCGGTTTTTTCATCATGTTCAGGTGAAGTATTTGAAGTTGAGTCCATAGAGCTATTTTACATTAAACGATGTTTTGGACTAGCATCCAGGATAAAATATTAACCGAGTTATTGAGGCGTGAAAGCATGAGTCAAATTGTAGAAGGTGGAATTTATCGTCATTATAAAGGCAAGCTCTATCGTTTAATTCGAATTGTGCGCCATTCAGAAACGCTTGAAGAACTAGTGATGTATGAAACCCTCTACGAGAATGCTTTGGGCAGTTTTTGGGTGAGACCCAAGGAGATGTTTTTAGAGCAAGTCGTCATTGAAGGAAAAGCGCGTGATCGCTTTGAATATGTCGGGGATGAAAAGGGGAGTCAGCGACTCTGAAATGAGACTTTGGCCCATCAAGACTTGCGGGCCAAGCCGAGCGAGAGCAAGATAGCTTATCCGTAAACCTGAATCAGGAGAATTTATGAAACTTTATTTTTCACCCGGCGCCTGTTCAATGGCACCTCACATCGTCATGCAAGAATTGGGAATGGCCTATGAACTAGAAAGAGTCAATGTGCGTGAAAAAACGATCGCCAGTGGAAGTTATTTGACCATCAATTCGAAAGGTCAAGTTCCTGCTTTAAAGCTTGATAGTAATGAGATTCTGACTGAAGGTACCGTGATTATGCAGTACCTGGCCGATCAAAAACCAGAAATGAATCTTGTTCCTAAATGGGGCACCCAAGAGCGCTACCGTGCGATGGAGTGGCTAAACTATATTTCTACTGAAATTCACAAATCATACACGCCATTTTTTGTGGCCGAGCGCTATGTTGCCGATGAAACAGTTCGCGCAGAGTATTTGAACAACTGTAAAACGGCACTGCTCGCAAAAATCAAATGGGTCGACGAACAAATGACAGGCAAAGAATATTTGCTAGGTAAAAACTTTACCATTTGTGATGCTTATCTGTTCACATGCTTGAGCTGGAGCGGTCACGTAGCAGTGGATCTTTCTCCTTATAAAAACATCACAGCATGGAACTCGCGTGTGTATGCTCGCAAAGGTGTGCAAGCGGCGATGAAAGCGGAAGGTTTGTTGAAATGAATTTGATGGAGGCCCCCCCAGCGGGGGCACCTTTCTTAGATAAGCTGACATGGTTTCATGGCAAGCTTTCAGACTACAACTCAGTGTGGTTTCCGTTTATTTTTCTAAAGCCTAAGCCTCACGAGTTGATCGGACCTGCTCGTCGCTTATCGATGACACTTTGTTTTACTTCTTACGCGGCCGTGGTCTATCCCTTGAAGCAGTATCTCTTCCAAGAGCCACTGAATAACTACTTATGGGCGGCGTTCACTCTTAAGTGCATGGGCTTTTTTGTAGTGTGGTTTCGTCTTGTGACGGTTCCGCTGTGGAATCGCCGGGCGCGTTCATTGACCCAAGATGATGCGCGCCAGACCCGCTAAATCGGCCCGCTCAATTTCGTGACGAGATTCTTTTAAGATATGCAATTGTCCATGAGGCAATAGATCAACGATCGCTTGTGACTCAGCAAGACTCACGACCTTGTCTTTTTCTCCTAAGACAATTTCAACAGGGATTTGTACGTCTTCTAGATCAGCTTCCAAGAGCCCATCGAGTCTCTCAAGGTGGGCCATCATATGAGTGGTGGCGAGTAACAAGGGAAGTCCCTTGTCTTGGAATTTTTTTTTCAGATAATCCATCAGCGCTTCATTTTCTGGATGCAGTGTCGCAAGCATGCCCGCCAGGGCCTTATCACTCCAATCAAACTTCGTACCATAAGTGATGATGCGACAAATAGGAGAGTTCTCTGCCAGAGCTGCGTGAGAGAGAGCGACATAGCCTCCCATGGAGTGGCCAACGACGGTGACATTTTGCATTTTGTGATCAATAAAATATTGATCGAGCTCTTCCATAAAAGTTTCAATCCGAAAATCTTCCGGCAAGGGACGATTATCATGTCCCTGAAAAGTCAGACTTAATGTTTCAGGTGGCAGTAGCTTTTTAAGCGGCTCCATATCTTGAGCTGTCGCGAGAGCGCCGTGAAGTAGCAGAATCATTTTTTGTCCTTGAGTAAGTCGTGATGATACTTCAGGGTCGAGGCTTTCTCAACATGGGAGTGGCCGTTTTCGGATCATCTGGCCAAAAGTGGCGAGGGTAGTCGCGGGATAATTCTTTTTTGAGAGCGGGATAGTGGCGATCCCAGAAGCCCATCAAATCACTTGTGACTTGTTGCGCTCTTCCATGTGGTCCCCATAAATGAATCGTAAAAGGGATCTTCCCGTTTAAAAGTGAGGGATGAGCTTTCATACCGAAGAAGTCTTGAATATAGGCTTCGATCCAGGGTGGCTGATTGAGTTCGTAGTGAATCTCACATTTGCGCTTTTCATGGAGTTGAATATGCAATGGAAAAATAGCATTTAACTTTTTTTGGAAACTGGCATCAAAATAGAGTTGGAGCTCCTCATGTAGTCGTAGCAAAAAATCTTTTTCCACCTCTGGTGTGGGGAGGCGGTCGTCTAATAAGAATTCTTCCATAAAAAGCTCCCATTCAAAGGAGTCTATGCTCTTATCAGGGAAAATGTGACGCTGAAAAAGCGTCCAACGAATAAATTCTGCAGAAGATTTAAAGTTTGCCAGCCATTCTCGCGCTTTTGACGTGAGAACATCTGCACTCGCCGTTTCTGACGACGCATGATCAATCGTCTTAAGGGTAATGGCCCCCAGCTTCCAGGTTTCTCGTCGAATCATCTTTTGACGATTTTCATCAAATATCTGTTCATTTGAAATCTGGGCCCGCTCATAAATCCATTCATCTTCTAAGGGCATCAGGCGCGTAACTGATTTATGAAGCGGATTAATATCCATGACGAGCCAGAAATTTCTTTTAGGATCCCAGATGTTTTTGACCTCATGGGAAAGTCGATAAGTTTCGCCGGTTACAGTCACGACGTCTTGTGTGCGTCCTTTGGCGATGTGGTCAACAAAACCGACGAGGAAAAATTTCTCCCACGTTTTTTCACTACCTGCTCTATTTTGTCGTTGTTGCAAACGCTGAGCAAGTCGTCGCACTTCGCCGCCTTTTTCTAGAAATGCCGCCAGAGCATGACAAGTCTCTTGAAAGGCTTCCTGGGTTCCATTCAGCTTGGCTTCGACCCATACTCGTGCATGACGAATCGGCAACGGGACTGCCTGCATTTCATGACCGATAGACGTAAGTACATTTTCTTTAACAGCGCCAAGTGTGAGTAGGAGTTCTTGAGCTCGTTCTATGAGAAGAGGAGCAGGTGCTTCGGGCCATGAAAAAGCGTTTGGTGAAATTTTCCAAAAGGCGAGATCAAGAAGTACCGATGCTAAATCTGTTTTGTGAATCTCAGGGGTAGTAAAGGCCGCGCGCTGATTAAATTCAGCTTCGGTGTAGAGTCTTAGACAAATCCCTGCCGAGGTACGTGCCGCCCGGCCAGCACGTTGAATCGCTGAAGCTTTAGACGAGGGGAGAGTGACAAGTTCAGTCAGGCCCGACCAAGCTGAATAAATGGCTTCGCGCTGCAGTCCTGCATCCACCACGATAGAGACACCTGGGATGGTGACGGAGGATTCGGCCACATTTGAGGCCAAGATGATTCGTCGTTCAGATTGGGGCTTCATCAAAAGATGATCTGGTGAGCTCTCTTGGCCGTGAAGCTTGAGTAATAGGTATTCTTGATCTTTCAATCGTTCAGTGAGTATTTCTTCGATGCGCTTGATTTCACCTAATCCTGGTAGGAAAACCAGAATGTCGCCTTTGAGTTGCAGTGCCTCTTGAATTCCCCATAGCACTTTTCGTTCGAGTTCGCGCTTTTGCCATTCAACATCTGCAGGGGCATAGCGAATTTCCAGAGGATATA
>JBKHVI010000069.1:0-12322 GCA_046570105.1 Bacteriovoracia bacterium
AACTCGTCCATTGCGAAGGTGATCTTCTACTTCTTCCAATTCATTAATGCTGAGATTAGTCAGCTCACTGACTTCACTTTTAAACTCGAAGGAAGTTTCCTTGGTGCCGGAGTCTTTTCCACAGGCCGATAAAAGAAGCGTCAAAGTTAAAAGAAGTAGAGTCTTCATTAGAACCACCAGTTTTGGATTCGACTTGAACCATCAAACGTGTAGGTCACGTTAATGGTAAAGAGGAGATCGTTTTTCTTGAAGCTTGAAAGAATTCTGTCATCACGAACATCAGTGCTCTTGCTAAAGACTGCATTTTTCGCATTTCTCCATTCCAGCTCTGGACGGAAGAAGAATTTGTCGTAGTAGAAGTAAGTGCCGACCCCATAGCGTAAAAGTCCACCGTGGGACTTTGTTTCGTCATCTGTTCTGAGACGATGGGCGGATTCTTCACCATTAAAGAGAAAATGCTCACTTTGCTGTTTTAGTAAAAGATAAGGTACGACGTCGTCATTAAGTTGGTAGCCAAGCTTCATAGAGACGCCATGGCCAACTTTATTAATCCAGTCTTGTGGCTCTCCAAAATAGTCACTGAAGATCGGCTCGAAAGGAGTGAGATCATTGAACCAATTTGTGGAGCGGTTGAGACGGTATGGGTTTTTCCCTGCACGGGTCATGGTCGCTTCGACTTCAACTAAGAAAGTGTTGTTAAATTTCTTAAAGAAAAGCGCTGATGCCGCGTTTTCTATGAGAGTTCCTGTTTCTTCAGAATTGTCTTGATCGATATATTGCAAACTATAACGACTTGTAGAATCAAAGAATAAGTAGCCTGCCTTATAGGCATTCATCTGGCGTCTCTCCCACGAGTCAGCATTGGGGTTTGAGACAATATCAAAGCTTGAATTCGTAGGATAAAGATAGGTTGCCACGCCAATACCGGCATAGAGCTGATGGCCATTATTATTCCATGACACTTCTAGGCCTGGAACCGTTTTGCTAATGACTTTTTCACTTCCGGCCGGTGCCGCCGCAATGCTGGAAGGGGATCCTTCGATATAATTAATGGTGGTCACACTAGGTGTGCCAAATTCATCGCCAACGTCAGTTCTAAAGTTGAAAGGGTAGAAAGTACCCATGAAGCTATTGTTAAAATTATAGGAAACAAAGGTGTCATCGCTATCGATATCGGGACCAAGATTGGTTCCCCCTTCTCGTTGATCATCAGTCTGTAAATCTAGATCGAGTTGAAATGCGAGGGATTGAAAACGCTTCGAAAAAATAAATTCAAATGTTGAAGTCTGGTTATTAAAACGGTTTTCTGATGGATTGGTCACAAAACGCATGCGAGCAAAAGTCGTTTTTTCTGTGTGATAACGAAACGCCATCTCGATGCGCGTTTGGTCGCCGATTTCGGTTTTGCGAGAAGAACTATAAACATCGTCACGGACAATCACGCGATCGAGCAGAAGCTCATTGAGCTTGATCGAATCGGGATCAAGCGGAGTTGCACCGCGGATAATGTTTTGTTGAGTGAGAACTTGAGCGTGTACGTTGAACGCAGCAAGAGTAATAACGGCAAATGAAAGTAAATAGCGCATGAATGTCCTTTTCTGGCGGCGAGATTAGGAAAAAAGACACGCTAAGAAAAGGCGAATTGAAGAAAAAACACAGAGATAACAAATATTTAACAGTGCCACTTTGGCACCGAAAATGGCTTAAAATCATTCATGGAAAGGACAGGCGACTAAAGCTTGGAATTTAGTCGCGCTTAAGGGGAGAAAATCTTACATAGTGCCAAGAAACTGCATGCCAAAGTTATGGCGTTAATGCTCGTCGCTTCACAAGGGCCTGGTAAACAGCTTCGGCAAAATACGCATCTGGAGCAAATTGATAAGTCCAATGGGTGGTCGGATGCTTAATGACCTGTGCGTTAATGATCTGATAGCGCTCCACATATTTCTCCATCAAGGGCCTTAAAATGGCATTTTGTAGTTTTTGGCGCGCTTCCACCAATGTCGCGAAATAGGTGACTTGTCCTTGAACTTTTCCTTGTTCAATTTTCTTAATCAATTGGTCTAGGCGTGAATGCAAAATATAGCTCAGTCCTGCAAAATACATCAGTTCAACCCCGCAGCTCGTAAGACGTTGATCTGCGTTTTTTGCTCGGAAAGGGATATCAACTGTGTTCAAGACAGGATCATAGCGGCGCATGACTGTTAGGATGCGATTATAGAGACTCAAATTGCTTTCATCAGAGTTCCTGATAGCACGGTCAACAAAGAGATCTTTATTAAGTGCATTCTTGAGTTGTTGAGCATCTTTGATTTTGAGATAGGGCTTTTACTGGCGAGCTTCTGTACTTCTCGCTCAATGGCTTTTAAGGGAATTCCCACATTGATGAGGACCTCATCTGTTTGTTGAAATTGCGCGGGGCCTCGGCCTCTAGGCGAACAAGCAGAAACGAGCAAAACCAAACTGATCGCAATAATTGAACGCATGACTTCTCCTCAATACTAGACCTCGCTTTATCGGTGACTTGGCCGAATAGGTTGATTACCTGAGCGGAGGGATCAGCAGCTTGAATTCTTGCATTAAGAGATATTCCTTTTACACTTACAGCATATTGAAATTTCTTTGCGAGGATTTATGAAACTCATCGTTTTCACTCTCTTGGTTTTAAACTCTTTTTCAGTCTTGGGGGTTGATTGGCAAGGCCATCGAGGGGCAAGGGGCCTATTTCCGGAAAACACCACTGAGGCGATGCTTGAGGCACTCAAATATCCCATAACGACACTCGAGCTCGATGTGGTAGTTGCGAAAGACAATGTTGTAATGGTTAGCCATGAGCCGTGGATGTCATCCGAGATTTGTCTTGATCTGAAAGGGAATTCCGTCAAAGAGAAGGCAATTAATCTCTATAAACTTACTTCAGATGAGATTATTAAATATGACTGCGGATCTAAAAAACATGACCGCTTTCCCCAGCAGAAAAAAATGAAAACGTTTAAGCCACGTTTGGAAAAATTACTGTCTGAGACAGAGAAAGTCATTCTTCAGAAGAATCTTCAGATTAATTATAATATTGAAATCAAATCTACGCCGGAAGATGAGCGCGATGGCTTTCAGCCTGATGTGGCGAAGTTTACCGACCTTGTGATTGCCACTATTATTCGCAAAGTGGATCCTTCACGAGTCACTATTCAATCATTCGATTGGCGTGTTTTAAAATATTTGCATAAGGCCTACCCGACTTGGAAAACCGTCGCCTTGATCGAAGAAAGTTTTACTCCAGAAAAGGTGCTCAAAGATCTTGGTTTTATTCCCACCGTTTTTTCTCCTTATTTCAAAGAACTAACAGTGGAGAAAATTAAGTTCTTCCAAAAAAAGGGAGTACAAGTTATTCCATGGACTGTGAACGAAGTCAGTGACATGGAGAAAATGCTTAAAATGGGCGTGGATGGCATAATTACGGATTACCCAGACAGAATCACTAAGGTAAAAAAATCCCCCTAAGCTGCGATTCAAGGCCCATGCTAAATTATTACTGGGGGAGACTGCGCATGAGAATTATTACCTTTTTAGGCCTACTCATATCATTACCAAGTTTGGCGCAGATTCCCTGTGATAGATCACTCACTATCTCCAATGAAAAGATTGAAGCCTTAAGTCAGCAAGTCTTGCAAGCAACTCAAGAGAGCTATGCCAAAGTCGTGGCACTCAAGGTTAAACATGCTGGATCTGGGGATCTATCTATTTTGTTAAATGAGGACAACGAAGTTGTTGCTGTCCGTTTTAATTATAGTGATGGCAAAGATGTACAAGTTCTTAACGTGACAGCTGCTGAACTTAATCAAGGGAAGGCCCTGCAATACCCGGGGCCTGATGGGGCAGTCTCACCGTTACGGTTATCAGTGGTTCGTCCTCCAGGGCTGAATCCTGCAACTGGTGGAACTTTTAATATTGATATTGCGACTGATATTGAGCCAGTTAAGCTGAAAAGCTATAAGCTACAACTTGGAAAAACGGGTAATACCTGGACGGTAGGTCAGGGAAATGCCCGAGTGAAAGATGTGATCATTCACCCAGGCATTAGTTGGGCATCATGGGACGGTACGTTTCAAAAAATCGAATTTGAGTAATTAGCGCTCGTAGCAATTAATAAACTCATTCACAAAACGAACACGGTCGTTAAAGTCGCGTAGCCAGAATGTGCGTGAGCGGCTCATTCCACGGTAAATTGTTTCCCAGTAATATTCAGACTGATATCCACCACGCTCACTTTGAATGCTAATAGTGCCTCGGCATTCAATATCAGTTTCAGTGGTGTTCCAGATTTCAACCTGAACTTGATTATTGAAATTCCAAATCCGAGGACGGATATGCACCATGTCGCCTGGACGATCAAAGGCCTGTGCCAGAGATACACTAAAGAGTAGAGCGATAAGCCATTTCATTGGGCCTCCCTTAATAAATTGTTTAAATCAGGTTATCTAGTACTTGGGTTAGTTGTCTAACCTGTAGTGACTTGAATAATGGCCGACAAATTAAGGCGGTCTACGTAAAAACATTAAGTTAAACTCTTTGAATGTACATGCGATATAGAATGTAACAGGTCGAATTAGAGTTTATTCACCTTGTAGAGCTAGCATGTACGTTGAGGAGAATTATGCGTAAGTACCAAGTCCTTTTAGTCGATGATGAAGCTGAGATAAGAGATTGCTTGCAGCTCTTGGCCTCACAATCTGAGCTCGAATTTGAGCAGGCCTCCGATGGTGAAATCGGACTCGAAATGATTCTTAAGAAGACCTATGACTGTGTTGTCAGCGATATAAAAATGCCTCGCATGAATGGCATAGAAATGTTGAAACGTGTCCGTCAGGCCGGCAATGATGTACCGATTGTATTTGTCTCGGCGTTTGCCACCGAAGACTTTGCTCATCAGGTGAGTGAGTATGGCGCCGTTAAACTTTTGCACAAACTAGAAATTCTCAAAGTTCGTGAACGCATTCAAGAAGCGATTGAGCTCGCCCAAGAATTGCGCGAGATTCACAAAAAGCATGATGTGATGGGCGAGGAGTTCATTCAGTTGTTGCATCGAACGGGACCTGGAAAGTAACATTGTCCTTAAATGGATGCTCACACACATAAATTCTCTAATGAGGCCCATGCCTATGTGCTCTCACCTAGTGAACTCAAATTAAAAAACACTTTAAGTGAACGCGTCTGCGCTGGTATTCATCCTTGGTATGTCGAGGCCGGAGACTGGGAGAGTGTGTTGTGGTGGAGCAAGCAAGGCCAATGTAAAGCGATTGGAGAGTGCGGGCTAGATCGTCTTCATCCTCAATGGGAACTTCAGTTGCGGATATTCCAAAATCATTGGGATTTAAGCGAAGAAATAAAAAAACCACTGGTACTGCATATCGTGCGAGCAAGTAGTGACCTCTTAGCACTCATGAAGAGGCGCAAACCTCAATTGCCTTGGCTGTGGCATGACTTCACAGGACCCATTGAAGCGATCCCAAAGATTTTAAAACTTCATCCCCAGATGCATTTTTCTTGTGGCCCCAGAAGTATTCAACGTCCACAGTTCAAAATGCTGTGGGAGCAACTTCCGTCTCAGCAGAGAATGATTGAGACGGATGATTCAGGCCAAGATATTCGACAAGTGCTCCATGACTCGGGGGCAAATGAGTCAGAGGTGAGAGCGAATTTCGAGCGCTTCTTTAAATAACCTCCACGAGCACAAATTTCAAATAGCGCATTTCTTGCAGGGCCAGAGGCCATGTGTGATCTTCTGGCTGACCTCGCACGACAATAACTCGTCCACGACGACGGGCCTTGCTTAGTGATTCTTGCACCAGCTCGACGAATAAATCAAAGCTGATATGGCCTGAACAACTTGAAGCCGCAAACAGACCACCGGGAGCGACCAATTTAATCGAATCGCTAAAAATATTGATATAGGCCTCTCGGGCCGATTCAACTGACTTGGCGTTGGGAGCAAAAGAAGGTGGGTCGGTAATAACAAAATCCCAAGTTCTTTTCTCAGTGCGTGCTTCGATGACCCATTTAAAAGCATCGGCGGCAATGCCTTCATGTTTAGCGGGAGTCAGTCCATTAATATCCCAATTCAATTGCGCCGCTTCGATGGCTTTTTCGGCGATATCCACAGTCGTGACTTGGGTCGCGCCACCTAGGCCCGCAAAAACTGAGAAACCACCGGTGTAACCAAAAATATTTAAAAGTGTTTTTCCGCGCGCAAGATCTCCTACTAATTTTCGATTATCTCGCTGATCAAGAAAAAAACCTGTTTTGGCGGCATCGATTAAGTGAGTTTCAAACACCACACCGTTTTCATGAAAGCGCAATTGCGTGAGATCAATTTCTCCATCAATCAGCACTTCACCTTTGTCTTGCTCGTTATTGCGTCGCTTGAGATAGATTGTCTGAAGGCCAATATCTGTTTCCATGAGCCACTTAGCAATTTTAGTGGGATCCCAGAAATTATTAGCGGCTTCACCGTCGAGTTTAATTACTGCTACTTTGGCGTAGATGTCGCAAACGAGTCCTGGTAACTCATCACCTTCGCCATTAAATAAACGAAAAGAGTCCTGTACGCCAGGGCGATAGAGGTGGCGCTTCAAGTTGAGAGCACGTTCCATCCGCTCAATAATCGCAAACTCAGAAATTTTCTTCTCACCCAAAGTGAGCATACGAAAAGAGAGGTTTATATTAGGGCAATAGTAGCCGGTGCCTAAGAATTCATCTTTTGGAGAATAGAGGTGAGCAAGCATGCCGGGAGATTTCTTCGGACGATCCATGAGGGCATCGGCAAACACCCACGGATTGCCGCGTTTAATGTGCTTGGTGAGATCTCGTGAGAGTTTAAGTTTAATAGGAGTAGAGAGTTTAATCATAGTTTGAACCAGGTGACTTCGTGTTTATTGTGGTGCTGATGAATAACATGGCCTCCGAGTTCATCAATAAAGCGCTGAGTGGTGGCATGGTCAGTTTCGGCCTGAAATTTAAGCGTGCAAACAAAGTTTTTCACGCCCGCTTTCTCCCAGCGCTTAACCAGTTCCAAGAGACGCTCGGGATAACAAATAATATCCGAGAAAAACCAATCCACCGGAGGGAGAGTGGCGGGATCAAGGCCGAAGGCACTTTGCTCCAGCACCGTCACGTTAGGTAGCGTGGCGATGCGTGGTTCTAGCGGTGCTTTATCGACAGCAGTCACCTTGCCTCCAAAACTTTGCATCACCCAAGTCCAGCCACCGGGGCAGGCGCCCATATCCAGGAGATGCTCATGAGGTGCGGGAAGTTTACTGGCGTGGCAGGTGAAGAATTCCCAAAGTTTTAAATACGCTCTGGAGGGAGGATTGATTTGGTCTTCCTGAAAGGTCATTTCACCTAAAGGATAAAGCGAGCGTGTCGTTTGCGACGCCAAAATCAAATTCGGCTCCCACAACGTCCAGCCGCCCATCGGTTTTTCCGGACGGGTATGGAGAAAAGGAATCGGCTTAGTAGGGTAGTGTGGGAGCTCAGCTTGGATGAGTTCTGCACGTCGGTGATTTCCCACAGAATAAAGCGCCCAATTGCGGCCGAGGGCCTTTAATTTCTTGGCGCCATCTCCAATTGAGACAATCGGAAGCTCTAATACATTTAAAAAGCTCGCTTGCGCCCAGACGATATCAGCACGTGAGCCTTCTACCAAAAAGAGCCGGCCCCTCTCTTCCAGAATAGGGATGTTTTTAAAGGTGAGCTCTCCGCGCAAATCGGATTCATGCTCAAAAGGGGAAAGATAAAGGCTTTTTTCCATGTGCGCGGCATGATACAAGGGCCCACATGACGAAGAAAGCCCCAGATACTGCCGATCGTGCCCTTGAGATGAAAATACATGGTTTAAATGCCTGTTTGGCCCTCTATAAGGGTCGACCCAGTGCCATTATCCGCCTCTATTTAAGCGAAAAGCGTCTCAAAGTGCTCTCGGACGTGGTTCGCCACTGTGTGGAGAAGAAGCTCGCCTATCATGTCGTCTCTGAAGAGGAGCTCAACGAAGTCTCGGGTGCCACTCACCATGAAGGTGTGTGCATGGTCATTCGTCGTAAGAAAAACGCCTCAGAAAGTGAGCTTAAAGTCCTCGCTCAGAGCGCGGGAGCTTGGCTGGCTTTAGAAGAAGTAGAAAATCCCCATAATCTCGGAGCGATTGTTCGCACCGCTGCTCACTTTGGTGTGAAGGCGATTTTCTTGATGGGCAAGAAGAGCTCTTGGCAAAATGGCGCTTTCTATCGAACCGCCGAAGGTGGCGCTGAAGCCGTCTTGATTTATCCGGTAGATAATTGGGCGCATTTATTAGAACTCAAAACCAAACTCGGTTTGACTCTGATGGCGACCAGTAGTCATAAGGGAAAAAATCTCTTTAAGCTTGAGCTGCCTAAAAAAGCTTTGTTCATGATGGGTGCAGAAGGCCGTGGCCTTTCGCCTGATGCTTTGAAAGCTGCTGAAGTGCTTTTACAAATTCCCGGCACAAACTCTGTGGAGAGTCTTAACGTCTCGACCGCTACGGCCGTTTTTATGGGTGAGTGGTTTAGGCCGAATTCTTAGAGATTCATCGGCCACAATTTAGGCATGTTATCTTTGCTCATTTCTCGAAAACTTGAGATCACAATTTGTGATCTCAAGTTCAATTCGCTATTTTTATCCTGACTCATTGGAAACTCAGCAAATCCCAGCAGCAAACAGGCCCGCTGGCAAAACACGTCCGTCGTTTTTGTGAGCGACACCTAAATCGCCACAAGAGAGATCTTTCCAGCGGCCGTCCTGTGCCAAAACATTCTTGAGCGCTTCTTGTTGTACGCCATGGGTGTGACTAGATAAAAACATGAAGGCATTTTTCTTGTTTAAAATGGCGTGGGATTTATCTAAGAAACTCGCCATATGTTTCTCAAACTCCCAGACTTCTTTTTTAGCGCCATGGCCCCAGCTCGGAGGATCGGCGAGCATGCCATCAAGCCTGAGTCCCTTGTTGTATTGATTGATCAAAAATTTCTGGGCGTCTTCTTGCATCCAACGGATGTTTTCCACTTGAGAGGCCTTGGCATTTTCTTGGCCCCATTCAAGGGCGCCTTTGGAGCTATCCACGTGCCAAACCTCGGCACCTGCTTTGGCCATCACAAGACTCGCAGCGCCTGTGTAACCAAAAAGATTGGCAACTTTTGGAGCACGGCCCAATTTTGTTTTGAGTTCTATGACTTGTTTTTCGAGCCACTGCCAGACCGGGACTTGTTCGAAAAAGATTCCGCAATGGCCAAAGGTGGTGAACTTTAAGCGACTTTTGACTGTGCCACTTTGAGCATCAAACTTACACCACATCTCTTTAGGAAGTGGTTTATGGTGTTGCCACTGGCCACCGCCATCTTTGGTGCGACTACAAACACTTGTCGCTTTCATCCATTCATCGATAGAGAGACGTTTGCGCCAAATGGCCTGAGGAGAGGGACGCTGAACACGGATTCCTGCGATGATCTCAAGCTTCATGCCTTCGCCGCTATCGAGCAGTTCGTAGTCTTTTAAGGCATCAGCGAGAGTAGTTAGATTCATTTGAGTTTAAAACTCACTTGGAGAGTCGTAGAGAATGTTTCTTCGCCCACATCAATCGTCGGAGCAGCGACAGATTTCTCCATAGCAGCTCCATCCATCATCGCTGAGTACATCGGTTGGGGACGATGAATGACCGGTGCTGATTCAGAAATACTTTCTACCTCACCAACTTTAGCGTCTAGACTTTTAGCAAGCTGCTGGGCTTTTTTAAGGGCATCTTGTGAGGCGACATCAAGGCATTTGAGATATTCAGTGCGCGATTTCTCAAGTGATAAAAAAGGGCGGAAACCATCTGTGCCGTTAAGGCCCTGTTTCGCTGCCATCGCCATGACACCGCCAAGTTTTGCAATGTCGGAGGTGATAACTTCGAGCCCCATCGAGGCGCGATGACCTTTGAAAACGTTTTTGTTGTTTTCCCATTCGCGGTGAGGTGAGACTTGAAAATGAGTGGTACGCAGTTCGAGGTGAGCGAGATTCATCTTTTTGATTTCAGCACGGGCGGCTTCGATTTTCTTAGTCACTTCATTCACCGCAGCGGCCGGATCAGAGAGTGTCTTCTCCATTTTTAATTCGAGAGAAGCACGGTCTGGCGTGACTTTAATTTCACAACGACCTTGCACATTTACCGTGCGTGTCGCAGCTTGTGTCGAAGCGATTAAAAGGAGAGCGAGCAGCATTAGCGAATTCCCATGTTAGTAAGATCAGTCGGTGTGACGGCGCGATTTTGATCATCAACTTCAATCAAGAAAAGCATACCTTTAATCTTAGCTTGATTAGCAAAATTCACCTCAAGGCCTTGTGCGGCCATCAAAACATTGAGGAGATCACGCTGGTCACGGTAAGTGATGCCATCGTAACTGTTCTCACGTTGAGCGATACAACCACTGGTGCGCATAAAAGGAAACCAGGCCGAAGCCGGATCAGCATTGAGTTTACCGGTACCATGAATGCGCAAAAGGTTGCGACCGACGTCACGAGCAACGTTAGCTGGCTTCCACCAATCGGAGTCAAGAGATGTGACTGGCAAAAGTGAGCGAGTGTTGCGCTCGCTGTTGCCGCCAGAAATGAAGTTTAAAATTAAACGACGAAATTTTCCGAATGAGATCTGTTGGTCGGCCGCTGGCATCACGCCATCAATTGTGAGAATACCCGCTGGGGTATTACCGTTACGCTGATAGGAAGGAAGGCCTCTTGCTGATGAAGCGAGAGAGGGCTGGGTCCAGAGTTCACCATTATAATAAACGGCCGCATTATTTTGATCACGCACGGCCATGAGGCATGGGTGAATACGATTTGAGCGGCAGAACATATAAATCTTGATGCCACCTGCGTAGCTTCCGTTATTGTGACGTGAAAGATCGGTGGCGTGATCCCAAAGATCAAGTGCGATGGCGCTCTGATCACCAACTGGGCGTTCAGAGGCAGCAACCCAACGAGTTTCTTCTGGGAAGGTAGCGAGTGCTTGTGCAACCAGGGTATCTAGTTTCATTTCATACAGTTCAAGCTTAAGAGAGGCGACAAGCACAGCGAGTTCTTTATCACTCAAAAGTCCCATGCTCACTTGCTGAGCGAGTTCACTCCAGTCACGACGCTCACCTGAGCGATGAGCGATGACTGCTAAGCGCAGTTGTTCGTAAAGCGTGAACTCTTCAATGACGACGGTAACGAGAGCATTTTTAACGTCGAGTTTAAGATCATCTTGAGCATCCCAAAGAGCATCGACCAAAAGCTTTTGCTCAGGCGCAGTGAGTGCGAAGAAAAATTTAGTGTCGTTGGTCTGAATCGAGGTGAGGTAGCGCTGGTAGGTGAGTTCTTCTTGGTCAGCAGTAAATTGCGCATTTGCAAAAAATGAGAATAAACCAAGACTTAACGCCAGCAACTTAATCATTTAATCCCCCCCGGATTGTGATACTTTGCACGGTATCATTTGGCGTTTTAGTCGGGCAAGTTTTGCGCATGGCGCATGCGTTTTAAACAACAAAAACTCAATCAAGTTCATCGATAAACTCGATTTTTCCACTGTTTATCAGGAGTCGACCTTGACGCTCTTCCTTAGTGGTCTCATCTTTGTAAGTGAATCACTTAATGGAGGATTCCATGAAACGTATTTTTCTTTTTGTCTTAACTAACATCCTTGTGATGATCACGGTCAATATCGTGCTCTCATTGGTGGGTGGACACCGCTGGCTAGATGCCTACGGGATTAACTATCAGGCCTTGATGGTATTCTGTTTGGTGTGGGGCTTTGCTGGTGCTGGTATCTCGCTCTTGCTTTCTAAGTTCATGGCAAAAACCATGATGGGAGTGAAACTGGTTGATGAGCGCGGTCCTTATGCTGCATTGGTGCAAAAAGTTCATCTCTACGCTAAGCAAGCGGGTCTTTCAAAAATGCCGGAGGTCGGTGTTTACGAATCACCTGAAGTAAATGCTTTTGCGACTGGACCATCGAAAAATAATTCTTTGGTAGCAGTATCAACCGGACTTTTGAGTCAGATGAATTCTGATGAAGTGGATGGTGTTCTGGCCCACGAAGTCGCCCACGTCGCTAATGGTGATATGGTGACAATGGCGCTGATTCAAGGTGTGGTAAACGCCTTTGTGATGTTCTTTGCACGTATTGCCGCTTTTGCTCTTTCACAAGCTATGGCCGGCAACCGTGATAGCAATGATGATCGTCCAGTGGCGCAAGGCTTCATGTTCCATATGATTGTGATGGTTTTTGAAATTGCTTTCA
>JBKHVI010000070.1:0-12266 GCA_046570105.1 Bacteriovoracia bacterium
TTCACTCTTCTATTATAGGGGGGACTACGGAGAGGGAGAGTGCCGAGAATTAGAGGCACCCCTTAAAGAAAAGCTTAACTTTTCTTTAAGGGGTGAAAAACACTAACGGATAACTTGAATTTCGCGAACTGCTACGCCCCAAGCGGCCTGTGAACTGTCAGAAGTGAACTCCAAAGTGAAGCTCTCCCCGCTCACATAGTCAGTCGTAACGCCTTCGCCCTTACCGGTTAAGCGCTCGATAGTTGCACCAGTGCCATCTTTTAGAGTCAAGAAGTCATAGTTTGACTCGAGGTCATACTTCTCAACCACCACACGGATATACTTCGCACCTGGGATGCTGAAAGTCTTAGTCACGCGTGCATTGTCTTTGTACGGATGCTCAGTTTCGAAAGCATCAGTCATACGCTCAGTCGTCCAGTCACGTGGGTTTGGCTCGTTACGAACCGGACGTGTATTGGTCAAAAGATTGTAAGCATCGACACGGCCACCAGAGATCGTGGTGCGACGGTAAGCTGAACCTGGAACCGATGTCGCATTCAAACGCTCAATCGTTTCTGCATGGGGACGACGGCCTTCTTGGGCGACATAGAGACCCAACACGCCTGAGACGTGAGGAGTTGCCATCGATGTACCGCTGTACACTGAGTACGTATTGTTTGGCGTAGTTGATAGTACGTTGCGGCCAGGAGCTGCCACGTGAACAGTGCGCTTACCAAAACTCGAGAAGCTCGCCAATTGGTCTTGGTGAGTATTAGCAGCAACAGCCACCATGTTCTCAGTCTGGTAGTTTGACGGATAGTTCGGACGAGTATCGTTGTTAGAAGTTGAGTTACCAGCAGCAGCGACAAACAAGATACCGCGGTCAGAAGCGGCCTTGATAGAATCAAAGAGAGCTTGTGTGAAACCGCCGCCGCCCCATGAGTTACTCATGATATCGACGTTCATCTTAGTGGCGTAATCAATCGCCTCAATAGCATCGGCCAAAGTACCTGAGCCTGAGTCTGAGAGGAATTTAACTGCCATCATTTTTACTTCGCCCATCACACCGGCCACGCCGCCGTTGTTATGAGGAGCACCGATCGTACCGGCACAGTGTGTACCGTGACCGTTACCATCCATTGGGTTGCCGTTATCAGCAGAAGCGTTCCAGCCGTAAACGTCATCGATGTAACCGTTTTTATCGTCATCAATTCCGTTACCAGCGATCTCACCCGCATTTGTCCACAAGTTCGCTTTCAAATCTGGGTGATTGTAGTCAATACCCGTATCAATAACTGCGATGACAACATCACGTGATCCCTTGGTGATCTCCCAAGCTTTCAGTGCATTGACGTCCACTCCCGAGACACCCGTTTCAGTGCTCACGTTTCCGTTACGATCTGGTTCGTTGCGGCCACCGTTTGAGAGACCCCACAAAAGACCAAATTTATCATCACGAGGCACTTCTGTTTGTGCCAACAATGCTTCTACTGGTGAGATCGTATTGATCGCTGTGTAGATATAGTTAGGTTCTGCGTACTCAACGCTTGGGTTATTACGAAGAGACTCAAGAGCGAGCGCCATTGATTTCTCAGTCGTCTTAACAACTGCGAACTGACCTGCGATGAGGTTCAAGTTCTTCTGTACGCCTTTAAGTCCAAGCGTCTTGCCTGGGCGTACCTTTACCAAAATTTCACCGGGAACATGAGCAGACTCGACAGACATTTTCTCAGAGGCAAAAGCGAGAGGCGCTACTGCCATCAGACCAACCAAAACAGACAGTCTTTTTGTTTTCATCCAGCACTCCTTGCAGGAAATCAACACATCAATGTGTAGTTAGAGTTATGTTAAGATGAGGTTGGATTTGCCGGTAGGAAATTTTTGGCCTTGAATTGATTTTTAAGCAGGTTTGGGCCGTTTGTAAGAAAATAAAAGACAGGAGAATTACGATGAGCCAAATATTCAACAAAAGTACTCACCCAGTCACTGTCAAACGTATCGCTGTGCGCGTGTGGGCCCTGCGTGATGAAATTGAAGCCGCCATCGATCGACGTATTAAAGAGTGCGAAGCTGCCGGCACCGCTCTCTATATTGATGACATCAAAGAATACTATGGCATGCGAACTGATCAGCCATTAAGTGAGCAACCCCAATTACAACTGGTCGACGGTGAAGCCGCACCGACTGAAAATATGGATCAAATGATGGAGGCCCTCGCCTCTGAAACACCCGCTGCTCCTGAAGAAGCTCCACCGGTTGAAGCTGCTCCCATTGAAGCAGCTCCCGCAGATGGAGCATCAGTTGAAGGAGTCTCCCCTGATGCTCCAGTCGAGACGGCGCAAAAAGCCGACGAGATCATCGCCACACAATCACCAGAAGCCGCCGCTGAGGCGCCTAAGGCGCCACACTTGCAGCGCCCTTACACGCGCACAGCACCTAACTCAGATAAAATTTCTTACGGCTTTGCTCTTTTAGCCGACGTCAATATGGAGTGGATGCTGACTTTCTCAAAACAAGGATTTATTCCCGGCCAGAGTGTTGTGGTCGAGTTTCTCATTCCTCGTCCATTTATGCTGAGTGCAGAGATTATGATGTGCAACAACGTTTCTATGCGAAGCCGCATTATCAGCGAATCTAAGCCTGACTTCAGACTGCAATGCCGCCTGACTTACGCGCTCGCAGGTGAGCGCGCCCGTCTGCGTGATTTCCTCACTTCGGTGGAACCCGATCTTCCAAAGAAGATGACAGCTGTTAAGCCGCAAGAAGAAGCTGGCCCAGAGCTCTAGTTAAAAGTTAAACTCTTAGAACATGAACGCTCTTCGTTTTCATTGGTCGAGTTATATCGTCGCAGGCTTTGCTACTGTCTTAGTGGCGGTTGGTTTTTTTGCGGAAGTTTTTCAGGCGCCCCCCATCCCTCAAGAAATTGCTCAGCTGATTAAAAATCCATTGCCGATTGAGCGTATCCAAAAACTCAAGCGCGTCTCTTTCAGCAATAAAATGGGCCAATTTAAATTTGAAAATTCTCATCCTGAGGGACTGATGGAAGGTCCTTGGCAAATGATCGAGCCCACCAACATTCGCGCCCGCAAAGATTTCTTTATTAAAATGATTGGCGTCTTAGAAGAAATTCAAATTCGCCACACTCATCGAAGTGAAACGATTAATTTGCAAAGCTTCTCACTCGATAAGCCGCTCTTTACCCTTGAGCTTGAACCGATTAAAGGCAGCAAGCTTGAGATCGCCTTCGGTCTCATCAATCCCATCGATAACTCGACTTACTTCGCCATCAAAGGCGAAGAATGGATTTATCAATGTAACACGCTCTCAATTCCGTTTGAGACGGTGACTCCTGATGAACTGCTCGACTCAAAGGCACTGGCCTTAAACTTTGATCAGATTAATTTTGTGGAACTTGCCACTTATCCGTTCCAATCCCAGGGTCTCAAGCTCAATCGAACAGAACTTGAATGGCAGGATGAAACTGGCCGCAAGTTTGATCGCAAAAAAGTTGAAAACTTCTTGAAGGATTTACAGAACATCAAAAGCTATATGGTGCTGGATAAGTTGAATCCGGTGCAATCTCAAGAGTTGCAACGCCTGCTCACCACCCCGGCCCATCGTTTACGTATTGTCAGTGGCAATGCTGTGCCGGAAACTTTCTATATCAGCGCACCACTTGAAGCACTCGTCGATCTGCGTTTTGAAAAGAAGCGCTCGGTGCTCTTTTATCGAGAGGGATCGATTAATCCACTAGTCTTAAGTGGTGAAGAAGCGAATGTGTTTTATCGGAAAGAAAAAGATTTTAGATAGTACCCATAAGAAAGGGCCTCAAAAGAGGCCCTTTTTATTAGATCAATTCGGAATCAATTACTTGATTTCTTTATGAACAGTCACACGGCGAAGATTTGGGTTGTATTTCTTCAACTCAACGCGCTCAGGTGTTGTTTTCTTGTTTTTAGTAGTAGTGTAACGAGATGGACTTGCGCCTTCTTTACGGGCCTCAGTGCACTCGAGAGTAATTACGTTACGTGGACCTTTTTTGGCCATGGCCTTCCTCCGGGAAATTTAAACTGCAAAGTCCTGGTAAATTAAATTAAGATGCCCCGAGTTGGCAACCAACGAAATGAGAGAATTGCATATGCATAGCGTTATCACACCCACGAATTGGACCTTCTGCCGCTTTGAATCGGGGGATTTTCGCGCCTTTATCAGTTTTGGCGCTGACCCTGAGACGATTGCCCAAGGCGAGTACCTGTATTTTGTGACGGTGACAGAGGGTGAAGACCGCGAGGTTCATCAAGAAGCGCATTCAACTCTCTCTAAGGCCTGTGAGGCGGTGAATGTCCGTTATGCTGATTGGAGCTTTGTGGATCAAACCGCGCCTAAAGAAGGTTGCGGGACATGTGTCGCGCACTAAGTACCGACGAGACTCAACCATTGCTGGAAACTGACTTCAGGGCATAAAGCGACAAGTTCGGCGGCTTTAAAGAGCACACCTTCACAAGCACGATTCACTCCAGCCACTTTAAGCTCCTGCACAACTCCTTTGTGCACCACAAATTCATAGCTCTCGCCCGCCAGCGTGATCTCCCAGCTAAAATGCGGCGTCTCTCCATAAACCCAGCTCCAATCACTCCAGCGTGCGCGATCAAAACGAGGATCACTGGAATGAAGGACTTGCGCCTCGCCAAATTGCTGCATCCAAAATTGCGGCGAGAGCTTGGGGTTAAGCTCTGAGAGATTCATGACTATCGAACGCACTGAGGGAATAGATTTCGTTGAGGCAAGTCTCACCGGTGAATGCAGCGAGCGCTCTAGGCGTGCTAGATCGCCTGCAAGAAGGAGTGTGCCATGGTGAAGGGCGCGGTCTTTGGTTTGTTTGTAGGCCGAACCAGACACCTTACGAGTGGAATTGTCCGCCTGGCGCACGACGAGATCAAAGCGCGTATTGATCTCTACCGGAACATCCAAGCTTAAAAGTTTCTCTTGAATGACTTCAAGGGCCTGTGACTTTTTAAATCCCTGCATGGGGCGCACACAACAAAAGTTCACATTGCCCGCGTCGTGCCAAACTGTTCCCCCGCCTGAAGGTCTTCTTACCAGCGGAATGTTTTCTGCCTGCATCCAAGAGAGATCGGCTTCAATCCAGGGGTTTTGAAAACGGCCCACGACGACACAGGGTGGATTTTGATAGATAAACCAAACCGGAACATCGCCCTGATATTCACGCAAGAGCCACTCTTCCACCGCGAGATGGAAGAAAGGATCGCGCTCATGCGAGACAAAGATTTTCATTTTTTCTTTTTATCAAGAAAGCACGGATGACCGAAGAGACATTTTTCATTAATGGTGGTGGCCACTGACTCAGGCACAAATTTTTCCCAGCCCGCTTCATCATTAATAATCATGTTCAAGACTTTACGCGAGTAAATATGCAACCACTCTTCGTGGAAGTTTTTAATATCGTGAAGCTTGCCGGTTTCTTTCAAATGCTCATAGATATGCTTGTGCTGAGGAGAAACCGTCAGGTTCTCCATTTTCAAAAATTCTTTTTTATCTTCACTCATGTAGGGATAGACGAGCACGTGAACATTGGGTGCAAAGAGCTGACCCAAGGCCCCCATCAAACCACCTTCCACATTGGTATACACATCATCAAAGATCTGTTTGAAGTTATAGACTCCCAAGACCACGCCCACTTGGCGTGCGCGAAATTTAGCAAGATACTGAGTAAGACGGTAGTACTGCGGAAAATTTGAGATTAAAACTTTTTGTCCAAGCGCACACAAAAGCTCTACGCGTGCTAAAAAATCCTCATTGGCGATGACGTCGCCATCTTCTTGCAAGGTTGAGATGGTGACTTCGGCAATCGTTTGTACATCGCTTTCAGAAATATTAGCGACGCGAGCGAAATTGGCCTGGCCAGTTTTGATCATGTCCATACTCACAAGTGTCGGTGGGCGGTAAGAGCCTCGCACCAAGAGAATATCTTTTTTATAAAGATAATCCGCCGGCAACACCACTTCCCCTTGTTCATTAAACATGACAGCGGGAGTGAAGCCATCTTTCACTAATTGCAAATTCAATAAACGGTTATCAACCTTGGCAAATGCCGGCCCCGAGACGCGCACGAAGTTGACTTCCATGCGGCCGGTATCCAAATGATCGAGCAATTGGCGCACCATTTTCTCGGGTGTCTCATGCAAACATAGTGCTCCATGAGTGAGATTCACGCCAATGATACCGATGGCATCTTGCTGCAAAATATTTTGGGGATCAAGCATTCGCACGTGAATGATGACATCACTGGGAGCACTTCCGGGAGTGGCCTGAAAACGCACCCCCATCCAACCATGGGCCTCATTGGTGCGCTGAAAATTAAGAGCGGCGACAGTATTAGCAAATGCGAAGAAACAGTGATCCTTGCCTTTTACATCGGCGAGGCGTTCGCTCAAAAGATCATACTCGCGCGTGAGCATTTTTTCTAAGCGGGCCTCACACACGTAACGAGCTCCGGCCTCTTTGCCATAGATATGATCCGACATCACCATGTCGTAAGCTGAGATGGTTTTTGCGATAGAACCCGAAGCGCCACCGGCCTGGAAGAAATGACGGGCCACCTCTTGGCCGGCACCGATTTCGGCAAAAGTGCCATAAAAACGGTGAGCGAGGTTCACTCGTAATGCTTTCTGACGGATGGATAACTGCAGCTCAGACATAGCTTACCTTCGTGGTCTTATAAGTTTCCAGGACTTATAGAAGTCTAGCATGGGGCAAATAAAGGGCAAAGAAAAAGCCCTTGGGGCCCAAAATGGTGCATTGCTATAATGTAGCTAGGCCTTTGTTCCGAGAAGGATCATAGGCAAAGGGGATCACATGCGTGAGTTTATCTCTTCTCTCATTACAGCAGTCATCGACCTTCTTGGAATCGGAGAGCAAAGCCTTGCTCCCGTCCCAGTAAAAGTCGATAAACCACGTCGCTAGCTCTGACCGAGGTAGCGGCTCGCCACTTCAAAGACGTCCTTCGAGGGCGCCCCTTCCACCAGCGCTTTAAGGGCCGTTTTCATCTGAGTCTTTCTTCCCTCATCCATTTTTTGCAATAAAGAGAAAGCAGCACCAGTTAAGCGTGAGGCGACCTGCGGATTGAATTTATCGATCTCTGCAATTCGACTCGCCATGAAGCGATAACCTGATCCGTTATCAGCATGAAAGCCCATCAAATTTCCTCGCGCAAATCCGCCGTAAAGACTGCGCAGATCATTAGGAACTTTCGCTCTAAAAGCTTCATTTCTTTCAAGCTTCTCGAGGCGCGTGAGTACATCTTTGGCCGGAGTGAAAGAGGCCTGAGCACCAAACCAGCGCAACATAACCAGCGGTTCATGTTTCCACTTGCGATAGAAATGCGTGAGCGCTTCCTCGGAATTGTCGCCGCCCTTCATGCAATAGAGTGCCAGACCTGTCGCTTCTTCCGTCATGGTTTGCGCTTGATAGAAGTGATCTTTCAATACACCATCAGCGCCGGTCACATTGCCTTTGATCAGCATCGCGAGGGCGCGATTTTTGAGCGCTCGTGAGGCCATCGCCTGTGATGAAACATCACCTTTGCGCGGGTCTTGGAATTTTTTGTAAATCGAGAGCCATTGCTCAGCGAAGCTTGCGCCGATCAAATGATTAAAATGCTTATGTGCATCGTGCACTTCTTGAATGCGGACAATATCAAGTTCTTGATGCAATTGAGATTCTGAGGGAAGCTCGAACAGATGCGCCTTAAAGGCGGGATCAAGCAAGTCATCTTTAATAATCTGCCCTAGCCCATGAGAGAGTTCGGGTGCCAATTGCGCTGGAAGTTGTTGGCCATCAACTAATAGTTTTACCCAAGACTTGAGAGTGTCAGTATACACGCGCTGAAGAGCTTCATAGCGAGAAACCGCATCGGTGTCATAGGCGACTAAATGCAAAAGATCTTTTTCAGTATAGGGATAATCCACATGCACGGGAGCTGAGAAACTGCGATTCCATGAAGGCGTCGGAAGACTTGTGACATTTTCAATCACAAAAGTTTCATCAAGCTTTGTGAGCTCAATCACCTGTTCAGATCCGATCATTTTTCCGTCAGCTGCAAATAGCGCCATCTTGAATGGAATATGCAGAACGTTGTTCTCTAGGCGCTCATTCATCACCGAAGGATAAACTTGTTTCACGTTGATACTGTAGCTTTTTTTGGCAGCATCATAGTTCGTAACCACTTTCAAGGTCGGAGTACCGGGACGTGAGTACCAGTTTTTAAATTGCGTAAAATCTCTACCAGAAACAGCTTCCATGGAAGAAATAAAATCTTCTGTAGTGACCGCTTGCCCGTCATGACGGCGGAAATATTCAGTAATCCCTTTTTTGAAGTTCTTATCGCCAATTAAAGTATGGATCATGCGAATAACTTCGGCACCTTTCTCATAAATCGTAGCGGTGTAGAAGTTATTAATCTCAATATAGCTTGAAGGTCGAATCGGATGACTCATGGGACCTGCGTCCTCAGAGAATTGAGCTTCTTTTAAGCGTTTCACATCTTCAATACGCTTAACCGCTCGTGAGAGCATGTCAGCCGAGAACTCTTGATCACGAAAAACCGTGAGCCCCTCTTTAAGAGTTAATTGAAACCAGTCACGGCAAGTGACACGGTTGCCGGTCCAGTTATGAAAGTACTCGTGGCCTACTACACCTTCGATACCTTGAAAGTCAGCATCAGTCGCAGTCGTGGCATCGGCCAGTACATAAGCCGAGTTAAAAATATTCAGTCCCTTATTTTCCATGGCACCGAAGTTAAAACTCTCCACCGCGACGATCATATAAATATCTAGATCGTATTCTAGCCCAAAAGTTTCTTCATCCCACTTCATAGCATTTTTTAGTGAGTGTAGTGCATGGGCGGTTTTTTTGCCTTGGCCCTTATCGACATAAACTTCTAGGGCAACATTACGACCTGAGCTGGTTTTATAAGTATCAGTCGCTAGTTCCAAATCTCCCGCTACTGCGGCAAAGAGATAGGCCGGTTTTCTAAACGGATCCACCCATGAAACCATGTGGCGGCCATTGGGCAAATCCGCTTGATCGACGCGGTTGCCGTTAGAGAGCAACATCGGAAAGCGTTTTTTATCCGCCAGCAAAGTGGTTTTAAATTTCGCCATGACATCGGGGCGATCGATAAAATAAGTGATCTTCCTAAAACCTTCCGGCTCACACTGAGTACAGAAAATATCGCCCGACTGATAGAAGCCCTCAAGTGCGGTATTTTTATGCGGAAAAATTTTATTTTTGATTTCGATTTCAACTTTGTCTTGTGAGACACCGTGAATGATTAAACGGTCCGTCGCCAGAGCGTACTCACCTGAATGAAGCTCTACCCCATCACGAGTTATGCCTAAGAGTTCCATGCCTTCACCTAAAAGTTCTAACTCAAGGGCACCTTTGGGTGCTGTTTCAGAACGCAGAATAGAAAGTTTCGCCGTCACATTTGTGTATTCATCAAAAATATCCATCGTAAGATCGATGGTATCGACGCGAAAGTGAGGGGCCTTGTAATCGCGTAAAAAAATCGTTTGCGGCGTTTTCATAAAATCTCCCAACTAATCTGATAGCCAGCGTGATTTCTAAGATTGATCACACCGGTAGAAAAAATTAAATACTGTCCCTTGATGCCGACGAGCTTGTCTTCAAGTAAGGGGTTTTTATCAAGCCCCAAAGACTTGACCTTTTCGGGCCACACCGTCACGGGATAATTAAACTGCAGAACGTCACTCTCCATATCTTCTAGGATAAAAGGCTTTAAGCTCTCGCCGACTTTGCTCCATAGATCTTTCTTAAGTGCCTTTAAATCAAGTGGCTCAGGATTACCTTTCAGCATGCGCTGCCAATTTGTTTTATCCGCCACATGCTCGCCGATCATCACTTCAATTTTTCCCGAATCAAGACGTGAAGACACTTTGAACATGGGAAGTGCTTGGAAGGCACCTTGATCGAGCCAGCGCGTCGGCACTTGTGTGCCACGAGTGATTCCCACTTTTGCACCGGAAGTATTAGCGAGGTAAACCACATGGGGTTTTAGACAATGCTCTTCGCCCCACTTGGGATCACGGCAGGTGCCTTTGGCGTAATGACACATTTCTGGTTTCACAATACAGATATCACATTCAGCCAGCTTCAACGTACATGGATAGCAGTAGCCTTGATTCCAAGATTTTTTTGTCGTCTTGCCACAATTAATACACGCGATTTTACCGTTAAAGCTCAGACGAATGCGCTCACCTATCATGGGATTTAGTGGAGTGGATGTATCATCCAAACGCAGTTCATAGCCGACCACTTCACCCGGAAGTGCTTTCATTTTACGTAGATGCCCTTCAAGCTTCATCGGACTAATCCAGTTTTGTGAAATTGTTAAAAGGGTTTTTTTTGCACTCGCAAAAAAGTTCCTCAACTCTAGGCCAAACGACGCCGAAACTCAAAGCACCAGTTTATTTAACTCTCTCTAAGGATGGATTTATGCAGAGAATGTCTCATGTAGTTCGTATGATGGCGCTGACCATTATGACTACCCTCGCCGTGAGCTGTGGCTCACAACCTGAACTTCCACAGATCGATGGAATTAAGGGCCCTTTCTTTAACGTCCAAGACGGTAAAGTGCTTATTTCGGTCACTTTTGAACAGTTGGAACTTGTAGGCGGCGGTACTTTCCCAATCTCAAAAATGCCGGGCTCTCAGTTCGAACTTGCTCCAGCTCAGTTCGGTGGAACTTTGATGCAAGTTTCTTTGGACATCTCTGATATCGACAACACAGATTGGGGCCTAGTTGATCCAACAACTCTTCCAGGCGGCCGTCCGCTTCCAGGAATCGTTGGCGGTAAATTGCCAGCTCTTGCTATGCAAGTTGAAGAGTTGAACGATGCTACTTTCTACGTTTCTAAGCAAGTCTTCGGCTTCTTCGTACCATTCAAAGTTGATGCTTCTGGTGCTATCGTGACTTTCCGTCTCAATATGGACAACAAGCACATTGGTAACATCTCTTTGGTAGGTAACGATCAGAGCGGTGAAAACGGTGGTCTTCTTCTTCTGATGAACCTCAACAAAGACGGCAAAGCACGTCTTAAGAAGTTGATCGACTACTCTAAGAAAAAGCAGAACAAAGGTAAGTTGTTCTAATTTCGAAAGCTTAGCTCATAAGGGCCCCTCTCGGGGCCCTTTCTTTTTTTCACACTCCCCCCGCCCAGGCCTTTTGACCCCCTATCATCTAAAGATGAAAACTTTATTTTTAAGCACCCTGCTCCTGGTCGCGGCCTGTGGAAAAAAGGCCCAAGAAACCGCTAAAAAGGCGACTGAGTCCAACATCCCTCAATTAGAGAACCTTACGGAGAGCGATAATCTACGCCATGCCGTCGAAGGCAATGATCCCCGCAGTGTGGAAACCCTTTTGCGTCGTGGAATTAATCCTGAACTTTTATTCTCTGATGGCTCATCTTTACTCACTTATGCCATCACTCATAACTATGCATCGATCGTAGAAGTGCTCCTCTTGAGTGGTGCTGATCATGGCCGTCGCGATAAAAATGGTCTGATGCCCATCTTTGCAGCGCTCGATATGAAAAATCCCATTCTGGTTCGTTTGCTGGTGGTCAATGGAGCTGCCATTAATATTCGCGATCCTTATGAGCGCACTCCTCTCATGCTTGCCATTAAAGCGGGCGAAGAGGCCTTGGCCAAGTGGTTAATCGAGCGCGGAGCTGAAGTAGATGCGCGTGATTCACGTGGCCGCGATGCTGTTCAATACGCACAAGACAATGGTTTCCCCGCTCTTGCTAATTCAATTCGTGTTCGCATTGAACTGATTAAAGGTGTCACTAACACAGATCTCTTGCGTGAACTTTTAGAGATGGGTGATATCGATGGCGTGCGTTTTTTATTAGGTGAAAAATCAGACATCCTGCAAATGCCGATGATGCCAAGTGCGCTCCATTTGGCGATTGAGATTGCTGATGTTGAGAAGGCCGCCTTAGCGACCAATCTGTTACTCTCTTATAATATTGATCCCAAAGGCAGCGAGATTGATACTCATCCACCCATCGCACATGCTGCCTTATTGGGCCGCATTCCATTGATGAAGATTTTAATTGAAGCGGGAGCAGACAAGAATCAACTCGATAAAGAATCACACTCTCCGCTCATCCACGCTATTATGGAGTACCAAGAAGAAGTGGTGGAATATCTTGTGACTCTCAAAGCGAAAAAAGATTATACCG
>JBKHVI010000071.1:0-11745 GCA_046570105.1 Bacteriovoracia bacterium
CGGTGCTGGTGGCATGGATTACTTTTCGAAATTTTTGGTCGATGCAGGTAACCAGGTAACTTGTTTTGCGCCTAAAAAACTCGCTCATCACGAACCCACCTTGGCGGCGCCTCATTTACATGCTTTCCTTAAAGGCGAACTTTCACTCTGAGGATATATGGAACTTGTTATTGCGCTGGTTGCTCTGATTGTTGGTGTTTTAATCTTGGGTTATGGCGCTGACATGTTTGTCGGTGGTGCATCCCACATTGCACGACGCTTTGGCATTCCTCCTGTGGTGATCGGTCTCACTGTTGTCGCCTTTGGAACCTCTGCACCTGAAATGGCGGTCAATATTCTCGCTGCAATCCAAGGTAATAGCGGCATTGCTTACGGCAATGTGGTGGGCTCTAATACATTTAACGTACTGGTCATTCTTGGCATCTGTGCCATCGTCAAACCACTCTCCGTCGGCAGTCAGTTAATTAGAATCGATATTCCTTTAATGGCAGTCGCCGCTGCGATCTTGTGGTGGTTCTCTCAGGACGGAAGTCTCGGACGAATCGAGTCGACCGTATTGTTTGCGCTACTTTTGGCCTATATCGCTCTACAAGTTCGTCTCTCGCTTAAAGAGCGCAATGCTACTAAAGAAGAGTTCGCTCAAGAGTTCAACGAGGGCGGACCGGTTTGGAAAAATATTTTATTCTTAGTGATTGGTCTCGTTCTTCTCATCGCAGGCGCTAAGATGTTCGTTCATGGAGCGGTCACTCTCGCTCAATTGTGGGGCGTCTCTGAACAAGTGATTGCGCTTACAATCGTCTCTGCTGGAACATCACTTCCTGAAGTAGCGACTTCCATCGCTGCTACCATGAAAGGTGAGCGTGAAATTGCAGTTGGTAATGTGGTGGGCTCAAACATCTTTAACATCCTCGCTGTGCTGGGCATCTCAGGACTCTTAGCACCCAGTCCGATTATTGCCGATGCAGCGATGAGAGGAATTGATTTGCCGATCATGCTTTTAACCTGTGTGGCGCTGGCGCCACTAGCAAAATTCCGCGGCAAATTCGAGCGTCCGGTCGGCGTGATTTTTCTCGCCGGCTACATAGCTTATACTGTGCATTTGATTTATCGCTAATTTTTCTTAATCCAAAAACTCAGTGTTCTTAGAAATGCTTTTCGTCCGGGGCGCCCGTAAGGGGTGCCTTCGACGAAACGTAGGAAACCGCGATTAGTGAGTTGGGAGATTTCGGTAGCAATCGTGGTGAGGTCTTGCTGGAAAAACTTCATCCAAGTGCGACTTTTTTCTGCCATGTAAGGAGTCGTATTCTCCAGTGGTTTATTGTTCCACGGACAAACGTCTTGGCAGATATCACAGCCAAAAATTTCTTCTCTGCCCTGCTCGCTGCCTTTGGGAGCCGCTACATTTTCATCGCGCTCTTCAATCGTCCAAGTAGATAGACAGTCTTTTACTTTAATTGTGCGTGTTTCAGGATCAATCGCATCCGTGGGACAAGCATCGACACACGCTCGGCAAGTACCGCAATGGTCGGGAGTTATGGCTCCCTCTGCTAGCTCCCAAGTGCGATCAAACAACAAGGAACCGATCATAAAATAAGAGCCATGTGTTCTGTGGATCATCATGGCATTTTTGCCAAACCACCCCAGGCCCGCGCGATGAGCGAGATCACGCTCGAGAACGGCTTCCGTGTCATGTGAGTGACGAAATTCAAAACTGTACTGCGATTGCAGTTTGTGAGCGATAGCGTGAAGATTAGCCTTCATCAGTTCGTGATAATCCCGTCCTTCAAAACCCAAAGTATAGCCAGCGACACGATGGAACTTTGCTAAATTCATCGCTTTTTTTGTCGGAGTATAAGTAAAAAGAAAAACCAGCGCACTCTTGGCATGGGGCCAGTAGGCATTGAGGTTTGAGCGGTAGTGAATATTTTTTTCGCTCTCAAGAAAAGGCAGCACGCCTTTATTTTTCTCTAACCAAGAAGAGAAGCGCTCAAAGCTTAGAGGTTTTGTTGCGGAAGTATACCCCCACTCCACTATGCCAAGTTGAGCGAGTTCATCGCTTGGGATATGGAGCAGATCTTTCATGAATGTTTGGGAATGATCTCAATGGCGCCGGTAGGACAGACTCGCACGCATTCCATATCGAGGGTACACGCCTCGACTTTGCTGGGATCGATGCGAGTTTCTTTGGATTGATCCTGTGACACTTTCCAAATATCGTGAGGGCAGATACTGACACATTGCTGGCAATAAGCGCAGACAGCTGTATCAAGTAAGAGCTTTCCCCGGGCAAAAGCCACCTCCTGAACCGTTTCATCTGAACCGGTTTGAGTGGCCTTAGGGACATCTTTAATAATCTCGACACGAATCGAGTTAGTAGAACCTTGTTGGAAGTAGCGGCCATCACCTTTCGTGATAACAATCTTGTCACCATTCACCAGGCGACCTTTGGCCTTGAGATTCTCCATCATCGTTCTCTCAAGCACGGCCATCTCACCTTCAGTCGGTGTTTCCACGAAATACGGAGAGACGCCCCAGTAGAGCGCCATACGGCGAACGACTTTTAATGAATTCGTCACACCTAAAACTTGCGTTTTAGGACGGAAACGAGTCATTTCTAGACACGAATGGCCCGATTCGGTGATCGAGAGAATCCAGCGTGCGTTGGTTTTTTCTGCCACGATACTCGCTGCCACTTGAGTCGAAGCACTAACGCTAGAAATATCCATATGACGAAGCAATGGACGCTCCATCGGCTTGCGTTCAGCTTCACAGACAATCTGATTCATCATCTGAATCGTTTCTTCAGGATATGCACCCGAAGCCGTTTCTCCAGAGAGCATCACGCAATCAGTTCCATCCCAAACGGCGTTCGCCACGTCAGAGGCTTCCGCGCGTGTCGGGCGGGCATTGGTGATCATACTCTCAAGCATCTGAGTCGCGGTGATGACCGGTTTCCCAGCAGCGTTACAAGTCTTGATTAATTGTTTTTGAATCGAAGGCACCAGATGGTTACCCACTTCCACACCCATATCACCACGAGCAATCATGATCATGTCAGAGACATGGATGATTTCGTCGATGTTGGTGATCGCTTCTGGTTTTTCAACTTTAGAAACGATCGGGATATCCACGCGCATTTTATGCAACATGCTTTTCACTGAGAGAATATCTTCTGCAGTACGAACGAAACTCAAAGCGACATAGTCGACGCCTTGCTTAAGTCCAAACATCAAGTCTTCATGGTCTTTGTCAGTATAGGAAGGGGCGGAAACTTTCACGTTTGGTAGATTAATACCCTTGTTACTCTTCAGCGCTCCGCCAACTTTCACGCGAATTTTGAGAACTTCGCCCTCTTTTGCAATCGCTTCCGCTTCGATCAGGCCATCATCAAACAAAATGATCGCGCCCACTTCTGCATCTTTTACGAGGTCTTTATAAATTGTAGGAATAAAGCGCTCTTCATACTGCGGATACTTTGAGCGAATATCACTCGCGCCAATCACCCATTCTTCACCGTTACCAAGCTGCAAAGGAGCTGGCACCTTATCAACGCGAATCTTGGGGCCTTGGAGATCTAAGAGTACTGCCACTTCACGACCAACTTTGCGGCTGGCTTCACGGACGTTAGCAATGCTTTGAGCATGACCTTCGTGCGTGCCGTGAGACATATTAATGCGGGCGGCATTCATACCGGCACGGATCAATTTCTCGAGCATTTCGACCGAGTTGGAGGATGGACCAATAGTGGCAATAATTTTCGCGCGACGTTCAGGCATGGAGGGATCTTACCCCATGCGCTTATAATCGTTCAACTGATCGATTTGCTGTTTTTGCGACAGCTTCAATTGGTTAATCTCGTTCTCATATTGAGAAATGAGTTGGGCCTTCTCCTGCTCTAGGGCCGACTTTAGACTCTTCATTTCATTTTTATGAAGAGCTTCTTTCTCGGCAAGCGCCTTATTTTGCGACACTTCCATCATTTTAATGCGGTTCTCATAGTCACTGACGGTGCCCTTGAGCTTCATTTCTGAGTTATAAGTTTGCTGGTCCATCTTACGAGAATAGCTATTACTTACCTCAAGAATCTTGTTTCTGAGGTTATTCTCGCGCTGATCCATCAACATTTGATTCGACTTCGCATCGGCCTGACGCTTGTCTTCATAAATCTGCTGTTGCTGCTTCAACTGGCGATCGGCTTCCGCCATCACAAAGCCGACTTTCTGGTCGAGCTCATCGCGCAATTGGGCATTTTCACGGTTACTGGCCGCCAAGCGGGTTTCGTAGTTCCCCACCGTCGTGTCCATGAGATTATTAAAGTTACGACGCAAATCGAGGATCTCTTCATTGCGTTGCTGATTATTCATCGTAATAAAGGTCGCCTTGTCTTTATCCGTCTGGTCCTTTAGCTCTACGACAAACTTTTCATTTTTAGCAGCCAAGTCTTGCAAGCTCTTGTTGTAGTTCTCTTTCAACTTCTTGACTTGCCCACCGGCCTGATTTCTTTCGTTCACAATTTGATTTTCATAGCGCTGACGTTCAGCATGCTGGCTAGCACTCTGGGTAGAGTGAAGCTGTTGAGCCTTTTCACGCTCATTGGCGACATGAACAATCTTATCCGCAGTCAACTCACGCTCTTTTCTTTCAAGGCGAGAGGCGGCTTCGGCTGATTCGACGTGAATAGCATCTTTATAAGCTTCAGATTCATTCTCTAGGCGATTGTTATAATCGCGACGAGTTTGCACCAAGTTCTTACTCAATTTATCAATACGATCTTCAAAGACTTGGTCATCTTTGAGACCTTGCTGACGTTTTACTACTTCAGCAAATTCACCGCTGCCGTTATCACGGCGACGACGGTCAATATCAATATTACGCAAGTTCTTCTCGTAGCTACGACGAACTTCACCTAACTCAGCACCGTGCTTTTTGTTATTTTGGAAATTCTCGCGCGCTTGCGCTTCTACGAACTCAGAGTTCTTTTTGTCGTAATCAGTCGACATCTTAGCCGCGCGCTCATTAAAGTTACCTGAGAGCGTTTTCACTTTATCACTTAAATACGACTGCGACTGCTCAGCTTCTGCTGCATGGGCGGCCTTGGTGCGCTCAAGATCTTTTTGTAGACCTTCTTTCAACATAAAACGCTTCTGCGCTTCATCCTTGTAGATGCCTTCCAAATGCGTTTCATGAGAGCGGACTAGTTTTTCTTTTTCGCGCTTGTTTTGATCACGAATATCAGCACCAGAGCCAGACATCTTTTCCTGGAACGTCCGAATGCTTTTGTCTTTATCTTTCGTGATGCGATCTACGTTTTTATGATAGCGCGCACTTCTCTCAGAGCTGACTTCTTCGTTGATTTTCTTTTCGCCTTCAAAAGCACGCGTATAAGAATCTTTAATATCGCGGAAGCGACCATCAAAATCTTTGCGCATCGTCGCGCGCTCAGACAGGAAGCGCTCTTTGTCGGCCTTATTCATTTTATGAAAGCGCTCTTTCTGCTGCTCGATACTTTCTTGCGTGCGCTCTTTCACGTTACTGATATTCGCCTGGTAGTCTTTCTCAAGCTCAGTGCGATTCTTCTCGAAATTGTTGTATTGCTTTTTCTGAATAGATTTATGGCGATTTTCTTCTTCCGCTAGATATTGTTTATTTTGAGCGCGATCCTTCTGAATCGTCTCTTGATAATTATCTCGCTCGCGCGCCAAGGCCTTTGAATAGTCTACACCGTTCATGGTCTATCCTCATAAGAAGGGTCCTTCCTGGACCTTACTTAACAGAATAGCACGCGCCCCAATAAAAAAGGCCTTGGGCAAATTTTGCGCAAGGCCTTCATTATTATAATTCTAATAACTTAGACTAAAACTTAGAGACGAGAGAGTTCCTCATCTACCAATTCAGAGAAGATCTCGATCGGTTGAGCGCCATTGATCAGCTGACCGTTGACGAAAAAGGTCGGAGTTGACTTCACTTTTAACTTCTTCCCGTCTTCCATATCCTGCTTCACTTTGCTCAGATACTTATTAGAATCCAAGCACGCATCAAATGCCTCACCCTTTACGCCCACTTTACGAGCAAGAGCTTTTAGAGAGGGAACATCGAGTTTGTCTTGTGACTTAAACATAGCATCGTGCATTTTCCAGAACAAATCTGGACTCTGCTCGTTAGCACAAAGACCTGCAACGGCTGCGCCTTCTGCTTGATTGTGGAATGGCAGTGGGAAGTTCTTGAAAGCGACCTTGATCTTGTTGCCGTATTTTTTCTTAAGGTCATTCAGAATATCAGCACCGCGTGAGCAGAACGGACACTGGAAATCAGAGTATTCAACGATCGTGACTTTAGCATCTTTACCGCCTGCAACTGGAGCATCTCCGACTTGCACATCAAAAGATGGGCGGCGTGGTTTTTGAATGAAAACTTGAACTGGGTTTTTTGCTGTTTGCTTGCCTAACCACTGGTCCATCGCCTCTTTGCGTTTTTCCATTTCAAGGTAGCCCTTGATTTTTTCACGCACCATCGGATTGATGCTCTCTTGTGGAATCTGCTGCTTCTTGATGAAGGCATCGATATCGCCGTCAGAGATTTTTACGTTCTTAGCGATGTTCTTCTCGAGGTACTCATCATTCGACATACCTTTCTTCGCTGGATCTTTATCCATAATCTTTTGCATGACGATTCCACGCAAACGGTTGTTCTTAATTTCGAACAACTTCGTCTCAGCTTCATAAAGCTCGGCCTCAATGCCTTCCATCAACTCAGCTTCTGTGATTTCGATATCACCCCACTGAGCTGCGATGCCAGGCTTAGCCGCTGGCTTAAATTGAAAATTAGGTTTGCTGATTGAATCAGAACAGGCGGCGACAAACATCATGATCGCCAATAAAGAAATTAGTTTCATTTCAAACTCCTTGAAAATATGACCTATCATAACGAGACTTCGTGCTCTCGTCCAAGAAGTAAAAAACTCAACTATCCCGCTAAATGTTTGAGGAAATCCTTAAAAAGATCTGAGCGCTGAGACAACTCCGCTGGTGTCCCGATATCCACTAAGACACCCGCATCCATCACCACGAGACGTTGGGCAGAAAGAATTGTTTCTACGCGGTGAGTGACGATAATCGTGAGTGAGTGCTGCTGCACAAAAAGCACCAAGTCGCGAAGAGCGCGCTCGAGATCAGGATCAAGCCCGGAAGACACTTCATCAAACAAAACGATCGGTTTACGCAAATAACAGGCACGCAGGCCACTGAGTAACTGCTTTTGACCTAAGGACAACGTCTTGGGATCAATCACACTTGTGGGAGTAATGCCCCAACGACGCAAATACGGCAGAGCCGCCTGGGCCTTTTGCCAAAACTCATCAAAATCCAAACTATCTTCACTCAAAGCGACATTAAAGCGCACACTGGCGGAGAACACGTGGGAATCTTGCGAAACGAGACTCACCTGCTGACAAAGCTGAAACAGATCGGCGTTCTTCTCCATACTGAGCGAGAGATCATTCAATTTCATGATGCCCTGAAACGATCCGTGCTGACCGGACAACAGACGCAAGAGTGTCGACTTGCCACAGCCCGATGAACCGACAATCCCAATCAGCTCACCTGGTTTTCCGGAGAAGACAATATTTTTTAATTCAAAGGCACTCTCTCCTTCGCGAGGAGGATAGGCGTAGTAATCCACGCGCACTTTGAATTCATTTAATTCAATCACATCACTCTTGGTGTTCAATTCGTCTTGGGCAAAGTGCATTTGGAAATCCAAGATTCTCTCAACACCCGTCTTCGCACGCTGGATACTGGAAATTTTTCCCGCGACCTCTTTAATCGGTGTAATGGATTTCTGAATCAGATCAATCAACACCGCTAAGAGAGCAAGCTTGGCCCCTTGGCCATCAGGGAAGAAGAACAACACCAATGCCAACAAAATCGGATAAAGCGATTCCGCCGCTGAGTAATAACCCGCATCCCAGACATTGGACTTCAATTGCTTCTGTAAAAAATCATCAAACACGCGATCCCCGCGTTTCGAGGCGTATTTGGCGTGCGGTGTGAAAGCCAACTCGCGCAGACCTTGGGTGACATCCGTCACCACGCGCGACAAATACCCCGTGCTCTGGCGAACCGAGGCAAAAATCACACCCATCTTGCGTGAGCCCCAAATCAACAACACACAGGCGACAAGTTCTAAGAAAAATAATCCACCACCGAGTCCCGCATCGAGGCGCAAGAAACCAATCAAGGCGGAAACAATAAAGACAAAATCAATAAAGATGGCAAAAGCACCGGAGGTCACCAATTCTTTCACGGCATCACTGTCCGACATAATCCGTGCGAGAACTTCACCCATCGGAAATTCGTCTTCTTGGCCCTTGCGACGAATTTTCAACGGCGCTCGCATCCACAAACCAAACGTGCGTGCGCGCGTCTCACCCAAGAGATGCTGAACATACTTATAGGTACTGATCTGATAACCCAGACGATTCACATACTCGGCGAGGAACAATCCACCTAAAACCAAGAATGGAGTCAGGGCATCTTTTTGAAAATCCTGATAAAAATCTTCTGTGATCCCAGGCAATAGAATACCAATCACGGCCGTGAGGGCCATGTGAAATAGCATCATACCTAACCAGCGCCGACCTTTCTCAGGGATGAGAAACGGCAACCAGTTGTTCACGGAAAAATTCAAACAACGCTCCCTCAGTCAATTTATCCTGACCTGACCCAATAGCTTTCACACCGATCTTGGGATCTAGTAAAATCGTCTTGTCACACGTCCGCACCGTGGTTAAACGATGAGACGTTAAAATAAATGTCTTCTTCTTGATATCAGCGCGACTACGCAGCACTTGAATAATTTTTCGCTCGAGCAATAAATCCACCGATGAGAACGGATCATCCCACAGAACCACATCACTGGGGGCCAAGAGCGAGCGAACCAGTGCCAAGCGCTTGGCCTGTCCACCGGATAACCTCTTCCCATTCTCTCCCACTTCTAATTCCAAAAGTGAGCCATCGCCGGACGCGAGAATATCTAAACCAAATAGCTTCAACAGTTCCAACGCAAACGCGCGATCACCTTCCAAAACCTCACGGCCTAAGAAAATATTGGCTTCAATCGTGTCATTAAACAAATAAGGCTCTTGTTGCACCATCGCGAATGGAATCTTGTGCGCGGCCAGACGATGGGCCATTTTGCGCAACAACTCTGACTTCCCACTCCCCGTCTCACCACAGATCACCGTCCATGAACCGATACCCAGTTCAACCGCAATACGTGACTCCCAATAAGGCAGTGAAAATTTCAAATCACTCGAACTCTGATTCAACTCACCTAACCAATGCGCCTCTTCCGGGTGCACCTCATTGATCACCTTATACAAACCCTTCACTCGCTTCCAAGCAGCGTAACCTTGTGTCGCCACAATCGCCATCCACGACAAAAACATCAACGGCTCAAGCATCAAAAATAAATATCCCGCAAAGAACACCAAATCCGATGCTCCCCCACCACTCTCTCGCAAAATCCAAGCGCCCCATAACAGCGATGCGCCTAAACCTAAACGAATCATCGGTACGCTAAAAGCAAAACCTACTGATGATTTGAAAAACAATCCCAATTCAACTGAAGAGAGATCCACAAAGCGCTGAATAAAAGTTTCTTCACGATGATAATTCTTCACCGTCGCCTTCGCGGCATAGGATTCAATCACATGGTTTTGTACTTGCCCTTGAGCATCTAGCGCGCGCTTAGCGTATTTTTGAAAGACCGCCGTTAAAACAGAGAATAATAAAACCGACACCCCCATGGGAATGAACGCCGGCCACATACCTGACGACGCTTCATTCAAACGCGGGATCATCACCCACGCCGCCACGATCACATTCCCGACCTGCAACAGCGCAAATCCTACAAACCCACGCAGATTGTTAAAGTCATTAAACAGCACTTGATACAACTGCCCATCATTCCAAGCAGCGTAGCGCGCCGGCGGAGTTTCTTCTAAGCGCTCCAACATCTCTGTACGCAAGAGTTTCTGTTGATAGCGTGCGGGAGTGAAAAATAATAAACGCGAGAGCGTTCTAAAAACCAAAATCCCAAGCGCAATTAATAAAAACGTGCCAATCGGTGCGTCCGGCAAACCCGTTCCACCCATGGCACCATCAGTAAGTTTCTTCACTTCCGCCGGAAGTTGCGTCTGTAAGCGATGCAAGGCCCAGAGTGAAAAGAAGGCGCCCAGGTACCAAAACCAGAATTCAAAAAAATGGGCTGTGAGCCAGGGAAGAAATTTGCGATGGAGACGCTGTGACATAGAGGAGAAGTCTAGCGACGCGCAGAGCAGCATGTCCTGAAGAATCCCGCATGTCTTATAGACAAAGTGACGGCCCCTCTTTTAGGATGTCCCCCACGCGCCCGTAGCTCAGTTGGTTAGAGTATTACCTTGACATGGTAGGGGTCACAAGTTCGAATCTTGTCGGGCGCACCATTCTTTTTAGTTATGTTTTGAGGCAAGCTTACCCTATGGAAAAAGCAGTTATAACCTCAGATCAATCCGAACAATCAAAGCTCCCTCATGATCAACTCAATCTGATTGAGCGCAATCTTGAATTGTCCATCGATGAACGAATTAACCAACTCCAAAGTGCCGTAGACTTGATTGAAGAGATGAGGCGCTCATTGAGAGAAGTAAATGAGAACAGATTTTAGAACACTCATAAGCAAGCTTGCCGAAAACGGATTTGAATTTGTTGTTGTTGGCGGTTTTGCAGCTTCGGCTTATGGATCAACTTATGTTACCCACGATTTGGATGTCTGCGCAGTTCTGACACCGGAGAATATTACAAAGTTAAGGAAAATCTTAGAGGATATTCATCCTCTACATCGAATGATGATTCCAAAAAAGTCTTTCATTGAAATCCCAGAAAACCTAGAAGGTATTAATAATCTCTATCTCTCGACAGATGCAGGGGTACTTGATCTTATTTCTAATGTAGTTGGTGTCGGAGATTTCTCTGTTGTTTGTAAGTCGGCAGTTGAAATTACAATTCTCGGGAACAAATGCAAGATCATCTCACTGGACGATCTCATTAAATGTAAGAAGACCTTAAAAAGACCTAAGGATCTGTTAGTTGCAGATGAATTAGAAGTCATTCGAGCAAAAGAAAAAAAGTGATAAATTAACTTACTCTAAAAATGCTCTGACGAAAGCGGGCTTTAACTTTCTAACCTAAGTCTATTTTATGAAAAACTTCCTCGCCATCTACACTTGTGCCGAAAACAGTGCCAACCACCAAGCGTGGAAGAAGCTGGATGAAAAGACACAGCAAGAGCGTTTGCAGCTTGGCATGAAAGCGCTTGGGGAATGGATGACGAAGTATAAAGACCACATCGTCCATCAGGGTGGCCCTTTGGGTAATCAAACTAAAAGAATTAACACTCAAGGTATTACAGATGCTCCCAGCTTGATGGGAGCATTCTTGATTGTGAAGGCCAACTCTCACGACGAGGCGGCCAGCATGTTCTTAGAGCATCCCCACTTTGCTATTTTCCCGGGCGATGGTGTGGAAGTATTGGAGTGTCTTGAAACTCCCCGCTGATTTCAATTATCTCTGTGAGCACGTCTTTGCTGTCTGTGGTTTCACCTACACGCAACCTGTTGCAGAAGCTGAGAGCGCAGAATATGAGGCCTATCGATTCAAACTCAACGGCCAAGCCGTTTGCTATCGCCAAGCGAAAGTCACACCGACC
>JBKHVI010000072.1:0-11674 GCA_046570105.1 Bacteriovoracia bacterium
TGATCGCGACATCAAATAGACCATCTTCTGCGTATGAGTTGGTGAGTTCTAAGCCTTGCACGGTGCCGTTGAGGGCCACGTAGCTTGGAACTTGTGAGTAAGGGAATGAAGTGCGACCTAACGATCCACTGGTGAAACCATTGGTGGTGGTGCTCAAAACAGCGATCGCCACTTTACCACTGTTCAAATTATCCAGATAAGGAATCAAGAGCGTATCATTTTGCATCATGATCTCGCCGGCCTTACCAAGATAGATAGAGTAGTCGAGATCAACATGGTCTTGCGGATAGTTGGTGATCGCCCACTGGTTACCCACAATTGTGCCACTAGGAATGAAGGCGCGTGGATCTGAGGCCGAACATGTCGAGTAAGCATTGGCGATATTGGTGATAATCTCATCTGTTGTGAGAAGACCACCCACGCGGAATTCACAATCGTTAGCAGGAACTGTTGTTACAGCATTCAAACGAATACCCGCAATCATGATGTATTCAGAAGCATCAAAGACGTTGTCAACAACTTGCAGAGTAATTTGACCTGCCACACCACCAGCAATCACTTGGATGTCTTGGCTCAAGGTATTTGACTCATAGAAGTTGTTATAATTGAAAAGCATCTCATCATTTGTGAGTTCGATGCGACGTACACGAATGCGCGGAGAAACCGATGGGGTATCTTGAGTCACATAGCTCACATAGAGTCCACGATAAACATCAGCACCGATGGTCACTCGCTGACCAACAATCGAGAGGGCCGAAGCATCATAGGCCGCACCTGTTTCTTCGGTAGCAAATGTCACCGAGCCACCTGATGTGACAGTACCATTCAACGCCACTTCGTATTTTTCTACGACGATGCGAGAATCATTGGTGCCGGCCTTATGAACATAGGCCATATAAAGTTCGCGTTCGGTATTATCAAACCAAGTGGCGACTTCGCCAGTCGCAGCGGGAAGTGCAGCGTTTTTCGCGATAGCATTTGAGCGAGCGGTGATACCTGTCCAAGGACCTGCAAAACGAGAAGTCGCAGGAAGTGCTGGAGCCTTTGGTGCCGCGAAGTCAGTACACTGAGCGACTTCGTTACCAAAGCCATCATCACCTAAGCACAGGCGGAATTCTAAACCAAGAGTGGCGATAGCATTTGATGGTGTCCATTTGAGAACTCGAGAAGTGGCACCTGGAATGGTTTCCCAAGGACCCGCACCGACTTTCACCTGCCAGCGATACACAATAGCATTGCCGTCAGCGACACTGGCGTCAGTGATTGTACCTGGATCAATTGATACCGGCATACCGGTCATAACGATCACAGCGTTGGCCAATTGAGGATTGGTTCCAGCAGCACCTGCCCATAGTGGGAAAGGGTTGTTGTTAGCGACTTTGAGATCCATGAAGGCCGTTTGCGCGACGTTCACACCAGGAATAACGGTTTGTGTGTCAGTATCAGTTAAGACGTTGGCATCAATATCCGGCAGTACATCTTTAACCGTGATGCGATATTGAACCGTGCCGTTAGCGGCACCGACGATAGTGTCTTCTGGAATATTATAAGTGAGGGCCGCTCGGCGACCGATATCATCAGTCGATCTGGTAATCAAAATCGGAGCGACCGCTGGTTGAGTTGTCGTACAACCAGCATTGGTACAGCGATCAACTTGAATAAAGAAGTCATCGCGTTCGATATCATTAATGAGTGCACTGAAAACAATATCAGTGCCCTCTGGAATGAATGGAGTGGCACCGTTAGTGGGATCTAGCACCACAGTCGGGTTAGCGAGAGTGGTAATGTAACTTGTTGTCGTGAGGTTCGTGCCTTGCGCGACAATCGTTGGAACAGTTTGTTTAATAAGTGGTGCACCTGGATCAACCGGGTTCACTGTCCAAGAAACGAGATTGGATGTTTGTGAAGCGGCACCGTTGATGGCCTTGTCTTGTGCCATCGCGGTAATGGTGTAGCTCTTCATCGCAGGATTTACGCGTCCATTGAGATCATAACTTGGGATACTCACAGTACAATCAAGACGAGTGGCACCGACAGGACCCGTTCCTGGAGTGACATCAGGAGCGATCGGATAACCGATATGTGAACAGTCAGGAGTGAGAACGTTGGTGCCTGGGAAAGTATTAATCCCATCCATCGCCACGCCATCAATATAGAAAGTGATGTTCATGTTCATGAGAGCAGTGTCAGCATCTTCCACTAAGAAAGTTTGCGTACCGGCAGTATCTTGGACACGATAAATTGGATTCACAATCGGTGGAGCAATCGTAGCAACCGGAGGAGTGTTACGCGGACGTACACTCACACCCCAAGTAACAGTCACAGCAACCGTTGATGTACCTAGATCAACAATATCTGCTGAAAGAGTGCGGAACTCACCAATGTTGGGGTTAGAAAGTGTGAAGGCTTCCGTTGAAGCGAAGTCATCTAAACACAAGAAGCTGTTGGCCGACATAAAGGTCTGTGGCCCCAAAATTGGATTACCATTTTTTCTAAATTGAACAGCGACACCACCACCTGAACCAACTGCTGTGGTAACAGCGACACAGAAAGCACCGGCGCCCGCAGCAGCGTTATACATATTCACACCAGCGTTTCTAAAACCGCCGCTGGCGATATTCACACCATCAATAGCAGTCACTACTGTTGATGAAGTGGGATTTGGCGCAAAAGGTGCTGCCGAGAGTTGAGGCATGTTCGGAGCGTAAGCAAAAATCGTCCACTCAATCGTGTCATAGACTGAGCCACCTGGACTGCGCAGTTCAGCGCGCACGACGTGAGGGCCCGGCATAATCGGATTATCATTTGGATAAGGAGTGGCACCCGCTTGCAAGAATGTTTGCGTGAGACCATTCACTGAACCTGTGTTTGAAGTAAATGACGAAGGTGAACTGGCGACACCATCAAATGACCAATACAAGCGCCATGCTGTTGGCGCCGGAGATGTATCGACAACGTTGACCGCTAATTGTGTGGCGACCAGAGCGTTAGTTTGAATGCTGGTTGATGTGCCAGCAAAACTAGAGAGTCCAGGATTGATCACAAGTGTAGGAGTGGGGTTCGATGTAACAGTAAGCGCCCACTGAGCACTGGTTGCAAGTGTTGAACTTGGCAGTGAATACACTTCGGCAGCAAGGGTCCAAAGACCTGGCACTAAACCTAAACTTTGTGGAACTAAACCATAAGTAGAACTGGCGAGGTTAGTGTTCACTTGGATCGGCGCTGGTGGGAAGCCCACACCTGATGGTGGATAGAGCATCCAGCGAACTTCGAAACCTTGGTTAAGTGGATTAGCAATCGTAACAGCAAATGCTGTTGTGGCCGTTTGTGTTTGTGCCACGGTAACGTTAGAGACAATCGGAGAGCGAGTTGAAATAGAGAGGCCGCTGGTTTGACCGCCAGATGTGATCGGCACACATGAGCGAGAAGAAGAGTTGAAAACACTTCCTGAACTACACGCTTGTTCTTTCGCCGTTGGTAAACAGCCAGCTAAAAGCGTGGTTAAAATAAGCAGCACATATGTTTTTATATTCATGACTAAAATTCCCTTCTTAGTCCTCTACCTAGTTCTTTTCGGACAAAATCTGTAATTCCTTACAAATCCATGTCCGATCAATTTCTTCTGCTATTGTCTCATTGGGCCGTTATAGCGGGTAAAATGATGCTAACTGACCGTATTTATAGGTGTATTAAGCCTGTCTCAGTGGTTTTTATTGAGAGGGGATGCCAGCAAAAATTGCCACAAAGTTCATTTTTCTTCGTGTTTTCCGCTTGTTAAGCTTAGGGGGTGAACCTAGGAGGGTTTTATGAAAACGCTATGGAAAATGGTGAATGATTTGGCGGCGACAACGAACGCCACAGCTGCACCACAAGGCAAAATCATCGCTCTGATGAATCAGAAAGGTGGTGTGGGTAAAACCACCATGGCGTTTAATATCGCGCACGCACTCGCAAGACAAAATAAGCGTGTGCTGTGTCTCGATATGGATCCGCAATTTAATTTTTCTTCTCTCTTCGGTGTAACTCCCAGCGATCGTTTTCATATTCATCACCTCTTGGTGAATTCAGTCAAAGAATTAAAAGCATTGCACTCACCATGTTTACTCGATGAAGTGATTGTCAGAACCAAGACGCAAGATGGAACTGAGATTGACGTGCTCCCAGCGGGCCAGGAGCTCTCGGGTTTCGAATTAACAGTTGCGGGCATCAATGCTCCTCGCCAGTTGATTTTGAAAAAGTTCATTGAAAAAAATAATTTGCGCTCGATGTATGACGTGATTGTGATCGATGGTCCACCTACGCTCGGGCTTTTGGTGGTCAATATCTTGTGCGCTGTCGATGGTGTGCTCTATCCATTTGTCGCTGACTCATTCTCACAACAAGGCCTCAAGAATATTCAGCAGGTGTTGGAAGATATTCGTGAGATGGAGATCTGTGAGGTGCCAAAAAACTTAGGTTATATTCCTAATCTTTTTGATCCCCGCAGAAAACAAGTGAAAGCTGACTTGGAAAAGATCAACGCGGATCTTGGGGCGGGACGGATGTTCGTGCCATTTACCAATCGCGTGCAATTTACCAAAGCTCTCGCTGCTGGAAAATCGGTGTTTGATTTTAACAATGCCGAATACAAAGAGATTCAAGAACAATTTTTAAGCATGGCCCAAAGCGTGCACGAGGAGCTTCACTCATGAAACAAAAAAATCCTCTCTACGTCGTCAAAGGGCAAAATGTGGAACAAGCGAAAAACTTTTTTGATATGTTGATCAAGAAGCTTGAACTTGAGCCCGTCATCAATTTTTTGCAATCGATGATCACCATGCTGATGGAGCAAGTGAAGAGCTATCCGACTTTTGTATTGGTCAAAAATATGATTGATCAGTGGATGGCGCAGCTGATGCCGATTCTGCAAACGCTCTCAGGGATGCTGCAGAAAGCTTAAGTCTTTAAGTATTCCATAATGGCGATACTCGCCACGATCATGCCTCCCATTTTCAAGGTGAGGCGTGCTTCCATTTCGCGCATTTCATGGCGCAAACTTAGCTCCATTGCTTTCATGTCAGAGCGAATACTTTGCTCCATTGCTTTCATGTCAGAGCGAATACTTTGCTCCATTGCTTTCATGTCAGAGCGAATACTTTGCTCCATTTCTTTCATGTCAGAGCGCAGAGCAAGCTCCATTCCTTGCATATCTGTTCGCAGCACATGTTCGCTGAATTTCAGATCATGTTTAGTGGCAAAATTATCATCCATCGTTTCAAGCACCATGTGGATTGTGGCTTCAGCTTCTGTTCGGCTAAAGCCTGCTGCTTCTAAATTCTGAGTATACTTGAGAGCGTTATACGTGGCCATGTTTCCTCCTAAAGTGAATAGGAGCGCTCTCTTGCAAAACCCGTGACGTATCGGAAATTTGTAACACTCGATTATTTTTGGAAGAGAGAGTTGTGTGTCAGAAAAAAATGGCAGGGGTGTGGGTAAAAAACGGACGTCTTAACGGTCTCTCTATCAAATAAGTTAAAACCGTAAATTCGGCCTCACGCCTAAGTTCATTTCAAATGAGAAATACTCTCTTCCTAATCTCCTCATTTAATGTTCTAAGTCCCGCTTCTTAAGCGACATATGCCCCAATCAATCGGGAGGCTAGCATGCGTCGACAATTAGCTTTAAATTTATATCGAGGTCAGCGAGGAGGCATTCGTCCGGGAGCTGGTAGAAAACGTCTTCGCTCAAAAGGAGTCACTCATAGGAGAAGAGAAAAGGTCACTTCACGGACGGCCCTTCATGTAAATTTCAAAGTCACCACAGCTATTAGGAATAAGCACTGCTTAAAAATCTTAAAGCGAGCGGTTAAAAACAGTCGAATTCATGGTCTCTCAATTATTCATTTCTCCCTTCAGTCAAATCACGTTCATCTTGTGATTGAAGCTGTTAACAACGAAATTCTGACCAGGGGCATGCGCTCTCTCACCATTACTTTTGCCAAGGGTATCAACAAGGGCAGAATCCAAATTGAGCGTTATCACCTGCATGTTTTAAAAAGCTTAAGAGAAACTAAAAACGCCCTTCGCTATGTGTTGTTTAATCAGCAAAAGCATTCGGGAATGAAAAGGGCATATGTCGACAGCTTCTCTTCATTGGGAGCAGTTAAAGACCTCAAGGAGCTAGCAAGATCGGCCAAAATGACGGTGATTTGGAGTAAGATTCAAGAGATTAACTTCTTAGATGCACCACTTGGATGGGTGATAAGGCAGGCACTGAACCAACAAATCAGTTAAAGATTCCATCTAACGTTTGCGCTTGAGTCCACGCGGGGCCGAGCCATCAATGCGGTCAGTGGATTCAAATTCAGCAGACTCGAGTTCCTCGTCAGTGTTCTCTTGCGGAACAACCGCACGGGCCGCCTGGTAATTCACTTCATCAGAGAAAAAGCGCTCTTCTAAATTTTCGATCCCAGGCACTTGAGACGGTGCAGGGCCAGAGCGTTTATCAGCAGGGGGTAGGCTGCCTTTTGACCATACACGTGGCTTGGCGGCTGCACTCATCATGAATTCGAGTTCTTCATTAAGTTCCATGGCGCGCTCTTCCGTTGAGTCCGCCACGGCAGCTCCCGATAAAAGTACGCTAAGTATGAGTGGCCACATCGCCATAAAGCTCTCCCTGTGTTAAGTATCGCCAGGAAGGAGCATAGAAGGCAATGGCCCCAGTAAATTTCACCCCCAAAGATTTTGAGCTAAAGAGCTATGATTACGAGCTTCCGGCCGAATTAATTGCCGAAAGACCGGCCCCGGGCCGCTTAAATTCTCGTTTGATGGTGATTGATGACGAGAATGTTCAACACACCTCCTTCAAAGATCTCCTCTCATTTTTGCCCAAAAACGCCACTCTGGTGATGAATCAATCGCGGGTTTTTCCTTGTCGCTTGGTGGGTGCCAAACCCACGGGCGGAGAAGTGGAGGCGTTTGTGCTCTCGCTTGCTCCACGCGCGGGCCTTTATCAAGTGCTCTTGCGGGCCAGTGGGAAGCGCAAGATTGAAGAAGTTTTTCATTTCGGAGAGCTCTCTTTAAAGCTGGAAGAATTGGGTGAAGAAGGAACATTCTGGGTGAGACCCAATTTGCATCACGATGAATTTTTAAATTTATTAGAGCGTGATGCCGGTATTCCCATTCCGCCTTATATCCGTAACGGCAAAAGTGACGAGCAAGACAAGCTCGATTACCAAACGGTGTATGCCAAAGAGTCTGGTTCTGTCGCGGCACCCACGGCGGGTTTGCATTTCACCCCGGAGCTTTTAGAAGAGCTAAAAAAGCACGGCCATGAAGTCGCCTTTGTCACTTTGCATGTGGGACTCGGCACTTTTAAACCGGTCAAGACGGAAGATATTCGTGCCCACTCCATGCACGCTGAGCGCTTTTATGTAGAAAAAGAAGAAGCCACCAAAATTCAAAAAAGTTTTGGTAATATCGTTGCGGTAGGAACCACCACGCTTAGAGTTTTAGAGAGTTCGTGGACGCCGGAAGGTTTTAAGTTTCCCACCAAAGATGCTCCCGGTGAGACACGTATTTTTCTTCACCCGGGCGTTGAAGTGAAAAGCATTCAAGGACTCATCACCAATTTCCATCTGCCCGAGAGTTCGCTTTTAATGTTGGTGAGCAGTCTCTTAGGGCGTGAGAAGACCTTGGATTTATATAAGCTTGCGGTCAGAGAAAAATACCGCTTCTTCAGTTATGGGGATGCCATGCTGATTCGCCGCATGCTATAAATCGCCTCTATGTTCACTCTTGAAGCCACTTCAGGCCAGGCACGTGCTGGCACCATTAAAACCGCTCATGGCGAAATAAAAACACCGATCTTTATGCCGGTGGGCACACGCGCATCAGTCAAAGGTTTGTGGCAAGAGGAGCTGGATGAGTTGGGTGCCCAAATTATTCTCGGCAACACCTATCATTTATTTTTGCGTCCTGGTCATGAGCTCATCGAGCGCATGGGTGGGCTGCATAAGTTTATGACCTGGGATAAACCCATTCTCACTGACTCCGGTGGCTACCAAGTGTTCTCACTCGCTGATCTCAATAAACTCACTGAAGAGGGTGTGACTTTTCAATCCCATATTGATGGCACCAAACATTTGCTCACGCCTGAGAAATCCATGGAGATTCAGCGCGCCCTTGGAAGTGACATCGTCATGGCGTTTGATGAATGCCCGAAACTTCCTTCGACGCGAGAGGTACTGCAGCGGAGTCTGCAGCTCACATACAGATGGGCCAAGCGCTGCAAGACGGTAGAGCTTAAACCTCATCAGCATTTATTTGGAATCGTACAAGGCGGACTTGAGCTCGATCTTCGTCGTGAGAGTTTACAAGGTTTAAAAGAACTCGATTTCCCCGGCTACGCTCTCGGTGGTTTGTCTGTCGGAGAAAAAAACGAAGAGATGGTGGAGCTGTGTAAAGCTTTTGTGCCTGAGATGCCCACGGATAAGCCTCGCTATCTCATGGGTGTAGGAAAACCGATTGATGTTTTGAATGGAATTAAAGCGGGCCTGGATATGTTTGATTGTGTACTGCCGACCAGAAATGCTCGCAATGGCCAATTTCTGACTCACGCAGGACCGCTTAATATTAAGAAAGCGCGCTTTGTGGAAGACCCTCTACCGCCAGATCCTCAGTGTGATTGTCGCGTCTGTCGTCGCTATTCGCGCTCATATATACGTCATTTGTTTAATGTGGGTGAATATCTTGCGGGGCAGCTCATAACTTTTCATAATCTGTATTTTTATATGCAAATGGTAAAAAACGCGCGGGCAGCAATAATCGCCGGAAATTTTGACGATTATTACCAGACGTTTTATAACCACTACACCTCAAACCAGTGGGAGTAACACATGGATTTTTTGATTTCTAACGCATACGCACAAGCGGCCGGAGCACCAGCTCAAAGTCCCTTGATGTCGATGATTCCTTTCGTTCTCGTTTTCGTCGTCATGTATTTTTTCATGATTCGCCCACAGAAAAAGAAACTTCAAGAAGAGCAGAGCTTCTTGAGCAAACTTGCTCACGGTGAAGAAGTATTCACGAAGTCAGGCATCCTCGGAAAGATCACTGGTATCACTGAGAAAGTGGTGACTTTGGAGCTTGAGGGCGGCACAAAAATGAAAGTACTTAAGAGCCATATCGGTGGTTCTTCTAAGGTGCTTCTTGCTGAAGGTACAAAGTAATGTTTGGTTTGGGGTTCGGTGAATTATTAGTCATTCTTTTGATTGCGCTGATTTTCATCGGCCCCAAAAAATTACCTGAACTCGCTAAGGGTTTAGGCAAAGGTCTCAGAGAATTTCAAAACGCCACCAAGGGTTTTTCTGAGCAGTTCGATCAAGCAAAGCGTGAGATCACTGACGCAGTTCACACTGACCATTCAGTCGATCAGTCAGCGGAAACAAAAACTGAAGAAGTGGTTTCTGACTCACAGTCACATAATGATGACACCACGAAACCTCTCTCAAAACAGGGAATTTCCTAGCGAGGAAGGGCCTATTGATTTATCCTTTTCCCAGATAATTTTTTATTCTGGGAGTACGCATGGCCCGTAATTGGTGGATCCGTTTAGTTTTCTTCAAAATTCTTCTCGCTGTATCAGTGATCTCATTGGTTCCAAGTCTTACCGGCATGGATCCAAAAAAATGGATCATCGAAAAGAAAATCAATCTTGGACTCGATTTGCAGGGGGGCCTTTATATGGTTCTCGGCATCGACTTCAATAAAGTCTACCGTGATGAATTGATCACTTCAGTTCGTAAGGCCGATCCGTTTCTTCGTCAAGAAGGTGCGATGTCAGCGAGCTTTGGTGAACTTGATGTGAAAGATCCTGCGGATCCGAAGCAGACTTTGATCATTGAAGGGGATTACGCTACGGCGATTGATAAGCTTAAAACTTATTACGGCTATTCTTTGCGTATCGTTAAAGAAGAAGGTCAGTCTGTGACGTTTGGTCTCTCGCGCGATTATCTTCGCGAGATGGAAGCCACCGCAGTTGAGCGCTCAATCGAAGTTATTCGTAACCGTATTGATGAATTCGGTGTGACTGAGCCTGAGATCATGTCGCAAGGCCAAGACCGTATCGTGGTTCAACTTCCAGGTGTAAAAGACATCACCCGCGCTAAAGACCTTATCGGTCGTACCGCTAAACTTGAATTCCGTTTTGTGAACAGCACGGTTCCGCAAGCTCAACTCGAAGAGTGGGTGAATAAGGCGACAGCTGCGGGTGTGAAATACGAGAAAGGCCAGCGCTTCTCTGAGTACACTGACAAACTCAATGCTTATTTGAAAAATGATCTGCCGAAAGGTTATTTGCTGTTCTTCCAAAAAGAAACCAGCAAGGTGACTAACGAGATCACTCTCATGCAGCCGTATCTGTTGGAAGAGATTTCACCTTTGGGTGGTGATGCTCTTCAAGAAGCGGTCGTTCGTATTGATCAACAACAAAACCGTCCGTACGTTGGCATTGATTTCAAAGCTGACGGCGCACGTGTCTTTGAAGATATCACGGGTAAAAACGTCGGTCGCTTGATGGCGATCGTCCTTGATGGCAACGTCTTCTCAGCTCCACAGATTAACGAGAAGATCGCCGGTGGTTCAGCGCAGATTACTCTCGGTGCTGGTGATTACAATTCACTCCTAGGTGAAGCGCGTGACTTGGCCCTCGTTCTTCGTGCCGGTGCTCTGCCAGTAGAACTTGAATTCCAAGAGCAACGTGTGGTGGGTCCATCTCTTGGTGCGGACGCCATTCAAAAAGCCGAAGTGGCCGGTGCGATTGGTGCTCTTCTGGTCTTTATCTTTGTTATTTTCTATTACAAGGTGGCAGGTGCGATTGCCTGTGTAACGATTATTTCCAACGTAATTTTGGGCATGACAGCTTTGATGGCGTTAGGCGCTACGCTAACTCTGCCTGGAATCGCCGGTATCGCTCTTACGATTGGTATGGCGGTCGACGGTAACATCATCATCTACGAGCGTATTAAAGAAGAACTCGCCAAAGGTGTAGTGGCGAAAGAAGCTGTCGCTATCGGGTTCAACAAGGCCTTCTGGACAATTCTTGATGCCAACTTAACCACAGCGCTCGCGGGTCTGTGTTTGTTGAATTTCGGAACCGGTCCGGTGCGCGGCTTTGCCGTCACACTTTTGATTGGTATCGCTTCAACTGTTTATACTTCTTATTTTGTGACTAAACTGATGTTTGACTGGTACGTGCGTAACAACCGTCAAACTGTCAGCATTTAAGGATGACTACTATGAGCAAAGCAAAAATGAATATCGATTATGTCAGCATGTTTAAAATCTGCATCGTCGCCTCGTTGGTGATGGTGGGAGTTTTTATCGCTGTGTTCTTTCAAAAAGGTTTGAACTACGGAGTTGATTTCCGTGGGGGGGCCGAGATTCAAGTGCGTTTCACGGATGCACTCGATACCTCAGCATTGCGCCAGTCACTTGAAGCGGCCAATGTACCTATTTCAAGCGTGCAGGCGATTGGTGATGATAACCGTGAAGTGCTTTTGAAAGTTCAAAGTGAGAAGGATGATTTAAACCAAGCCTCAGCAGCGGTGGGAACAGTTCTCTCGCAAAAGTACGGCGAAGGGAAATTTGAAATCTTAAAGAACGACATCGTGGGTCCCAAAGCGGGTGCTCAGCTT
>JBKHVI010000073.1:0-2037 GCA_046570105.1 Bacteriovoracia bacterium
GCAAAAAAATTTATGATCACGGTTTGATCTTGATACTTACCTAAGTCGACGACTTCGCTATTAGTAAAGGCCGGCAACTTCACATCGCTTAAGCTTTGTGCTTGGGCATGAAGTGCCAATGACATTAAGAGAGAGAGGAAGGTGATTCTAAACATACAGATCCTTTTGGCATTAATTCAAAAGCTTTTTTAGAAAGATGGACTGCTCCATCTTTTGTTACAACAAAACCAACCTTTGCTTCTTTATTTAAATACTCCATGCCAGTTTTTAAATTCATCACGATGACTGATGTTGCGATCGTATCAGCTTCAATAGCGGTGGGGGCCATAATGGTGCAACTGACAATTTCATTGGTGGGAAACCCTAGCTTCGGATCGATGATGTGGTGAAACTTGCGCTCGAGCTTCTCAGTGGATTTAACGTAATTGACGTAATCACCGGAAGTGGCCATCGCTCCATTTGCCAGTTGCACCATTCCCATGCTCTTTTTTTGGTCTTCACTAAAAGGATTTCTGACTTGTAGGCGCCATGGTCTCGGAGCATCTTTATGACTATGAACACGTACATCTCCTGAACCATCCACCAGAAAATTACTAATATTTTGCTCACGCAAGATTTGATAAAGCCTATCGACAGCATGGCCTTTGCCAATTCCACCCAAGCCTATTTTCATTTCTTTATGAGGCAAATAAACAGTTAAGTTTTGAGGATCAAGCTGGATCAATCGGTAATTCACAAAAGCACGTTTGGCCTCAATCTCGGCGGTGTGAGGCATGACTCCGCTTTGGCGAGCGCTTCTCCAAAGTTGCCCGACACTGGCGTAGCTAATATCGAAAGCTCCATCGGTTTCTTTCGAGATATTAATCGCACGCTCAATTAAGTCGAATGTTTCTTGATCAACTGCTACCGGACTCACACCTGCCATCTCATTAATGCGATTGAAAGGTGAAGGTCTAAAATCTGTCAGTTTATCTTCTAATAAACTGATCTCATCAAAGGCAGATTCTATCGCCCATTGCACACGCTGGGCCTCATGTTCACTCGCTGGCCATGCAAGCACAGTGAATAGTCCTCCCATGAGTTTTCGTGTCGCCTGCACTTTCATTAGAACACCACTCCTACGCCCACTTGATAAATCGAGTAAGTGAGTCCGTTGGTGCGCTGATACATATAGGCACCCACACTTAATTCTAGTTCACTGGTATGCCCAAAAGGCTTGATGGAAATAGCATCTTGTCCAAAATGCAGACCAAAGCGAGTTGAATTAAATTGCGCCAAATCCGAAGCACTGGTCATGTATTTCTCAGAGGTGGCAAATTCTTTTTCAAAATACTTGGTGGCACTTTGTTGATGAAAACGCAGCGTGGGCATCATAAACCAATCTGACTCGCTACTTGCCCATCGCAGACCGGCCTCCGCAGTGTGAGCTTGAATCTGCCAATCATCTTGATAGAAACGATAGCTTAGATGTGTAGCGACCTCATCACTAAAACCGTGCACCCATTTTGTGTAAAGCGCATGGCGAGTTCTTTTGCTAGGAAGCTCTTCCGTTTGACGCTGAAATGGATCAGTCGGCTCGTCTAAGACTTGAACGGTACTGGCAATTGAGTTGAGCATGCCATCCATCATGACGAAAGTGTAGCCGAATTGCAGGATATCAGATGCAGTGAGAAGTTGTGAGGCACTGACATCGAGAGCATAGATACTGCGTTTTTTAAATTTCGTTGCTCCGCCAGCGACTAAATCAAACTCTTTTGCTTCATCCATAAAAATTTGCGGAGAAATAGCGAGAGTGAAATTATCTTGAGCATAAGAGCTGACCCACGATCCACCAATATTGAGCGAGTTATAGTCATACTCTTGCGAGATCCCGAGGCGCGTTGACCAATTATTGAGTTCATCACCTTTCTGATATCCAAGCTGTCCACTCACGCGGGCCTGCTGCTCGATGCCTCCACCACTGGCCCCTGTTTCACCATCAATGGCTGTATCGGAGGCAGCCGTCCAACTGTCATAAGTAAAATTCGCATTTATCTG
>JBKHVI010000073.1:2231-11177 GCA_046570105.1 Bacteriovoracia bacterium
TCTTCCAAGGAAGTTTAGTTGCATCCACAACCACCCCCTACTGCTGCTGTTCCACCCACCGCTGCTTCACGATAAGAATTCACTTCATTTAAGAAAACCGATTCCTCAGGAATCGGATCAAGCGCCATCGCCTTTGAGGCCAAGCGTCCACGATCAATTTGTTTCACATTGGCACAGGAAAAACTTAAGAAGAGTAAAGAAAGACACCAGAACAGACGCATAAAACTCCTTTGCACCTAAGACCTTATAAGCGTAGGAGTTTTTTTGAATCGATGATACTTAATTTTTCAAAGTGAATAACTTAATTTTTGTTTGATATATCTAACGTCAACTTCTATGAAAATAAACTAATTCACTGTTAGAGATACCAAACAAAAATTGGACTGATGTAAATCATGTTTTATGTGTGCGATCCCACCAACAGACACCGTGATCGATGCGAATTTGTTTAAACCCCACTGATTGATAAATTCTCAAAGCGAAGTAATCAGGATCAGCGCACATCACCAATTGCTTGATAGGCATTTTATCTAAAGCATAGCGCGCAGATTGGTAGACCAGAGTGCCGCAAATTCCACGGCGCTGAAAAGCGGGATCAGTAACGACACTTTGAAAACGTCCAAGGCCCTGATGATGATAAATGCCTAGGCCTGCAACCAATTTATTCTCAAGAAAGGCACCAAACCAATGGCCCATGCCGGCCTTTTCCATCGCAATATAACGCTGGGACTGAGCCACGTAGAACTTACGCCATTCATCTTCCGGGAGATGATCATCGGCGGCACGAACGTGCAGCTCGATCATACCACACCATTCCGCTGGAGTTATCGGTCGAACGCTAATTTCAGAATTAAATTTTGGCGGCGGATGAACAATGCTTGCTTGCATGACCGCCGAGGATTCTAATTCATAACCGCGCTTCAGAAATTCACTCACATCTCCCACTTGGTCCTCATTCCATGTGAAGGTCATGTGATAGATACGCGGATCAGTGAATTCATTTTTAAAGAGCTCAATCCACTTCTCACAATCACCCTTTTGAGGGGCCTTGGGCATAATAAGCAGATTGCCCCAAAAATAATTGGGGTTAGAAAGTGTTCGCAAAACGGCGTAGCCTGGACGAGGTTCGAATGCTCCATCAAACGCTATGAAAATAAGTTCGGACTGATGCCCGAGAGACTGAAGTTCCATGACACTTTTATGGCAGGATTCACTATGTTTATCAAGCTGTTAACTCATTGCAAAACATCAACACATATGGCCTTTGCAGATGCCTTCAGTTTACCTAAAACCAAGCTATGAAACTTACTGTGCTTCTTATCACTTTGCTCTTGGCAGCTAGCTGCAGTCAATCAGGTGATTCGGGAAGCAACAAATTTGGCGAGGGCCTCAAGCTTAAAAGCTATCCGGTGGCGTTTGTCGCCAGTGTGCCGGTGGTAAGTCTTAAATCTCATCTCAACGCTTTTGGAAATCACGGCACCGAAATCACTGACTCCATTCCTGGCGGCGATCTCTATATTATGTACCCCAGTGGAAAACTCAAAAATCTCACTCGTGAGGCAGGATTCGGTATCGCTAGTGGAGAGATTCAACAAGGCGAGCGCGCCATTGCTGTTCGCCAGCCTAATGTGCATTTTAGTGGTGAGAAAATTTTGTTTTCAATGTTAGTCGGTGGTCCGCGTGAGCGTTTTGATCGCGCCGCTTATCGCCGCTGGCAAATTTATGAAGTCACACGAATTGGAGAAAATGAAACTCCCGTGATCAGCAAAGTCTCTGTGCAACCAGAAGAGTATAATAACATCTCGCCGATCTATGCCGCTAACGATGATATCTTGTTTGCCTCAGACGCCCCACTCTATGGCATGAAGCACACTTATCCGCAGCTCGATGAATACGAATCGATGCCCACGACTACGGGCATTTACAAAATCGATTTTCGTCACAATCGCGTCGTGATGATTCAGCACGCACCGAGCGGTGTGTTTGATCTGCAGCTGGATTCTTTCGGACGCATTTTGTTTACCAAGTGGGATCACTTAAAGCGCGATCAACAGGCCGATGCTGATCGCTATGAAGGTGGCACTTACCGTGCTTTTGATTTCCCCAATGAATCTGAAAATGCCGAGCGCACCGCTTTTCCGCAAATCAATGAACGAGGCCAGCGCATCGCTGATTCACGTGGTGTGCTTTATGATGTTTTCCCTGAAGCGCGCTCCAATCGTGATCCCACCAAAGATCCCAATGAATCGATTCAGAACTTTAATCAGTTCTTCATTTGGATGATCCATCCTGATGGCAGTAACGAAGAAACCATCAATCACGTCGGCCGCCACGAGTTTGGTGGTGTTTATATGCCGCCGATTTTTAAAAATGATCCCAATCTCTCTGAGTTCTTGCCAGACAATGGCGTGAATAAAAAAATCCGCGATACTTTTTCAGGTAACGCAGGACTTTTTCAAATTTCTGAGAGCCCCTTAAAGCGTGGCACTTATCTCGCCACTTTTGCCCAAGAGTTTCAACGTGAGGCCGCGGGTCGGATTGTTGAGTTCTCTCTTCCTCCCGGAGCTAATCCAGATGATGTGGTGATGAAGGAATACACTCAACCGACACTGGATGATTTTGAAACAGTAACGCAAAGAAAACTTCCCGGTATGACAGGGCACTACAGAAATCCCACGCGCCTCTCGGATGGAACCCTCTTGGTCGCTCACACTCCTGAATACCGACCTAACCTGGATGAATCGACTGATCCAGGTACGACTCGTCCACGCTTCATCTTTCAGCTCAAAAAGATGGTGCAAAGAAAAAATGGCGAGCATATCGCTGGTGGCCCACTCACCAGTGGCATCGTGAAGCACATTCGTTTTTGGACTGATGCCGAAAATCCTAAAGAGTATTTTGGGCATTTGAATGAAACTGATCCCGTTGAAGTGCGCCCTCGGCCGCGTCCCAAACTTCTCAAATCAGAAATCGATCCGATTGAGCTCGCTGTCATTCGTGAAGAAGGCGTTGATCCGGATGTTTTAGTCAATTATCTCAAAGAAAAAAACCTCGCACTGATCGTTTCCCGCAACGTGACACTTCGCGATCAAGCGGATGTCAGTCAGCCTTTTAATTTGCGAGTGCCAGGTGGTGTAGAGACGCGCCCTTTGGGTGGCAAAGTTTATGACGTCAGCCACTTGCAAATTTTCCAAGGTGAGCTGACTCGTAGTTATGAGCGCCAAAACGGCCGTCGGGTTTATTCTCGACTGGTGCGCAATACCGAGAATCATCCCGACATCGAGCGCTTCTTTAAAGACAATGCAGGTATCGTGAAATTGGGCGCTGATGGCTCGATGGCAGCGATCGTACCTGCCAATCGTGCTCTTTCTTGGCAGCTCGTAAGTCCAGAGAATAAACCTGTGGTGCGTGAGCGTGTTTGGGTAAGTTTTGCACCTGGTGAAATCCGCACCTGCGCTAGTTGTCATGGTATTAATCGTGAAAGCCATCAGGGGTTTGGTGAGCCTACCAATAAACCGGATGCTCTTCGCGAGCTATTAAAGCATTTTAAGACGATTGCCCCATAGTTGTGATTTAAATCATACAACGTTTATCGTTTTCACTTCATACTACTGAGATGAAAACTAAAATCCCCTTTCTCATTACATTACTCTCTCTCATCGGCGGCGTGCTTATTGCGATTGGCTTCGGTGCCAACGAAGACTATTTTAAAGCAAAAATCCAAGCAGGTTTGGCCAAGAATCCTCATATCCAATCGATCCAAGATCCCATCGTTAAAGCGGATAAAATTAAAACGGAAGCCGATAAAAGTTGGCGCTATTATTTGCGCTATCACTTTCACGCTAATGGGATTGCTGGAGTAACACTCGCGCTGCTGATATTTTTAACTTTTATTCAGGCGACACAGTTTCAGCTGATGCTGGCTTCCTACTCGGTTTCTATCGGTGGCTTCCTTTATCCGTTTGTCTGGCTCTTGGCGGGAATCTATGGGCCTGAGATGGGCAGAGAGGAGGCGAAAGAAGCCTTTCGCTTTTTTGGTTATGCGGGGGGGGTGTTTCTGGTAGGGCTTCTCTTCTCCTTCTATTTGGCGGTCGCTAAAAACTGGCGAATAATCCCTCAAAAAATCCAATAGATAGTTAAGCGAAAGAAGCTAACCCGAACTAACTGTCGATAAATTCAAGACTCCTCTACTATTTGGTTATTACAAAGAGTGAGAAGATTATGAAAAATTTTGTCTTTGATAGCGGAACTTCAATCGGCGGATGAGTTCTTACTCGAACCCAGCTTCGTTAAATGTTCCGGTCCATTTTAACCAACTGACCGTTGGATAGAGAGTGACATGCTTAACATTGATCACTTTCTTTTTTGGATTGGTGTATTGGGCCAACCACTTGTCGCCATCTTTTTTGAGTACCAGTTCATAGGCGGTGGTTTTGAGTGGTTCAAATTCCGTCACAATCTCTAAAACAAAAATTCCACCTGTGGCGGGATTGAAGCCCGGTGGACGTCTGCCATAGAGTCGCAAGGGTTTTTGGTGTTTCTCTTTGCCAGGAAACTCCAGAATTTTTCCATCATTAATTTCATCCATCGTGACATTCAAAACAATTCCAGGTTGTTTGTTTTCTTTGGCCTCTTTGGATTGGTAATTGAAACGAATAGCAGAAAGCTCACCGGCATCTGTTGTAAGAATACCGATATCACCCGTGCCATCATGCTTAACTTTAAGGCTCGCAAGACTGGTGTAGAGTTCATTGGTTGCTTGCAAGACTGTGGTTGCTAATTCTTTTACGGCAGGGCCAGCAATCACTGACTGATCACAGGGACGGCCTTCGTCATCGCTTTTAAAATCGATACTGGCCTGTGTGCTCGAGGCATAAATGCTCAAGACGGACAAAAGAATACATAATAGGTATTTCATCGAACGCTCTCCCCCACCTCTAATCTACCATGAGGGGGCAGTCCGAGCAGGAGTACAAATTTTCCTGTTTGTTACTGAGCACTCCGCTCAAATACTCTCTCGCCATAAGGCCGTGAAAGGATCTCTTTGCGCAAAAGCTCTTTAATATCCTGGCGATGGGAGGGATAGATCTCTTTAAGCCACCAGCGCGAGAGTAAGGGAAGGCCGGCACGTCTTAAGAGATCGGGCATGAGATCCCGTTTAAAATCCATCAGCAGCATAAAGCGCTGCCAATCTTCCAATGCCCCGTTGACCAGATCTCTGCGAGTAGAAAGCTTGATACCCGGTGAAAAATAATCAGACATAGGAAGACCCATAAAGCGTGAACGCAGACAAAGTGTGACACAGAAACTTTCATGACTGACTTGGTGAATGAAACTGGGCGCGTGAGTAATCGCTTGGGCGACACCATTTTTTAAAATGACTTTCTCACCGGCGATGAGTTTTCCTAACTCCATCCCCTCACCTAAATCGATCTCACTCATAAACTGATATATCGTTTCCGCATATTCACCTTGCACCGGCATGAAGGCGCCATGAAAGCCGTGATCATGAGGAGCCGTATCTCCAGGATACCAGTAATAAACATCCAGACTCATTGTCTCTGTCGACCATAAAGTCAGGGGATGATCGCTGAATCCTAAACCTTGAAAAGTCGGCACAGGTCCTTGGCGATACATGCTCGTCTCTAAAAGCTCCATGGGATCAAATGAGCAATCACCCAAAACTTCTTGCAAGACTTCGCGTGCGCCATTGGCCCAAGTCAGATCATCGTGCCAAGACTTGGCCCGCTCGTGCGCCAGTTCTTGCAGTTTTTGCGTTTGAGATAAAAAGTGAGAGATGCTCATTGCTACATCAAAGGAGCATTGGCGTACTGACTCATATCGAAAGACTCATTCATCTGTTCGACTAAATCAGTGATAAGCACACCATCAAGATGATCTCCTTCGTGCTGAGAAATAATCGCTTTGAAGTCTTTCACTTCTTCCGAGACATACTCTCCCTTACGATTGAGATAGCTCATCAAAATGCGCTTAAAGCGTTTCACTTTCACACTTCGTCCAGGAATTGAAAGACAGCCTTCCACCGAATTTTTCTGTCCATAACTTTCTTGATAAACAATCTTTGGATTTATCACCACAGTGAGTGGAACCTGACGGCCAACTCCCATGACAAATAAACGCAACGGAACGTCCACTTGCGGAGCGGCCAGACCTACACCGTTACTGACTTTCATGGTGTAAACCATATCGTCGATTAATTTTTGTATTTCAGGGCTTTGAATCTCGGCCATGGTGAGTTCGCGGGCAATCTGGCGCAAAGTGGGATGACCAATTTTGATAATCTCTAAACGAGTCGGAGCTGCGAAAGCGCTAGCAATAAAGAATGAAGCGACGAGGAGTGAGCTAATAAATTTCATGACAGCACCTTTCGTTTGGTAAGATGCTGTCAATTTAAGCACGGCCCTTGTTCGATCGACAACACTCTTACGGAGTGCATCCAAAGGCATATTTCTGGGAAAAGCTCTTCACTTGAGCTGCACTCATGGCCTTAATAGCAGGATCCTTGATTTGTTGCTCAGAAATCAGACCACTGTAGAGACCCATCGCTTCAATTCCCTTTAAATAGCTCAAGACTTCATCGGCCAATTTATCACCTGATAGTTTGGTCTTGTGAGTATAGCCATAGATCTTAGAGAAAAGATTAGGGTGATAAGCAACAAAGGTATCAAGCGAGCTGTAGTCTTCTTTTTTTCCTTGAGTAATCACAATATCGCGCTCTGGTTGTGTGTCACTACAACCAGGAATGTTACCCGCTGCCCAAGTATAAAGACGGCCATCAGCAAATGAGATGTCTTTACCGACGAGAAGTTGTTTCACTTTGATACAAGCTGGTTCGTAGGTATCAAGCAAACTGAGATAGTCATAGGCCTCAGTACAACCACGCTTTGCTATCTCACTGGCAAGTTTTGCATCAATCGTTAAACTTGTGTGACTAGGAACAATGCGTGCACCCGGTTTCACTAAACCGACAATCAAACCAAAAGATTTTTCACCGCCATAGCTTCTAGAAATCAAAGGCCCTGCCGCCATGTAGAGACCCGGACCGGCAATATCTGAATCTCCACGATTGCGGCGATTATAAATGCGCTTTCCTTGCTTCTCGACATAGATTTTAAAATGAGATGCAGTCGAAGGATATTCTGTGTTGTACTGACCTTGAGGATTCACGTCCGAAGCATCAACCCAGTGGAAAATTAATTTGGGTGATTTAACTGTCACTAAGGTTTTATTTAATTCAGCTCGCATCGCCTTGCCTAATTCAGCATCACTCATGCCATAGGCACTAGAAATAAAGGCGGTTAAAGTTAGCAAACTAAGGGTTTTAAGCATAAGTCCTCTCAGCTGAAATATAAGTGGCGGCAGCCTACCAAAAGACTCCTTTTGTAAGGAGCGAGTGGATAAAACTTATAAATTCCCAGTCTAAAAATCCTAAGCTAGAAGGCATAATTCATGAAAAAACTGCTTTTGACCTTCCTATTGCTGACCTCGCACGGTGTGCTGGCCCAGACAAAGTCTTGGACGGTGCTTATTTACTGGGCAGTCGATAACGATCTCTATGAGTTTAGTATCCCCTATCTCGAGCAATTTACCCGTATCCCAAAGTCGTCGAATCTCAATCTCGTACTTGAATACGACTATCCGGACAATCGCCCAACGGAGCGCTTTCATAATTTTGAATTAATTGAAAGCATCGGTGAGCGCAAATCTGCCAGTCCCAAGACACTCACCGACTTCGTAGAATTCGGTATCGAGAACTATCCGGCCGATAACTATATGTTGATTATCGCTAGTCATGGTTCCAATTGGAGTGGCGTGATTGATGATACGACGTCAAAAAGCTACATGTCGCTCACCTCTCTACGAGGTGCGCTCAAAAGAATCAATTCAGCACTGCCAAGTTGGGCCGATATCTGTGAAGAGTGGCGGCGCTAGTTCTATTCTAGATCCGCGACAGTCAACTTCCAGCCACACTTAGGATTTATCACCTTATCCAAAAATTCTTTGTCAGAGGCATGCAACACATAAGCGCCTAGGTCGGCATTGTGAGCATTGGCCCAAATTAAGTTCTTTGGCACATAACAAGTTTTCCCGCGATAAGTGACGGTGGCATCTTTAATACGTTCATGCTGATTAAATGATTGAGTATAGATATGCTCGGGAGTTCCCGCACGACGGTCCACACGAATCATCAATCCGCGCCCCGTATAATTGAGTCCGGCAAAGCGTCGAGCGTGGCGGCTAGTATTCATATCCATTGCCGATTCCACAATCACCCCATCGACGATTTCGTTAGTGGCGGTATCAAAATCGATCGTCTCTGAAGTCGGCAGCTGCACACGACGAATTTCACGCTCGCCGACTTGTAAAACTTCAATTGAAGGAATCACTTTTCTAGGTAGGAACACGATGGTTGTTTCTAACAGGTCATGAGACATATTTCCTGTTAGGCCGGCATTTTCGGTAATTGAAATATGCATGTTTTGTGAGTGGCGAAGAGGAAAACGGAATCTAAAAGCGCGATCTGAGCCATGCTCGGACATAGGATTCACGGCATTTTTTGTTTCGTTAGTAAAATCGAAACCCACCACTCTCTCTTGCGAGTCGACATACGTCGTTTGGTAGCACAACTTCTCCATCGCCACGATGACTGGATAATTGGGTTGAGGAAGTGCTCTTAATTCACGTGCACGCGTACAATGCTCTGGAGAGATTTTCAGCGTGCGGCCAAAGCTACTATCTTGCTTCTCATCATACTCACCTTGCGCCTCACTCACATCCTCAGACTGAGTCAGCTGTCTGAGATGCTCCTCATTGGCCTGGGCGACAGAAAGAGAACTCAATGCCAAGAGTACAAGAGCAGTCATTTTCATGGGAAACCTCGTTTGAATCCAAGTGTGACATGAAAGGAGCGCGTGCCCTTAATTC
>JBKHVI010000074.1:0-10746 GCA_046570105.1 Bacteriovoracia bacterium
CTAAGCCAAATCGAGACGATCTGTTTCATAAAGCTAGAAGTGAATTTAAAAGACTGCTTCAAGACGATGAAGATTTTAAGCTATTCAGGCATGTAAAGGATTGAGCTGGTCATCAACACTCAATGAGTGAGTATTAAGGCTAAGCACCTATTTTCAGAGCATAGAACTCAAGTTTTCCGGAATAGTAAAGGCTATCCATGATAGATTGGATAGTTGTTCGATTAAATTCAACGCTCTCCATCGAACAAAAAGCGAATTGATTTAAGTCCTCAAAGAAATATTCCCGTGCAGTTTCAGAAAGGACTGAAGCTATTCGCCAAATTAAAGCTACATCAGATCCCTGACAGGCTGTCAGCAGAGTCACATTATCAATTTCTTTTAGTACAGTTATAACATCACTGTCAGAAAAATAAAGAAGATCTGAAAATTCAAAAATTGAATCATGGTTTTCCATCATTATCCTCATCTAAAATCGTATTTGAAACCAAAGTTGAAATTGCTCCTTGGGTGTCGCGTTCACGGTCACGATAGATCATCAATGTTGCGACCGATTTATGGCGAGAGTGATCCATGACTTCTTCCAACGCATACCCATTATTCTGCGCAACCTTGCATGCTTCACTGATAGAAAGGTGGCGAATTCCGTGAGGTCTTGTTTTCACTTTCACATCTTCACCGAGTCCACGGATCAATTCATAAAGTCCAACCCTGGTCAGCCGCTTACGCTTCCTTTTGTCACGAACAAGATTATAGAAAAGAGGACCATCAGCGTTGCCTCGTAGCTGAATCCAATCCCTGACAGCATCAATGCTTGTTTGTGGGATCGAGAGATATTCACGCTCAGATCTTCCTTTACCTTTGATTGAGATTCGTTTTTGTGAAATTTCTAGGTGTTTAAGGTCAAGTTCTACGAGCTCTGAAGCACGAAGGGCTAAGTCAAACATCAACCTAAGAATTGCGCGATCACGAGCAGCCTTGACACTGCTTTGTTCTGTTGCCGTAATTATCATTCGCTTGAAGGCTGGCAATCCTGGCCCCTTTGTATCACGGTAAGCTTGTGATTTGATGTTTGGAATTTCAACTTTGATTGAGGTGAACCCAAGCAAACGAGCCAACTTAAATAAGCTACGAATTGCACCAAGACGACGATTTATTGTTGAGGGGCTGAAGTTTCGCTTCCTGAGATCGTCTCGATACTGAAGGATAAGAAAGTTCATCTCTCCGCTATTCATTTGTAGCAAGGGCTGCAATGATAGAAGATTAAAATTACTCATTAAGAAATCTTGGAAGCAGCCTAGATCAGCTCTATAGGCCTCACGAGTTGCAGCACCTTGACTCGATAGGAATGTTTTCACCAACAAACCAGCACGTTCTTGAAGCGTTACGGGTAAGAAACTCATTGGACCTTCTTCCTGAAATACATAAGCCACGATGAAAACATGGCTCCTATTTTTAGTTCTTCTCTGTTTCGGGTTAAGCACTGAAGCAAGACAGATTGTAAGTATGTTCAATGCATGCGACCAGTGTCGATCTTGGTCAGCTAAAAGCACAGCAATTTTAATACAAACTCTAGATGCTCACGAGGTTGGCTATGAATTTGTTGCTGTAAGCAACCAAGTGATTTTAACTTCAGTAGGTCAACATCCTGTTTGCTACGAGCCATTTGCAATATTTTTCGAAGATCAGACGTCTTGCCGTCAGTATTTAAGCCGCATCAAATTCAAATGTGAGTTGACCGTCACTGCCATCACTGGCTACTGACACTGCTTCGCGGGTTCTGATCTCAATGGACCAGGTTGTTCCTCTATTGGTTTTCTTAGACGTAGCCCCATGTCCGGACACCTCTAAGATCCGTTTTAAATCCCTGGCGAACTTCTGAAACTGGGGGAAGGACTTTTGATTCTGCCACAAACAAAAATCTTTGAAGGATTCATAGAGTTCTGAAGTCGTAAGTGATGACTCGTCAAAAGACACGACTATGCAATTTTCCTCGACCCATTGTTCAACTATGTCTTTTACTCTGATTTCAGCCTCCTGTACTTTGCGAATGTCACTTAGTACTTCAAGAATCGGAGTAGGCCCATTTTCATCAACTGAGCGCCATAGGGCTAAGTAGTCGATGCAATTGATTGCATTCCAATCAATTTGGCCTGCGCAGTTTATCTGCCAAAATCTGCGTGAAGATGTTGGGTCCTTAATACGATCACGAACAGGATCATTACTGCAGCCAATGAAAGTTGAATTTTGAGGCGCTGACATCACACGCTCTGTGCGCATAGCTCGCCATTCTATGACAGGAGTTGTAATGATTTGCTTCATGGCATTCACGTCAGCATTGTCACTTCCTTGTAGTTCATCGAAAAAGACCACGAAATTTCTTGCAAAGGCCCTGCGACTGAATTGGTCACTAAAGATCGACATATCCGTCTGCAAAGCAACGGCTCTGAGTGGCTCAATTAGCTTTGACACCGCTACAGATTTGCCGGCCCCTGATCGACCAAAGAGGATAGGCATCAGATGATGTTCGACTGCTTGTCCTAAGAGTTTTCGTTTAACTTGCCAAATGAAATGCGTTACGACAGCAATATCTAACTTTGAACTCTTTCCGCAGACAGCGGTAACCCAAGTCGCTATCGGATCATTCTGAATAGATGTATAAGCCAGATATTGAGTGAGGAGTGTCAATTCAACTTTAGCTCGTTCATAGCGATAGACATTTAGCCCGTCACGGATATAAGAACGCAAGCTTTCAAGATCCTGTTCGTGGGCATCGAGACGCAAGAGGGATACTGCAAGCGTTTCTTCAAATACTGAATCACCTTTCCTAAGTGAATCTGTTTTGTAATCGTAATCTAGGCCATGTTCTTTTAGTCGCTCGATGACCCATGCTTTAGGTTCAATGGGTTGTATATCTTGATCGTCCATTAGGGCTCCTTTTTGTAGAGCGGTAAAGTCAGGATCAATATTTAAAACTAAATTTGTTGTCACTGTCGTCACTTCCGTCATGCTAAGGGCCTACCTGACGGCTACCTGGCCTGCCACTTTCGGTGAGTTAAAATGAAATCTAAGCGTCTACCTTCAGGGCACTTTGGTTTTGGTAAGGAAGAGGAGAACTACATATCTAAGCTGCTGAATTGTCAGAGATGTGTGAAAGAAAAGAAGTAAAGGCAGCGCCTCCTCCGTGAAATACTGCCTAGAAAATTTTATTTGTTGGCTATTACGACTGACTTACTTATTGTGGGAGTTGTAGAGTCAATGATCCTTTTGGCTTCCAGCTCACCAGCGACAGAGATAAATGCGTCCTTCCAAGAAGGGCAACGGCGTTCGGTTGTTTTGATGCTGACATAGTGATGACTTTCAATTCTAGCACCACCTTCAATTCTTGCAATGAGATTCTCTTCGAGGGCAGCTAGATCAGAATCGATCTGCTCAAGGCGCTTCTTTATAAATGCCTTGGACTCACGAAGGTTAATGATTTTTACGACATCGGCATCCGTTATTGAAATACAGCTTGATTCGGGCGAACATTTTATTGGTTGGACACTTTGCATAGGGCCTCCTTTTATTTGAAGGAATCTCGCTTCAGGAAAAGTGGCCCCACTGGCCTCAGGATAAAAGGGAACCCCTATTTTCAGAATGGGTCCCTTGGTGTGCGCTTTGTGTATGCGACATTTCTTTTCTATTGTAAAACAGGGGCCCGCCGGCCTGATAGCCAGTTTGGGGCCCCAAGGTACTAATGGGTTTATAGTGCAAAAGTTCACTTCTCGATTCCGACTCCATTGATTCTTTTGTCACGACGGAGCCAATTATTGAGTAGGCCCAAGCAGTAAAGTTCCATTGCTTTTGCGTCCGCCATTTTTTTCTTATTCGACTCTGTATCCTTTAAAGTGATTTTCTTTGCTTGAAATCCAGCAACCAGAGCTGCGCAGATTTTTTTGATATGAGTCTCATTTAAAAGAGGTTTCACCGGCTGTTTGTTGGGCACGACAATTTTCTCCTCGCGAACTAAGCGCATCACTTCGATATACACGGCTTCTCGCTGAGTTAATACTTGAGATTCCTGTTTCTTCTCTTGGGTGGATTGAAATACGGAATCGGACTTTTTCTCAAGCGTAGCTTTGATCTTATCCGTCACAGGTGTTTCGCTTTGGACACCACCAGGAACGAGCTTTGGTTTTTGTTTGCTTTCCATAAGACATTCTCCTTTTTTAGTGGTCCCGGTTATCGTGACCAACGGTGTGCTCCTACTTTCGGGAAGGTGTACTAAACTCTGTTTCTATGTACGGAGTTGTGTTTTTTTGAGACAGTGGGGTCCACTCCTTCCCGAAATCAGTCGAAGATAAATAATATGACAACGACAAGCCGCAAACGTAAAGGGACGGATAATCTTCCTTTTGCTAAGATATTAGAACGAGTAATGGAGGAGCGTGGCCTCAGCATTGGTGCAATTGCTGAAATGGCTGGTGTGTCTCGTTCCGTTGTTCAGTCGTGGACATCAAAAGCAAATCCTCACGATCTACAAGCTGTAGCGAAGCTTGCAAAAGCGCTCAACATGGGATTCAAGGAACTACTTCTTGGTGAGGCTGAAGATAGTTCCTTTTCAGAGATTTCAGCAAAAGACCTGTTCGACGAGCAAGATTTTTTTGACGGCATCTGTCGCGTCAAAATTCAGCGACTCGTTCCAAGGAAAGGACCCAACAAATGACCGATATCATTTTGCCAATCTTATTTCTAGTCGGCGCAGTCTCTGTAATCGCGTTGATAGCTGTACCCTTTGTTCTTCGGGGTCGCAAGAAGGGTAAAATCCGTCACGCAAACTTTGTCGCGACGAAAGCACTTTATGAAAAGGCCATGCTAGATCTTCAAGAGAACCCAGAACATGTCGACGCACGAACGAAAGCGCTGCAAGTTGGGCGTGAATACTACGCCTACCTTCATCCACAGCTTTGCAACTTCGGATCTGACGAACGGCCGCTTCGTCATCATGGAGACCCATCGCAAATAAGCTTTCGGGATGATGCCGAAATTATAGAAACAAAAATCCAGTCCGACATCCAAGCGCGGATTGGGAAAGGGAAAGTATCATGAGAAAAATCACCACTGCCTCTTTATCTTTATTTATCCTTGCCGGTTGCTCGTCGGCTCCGGTTTCGACTACGCCCGAGGCAATGCCCGACAAAGTTCTATCTCGCATCAACGATATATCGAGCCGACCTTTGTGGTTAAATGAAGAAAAACCTTTCGAAGTGAAGGATGGAGTTTTGACCTCACTTGGTCAAACAACGATTCCAGGAAGTGACCGAGTTGAGGCGGCCTACAATATTTCTGACAACAACGCTAAAGGTGCAATTTGCTCAGCAATTGAATCAAGACTTGATTTTGTGTTCCAGAATGCAGAAGAAGGAACGGCGGTAGACGCTAATCAAGTTCGCCGTATTGGCGCAGAAGCTTGTAAAATCACGTCATCTTCTTTAAGGCCAGGAGTGAGATACTGGGAGAAGGTAGCAACGTCAACCGATTCGGGAGAAAGAGTAACCAGGTACAAAGTTTTTTCCACAGTAACCATGCCTGAGGCTGATTTTAGAAAAGCAGTAATGAACGCAATAAAAAAACAAGAAGGTAAGCCTGGCATCAGCGAGGATTTTTCAAAAAAAGTAGACCAACACTGGGACGCATTTGTCCAAGGAAAGTAGTATGAAAAAAAGCATTCTTTTTGGATTTGCTGCTGTATTTTTTTGTTTGGAAACTTTCGCCACTGAAAAGATATTTCCTGTTCTAGAGTTGACGTCATCTACATGGACACACGAAAGTGACTCTGAGTTTGCCATAGTTGTTGGACAAGTAAAAAATATTTCAAAGAATAAGTATGACTACGTGGAAGCAGTGGCGAACTTTAGTGATGCTAAAGGTAACTTGATTGCTACCCATAGTAGTCTAATTCAGTACAATCCGATTCTTTCCGATCAAGTCTCGCCTTTCAAAATCATGGTTCCTTGGAATCCAGCCTTTAAAACCCTAAATATTGAGTTTCAACAAACGATGCGAGGTAAGCTTGAGCATAGGACAAAAAAGAAGTAATCTTGCTGCAGTTCTGTCTCTAATTAGTCTTTCAGTCAGTTGCGTTTCGACGCCGAAGTCTGTTGAAGCTCCACCTATTTGTTCTAGAAAACTTGCTACGCAAAAATATGTATGGACAGTGGCTTTTTCACAACGAGTCCCAAAGAATATCGAACTATCGAAAGTTTCTGATTTAGTGAAGCATCGCTCGGATTTGCAGGATAATGTCACTGATTCATTTGTGGGCGGATTAATTTATTTAAGCTCAAATAATGGGAGCTATTCTAGCCAATCTCGTTCACAACATAATCACGCCCTGAATCCGCAGGCCAGGTATTTAGCGGAGGAACGAAGCGCTGCTTTAATTGAGACAGGCGCTTCGAATTTTATATTTTGTATTTGGGATGAGTGTCAGGGGCTCAAGGATCCTCAGACTGGATCTGAGATTCAGAAATACTATGACTCTGACTTCGCTCAACGTGCCGGAGCCCCGGTGCGACCAATGTATTATGTAGAGGGTATAGTTGATGCGTCTGACAGTAGATACAATGACCATAAAACTTCAAGCTATAACGCTCCAAGCCCCGCCTATGTTGAATGGTCTGACTACTTTGAACGACGCCCCTTCGCCGGTGGCAACCTGTTGAATCAACACTACTTCAATATCCCCGTATCGAAAAGAAGTGAGTTCTGTTTAAAAGCTGGACTTGAGAAGAATTGTTTTGAACTTCCTAAATATGACTTTCGAAATGATATCGTAACATTTCTGAGTTGCAATATCAGAGGGGGCGATTGCCTAACGGAGCTACAAAAAAATGCTCCGTTTCGATTTCAGTTTTTGTCTGACAATAATGGGTTATGCGGAACAAGTTGCCGCGATGATATTAATACTATGCTAGAGAAATTAAGGAATGATCCTCACTTTAGATTGCAGTGGGAAGATGCAATTTCAAAAGATATATTTTTAAAGGTATCTACATCAATTACAAGAAAGGTTGAAAAGAATTGGATTATCCATCGGATCGAGTGGAATCCAACTTTTTTCTGTCAATATGCCCGTCCAAAAGCTGATCTTATTACTCAGTAGCCTTCTGCCAGCTTTTGCGAGCTCTGGAGATTTACCTTCATGGATTATGAAAGGTCCGGTGTCGGACAATTCATTTCACTATGTTGTATGTTCTCATGATGGAATCGACCCTGAAGAGTCACGTCAAATTGCGGAATCGAAATGCCTAGTCAGCGCTGCAAAGCTTGGTGGTGTCAAGGTCAAGATCACCCAGAAGACTGTGCAGAGCTTGACGGGTTCGGACTCAAGCGAAGTTGCAGAGATTCAGCCACTTGAAGTTAATATTAAGTGTGAATGGACAGACCGATTTCTTGAAAAGATTAAGGATGGATTTCGTGTCTGGCTTCGCTGCAAGGTCGCAAAATCCTCCTTAACTACTTCTATATTGAGCACTAAGAACAATGATCACGCTACCAACAAGATGGCAAATCGGGTGGAAGCGACTTTGCTTATCTCAACTGTGCCGAAAGCAGATCGGATTATTATTGTCGGTGAAGGTGGTGAAAGAGTAATCGAACCGATTTCGAACGTAGTCACCACAATGGTGTCAAGTTACGATTACAAGATCGAAGTTACCAAGCATGGATACAAGCGAGCCATTATCGAGATCCCCACTAACCTAAAACATGGTGAGAAGATTCAGAGAACTGCCGTTCTTGAAAAAGACTAGTTCAAATTTCACTAGCGGTATCTCCATACTATTTTTTAAGAAGCAGTTTTTCTAATGAATACTTCTCATGCACTTTAGCATAGTTAGTCAGCTCGACAATGGATTCGTGTGAAATTTCTTTAGACCTTGCAGACCAAGTTGTATCGGCGGCCCAGCTTTGTCCTTTATCGCGACCTACATAGTAAGCAACGTCGTCAAATTTATCTGCTAGGTATTCAAACAACAGTGGATGAATTTGATCCAATCTCAAATGTGAAATGAAATCGATTAATATAGATAATTTTTGATTATATCCCTCGAATGCTCCATTGGGCTGACTCCGAAGTGATGTGATTTCGAAGCACTTAGCAAGAAACTGAATCATTAGTGTCGTCGATATCAGTTTTGCTCTTGAATAAGCATCAATCATAGAAATTCTAAAGTCTTTATCGTCGACAAATTTAACAATATTTCCTTGCGCTGGATCCATTAGTGCCTCTGTTAATTTGCCTTTAATTTCAATCGATTTGATATCGGCCTCTTTCTGAATCCTTATTTTTTCGCCTATTTCATTGAGAAAATGCTCCAGGTCTGATGTTTCGATGATAAGTACATTGTTTTTATCTCTGTAAGGCTCAGATTTTGGATTGTCCGACCATTTTACTTGGACAAAATCAGAAGGAATCAATACATTGGTTTCATTGAAAACATTTTTTGCCCAATCCATCGCTGTTAAAACATTTTGGTCGCCGATTCCATATCCAAGAATTACCACAGTAGATTCTTTAAACTTCATTGGAAGGCTAACTTGCCGGTAGTCGTTGGGCCGATTAATAGCTATATAGTCCTCCTGTGTAATGACTATGGAATCTGGCTTCAATCTATGGCCATGTAAGTGATATATTGGAATTTGACCTTTTGGGACAGCAAAGGTATCTCTTGGTGAAAGTTGCACGCCTCTATCTGGTAACATACTTTCAATCACAAAATCATAATTCGTTGTTATTATCCACGATGGATCAATTTCATTTAAATAGTCACCGATCTTTTTTCGAGTCTCAGGTTGTGGTAGCCAATTTACAATTCTCGCAATCGTACTTTTAAATTTTACCACTGACTCTCCATATGTGATTTTACTACTCTCTGAAATAAAGCCACATATTTTTGAGGCTTGGTCTGGGTAGCCATTTGACTCTCTTACGACTTCTTCAATATCCAAATTGAATTCCTCGCATATTTTTTCGAGAAGCTGTTGCCAACTGAGAGGTTTGTTTGCGCCACCTACAAATGCCTTCGAGAATCCCGCTCCAATAAATAGCCCTAGGGATCCAATTGTGCTGGATTCCGCAAGAAACTTCATCGTATCTTCTCTTGTTGGTGTTGCGACCAATTTTGAAGATATGCTCATTATTGGTTACTCCTTATATTTAACAAAATGGACATTATGTAAACCATGAGAAAAAACTTAAGCGGCGTTTTTTACCTTCATCTCGATCAACTTTGCTTTGCTTTTTAATGGACGATAACAGTACCAGCCATCAACTCCAGCACTTCCAACCAATCTTAGGCTAAATTGAGTTTCTGTTTCTGTAACTCTAAAGATATCTTCTGGTAACCTTCTCGTAGTAACTAGATTTAGAAAATGATCGACAGCAGTTCTCTTTGTATCAAGCTTTAGGTAGTATGCATTCCCACCAAACTTAAATTTGCAGAAAATTCCTGGATTATTTTTATATATAGAACTGCCATCAAGTTGCTTGGCTGAGGGGTACTGAATTCTCCATTCACTCATTTTGATTATGAGTTCGTTGAAAGATATGGGAGTATGCTTTTTTCGTTTATTTTTCATATGATTCCTTTCAAATAAAAACACCGTGTTCCATCGGAACTTTGGGTGGAAAATTAAACGAGCTAATTGTATTGAATTTTGGAACACTTGACGTAAGTCCAGTGAAGATCCTATCTAAGATCACCGATAGATATTTACTGGAGCTAGTCATGACAAATCGACTCAAAAAAGCGTCAACTAAAAATCATAACTTAGGTGAAGATCTTCGGTCTCCGTTTAATACTGACGAATGGCATAAGCTCTTCGATATTTTGGTGCAATACGAGCAAGATGGTGGTTCTGCTGACGACGAAGTCGGTCGCTTAATTCAAAAGTTTATCGAGAAACAATTTACTAGGCATTCGTTTCCCTGGAAAACTGAAGCTGATTTTGTAATAAAAAAAATGTTGGCAGTTGCTGGCTCATGGATTTTCGCAGGCAAACCGATACCAGCTAAGGATACATCAAATAAGAAAACGGCTGTAAATGTTAAAGGGCTGCTATCTAAGCAAGACTTTGACGACATTGTATCCGATGCTTTCACGAAGCTCATGGTTTCTGGAAACTATAATCTCACAGCAACTCAAGCTGAAAAATTCTCCTACATTTACCAAGTTACTTATTCTGCGACTATGGACCAACTCCGAAAACACAAAAAGTTTAACGCTCAACTGGTGCCAGATCCTGAGGTCCCACATAAGAAGACTGCATAACTAAAGTTTGTGACTGTCATAGACGTCATAGAAGTCATAGAAGTCATGACAGCGGTGACAAGAATGACAGCTCAGTTTCCATAATCAAAATAGTCCTATAAGTCCTTCAACCTTATTTCCTTCGCTTTCCTTCGACCTTGATGATTAAACGTACAACTCCTCAAACAGTCCGCAATTAAGCGGCTGATATAAAGGAGTATTGTTATGAATAATGATCCAAAAACATCGACTACAGATGCGGAGTTCGTTTTTGCACACGAATTCACTCCGGTCGACATGGTGAGCTTTCTTTTAAAGCACGGCTACACTGCTGATCAAATTGAAGGACGTATTGTCGCTTCACCTGGCTTTGTAAAAGATTGCCTGTCTAGCACAAGCCCTGTTGGAGAAAATCTTGAGATGCCAATGGCTATGCTGAAGAACCTTTATCTCC
>JBKHVI010000075.1:0-10586 GCA_046570105.1 Bacteriovoracia bacterium
GGATGCCATGCCTGGTAAACAAATGGCGATCGATGCGGATTTGAACGCTGGCCTAATCGATAACAACGAAGCCAAACGTCGTCGTGCTGAAATTGCGCAAGAAGCAGATTTCTACGGTTCGATGGACGGTGCTTCGAAGTTCGTTCGAGGTGATGCTATCGCAGGTATTTTGATCACAGTGATCAATATCATCGGCGGTATTATTATTGGCGTGGCCCAACATGACATGGCGTTTGCCGATGCTGCTGAAACATTCACCCTACTAACCGTCGGTGACGGTCTTGTTGCTCAGATTCCTGCTCTTATTATCTCAACTGCGGCCGGTATTATTGCCACTCGCTCTAGTAGCGGCAATGCTCTTGGTAAACAAGTTGGTGATGAATTCACGGTTCATCCGAAGGCCTTCTACATTACAGGTGGAGTACTCGGCTTATTTGCCATGATTCCTGGTCTTCCTGGACTGCCATTCTTTGGCATTGCCGCTCTTTGTGGTTTTGCTGGATACCGCATTGAAGTCACTAAGAAGAACGCTGAGATTGCGAAGAAGAGCGATGAAGTTAAAGAACAGAAATCCCATGGCGAAACGCTTGAAAGTCTCTTGCCGGTGGAGTTGGTGCAGCTTGAAGTCGGTTACGGCTTGGTGAGCATTGTTGATGCTGATCAAAATGGCGATCTGCTCGAACGTATCTCACATCTTCGTAAACAGTTTGCCACTGATTGGGGTCTCATTATTCCATCAGTTCGTATCAAGGATAATTTGGAGCTTAAGCCAGGTGGCTATTCTGTGAAGTTGAAAGGAATTGAAATTGCCAAAGGCGAATTGATGCCTGATCACTTCTTGGCGATGGATCCCGGAACAGTTATTGGTGAAGTGGATGGCGTAGAAACCAAAGAGCCCGTCTTTGGTTTACCGGCCTTGTGGGTGACAGAAGATCTACGTGATGAAGCTCAGTACAATGGCTACACCGTGGTTGATCTTTCAACTGTAGTAGCGACTCACTTAACAGAAGTCTTGAAAGCGAATCTGCATGAGTTGTTAGGTCGCCAAGAGTTGGTGCGCTTGTTGGATAATTTCAAAGAGGACAATCCTAAAATTGTGGGTGATCTCATTCCAGATATTCTTCCGATGGGAACAGTACTCAAAGTTATGCAGAATCTTCTACGCGAAGGAGTCTCTGTTCGTGATCTTCGCTCGATTCTTGAAACGATGGCAGAATTTGGGCCAACCACAAAAGATGCTGACACATTGACTGAGTATGTTCGTCAGGCGTTGTACCGTCAGATCACTGAACGTATCAAAGGTGCTCAGGGAGATATCCCACTCTTCACTCTTGATCGCACAGTTGAAGAGAGCATTGCTCGCTCGATTGTACGCTCTGATGGTCATGAACAACTCTCGCTTGATCCTAAGGTGACACAAACTATTCTCGCTGGTCTCAATGAAAAGATTGAAGAGGCCACCAATGCTGGGGAAAAGATGGTGGTACTTTGTTCACCTGTCATTCGTCGCCACTTCAAGCGCTTGACTGAAAAGTTCATTCCCAACCTGATTGTGGTCAGTCATAATGAATTAAGTCCTGAAATTAACATCCGCTCACTTGGTACCGTAAGGTTGTAGACCAATGTTTGTGAAGAAGTTTGAAGCTGACACTATTGATGAAGCGCTCAAAGCGGTTAAGGCCGAGTTGGGCCCTGATGCTATCATTCTTAAAACCATCACCAACAAAGGTCTGAAAGGTGCTTTCAAAAAAAAGCGCATAGAAATCACAGCGGCGATTTCAGAGAAGAACTTTGATAAAAAAGCAAAGGTGGACAAAGTGCTCAACGAAGACCAAAAACGAGATTTCTACACTCGCGGTGCTGGCTCAATGAAAGCATCCATTGATGAGTATGCTCAAAGTCCATCTACTGCCGGTGCTGCTGGCTACGGACAAATTGGTCTTAATAAAGTGGTTAATCAACTGGCCCGTGGCAAAGCAGGCATTACTGAAGCTGCTAAAAATACTTCTCAGGCACTTCGCCAAGGTCTTGATGATTTTTTAGGTGAAGAAGATTTGGATACGGATGATGATGCACTCGAGGAGATCATTCCTGCTCGTAGAGCTCCTGCACCTCGCCCTCAAGAGTCTCGTCCTCAGCCGAGAGTTCAAGCGGCGCCACAGCCTGCTCCTGAGCCTCAGGCGCAGGGACTCTCAAGTGTAGCGCGCGAAGTAATTAATGAGCTTCGCCAAGAACTCAAAACACAACAACACCGCATCCAGCTCCTAGAGCAGCGTTTACATGAAATGGGACCTGCTCATGCTGTTCAGGCCAGCGCTGATGCTAAAGGTATTTTTCAACTTCGCACCACGCTTAAGTCGCTCGAGGTTGATGAAGCCATTGTGATGGATCTGATTCGCAAAGCCGCTTATGAACTTTCCAAAGATGATTTGGAAAACACCGATGTCGTCTTTGAATTTGCTCTTCGTGAAATGACTCAATCTGTGAATGTGGCAATGCCACTTTTCTCACGTGTAGAGGGCGATGAGCCAGTGGTAACGGTACTTCTGTCAGAAGCGGCCGCTGGTCAGAGCAGTATGTCGATGAAGATTGCTGTACTCAAAAAAGACGTCGAAATCATCCAGTACTCAACCGATGGTGGCCATCAGAGCGGGGCAGACTTTGCCGCTCAAGTATTTGGGCTAAAAACTCATCGCGCTCAGAATCCAGCGGAGATTGTTCAGCTCGCTCGTAAGTGCGTGGAAGCTGGAAAAAGTGTCTTGGTTGATCTGCGCCTGGCCAGTAAACAGCAGGATGAGACGAAGAAATTTATTGAGTCGCTACGCCGTGGCTTCCACCATGTCGAAGTGCTTATCACGATCTCTGCGATTCATGGGGAACTTTATAACCGTAAAATTCTTTCCCGTTACAAGGAACTGGCAGACGGGCTTATAATTTCTCATGTGGATTTGTGTCTCAATTTTGGGGCGCTTTATAATGTCCACCGTGCTCATTCCAAGGTTCCGTTAAAGTTCTTTGGTACGGGTCCAGTTGTTCCAGACGACGTAGAGTCGGCAACAGCTGAAAGAATTATGGCAGGCTTGTTTCAGTTCTAGTTCGTAAATGATTTGTATCCGCTTCCCTAGGATGGGGGAGCTGAGTAAGTGGATGTACAGGAGGTATATGCAGAAGACCAGTGATTGGCTGATGTCATTCAGCCGAGGCCCGCGACTCGATTCTCGTCCCGCGGCTCCTATTTCTAAACCATCACATTGCGTGAAAGTTTCCGTGACCGGCGGCAAGGGTGGCGTAGGAAAAACTTCTGTAGCACTTCGCATGGCACGTGAATTAGCAGGACTCGGTCATCGTGTTTTGCTGATCGACTGTGACATGAATCTCTCGAATACCGCTATCAAACTTGGTCTTCCACTAGATGATACTTTTTGGAAATTGCTCTCGGCTGAGAAAGATTTCCGTGAGTGTGTGATTCAGCGTGATGGCTATGATTTGCTACCTGCCTGCAATGGCAACATCGAATTATTTGAGAGTGAAATGGCGTTTGATGAAATCATCATCGATATCATTTCAGCTCATGAAAATGAATACGACTGGGTTCTCTTAGATTGCCCAGCAGGATTGTCACGCGAGAGTCTCACACTCAATGCTTGGTGCGATCACCGCATTGTTGTCGTGACGCCTGATAAAAGTTCCATCACTGATTCATATTCACTCGTAAAAATTCTTCAGACTCGCTTCGGAATCAAAGAAAATCACCTTTTGGTGAACATGATTCAGAACGATCGCCAGTTCCAAAAGGTCGTTATGACCCTGAGTGAGACGATCGAGAATTTCCTTGGATGCCGGACTCACGTACTCGGTGGTTTGCGCAAAGTGGATGTTTCTGCCGAGGGATTTGATACTTTTTTCCTCTCTGAGACCGGAAGTGAGTGGCATAAAAATTTCTTCAAGACTGTGCAGAGTTTCGCCGAAAAATGGGGTGCCAGCAAGACCCGCCAACTGGACCTTGAACAAGAAGTTCACTGAGACCCCGAGCTTAAGGAGCTACGCCCATGTCGTCATTGACGAGTAAATTAAAAAACCTCAAAGACTACCGCAGCACCGTTGATCCTAAAGTGAAGGATGAAATCGTGCTCGAGTATGCTCCTTTGGTGAAATACATCGCGCAAAAGATTGCCTCGCGCTTGCCATCAAATATCGAGCTCGATGATTTGATGTCTTGTGGAGTCATCGGTTTGATGGACGCCATCGAGAAGTTCGATCCATCTCGCGATAACAAATTTAAAACCTACGCTGAATTTCGTATTCGCGGTGCCATTCTTGATGAACTCCGTTCACAAGACTGGGTGCCACGTTCTGTACGTGAGAAAGCGAAGCAAGTAGAGCGCGCATACGCCAAGCTTGATAAAGAGCTGGGTCGCCCGGCAACTGACGAAGAGATGTGTGTTGAGCTTCAGTGCAACATGGAAGAGTTCCATGACCTGATCAACAAGTCGAAGTCAGTATCTTTATTGAATATCGACGACACGGCTTCAATGGGCCGTGGTGATAAGAAGCTCATGGTGAACCTAATGGAGAATAGCCGTTCGGCCAATCCATTCTCAGCGGTAAACTATAAGCGTGCCCAAGACATCATCAAAGAAGGCATCAAAACCCTTCCGGAGAAGCAACGTTTGGTGCTCTCGCTCTATTACTTCGAAGATTTGAACCTAAAGGAAATTGGTCAAGTTCTCGACGTGACAGAATCACGTGTCTCTCAGCTACACACTCAGGCGATTTTGAAGCTCAAAGCTAAACTTCGCACTCAGTTCGATAGCCACGAAGACCTCGCTAGCTAATTTCAAATTTCATTCGTAAATAGTGAACCCAGGGCCAGTCCCTGGGTTTTCATTTTGTATTCAATTTCCCATAATAGAGTGAGGTCTTAATCAAAGGGTTTTGCATGGAAGCGCGTACTCTCAAATTCACTCGTTGGCTCACTCATGGCATGTTGGCGATAAGTGCTGGCGGCATCATGGGTGTTGCGTGGGAATTGCAGCATACTTTGGCAAAAAAAGAGAGCTCAGAAGAAATCCAGTTCAAGCTGCGCAATAAGCTCGAGACCATTCGCGCTAAAAATCCATTTAAAACTATTCATCGCTCGCTTGAATCAGTGCAAACCAACGATGCTCACGACAAACTCTCTAAACTCAACAAGTCTATGCAGTCGCTTGAATCGGAATTGGGTATTAAGCGTGGAGACGAGCTCGATAAAATTTTCCATGAACATAATCGTCTCATTCAAGAAGCAGCTGCTTTCTCAAAGCCGAAAGAATTGATTCAAACGCTTTCAGACAAAGTAGCACGCTTAGAATCTTTAGCTACGACTCGTCGTTGGGGTAATCTCACCAAAATGTCGCAACGGATGAAGGCGCGCTTAGGTCAATTGCAAATCAATGCCCGCGTAGAATCACCTTTAGTGCGTTTCATGGATAGTGACTTAACTGCCATGACTTCGCTTATCAAAGGCTCAACCCTCGAAGAAAAAGATAAAAATGAAGTGCTTCGTCAGTTGGAAGGAATTCGCCAAGAAATTTCTATGTTGCTGGATCTCCATCAAAGTCGCAAAGGCTTTACGGATCTTATCGAGCGCGCCGATGAAGCTGTCGGACGCTGGGCCGCTCGTGCAGATATGGCGGTTGGAACTCTCAAACATCGCGCCCATGAAGCGGTCCTCAATTCGCTTCATCACTTATGGGCGATTGGCGTCTTTATTACCTTAGGTTGGTTCTTGGTGGGAGTGCTTTGGGCCATGGGGAAGCGCTCGCAACAGAAAATGCAAGACGACAATCTACTTGAGTTGTTAATGGAAGGAGTCTTGAGTGATCGTCCTATTTGGCAAAAACTCACCGGTCCCGCCCGTAGAGATGAACTCCAACATGCGATGAGAATTATCCGTAAGCGTATGGTGCTGGGTGAAGATTTTCAGGCCGCCATGCCGTTTGCCTCCGTCCTTATTAATCATGAATTGAAACTCATTTGGGGAAATACTCTCTTCTGTGAGCAGTTTGGTATTGATGAGCAAGAACTCAGCCACGAATTCAATTCTTGGGAAAGTATTGTTGCTCGACTCTCTGGACCTGAAACTGATCCAGTAAAAGAAGCGCTAGAGACTTGCGCTCCTGGTACTTGGCAGGTCAAGTGGCAGATGGAAGATGGCGTAGCGATTCCTTTGGAAATGCATGTGTCTCCGATTGAAGGTAAAAAACATAATAAAATTCTCGTCGCCTTCTATCCGATGGCGATGATGCAAGATGCGATTCAATCACAAGCACAGATTGTTATGGCACCCGTGCGCTTAGCATTGGATGCACTTGAGAATGAAAACTGGAGTATTGAAACGGAGAGAAATTTAGCGCCTCAATGGCAGCAAGTGGGACTCTCGCAAGATTGGGAAAAACTCAGTCGCACCATTCATCGCATGGATCAGGCGAGAAACGATATTCTCTTGCAGGCACAGCGCTTAGAGAATGAGAAACACGATCAAATGAAAACCATTGCCGATCTCTCATCAGTATTAGAGCAGCGTGGAATTGCCATGCGCGCTCAAATGCAATCTCTAAAAGATGTCCGCGATAGCTTAGCGTCACTCGATCAATTAGGTGCTGATCTTGGAATGGAGCATGCTGCTCTTTTAACCAGTGCCAGAACTTTGATGAAGCGTTTTGATCATATCTATGAAGCTTCACGCTCCCTCAGTGATCGCATGGGACAGGCCAAAGATGCGGTTAGCCAGTTAGAAAAAACTAAGCTCGCTTATCGTCAGGGCAAACAAGATCTCCAAGAAACGAAGCAAGAAATGGTGCAACTCCACAACGCCTTCATCAATGTGCTTCCTGAAATGGATTTGAAGGCCCAAGAGTTGGCAGGTGAGATGAAAGACGCTCTCATGAAGCTCGATCGCGCTATCAGTCAGTTAGATAACAAAATGACAGGCTTTGATGTGCAAATTACCAAGCTTGCCATGGCCTTTACCGGTCCTGTTCCTGAATTTGATCGTCACTTGGCCTCAATTGATGTGGCGGCCCACGAAAGAGTCGCCCAGGAAATTGCCCAGGCGATGCAAGAAGACCAAGAGTTGATCATTGAGCGTCTTAAAAAGTTAGTTGATGAATTGCGCAGCGATACCCAGCAGTGTATAAGTGCGCACAAACTTCAACTGAGCACGGATCTCACTGATCATACATGAGAGATTTTCAATTTAAGGCCATCAAAGAGAGTGAGCGTTTACAGGATGCTCTCACTCGGGTCACCAAATATCCCCCCGACGTTCTAACGGCGATGTTGAGCTATGGCGCTGTTCAAGTCCGCTTTCGTGGTATTGGTCCCTGGGAGCGAGTGCGCGATGGTCGCTTAAGTCTTCATCCGCAAGATCAAGCGCGTGCTCACTACGACAGTAAAATTCTTTTATTGCCCGCCTTTAATAACGCTGAATGCATCAGCGAAAATCGTGACTATGGTGTATGGATCAAACCAGCGGGTGTTGTTTCACAAGGCACTGATGCTGGCGACCACTGCTCGCTTCTTTATGCTGTTACAAAGGCGGGAAGAACTCCTTTCCCGGTTCATCGCCTTGATCGTGAAACTGAAGGTTTGATGGTTATTGCTTATCACTCAAAAGCTGCTGCTGAACTTTCGCGCTTGTTCCAAGAGCAGAAAGTCCAAAAAACATATCTCGCTATCGTCGCCGGCGACACTTCTGGCCTAAATGATCAAGGCCTTATCGATGAAAACCTTGATCGCAAAGTCGCTCAGACAAAATACAAAGTGATTCAGAAACTTCCTGAGGGAAGACTTCTTGTAGAGCTCAAACCCATCACCGGGCGCCTTCACCAAATCCGTCGCCACCTCGATCTGTTAGGTTGTGGCGTCTGGGGTGATCCAAAGTACGGTAAGGGAAATAAGAACCGCGAAGGGATGAAATTGGCCGCCATTGGCCTCGAATTCTTTGATCCATGGGACAAAGGTCCACGTCATTTCCACTACAAGGCCAGCTTCGCTCTTTCTTCGACCTGAAAGATTTACCCAAAATAGCAATTTATCACCGAAATAGGCCTAAGACGGCCTATGGTGGGCCACCCAATCCATTGGAGTTTTGATGATCGTGCGTAAATTTATCGCCGTTCTCACTTTAGGCCTTCTCTCGCTGAGCGCCGTAGCTGCTATTTCAGAAGAGCACCTGGCCTCTCGTCTTAATGAACTAGAAAAAATTTCTGTGCTTGATCATGCTGCATTAAGAAGACAAGCGACTTATGAAATAAAGAATTGGTCGATCGAAGAGCGCGCCTTCGCTGAAGCGACTAAGCTTTTAGAAGAACTGCGTTTTGCAGTTATACGTGGTCATGAACAGGCGTTGAGCGAATTAGGTGATGTAGATGCCGCTCGCGCTCAATTGCGCGCCAATATGGAAAAAGACATTCATCTAGTAGATGAAAGTCTGCGTGATGATGTTCGTCAGATTGTAGAAGATGTTCTGCAAAGTTCAACTCCTCAGTCTATTAAGCTTCATCCTACGGATCGCCTGGTGCAGTCAATGAAGGTGCGCGCAGCTCAGATGCAGACGCTCCTTACGCAAGCTCCACAAGAAGCAGTCGTGACCAATGAAAAATTAAGTGATTCTCGTCCTATTCGTGAACTTATGCAGGATAGATTTGGCGAGATTGATCACGACAGTAAAGCGGCCCTGCTAAAAGCGTTAGTAGATGATCAAAGTCAGTCTGAGCGCTGGGTTTCAACTTCCAACATGACTGCTCGTTCGGCCAATCAGCGTGGTTATGAGTCAGAGTTTTCTGCGCAAGTGTCAGCTGAATTCATGGGAGTGAGAGTTTCTGCCGGTCCAACTTTTAAATTCAAAAAATATGTCACCACATCAGTTGATATGAAAGGTGAGGGTCTTTATCCTTTGTTTGATGCTCAAGGGAAATTCGATTTAGTTCTGCGTGACGCTGCCGGCAATCCACGTAAAATCGATGGAAAAACAGCACGTCGTTTCATCTTCTTCACTTGTGAAGTAGAAACGGAAGTAGAAAGTGAAATCGCTGCAGGCGGTGGCTTTAAAGTCGCGGGCCTGGGTGCTGAAGGAAAAGTTGTTGCGAAATATTTCACCAGTATCAGCTCTAACTCTCGTCGTGCGCTTGTTCCAAGCACGATTGATGGCCGTCAGGTGATCCTCTCGACATTGGCCAAGATTTGTCATCGTGATTTTATGAACACCAAAATCTCTAATGGCAAAACCGTGCTACAAAACCAAGAAGTGATGGTGAAAAATATCGCCTCTGGTCTCACTTATGTAAATCCAGCGATGAAATGTGTGACGGATAATCATTGCGTAAATTGGTTTAATCGCGAAGTCATTTGGCTTCACAAGATCAACACCACACCTCGCTGTGTGCAGGATAAATCAAGTCCCGACCTGATGACCTGTCAGTTAAGAGGGGTCGCGAAAGCTGCTTGTTCGGTTTATCAAGAAGGCAAGCGCGTCTCTTCAGGCATGTTTGAGTACACCTGTAATACGGGTTACAAATGTGTCATCACTCATGAGGGCGGCTGGTTTCAAAATTGGGAAATGTGGGATCCGTGGCGCGCTGAATGCCGCAAAGTTCGATAATCATTTAACCAGAGCAAGCCAGAGATCTTTAAGCGCCTGATCCATTTCCATTCCGGGTGGGCGCGTATTATCAAATACCAAATCGGCTTTTTTCTTCTTCTCATCTAACGAGAGTTGCGCCGATAAAATAGCATCAGCGGTACTCGCGGTGGTTAGCGGATCACGAGAGAGCAAACGCTGCTTTTGAATCTCAACTGGAACCCAGCTTACGACCACCACATCAAATAATTCCTGCATGTTTCTTTCAAATAGCAAGGGGATCTCATACACCAGCCACGAGACATTTCCTAAAGCTTTCAAGCGATCTTGAAACGCCTGAGGCAAGCGTGCATACAAGAAATTCTCCACTTCAACTTTCAAAGTTGCATCTTGAAAAACTTTTTCGCGCAATTTTGCAAATAACACTTCACCATTCTCCAAAACATCGGGAGCAAGGGCCGTCAGCCAAATTTTCGTCAATGGCCAGCGATAGATATCCTTAATCAAATCATCCGCAGAAATCACTGCCACGCCTTGCTCTTTAAAAAACTTGGCGACCGTTGATTTTCCCGAAGCGATTCCACCCGTGAGTGCCACGATAGGGAAGTCACACCCATAAAGTCTGGCGGCCGCTTTTAATTTAATCCACTTCGGCTGCAGCTCACTCATTTGGTCGCCACCTTCGCTTTGACCCATAACTCTTCCATCTGCTCATGAGTCATCTCGCCCATCTTAAGTCCGCTCTCTTCAGCGACTTTTTCCAGATAGTGATAGCGCTTTAAAAATTTCTGATTGCCACGACGAAGGGCCTCTTCCGGTTCAACGCCTAAGTGGCGGGAGAGTTGCGCGACACTGAAGAGTAAATCACCGATTTCTTCGGCCACTCGCTCTTTATTAAAATGCCCACCGGGTGGAAGCTCGTCTTTTAGCTCCTGCCACTCTTCTTCTACTTTATGCATGACCT
>JBKHVI010000076.1:0-10564 GCA_046570105.1 Bacteriovoracia bacterium
GAGACGCTACCCAATTACCTGGAAGAGTGCTTTGCCGGGGCCAGAAACCGAATTTACACAAAAATTTTGACAGCACCCTATACTCAATTGGGCTTCATATTTTCATACATTTCTACTAAATATTGGCCCCTATACTTACAGAATAATTACATTCATCTGCTATCTATTAAGTAGCTTACTTTTAAATAACATTCTTAAAGAACAACTAAGAATTAAGTCTGAAGACGCTTTACTTATTTCTATACTTTTTACAGTTTTACCATTTAATTTTGCTCGAGTGGCATTAATCAATGCTCCCTATGCTATTTGTTACGCTTTCTTTTTTTTAGCATGGTATTTGATTCCAAAAAACCGCCTTTTCGCAATCTTTCTATTTTTTATTAGCTTTAACACATACTCACTTCTTGTTTTTTATACTTTGCCAATGCTCACAACTCTCAAGCTTGAATTAAGAGTAGTTCGTATTAAGGAAATTGTATTATGGGGCTTGCGGCGTTTAGACTTCATGCTCATTCCATTTGTTTTTTGGTATATCAAGACGTCGTATTACGTTCCAAGTAAGCTTTACTCAGGATATAATCAAAACTTTTCAATTCAAAACTTCTTTAGATCGTTCCTTGAACTTTGTCTTGATTTTACAAATTTGAAAATTCCAGCTCTGCTTTTCTTGTTCTTTTTTTTAGTTTTTAAATCTATTCCGATTAAAATTGAAGCAAGCTCTAAGCCACAAAAGCATTATTATTGGTTTGGAATCATAGCTACGTTTTGCGCTCTATTTCCCTATTTAATAGTTGGGCACCCTCCAACTTTTGCAGAATGGACATCAAGGCATCAGTTACTTTTGCCACTGGGCATTTCTATGTTGATTTGGTTTCTAGTAAAAAGCATTTCTCAAATAAGTGCCAAACTCTTATTTGCTTCAATAATCTCAGTTTGTGTTGCATTTAGTGTCTCGCAATACTCGTCACTGATTATTGATTGGAAAAAACAAAAAGAACTTATCCGCCTCATGAGTAAGAATGATGAAATCAAGAAAGCGAATCTAATTGTATTTGAAGATCTTACTCAATCTCTAAATGCATTCAATAGAGCATATCGCTTCTATGAATGGAGCGGACTCCTTAAAATGTCCTTCAAAGACGAAAAAAGGCTGGGGATTAACTTTACAGATATAAATGAAGTCAAGGGTGGGAGTTATTTAAAGTTAACCAAAGATGCTTACAATTTTAGAGATTTTGATCAATGCCAGCTAAAAGAAGCCGTCGTGACTATCAGATTTAGGCCAAAACTTGGTTTAATTAATAGGTTTATGCCAATTCTTGGGGATGGAAGATTATATCAAATAGATGTCTCGCCCCCACATTTCTTTGAAACGACAAGCAAATGAAGTAGATCATTAAATTCAGTCAATGGTTGCCATCCAAGGATTTGATTGGCCTTAGAGTAATCACCACATCTTGAGAAATTCAACAATCCCGACGGGTAATGAGATGCCTTCACGTACTTTTGCCAATCAAGATCAAACAGTTTGAATACACGCTCAACCAAGTCTTTAACCGAATGTATTTTCCCAGTCGCCAGTACATAGTCCATAGAAACTGAATGCTGTAACCCTAGCCACATCCCTCTGACAAAATCTGGAGCATAGCCCCAATCAACCTTTGCTTCAAGATCACCTAAAATGAGTTCTGATCTTTTTCCAAGTGATATTTCATGGGCAGCCGTTGCTACTTTTTGAGTTAGGAAATGGGGCGGGCGCCGAGGTGATTCATGATTGAAAAGAATGCCAACAGAGGCAAAAATACCATGCACCTTGCGATATTCCTCACATACTTCCATCGCTGCAATTTTCATTTGAGCATATAAATTTTCAGGCGCCCGCTTCGATAACTCATTTAAGGGACGATCACTAGGGGCGAATATATGAGAAGAGGAAGCATAAAAAAATCGTGTCGCGGGTGTATGGAGACGAATTCCTGCTAGAAAATGAGTCGGCCCCATCAAATTGACTACTCGGCTCATTTCTTTATTAACTAAATCCTTAGATTGTTCAGAGGAATGATGGTGAGCCGCCAGATAGTAAACTTCATCTGGCATGTGATCAGCAACGAAACGTATTACTGAATCGGCCTTAGCAAGATCGAGTTCACCTTTTCGTATCCCTACTATCTGATAACCTTTGCTTACCAGTAGTTCACTAAGATAGCTGCCATCTTGTCCTCCGACACCGACAATGACGGCCTTCTTCTTCATGGTTTGACGACCTCAAGCGTAGGCAGAGGGAATAATAAGTTATGGCCCTTGAAATGAGAATTTTCTAAAAAGAAACGTCTAAAATGCCATGGCAAAACTAAGAGATAATCTGGCCCAGACGCCAAAACTTCCTTCTCATCTTGAATAGGTATTGCGGTCCCAGGTGCAAACACACCAAACTTATCCGGATTCACTTCACCAATTGAATGAATATCCTGATCAGTAAAACCACAATATTGAAGAACGACATTACCCTTCGTCGAGGCTCCAAGTCCGTAGACTTTTTTGCCATTAGCGTTCGCCTTATCAATAAAGGCAGTCAGTTCTTCACGGCTCTTTTTTATCCGCTCAAAAAATTGCTTATAAGGCACTAAGGTCTCATAGCCATCACTTTTTTCACTCGCGAGCATGGCTTCAACTGCAATGGTATTAACTTTAACTTCAGAATTTTTATTAGCTGCAACGACAGAAAAACTACCGCCATTCACATCATTAAGTTCTACGTCAACAATTTTTAGACCAGCCTTCTCCATCATCCAAGCAATCTGCTTAAGCCCATAGTACTCAAGGTGCTCATGGCAAATTGTATCGTAAGCAAGACGTTCAATCATCGTGGGCATGTAGCTTTGCTCAAATACCCATATGCCATTATTTGGATCAAGTACAGCCGCCACTTCCTGGGCAAATTTAACAGGCTCCTCCAAGTCATAAAGCATAGAGAAGGATGTGATGACTTTGGCGCGTTTGTTCGGGCGAAACTCAGCAACTTTTTTAAAAGTAAAAAAATCAGGGATCAGATTAACATGCGGCTTATAGTACTGCCGAAACTTAGCTCCGGTTGGATCAACCCCAAGTAAATCAAGATTCTCGGGGTAAGCACCGAGACTGGTGCCATCGTTACTCCCAATATCAATTACAAGATCGTTGGCCTTAAGACTTGTGAGCTGCAGAATTTTTTTAACTTTTGAGTGAAGATGTTTAACCATGCTGGCATTCAACCCTGAGCGATAACCGTAATTATCCCCATACATTTCATCTAAACTATAGCTGTGCTCGAGTTGCAACAGACCACAGACATTTTCCTTACCATGACATTTAACAAGACGGAGCGGTCCCTTGGTTACATGTTGATGGTTTTTTTGTTTTGGGAAGACACCTGTCAGATATTGTTCACCTAAATCAACTACTTGAACTAGGTTACTGTTACCACAGATACGACATTGTTTTATTTGGGTATACACTTTAACACCTGCATTAGACATGAGAGTTGGTATTAACAGAACTTAGCACTTCCTGTGGGCTTCCCACCTGAATAATACGGCCACTTTCCATTTTATAAATCCTATTACAGCTCGCCACAGTTGAAAGACGGTGAGCCACAATTACAACTGTTTTATTATTGCGAAGATCATAAACACACTTCATGACCTCAGCTTCTGTGTGAGAATCGAGTGCACTGGTGGCTTCATCTAAAACTAAGATACTCGGATCGTGATACAAAGCTCGAGCAATGCCAATTCTTTGCCGCTGACCACCTGAAAGACGAACGCCTCGCTCACCTACCATCGTGTGTTCACGATCTGGCATTGCATTTACTAATTCTGTTAGCTGAGCAAGCTCAATAGCTCTTTCTACAGCTTGATTGTCGATTAATTTATCTTCGATTCCAAAAGCGATATTGCGGCGTAATGAATCATCAGTCAAAAAGATAGACTGTGGAACATATCCAATCTGGGCTTGCCAACCTCTAAGATCTTTTTGGATATCTTTATTATCAACTAAAACCTGGCCATGCATTGGTCGTAAAAGACCAAGTGTTAGATCGATCAAAGTACTTTTACCAGAACCACTGGGGCCAATCAAACCAACAACCTCTCCACGACGAACCTCTAGACTCACACCATCGAGTGCCCAAACAGTTTGATCATCGTACTTAAATTTAACATCACTAATCATGAGTTTATCTGCAAAAGGAATACGATCTTCAAACCCATGTGAAGGCTCAACTTCAACTTCTCTCCCTAACTCGGTTGCCACAGTTTGAATCGTCGGCCAACCGAAGCGCATTGCTTGAGTAGAAATTAAGATCCTATTCAGAGAGGGCATAAGCCTAAACGCTGCTGCTGCAAAGACTGCAATCACAGGAATAATCCCTTGAGTATTCTGAGATCTTGTCACCATGATAATAACCAGTATGGCCAAACCACAGACTGCTAAAAGTTCAATCCATAAACGCGGGAATTGCTGCAAGATAATTTGATTACGTATCACCTTCATTCGATGATGATTATGATTACGATAGAGTGAAGCAAAAGCTTCTTCTTGGCCCAACATTTTGGCGTCTTTGATCCCACCTAGGCCTTGCTGAAGATGCAAAATACATTTTCCTTCATGTACCTGGCGTCGCTTCCCCCAGCTTTTCAATTTAGATTTTGTTAGCGATTGATAAACCCAAGAAACTCCACCAAGAACACTTATTGAAACTATGGCACCAATAGGCTCCACACAAAACAATAGAGCAGAAAGAGTAAGCACAATCATACACTCGGCAAAAACTTTAATTCCCGGAGCAATGACATAGGTTACGACTGAACTCGATTCACTCGAAATGTTTCTTATCAACTCTGAGGAATTGCTTCTTAAGTGAAAGGCATAAGGTAAACGCATGTATATGCTAAAAAACTTATCCGCAAAGTATTCTTGCAAGCCAGTGGTATAGCGAGCCTCCCACCAAGTGAGTAATCCTAAAAATAAAATTTTCGTAACATAAACCAGCACCAAAAATGACATTACAATAATCGCTAATCTTTCCGATGAAGGATTGCCCAAGAAATCTAAGTATGGAACCACCCAGGGAAGACTTGAGGATAAATCAGGCTGACTAATCAGTGTAATGGCCGGAATGACAGCGCCCACTCCAATCGTCTCTAACCCCACACCAACCAAAGTTAAGCAGAGTAATAGAATACCCTCTTTTTTCTGCTTGGGGTTAAGGAGACTAATTAGTTTCGTGAGCTCTCGTCTGTTCATCTGAATATCAACTATTCTGACCGAAACGAGGTGGTGAGTTTTCGTTCTTTGCTTCAACCATATCTTCCATCACCATTTCTTTAACTAGACTCTCAAATGATGTTTTTGGCTTCCAACCTAGCTTTTCCCGAGCCAATCGAGCATCACCTAGTAAGCTCTCTACCTCAGACGGGCGAAAATACATTGGATCAACTGCCACTATGCAGTTCCCGTTTTGATCATATCCTTTTTCATCTATTCCACTGCCCTTCCAGGTAATTTTCATTCCTAGTTCACTCGCAGAGAGTTCAACAAAATGTCTTACGCTGTGCTGCTCGCCCGTAGCAACTACTAAATCTTCTGGAGTTTGCTGCTGAAGCATAAGCCACATGGCTTCGACATAATCTTTGGCATGCCCCCAGTCTCTTTTTGCGTCTAAGTTCCCAAGATATAGACATTTTTGCTTTCCAAGTTTAATGCGACAAAGTGCTCGAACAATTTTTCGAGTTACAAAAATTTCTCCCCGGCGAGGGCTCTCGTGATTGAATAAAATACCGTTACAAGCATAGATCCCGTAGGCTTCACGGTAATTTACAGTAATCCAATATGCGTAAAGCTTAGCCACCCCATACGGGCTGCGAGGATGAAATGGGGTACTTTCTTTTTGGGGAGTTTCTTTCACTAGGCCATAAAGCTCAGACGTACTAGCCTGATAAAATTTTGTCTTCTTTTCTAAGCCCAAAATTCTGATCGCTTCTAAAAGTCTTAATGTTCCTAAAGCATCTGAGTTGGCTGTGTATTCTGGCTCCTCAAATGAAACTGCAACGTGACTTTGAGCTGCCAGATTATAAATTTCATCCGGCTGAGTTTGTTGAATGATGCGAACAAGACTTGAGCTATCTGTCATATCTCCATAATGGAGAATTAAGCGCAAATTCTTTTCATGACGGTCTTGGTAAAGGTGATCGATTCGCGCTGTATTAAAAGATGAAGCTCTTCGACGTACACCATGTACGATATACCCTTTTTCGAGTAATAACTCGGCTAAATAAGAACCGTCCTGCCCAGTGATCCCAGTAATCAGTGCAACTTTCGTCATAACTTATCCTCTTGCAAGCACTAGCTGTGAATCATTCAATATGTAATTATCTTTCGTGTGAGAACATATCCAGCTGCCCGATCCTTCAATCGGCAAAGAAACCTTCTCACCATACCTACTCATCCACCCAATCTGCTTAGCAGGCACTCCCGCCATTAATGCAAAAGGCTTCACATCTTTATTGACCACAGCTCCGGCCGCGATGAAACAATATTCCCCGAGTGTTACACCACAAACGATAGTAGCATTAGCACCAATGGTGGCGCCCCTTTTTACATAAGTATTGCGATACTCATCTTTACGTGTGAATTGTGAGCGTGGATTGTATACGTTGGTGAAGACCATCGAAGGACCGCAGAACACATCGTCTTCGATGAAGACGTTATCATAAACTGAAACATTGTTTTGAATCTTTACGTTGTTGCCGATCTTTACGTTGTTGCCAACGAAGACGTTTTGTCCAAAAGAACAATTCTCACCAATCATCGCTTTTGAGGATATGTGCACCCAATGCCAAATACGAGTTCCAGCACCAATTCTGGCACCTTCGTCGACAATCGCGGAGTCGTGTTTGTTGTAATTCATGTTAACAATTCAAAACATTCGAGTGAGAGGTTCTTGGATTTACGCCAACTGCTTCTTGGTGACGAATCTCTTCGACTATACGAATAGCAGGAGCAACATCAGCTAGCCCATAGCCCATTCCATTTAGAACTGAAGCGTACACAGTGTTATGAAGCTCGGTGAAGCCATCAGAGAACTCAAATTCACACTCATCAATTTTGAGACTACGATAAGTCGTTTTCTGGCCAGCCTCTTGAGGAAGAAAATTTCTATCTACTGATAAGAACCACTTCACATTAGCTTTTTCTAATTCTAGGTAACCAGAAGCAACTGTTTCAGTTTTTACATGAACCGTGTTCTTTATGGCATCACCAAAAATCCAAGTGATCATATCAAAAAAGTGCACGCCGATGTTAGTGGTTAGGCCACCTGATTTCTTTTCATCACCTTTCCATGAGCGGTGATACCAATCCCCACGAGAAGTCACATAGGTCAATTCGATTTCATGTTTCTTAGCGGAATGATTATTTATTTTAGTTTTTAAATTTCTGATTGCGTCGTGGACACGTAACTGCAAAATGGTGCTTACCTTGCAACCCGTTTGTTTCTCGAGACTTTGCAGCTCTTCAATCTCATCAACGGTTAAAACTATTGGCTTTTCACAAATAGCATCGGCCCCATGACGGAAAGCCATTTTAATGTGGCTTGCGTGCAAGTGATTAGGTGAACAAATGCTCACATAATGAACTTCATTCTCAGTGCCTTTCATGTCTTGCAAATAAGCTTCGAAATCTTCAGAAGCGATGAAAAATTTTGCATCAGGAGCATAACGATCAAGAAGTCCCACTGAATCATTTGGATCTAGTGCTGCCACCACGCGATTTCCTGTTTTAACAATCGCCTCTAAGTGACGAGGAGCAATATAACCACCCACACCAATAACAGCGAAATTCTTCATCTAGACACTCCTCTCATAGAGAAGGAATACTAACTCATTCAAACGCCGGATTTATAGAGAGAAGTTGCATGGAATTTATTGATCTGAAGACTCAGCAAAAACACATTCACGCCGCGCTTACTGAGGGCATGATGAAGGTCTTGAGTCACGGCCAGTACATCATGGGCCCTGAGGTCAAAGAGCTGGAAGATAAGTTATCGAATTTCGTAGGGGCAAAGCACTGCATCGCCAACTCTAGTGGCACTGACGCCCTGCTTCTTCCAATGATGGCGATGGGGATCAAGCCCGGCGACGAGATTGTCACAACACCTTTTACGTTTTTTGCGACAGGCGAGATGATTTCTCTTCTAGGGGCCAAACCTGTTTTTGTCGATATTGACCCGGAGACTTATAATCTTGATCCCAAGAAATTGGCCTCTGCCATCACTTCAAAAACCAAAGCGATTATGCCCGTAAGTCTCTATGGCCTGTGTGCCGATATGGATGCCATCAATCAGGCAGCTGCCAAAATTGCAGTGATTGAAGATGCAGCACAGAGTTTCGGTGCGAGCTACAAAGGCAAAAAATCTTGTGCGCTTTCAACTTTTGGCGCGACAAGCTTCTTCCCTTCTAAACCGTTGGGTGGATACGGCGATAGCGGTGCCACTTTTACTAATGACGATGCCATGGCCCAAGCCATGCGTGAAATTCGCGTACATGGTCAAGAGAAACGCTATCATCACACACGCATCGGCATCAATGGCCGCATCGATACTCTACAAGCAGCAATTTTACTTTCTAAATTTTCTATCTTCCCGCAAGAAGTCGAGGCACGCGCTCGCATCGGAGCTCGCTATCGCGAAATGCTAGGATCAAAATTAAAACTACAAGCATTGCCAACGGGTTACACTAACGTTTACGGCCAGTTCACCATTGAAGTTGATAATCGCGATGACTTCATCAAGCGGATGAATGAAATGGGTGTACCAACTGCTGTTCACTATCCAGTACCACTTCATCTTCAGCCTGCTTATCGTGAAATGAATTTTAAAGTCGGTGACTTCCCTCACGCAGAACGTGCGGCGAAGAGAGTTTGCAGCTTACCGATGCACCCTTACCTTGATGAAAAGACCCAAGACAAAGTTGTCGAGACTGTCTTCAAGTGTCTCTAAAAGGTGTCAGCTACTTTGGGGCATTCTAGCTGTTAGCGTGGTTGGGTTCCGCATCCTGGCTTCAGATTTATGTATAAAAGAGTTCCGTGCGCCAGGATGGAGCCGCTCTAGGCTCTTGCTCATTTTTGCTTTGGATGGGAAATGGCTCTCATGATTTTAAAGATGTTTTCAGAAGAGGTTTTATTTTTCTTATCTTTGAAATTATAAATGGTTCTCTCTGGAATTTTTGTCATACGTGAAATTTCTCTTTTCCCAACATGATCAATGTAAAGTTCCATAAGCTCCATGAAAGCATCATGATCACCATCGACAAACATTTGAGACAGAAGTTTGATAACTTTTTTCCCATTATCAAGATCAAGCGAAGATTTATAATCGTCACCCCCCCTAAGGTTGATGGATTTTACTTTTAGAGGTTTAATCTCAGACGCTTTGATTGTTTTATGGCCACTCATTTTTTTCTCCTCTTGATCACAATTCTCTCTACGGCTTTCAGTACGATTTTTTTTGCTTCAGCAATATCACTTTGCTGAGAATTTTTATTTCCGCCTAGTAAAAGCAACATCAGTTGCCCATTAATGTCCTCAATTAAAGAGTAATAAACTCTGATTCCGCTATTCCATTTAAACTCATACAATGAGTAACCCACATCAAGAGACTTTGATTGCTTAAGTTCTCCTAGCAATCTATAAGTGTCGACTCTTGTATCAACAATTCCTTTTTCCTTCTCCGTTAAGGACTTATACCAAGCCTTATACTGTTTGCTTCTCTGCACTCTAAACTTTACCATCTTAACCTTCCTTGATTATGCCACATTTGGCAGAGCGAGGACATACTCTCTATCTGCCAAATTTGGCACAATCCTTAATTTTCTATTATTATTCGATAGTTAGCTAATTTTGGATCGAATATCTTATTGAGTAATACCTACTCCAAGACATGCTGAGTTCTCGATCAATTCCTCGAATTTTTGTCTGATTCTTCATTCATGAAACGTGTGGACTAAACCTTCTCTTCCAGGTTTATTTAATTCATGGATAAAGTGCAGATCGATGTAACAGTTATTGGCGGTGGGATTATTGGACTGACTGCGGCCCTAGAAATTAAACGCGCAAATCTAAATTTAGAAGTAGCTGTTCTTGAAAAAATGCCTTTCCTTGCCGATCACGCCTCTGGACGAAATAGCGGCGTACTCCATTCTGGACTCTATTACGACACCCACTCATTAAAACACCAGCTTTGTATTGAAGGCCTAGAGCTTTGGAACAGAAGACTCACTCGGGGTGATATCCCGCATCGCTTTTGCCAAAAAACCATTTTTGCTCATACTCAGGATGAAGCCCCACGCTTAGAAGAGCTCGCACTTAGGGCCGAGCAGAACGGTGTCCCTTTTCATTTTGCCAGTCATTCAGAATTGGGCGAGTTACGAAAAAATGTGAACGCTGTTCAAGCGATTATCGTAGAATCGACAGGCATTATTGATACAGCAGCAGCGATGCTTCAACTTCGAAGAGAGTTTGAAGAGTTGGG
>JBKHVI010000077.1:0-9785 GCA_046570105.1 Bacteriovoracia bacterium
CTGGAAGAGTGCTTTGCCGGGGCCAGAAACCGAATTTACACAAAAATTTTGACAGCACCCTTATTAAGATTATCAACACGTATTGCGACAATGTACTTATTTAAAAAACCGAAAAAGATTTTAATAATTGCGGATCGATTCGACGCTAGCTTTAATGTTTTTTTTAAACATGGATTAATCGTTCTAAAAAACAGCTCGTTGCTTACAGAACTTATTGATTATTCCTTAAAAGATACTTCAAGCGTTTGTTCAATTGGTAAAAAAATATCATCCGGGAAGTACAGGGCTATCATTTTTTTACGCTTCAGCCACGCAGATGGATCTTTAATCGCAGATATCGCAAAAAAAAATTCCGTAAGAACATATTATTTTATTGATGATGACTTCTTCTCACTTGCAGAAGAATTTACGGACTCTAATCTTGCTCACCACACAAATGAAAAATCTCTGCGGGATAGAGCAAATAATATATGCAGCGTTAATACTGTCTTATGCTCAACAGATCACTTGGCACAAATGCTCAAATCTCGTTTTAAAGTGAATACTTTGTCACCATTTCATCCCATTTTTTTAAGAAACTATCCTTTTATAAAAAAAAATGAGCTCGTAATTGGATATATGGGTTCAAAGGGGCACAAGCATGACCTAGAGAGTTTAACAGAGGACCTCTCGCGATTGCTAGACACCCACAAAAGCCTGAGATTTGAAACTTTTGGATCAATTGAAATGCCGGCCAGTCTTCAGCGATTTGGAAATCGTGTTTCTTCTTATACAAATAGCTCTACCTATGAATCCTTTATTGAAAAGCTACATCATTTGAATTGGAAGATCGGCCTTGCTCCTTTAGTTCATAATAAAACTAATCAATCGAAAGCTTTTACAAAGTATATCGAGTACTCTTCCGCTGCCATCCCAACAGCTGCCTCCAGAAATTCAACATATGACTTAGTCATTAGGGAGAACGCAGGTTTTTTGATTTCAGACGGAGACTGGTATTATCAGCTTAATAAGATATTAGAAAAAGACCTTGAAGATACTGTATCGAATGCTCAGGCTAATATTGTTGTGTACGCCCCCCCCGTGCAAGCTCAAAACTTGCGGTTTCTTTTTGAGTGAGGTGTCTATGAGAGTTTTTATTACAGGCGGAGCAGGTTTTATTGGAACTAAACTCGCAAACAGACTGGTTGGTCATAACGAAGTTCTTGTTTATGATTCTCTACATCCACAGGTCCATGGCTTGGATCCAAAGTTAGATCTAGAAAAGCAAGTTCATTTCGAAAAGGGCAGTTTAGAAAATTTCAGTCAACTTAAGCAGTCTTTAAAAAACTTCGACCCTGATATTGTTGTTCACCTTGCTGCTGAAACTGGAACAGGCCAATCGATGGACGAAATCACTAGATACTGTGAAGTAAATGTACAGGGAACTGCGAACCTTGCAGAAATAATTAAAAAACACATTACTTCAACAAAAAAACTTCTGCTTTCTTCCTCAAGAGCAGTCTACGGGGAAGGACCTTGGCTTGATGTGAATAGATCAATTTCATATCCTACCTTGCGCAATAGCGCATACATGCGTGCAGGTCATTTCACTCCACAAAGTAATGGTGTTGATCTTGTTGAAGCTTTACCTACAAATTCAGAAACAATCCCAAATCCTGTAAGCCTTTATGCCTCCACAAAGCTAATGCAAGAACTAATTGTAAAACAGACTCTAAATGAAAATCTAATCCCAATTATCCTGCGTTTTCAAAATGTTTATGGTGCGGGTCAATCCTTAAACAACCCTTACACTGGAGTTTTATCAATTTTTTCAAAAAAATTGCTCAATTCAGAAAACCTCGAGATATATGAGGACGGGAATATTAGTAGGGACTTTGTATATGTCGATGATGTAGTCGAAGCTATTACTTTAGGCTTGAATGTCAATTCACACATTCCGACTATTAACATCGGCAGTGGAGTGAATTATTCCTTATTGGAAGTAGCTAAGCTTCTAACGGAAGTGTTCAATTCAGATTCATCAATATTTGTGTCTGGGAATTTCAGACAAGGTGATATTAGGTGCGCAAAAACCTCTCTCTTGGAGGCTAAGCAATACCTAAACTGGGAACCTAGGATTAACCTAAAGCAAGGGCTTGAATTATTGGCAAAATGGGTCAAGTCAAGCGCAAAAATCTAAAAATCAGCCCAGGCTTGACATGTGTTTTTTTATGGCAAGCTCTCTGATTTTTTTAGCTTCGTAAACAGCCTTGTGGGCAACATATCCTGACGCCTTATCAGCAACCTCATTTATAAAATCAAAGAATGGCAAAAGAATCTTTGGAATCAAATGCCTAAATTTTATATCTCGCAAGAGGGACGGTCTAAAATACCCCTCAGATATCTCTTTTTTTATATCTGACAAGGTCAATTTTCCGCTCTTTAGCATTAGCCTAACTTCATTAAGCCATAAAAAACCAAAACGATTTCGACAAGATGTCCAAGGTTGAGTCAATACATCTGTGTAGTGCAGCAAGCAGGTATTAGAATCAAAATGCTCGAGGCTATTCCAGTTAGCTGGAATAGAGTAAGCAATCTGATCTTCGGCCAGTATACATAGGTTATACATTAAATCCTCATAACTGAATTCCATGGAATCCATTTGCTTAATAATCACCTCTATATCCCACTTTGCCTTCTCACAATCCATAAGCATGACAGCACATTGCTTAATTCTCTTTTTGGGAGCACCCTTCTTCTCAGTTGAGCCAACAGCATTCAATACATCACTCTGAATTGCGATTGTCTTACCATTCAAATTTATATCCCAAATATTTCGAATATCCCCAAAGACTATCATGTCAGCATCCAAATAAATGGCTTTACCTTTATTGTTCGCAAGCTTTGGAATACAAAACCGACTAAATGAGAAGCCGGTCCGCTGAGAATTTCGCGGATCTTTTGGTACGGGCACAGGAAGATCTACCATCGGAATAACTTCGACCATCGACGACGTGTTTCTTTTAATTGAAAACTCTAAAACCTTTATGGCCAATGCTTGTGATCTGTCTGCACCAACATAAACTTTAATAATTTCCATCTAAAAACCCTTTAATTAAATTAAACGTTTAGGCCTAAAGGTATTTTCAAATTACTCGTTTAGCAGAGTTCTTGTAAGCATACAAAAGAGCTTCATGCCAAAACATAGGGTCAAGAACAGCAGCTAATTCATTTGATTGCTTCATTACAGAAAACTTAGGCCTCTTTGCAGCCGTAGGGTACTCTGATGTATGTATGGGGACGATCGATGCTTTGAAGTTCATAATCTTCTTGATTTCTTGAGCAAACTCATACCAAGAGGTTACTCCCTTGTTTGAGAAATGAAATGTACCACAAAGATGGCGACCTAACGATAGAAGTTTGGCAATGTCTGCTGCATGAGTGGGTGATCCAAGCTGATCATCAACTACTCTAATCTCGCTAAGTTCACTCCCAAGTTTTAATATCGTATTTACGAAATTCTTTCCTTCTTGAGCCCACACCCAAGAAGTTCGAACTACTAGAGATTCAGGCAAAATTGATTGCACTAACTGCTCCCCTCTCAACTTGGTTTCACCGTAATAATTAACCGGATTGGTAGGGTCATTAACTTCGTAAGGTCTGGAGCTGTCTCCGGAAAAAACATAGTCCGTCGAAACATGGGCTAGTTTTGCTTTCTTTTCTCGACAAACTTCTGCGAGGACTCCGACAGAAGTCGCATTCACGGTCATTGCAATTTCACGCTCTGATTCTGCTTTATCAACCTGCGTGTACGCAGCTGCATTGATTAAATAATCAAACTTATATTGCCTAATCTGATTACGGAGAATTTCGGGTTTTGAGAAATCAGCTTTTGTACGGTCTAAATAAATCGCTTTATCACCTAAGATTTTCTTTAGTTCTGTTCCAAGCTGACCGGTGCTTCCCGTTACTAAAATCATATTGCTACTTTTGCATTTTTAAGGTTCGGCAGGTTTTTGTCTTTTTCGGAAATTATAATGTCTTGAACTGGAATTCTCCAATCGATATCAAGCGTGCCGTCGGAGTAAAGGACTCCTCCCTCATTCTCTTTTGAATAAAAGTTGTCACACTTATAGGCAAACAAAGCCGTCTTACTCAAAACAACAAACCCATGGGCAAAACCTCTGGGAATGATCATCTGCTTTTTGTTTTCCGCAGTGAGCTCAACTCCAAACCACTTTGCAAATGTTTTAGACTTAGGTCTTAGGTCTACTGCGACATCAAAGACTACGCCCTCAAGCACACGAACAAGTTTCGCCTGGGCAGCCTCACCCGTTTGATAGTGTAACCCTCGCAACGTGCCGTATTGGGAATACGATTCATTATCTTGAAGAAAAGAGTAACTGAGACCCAGTTTCTGAAAAGTTTGAGAATTAAAACTTTCTAAAAAATATCCACGATGATCTTTGTGAACAGTCGGTTCTAAAACAAACAGATCCTCGATACCCGTTTCAATTAGCTTCACACAATTCCTCGGCTTAACATCTCAATTAGATATTGACCGTAACCATTTTTTTTCATTGGTTCTGCAAGTTTCAGAACTTGATCTCTTGAAATAAAACCCTTTTGATAAGCAATTTCTTCGAGGCATGACACTTTGAGCCCCTGACGGTGCTCAATGGTAGCAATGAAGTTTGAAGCCTCAAGGAGGCTTTCATGAGTACCTGTATCGAGCCAGGCAAATCCACGTCCCATCATTTCAAGCCGAAGCTGCTGTTTTTCGAGGTAGACTTTGTTGAGGTCCGTGATCTCTAGCTCGCCCCGCTTCGAGGGTTTAAGATTTCTTGCAATCTCCACGACCTGATTGTCGTAAAAATAGAGGCCGGTTACAGCATAATTTGATTTAGGTTGTATTGGTTTCTCTTCAAGAGAGAGAACTTTTCCAGCTGCATCGACCTCCGCTACTCCGTAGCGCTCAGGATCTTTAACGTAGTACCCAAAGACGACGGCACCAGATTCGAGGCGCGCTGATTTTTCAAGCATTTCCACCATCCCATGTCCGTAGAAGATGTTGTCGCCCAGGATTAAGCAGCAGGAATCTTTCCCGATGAACTTCTCACCGATGATAAAAGCCTGGGCAAGGCCGTTGGGCTCTGGTTGGATTTCATAGCTCAGATTGATGCCAAACTGATTCCCGTCACCCAAGAGATGCTTGAACAGCTGCTGATCATGTGGGGTCGTGATGATCAGAATGTCTCTGATGCCAGCAAGCATAAGAACTGACAGGGGGTAATAAACCATCGGTTTATCGAAAACCGGAAGGAGTTGCTTACTGACTGAGATCGTCGAGGGGTAGAGCCGAGTGCCGCTTCCTCCGGCCAGAATGATACCTTTCATAGATTTTCTCCTAACAAGAAAGTGAATTCTGCCATTTTATTTGTCAAAGTCCTATTCCATTTTTCACTCTGCCGCGTTAGCTTTTCCCCATGAAAAAATCATTCCTGATCACTGGTACCGCAGGCTTCATTGGCTCCAACTTCTTGGAGTACTTCCTTGAGCATAACCCTGATTCCTACGCAGTTAGTCTAGATGCGCTCACCTACGCTGGTGATCTGAACAACATTAAAGCTTTTGAGACTCACCCTCGCCACAAATTCGTGCAAGGCAACATCTGTGATCGTGCTCTCGTAGAAAAGCTCTTCGCCGAGCACCAATTTCAGGGAGTCATCCACCTAGCGGCTGAGTCTCATGTCGATAACTCTATTTCGGGCCCAGAAGAGTTCATGAAAACCAACGTCATGGGGACTTTCACTCTCATCGATGTGGCGCGAAAAACCTGGATGATTAAGCCTTTTGAGAAAAAGGCAGGCTTCGAGAATGCGCGCTTTCTCCATGTCTCCACGGATGAGGTCTACGGAACTCTAGGGGACACGGGGCTCTTTACGGAGACAACCCCCTACGCTCCGAACTCCCCTTACTCCGCTTCGAAGGCGAGCTCGGACCTCGTTGTGCGCTCCTATTTCCATACTTTTGGAATGAACGTTGTTACGACGAACTGCTCCAATAACTATGGACCCAAGCAGCATAAAGAAAAATTAATTCCGACCATTATTCGCAAGGCGCTCGCGAACGAGCACATTCCTATCTACGGCGATGGGAAAAACATCCGCGACTGGCTCTACGTCATGGACCACTGCTCCGGGATCGACCTCGCCTTCAAGAAGGGCCGGTCCGGCGAGACGTACAATATCGGTGGTCGCAACGAGCGCAACAATCTCGAAATCGTCCATCGCATCTGCGAAATCCTCGACCAAAAGCGACCACGAGCAGCTGGCCCCTACAAGGACTTGATTAAGTTCGTAGCTGATCGTCCGGGCCACGATAAGCGCTACGCGATTGATGCGACAAAAATTGAAACAGAGCTCGGCTGGAAGGCCCAGGAAAACTTCGATACCGGCATTATCAAGACGATCGACTGGTACCTGTGATCGAACTCTACGTCTCACTTGTTATCTATAACTCCAGTGACGCCGAGCTTTCTCGGTTGATGCAGTCCCTCGAGCTACAGCGAGACGTTAGATTCAAGCTTTTGGTCCATGACAGTCGTCAGTGCGCCTTCACGTTCGTCGGCCACAATTTCTCCGTCGATTACGAGCGATCGGCATTGAATCTAGGATTCGGCCGGGCCCACAACGCCAACTTTCTTAAGTCGAATCCAGAAGCTTATTTTTTGGTTATTAATCCAGACGTCTACTTTGACGATCCACTTTTGTTTCGCAAGCTCATCGACCGCACCCCTAAGAATACCCTCTCGAGTGTGCGGATCTTAAACCCTGACGGCTCGATCCAGGACGTCCATCGCCTCCTGCCACGATTCGCAGACATTGTGCGCCGGTTTGTTCTTAACAAGCTTGGTGTCTACTACCCTTACCGTCACAGCTACACCCTCTCACATATCGATAAGACCCGTGAGTTTCGCTGCCCGAACATCTCCGGCTGCTTTATGCTCTTTGCGCCCGTTCTTTTTTCAACCTTGGGTGGGTTTGATCCCAATATCTTCCTGTACTTCGAAGACATTGATATCTCCCGCAGAAGCTACAAGTTCAGCGGGGGTGCCAATCGTGTATTCGGTGACCTCACCGTTTTCCATACCTGGAAGAAGCAGGGTTACAAGAACATCGACACATTTAAAGCTCACGTTCTTTCGGCCGTGTACTACTTCCAAAAGTACGGCATTTTCCGTGACACCTACTCGAAGCAGGTGAACCAGGAATTCAATGGCTAGGGTCGACATCGTTCTGCCATATTACAACGGCTCTGCCTTCATCGAAGATCAGCTCACCTCTGTCTCATCGAACATCGACACTCGCCTCATCATCGTCAACGACGAGTCCTCAGCAGAGGAAACCCAATTTCTAAAAGCACGGCTCCCTGCTGGTTCTCTCTACCTCGAAAACCCCACGAACCTAGGAGTTATTAGATCTATCGAACGGGGTCTTGCTGCTTCAGACGCGGATTTCGTCATGCTGTGCGACCAAGACGACGTCTGGCTGCCAGGGAAGATCGACCAGAGCTTTGAGCTTATTAGGTCGATGAATTCCGATGTCCCAGGACTAGTATTTACTGACCTTCGCATCGTCGACAAGGATCTAAACTTAATTGCCGATAGCATGGCGGCATTTTATGGGTATAGCTCACAAAAAATCATGCCCTCTATTTTGTTTCAGAACATCGTGACCGGTTGCACGGTGATCATGAACCGAAAACTTATGAGCCTTGCCCTGCCGTTTCCTAGTTCCGTCACCATGCATGACCACTGGCTTGCCATTTGTGCCGTGTTTGGTGGGGAAATCCAATTCCTTGATCAACCTACGGTTTTGTACCGTCAGCATGGTCGTAACCAAATAGGCGCCCCTGAGCACGTCAGCTACCTGGCTCGTTTAGGACGTCTTCCGACAGAATGGCGACGCTTTTGCCAGCAGACTCACATCAAGTTCCAGATGGTCCATACGCTGACTCAACGCTTAGGAAAATCCTCTGATCTGTTAGCGAAGATTGCCACAGATATTGAAAACCGTAACGTAATCGGTCTTCTTCAGAAGGGCTTCTGGGGTGAGAAGATCGAGAAGAAAATCCTCGGATCCCTCTACTTACTTCTTCTCCCACGCCAGCGCTGAGCGGAGGATCACATCGAGGTCCTGAAACTTCGGCTCCCAGCCAAACTCGGTCCGGATACGATCCGCGTTCGAGATGATGTGGGCAAAGTCCCCAGCTCTCCGTGGAGACTCAACCACCTTGAAATTCGTACCTGCAATTGTGCGCATGCGCTCGATCACTTCCCGGACTGTAAACCCACGTCCATAGCCGCAGTTGATCGATGTCGTAGCTCCACCCTTACGAAGGTACTCAAGGGCCTTCACGTGCGCACTCGCCAGGTCACTCACGTGGATGAAGTCTCTGACTCCCGTGCCGTCTTTCGTGGGGTAATCCGTTCCGAAGATCTCTACTTGAGGGCGTTTTCCGGTAGCGCACTCAGCCACAACCTTCATCAGGCTCGAGGCATTCTTCGTCGACTGGCCAATCTTTCCGCCAGCGTCAGCTCCCGCGACGTTGAAGTAGCGCAAGCAGACAGCTCTAAGATTTGAACTTGCGGAAAAATCTTTGATCATCTGCTCGGTCATGAGCTTCGAGGTGCCATAAGGGTTGTTTGGACCCAAGGGGGAATCCTCACGGCAAACTCCGTCTGCCGGCATGGCGTAAACCGCTGCAGTGGACGAGAAAATCAGGTGTGGAGTCTTGTGCTTCTTGATCGCTTTCAACAGCTTTAGGCTATTTTCTGTGTTGTTCGTGTAGTACTTCAGGGGATCCGTGACGGATTCCGGCACGACAATAGAGCCCGCGAAGTGGAAGACTGCCGAGAACTGATGCGTCGAGAAAAGAGAGTCCAGGAGTGCCTCGTCTCCGACGTCCCCCTGTACTAGTTCTCCGTAGAGAATCGCTTCCTTAAGCCCAGTGGAGAGGTTATCAAGGACGATGACCTTTTCGCCAAGGGCACTCAGCTCCTTGAGCACGTGCGATCCGATGTACCCTGCGCCGCCTGTTACTAGTATTGTCATGCGCGGTATTTCATCATGAGGAGAAATACCTGTCACTACGACTTTGGCTGCGACCGCCAGCGTCAACGAATTCCCGCTCACTAAATCGAAAACAGATCCTCAAACCGAAAGCCCCTCAAACGAATAGGGCACTAGGCGCGAACTACACCTTCAGACTTAGCCCGTCTTTTACTCTTCACCTCCACTTTGCTGCTGGCCTCACGGAGAGCAGCCGCCAAGCTGACATCGGCACCCGATTTCAGCAACGCCTCGACCATACCGATCAAACGATCCACAGAAAACGCATCGAGCTGGTAAGAAAAAATCTTACTTATTTCCGATTTATGGACCTCGAGCTCTGCGGCTATCGCTGCCTGCGTACACTCGGTTCGTTTTTTTAATCGAATAATCTCGGAGCAAAGCTCAAATTTCAATATATCGACTGCTGATGTACGCCGCGGAACGTGGACCGGAGTAATCTCACCTGCCGCAATCCGCGACAAAATTTCACTTTCAGCTTTCGACAAATGGCTTTTCTTTTTCATTTATCTCTCCCTTAGAGAAAAGATCGTCACGATGACACCTTCGCCTGTTGGCCTTATCGGTAGATCGCAAACGATTCTCACGACCTCACCGGATTCATCTGTCGTTTGCCAGTGATACCGAAAACAATCCTTGCCACGGATCCGGATCTTCTCTTTATTTGCGCCG
>JBKHVI010000078.1:0-9711 GCA_046570105.1 Bacteriovoracia bacterium
CAGCAAAATTAGTTTCGAAAATTCCAGCTGTGTTGGGATTAGTCACCATCACACCGGCGATGCGACCTGGGTTTTGATCAAGTACTTCTTTGATTTGTGCGAGATTCATCTCTCCTGAGGGAAGGGCATCCACCAAAACGATCCCGTGCTGAACGCCATCTTTTGCAAATGTATCATAGCCTGCCATCGTCGCTGTCGCAGGATTGGTTCCATGGGCCGAGCGAGGAATGATGATTATGTCGCGAGTGTCACCTTCACCACGAGAGCGGTGATAAGCTTGGAACATTTTAAGACCCACGAGTTCACCCTGGGCACCAGCGAGCGGTTGCGTAGTGACCGCGGGAAGACCGGTAATCGCTTTAAACTGTTCTTGAATTTCCCACAGAAGCTCAAGGTTACCTTGAGCATCTTCTAATGGTGCTTGAGGATGAAGATCAGTGACTCCTGGTAAACCAGCCGCGTAGTCGTTGATGTAAGGGTTGTACTTCATCGTGCATGAACCCAGCGGATAGATGCCATCATCAGGGCTTAGGTTCTGTGAACCCAAACGTTGGTAGTAACTCACCACATCGGCACTTGCGAGTTTTGGAATCTCGGGAGAATCCGTGCGCAAGTGTTGAGCAGAAACGGATAGCAACTCACTAGCTGTTCCCGTTTTACCAAATTGAGCATGGAATACTTCAACCAGACCTTGAATATCACTTTCACTCTGCAAATCAGTGACTGCGAGTAGTAATAAATTTTCATTCAGTGCTTTGAATCGTGTGCTGACATCCACGCCCGCATGGAAACCTTTTTCGCGAGCAATTTTTAAAAACTCCGCTGTTTTGATGGGAAGTTTTAACGTGACTTCATTCCAAACAGGGGTTTGTGGGAAGCGCACCTCTACACCCGCACACTTGGTAATTTCTTTCACAATTTTGCGGATGCCAGTCATGCCGGCCAGGGCCGACTTGGTGAAGCCTTCATCACCGCGCGCCAGCATACAAGCACCAGCAAGAGAGGCAACAAAACTTTGGTTTGAGCAAATATTGGAAGTCGCTTTCTCACGACGAATATGTTGCTCACGAGTCGAAAGAATAAGGGCCTTACACTCACGGCCCTTGGAATCAAGCGCCTTACCGACATAGCGGCCAGCAGTTGAGCGAATCGAGTTTTTGTCTTCATCATTATAGCGAATAGCAAAAATACCAAGGCCTGGTCCCCCGAAGTTAGCGGCAAGGGCCAAGTGCTGACCTTCTGCGACCAACATATGAGCACCTTTTTTACCAAAGGCGACCGGTGGTTTAAGCGCTTTGGCGGCCAAAAGCATAGGATCAATCATGGCGATTGATTTAATATTTTTCTCCCAAGCGAGATCAGTCAGGGCATCAACGTCTTCTAGATTACCCAGAGTATTGATTTGTGGGAAAGCAATACCAGCAATGTCACTGCGGCCTTCGAGCATTTTTTTAAGCGCATTGATATCGGTGCGACCAGTTTTGCTATCGAGCGGGATGCGCTCAATCTTAAGAGTTGTCTCTTTGGCCTGAGTATCAAGAACCGCGAGATCACCCGGATAAATGGCTTCAGAGACCAAAACAGTATTAGCATTTTTGACTAAGCGCTGAGCACACAGCAGTGCTTCGAATAAACAAGTTGAGCGATCATAGAGAGAAGCATTGACTGCTTCAAAGCCCGTCAGCTGGCCGATGAGGGATTGATAAATCCACAAAGTTTGTAGCGTTCCCTGTGAGCGCTCAGGCTGATAAGGGGTGTAGGCGGTCGTGAGGCCGCGGATACCACAAATAGCGCCGACAATATCAAGCGCCTTGTAGTTGGGGAGACCGTCACTAATAAAGCTTGGGCGCGGTTTATTTTTTTGTGTCAAAGTGTTTACGTGATCAACGAGCTCTTGATACTGCAAGGGACGCGGCAGAGCGATGGGGCCTTTAAACAAATGGGCCGGATTAATATGAGAGTAGAGGTCTTCAAGCTTACTCATCCCTAGCTCTTTGAGCATCGCCTGAATATCAGCTTCTGAGGCGCCGATATAAAATGGCTTCATCTCACGCTCAAGACTGGCAGGTTGATAATTTAAAGGGATGTTCGCCATGGAAGTTCCTTGGTAGTTTTCTTTAAGTCTAAAAGCGACCGAATCGAGATGCGCCATTTTAATGCTCTCGTCGACAATTTGTTAAGGGTAGATCTTGGTGAAGTTTACAGAGCATGAATTAGCTACAGAACAAGCTTTATTGGGCCAGCTCCAGGAACTGGGATTAACGAGCGCGCTCGAGCTGACGGAGAGCGGCTGGGAGCTCAAATCCAGTGATCCCCTCGAGAAAAATGTCGTTCTTGACTTGGAGCGAGACTACCAGCAATGGCAGAAAACTCTTATCTCACTGCGCTCTCAACCGCTATATCGTGCCTTAGGCACTAGAAATAACCAAATGCCAAAGGTGTGGGATGTCACTTGTGGGCTGGCGGGAGATTCCTTGCAGCTCTTGGCCTTTGGCTGTGAGGTCATTTCCTGGGAGCGTCATCCCATTCCCGCCCTTATGCTGCTGCGGGCCTACAATCGTTGGGATAATCAGGCCAAAGCTCGCTGGAGGATTGATTTTCAGAGGGAGCTACCTCCTGAAGAGGCACAAGTGATCTACTTTGATCCGATGTACTCTGAGGTCAATAAAAAGGCGCTGCCCCGCAAAGAAATGCGCATATTCCGTGAGGTGGTGGGACAAGACTCCGATGCCGAAGCGGTTGCGCGCGAACTTTTGTCTTATAAAAAACGACTGATCATCAAGCGTCCTCCCGGGGCGAATCTCTTGCTGCCGAATCCGAGCTTTCAGCAAGAGGGAAAAGCGGTGCGCTTGGACGTGTACTTGCCCTGAAACTTCTTTTAGAATAAGCGGGCATTTGAGGAGAATGAAAATGAAAAAATATGACGTCTACGGCATCGGCAACGCACTGGTTGATATGGAATTTGAAGTGCAAGACGCTTTCTTTAATGAGCACAAAATTGAAAAGGGCCGCATGACTTTGGTGGAAGAAGACCGCCAAGACTATTTGCTCAATGCCCTCGGCAATGCTCCACTCAAGCGCCAATGTGGAGGCTCTGCTGCTAATACTGTCATTGGCGTCGCGCAAATGGGCGGCAAATGTTTTTACTCCTGCAAAGTCGCTAACGATGCCACTGGTGATTTTTACGCTGATGATTTGAAAGACTCAGGTGTGGATTCAAATCTTGGTGTCAAACGCCCTGCTGGTACGACTGGTAAATGTTTAGTGATGGTCACCAAAGATGCTGAACGCACCATGAATACTTTTTTAGGAATCACTTCGACTTTCTCTGAGGCAGAACTCGTGGAGAGTTCTTTGAAGGATTCAAAGTATCTTTATATTGAAGGCTATTTGGTGGCATCTCCTACTGGTCAGGCGGCCGCTATCAAGGCACGCGAGTTGGCGGAAAAAAATGGCGTCAAAACAGCTCTCACTTTCTCTGATCCTGCCATGGTGCAATTTTTTGGCGATGGCATGAAAAACATGCTAGGTGCCAAAGGTGTCGATCTACTTTTTAGCAATGAAGAGGAGGCGCTCGCCTTTGCGGGCACGAGAAATTTGCTGGAAGCTCGTGAAGCCTTAAAAAAAGTAGCTCGCACATTTGTCATCACCCGTGGTGAAAATGGCGCTATCATTTTTGACGGCGATACTTTTATTGATATTGAATCATTTCCCGTAAAAGCGGTTGATACCAATGGAGCGGGCGACATGTTTGCAGGAGCATTCCTCTTTGCCATCACTCACGGACACACTTATGCCTCGGCCGGGAAACTTGCCAGTGCCGCCGCTTCAAAAGTGGTAGGTCAGTATGGCCCGCGTCTTAAGTGGCATCAAACGCAAGAAGTGCTTCAGCAAATTTTTTCTAAAAACTAGGATAGATATTTATGATGCAAAACTTTACTGCTGTTAAAACTCTTCTCACGACCGCACCGGTGGATCAAACTCATACGGTGAAAGGCTGGGTGAAAAGTCTTCGTAACTCTAAGAAATTCTCTTTCATGGTGGTGAACGATGGTTCCAGCCAAAAAGATCTCCAGATTGTCATCGATGCCACCATTGCTGATTACGAAGAGATCACCAAGATCGGCATGCACTCATCAGTAGAAGTTACAGGTCTGATTGTTGCTAGCCAAGGCAAAGGTCAATCGGTTGAGATGCAGGCGAAAGAGGTTAAACTTATTTGCTCTGTCCCCGAAGAATACCCTCTGCAGAAAAAAGAAACCTCGTTGGAGTTCTTGCGCGAGAATGCTCATCTTCGCGCGCGCACACAACTCTTCGGTGCCGTCTTCCGTATTCGTCACGTGCTCGCTAAGGCCACTCATGACTTTTTTGATGGCCGCGGCTTCTACTATCTTCATACACCGATCATCACGGCCAGTGACTGTGAAGGTGCAGGGGACATGTTCCGCGTTTCAACTTTGCCGATCAACGATGCTCCTAAAACCGATAAAGGTGCCGTTGATTATTCAAAAGATTATTTTGCCAAAGAAACTTTCCTCAACGTTTCAGGCCAGCTTGAAGGTGAAGCTTACGCTTTGGCCTTGGGGAAAATTTATACTTTCGGGCCAACTTTCCGTTCCGAGAACTCAAATACAGCGAGACACTTGGCCGAGTTCTGGATGATTGAACCAGAAGTGGCTTTTGCTGATTTGGATGATGTGGCACTCCTGGGCCAAGACTATATTCAATACATGATTAAGACCGCGATGGAAAAGTGCCCAGATGAACTCGCCGTACTTGCACAAAAAAATAATCCTGATCTTCTTAGCACCCTTACACACGTTGCTAACTCAGACTTCGCTCGTGTCGCTTATACTGAGGCGATTGATATTTTGAAAAAAGCGCAAAGCTCAGGACATAAGTTTGAATTCGCGGCCCCTGATTGGGGGGGCGATCTCGCCACTGAACACGAGCGCTACCTATGTGAAGTGCATTTCAAAAAACCCACTGTTGTGACGGATTACCCAAAAGAGATCAAATCTTTCTATATGAAACTCAATGCCGACGGGAAAACCGTTCGCTGCATGGACATCCTTGTTCCAGGCGTGGGGGAGATTATTGGTGGATCCCAGAGGGAAGATGACCATGCGAAATTATTGAAGCGTATGGAAGAGTCTCACCTGAATCCAAAGGATTACTGGTGGTACCTCGATCTGCGCCGGTTCGGTTCGGCACCACATGCAGGCTTCGGGTTAGGTTTTGAAAGAGCGGTGATGTATATCACTGGAATGACGAATATCCGTGATGTCATCCCATTCCCAAGAACACCGAGAAACGCAGAATTCTAGTAGCTTGGCGCGGTAAGTTTTTTTTTGTGGAAGTCACGATAGGTGTTTTCTAGTCTCGAAGCACTCAACAAAGGAGTGTTTATGAAACACCTATTTTTAATCTGCGTGATGCTGATTCTCGCCAGCTGTTCAAAATCCAAGAACAACGATGACGGCGGAGTTGATCGTTATGTGGATCCGCTGACTGATCGTTCAGGCGCAGTGGAAGAGATGGTTTATCTATTAAATGATCACCGCGCCCGTTTGAATTTACCCAAGCTCTCTTACAATGATGCTCTGACACTCGAGGCGCAAATTCACACTGATGATATGGCCTCAGGTCGCCGTCGTTTCGGCCATGATGGTATGTCCCAGCGCTGCCTCAATGCCCGACGCATCTTAGGACGAGGCAATGCTTGTGGCGAAATCGTTTCGCGCTTCCATCAAAACGCCGATCAGGCCTTTAATGGCTGGATGAACTCCTGGAGTCATCGCACCCAAATCGAAGACTACCGCTACACTCATATCGGTGTGGGACTTGCGATCGATGGCCGCGGTCTTCCTTACTGGACGGTGTTGTTTTTGCAGAGATAGTTTGATTCGATTGTTCAATCTCTCAGGTAAGTCCGAAGCGTAGATTTTGCTTTAGTCAGATAATGTAGAGGACGCTAGAGTATTAACTTGTATGAGTTAATTCATCCTGGCACAAGTTCTGTGATTTCTACGAAACGGTGCGCCAGGATGAGACCTGAGAGATTGAAAATTATGAACTGGCAAAAGATACCTAAGCATCTGCTCTTTAAAGCGATAAATCTCTGGCCCCCTTATTTGGGGGCCGGGATTCGCCTCAAAAAACTTGATCCGGATTTTAAATATATTCGTGTCGAGATGCCGCTTACAAAACTCAATACCAATTACGTCGGTGTGCATTTCGGTGGCTCACTCTACAGCATGACTGACCCGTGGTTTATGCTGATGCTCTTAGAGATTCTTGGCCGCGATTTTGTGGTGTGGGATAAGGCCGCCAGTATTCGCTTTAAAAAACCGGGCACTGGCCGAGTCAGTGCTGAGTTTAAAATTCTAGACGCCGACGTCGAGAGCATTAAGGCGGATGTCGAGGCCTTTGGTAAAACTGAACGAGTCTGGCCAGTCGAAATAAAAAACAGCGACGGTGTCACCATCGCTGAAGTTCAAAAGACATTGTGGATATCACTGAAGAAAAAAGCGAAGGGCTAATCTTCTCGATCAAACGCTGCTAGATCCAATTGATTCTCTGACTTAGCAACAATCACTGAAACGACGGCATCACCCGTCACATTTATAGCGGTTCTGACCATGTCGAGGAGGCGATCAACTCCGATAATGAGTCCAATGCCTTCGACGGGAAGATTCACTTGTTTAAACACCATCGCCAGCATAACAAGGCCCACGCCTGGAACACCGGCAGTGCCAATCGAGGCAAGTGTGGCGGTGAGGATTACCATTAAATAATCAGTCACACCCAATGGCACAGCATAAACTTGCGCCACGAAAACGGTTGCCACACCTTGCATAATCGCCGTGCCGTCCATATTGATCGTTGCGCCCAAAGGAATAGTAAATGAAGCAATCGAGTTGGGAACACCCATCTTGTGCTCGACCGTTTCAAGATTGACTGGGAGAGTGGCGTTGGAGCTTGCAGTTGAGAAAGCAAAGATCGGAACTTGTTTGTACTTACGGATGAATTTAAAGGGTGAGAGTCCGGTCATAAGCTTCAACATGCCACCGTAAATCACACTCCAGTGGAAGAGAAGCACACCGAGCACCACGAAGAAATATTTCGCCATCGGCATGATGGCATTAAATCCTTGTTGGGCAAAAACTTTGGCGAGCAAACAAAAAACACCAAAAGGCGCGAGCTTGATCAGCATCATCACCATTTTCAAAATAATTTCATTTAAATCATTAAAGACATTCATCACACGCTTGCCATGATCGCCCGTCATGGTGAGGGCCAGGCCAAACAAGACAGCGAAGACAATAATCTGCAACATCTCGCCATCAACCATCGCCTTAAAGGGGTTTGAAGGAAAAATATTGGAGATAACATCTAACAGAGGAGGAGACGAGTTCGCTTGAAACTGCGCCGGCATCGCCATATTAAAACCCTCACCTGGAGAGACAAGCAGTGCCGCCAATATCGCTACGGCAATCGCAAGAGCGGTGGTGAGAGTGTAGAGGATCATAGTCTTGCTACCAATGCGACCGAGCTTTTTGATGTCATCCATTGAAGCTGTTCCACATACAATCGATACAAAAACTAAGGGGACAACGAGTACTTTTAAACTCGCCATAAAAATGCGGCCACCGAGTTCCAGTACGCCACCAATCAGGTATTCCTGAATCCATCCGGTTGGTCCCATAAAGTTAAGAATGCAGCCGATAACAAGACCGGCCACCATGCCTATGACAATATGAAGGGTAAGACGTGAACTTTGCGTGGATGCCATGAGGTGGCTCCTTAGAAATTATTGATAGATAGGTAGTTTTATTTGAACCCGATACCGCCCTGGGGTCAAGTCTTTGTGCCTCTGGATAAAAATACTCAGACTTTAAATTGTGAGCGCTAATTCACCGATAAGAGCCCAATGCGCGTGCTATTTTTCATTCTAGTGACTCTCATTTCTTGCTCAAAAAAAGATGACGTACGCTCATCAAAATTTCTTAATCCGTATGAGACAAGTAAAAATTATTTCACCTCGAGTACCGCTCTGACTGTTGAAGTCGCCTATGAGTCGGGCCATGAGCCTTATACTGATACCAATATTACGCTCTCAAACGGATCGCCATCACCTCTGTGGAATGTGCTTGATGAAAATTTGAATGCACTTTTTTTGGGTCGCACGCCTTATCCAGTGATCAAAGTTCCTAAGACGATTGCTGAGATGAATGAAATTCCAATACAGGGAAAAGCCTCATGGTCGGTGGATGATATTGTGAATCTCGCTAAAGAGCATCGCAAAGGAAAGTCCAGCGCCACTCACTCTTATTTCTGGGTTGTATTCCTCGGTGGTTATTTCACTGATGGCACTAGCAATCAAACCAGCATGGTGGGCGTGTCGTTAGGTGGCACAACAATTCTCGCTATTTTTAAAGATGTGGTGAGAAATACCGGCAATGAAGCCGGGCTTACTCCGCGCTATGTGGAGCAGGCCACACTGGTTCATGAATTGGGTCATGCTTTGGGATTAGTCAATAATGGTCTTACGATGCATGAGCCTCATCAAGACGAAGGCCATGGCAGTCACTGTAATAATCCCGATTGCGTGATGTACTGGCTCAACGAAGGCCGTGACGACCTCAAAGGCTTCGTCGCCAACATGATCCTACGCCAAACGGTCATTATGTTTGACCAGAAATGTTTGGATGATGCGCGGAAGTTTTAGGTTTAAGAGCTTTCTTTTCCTTTTTTTCCTCTTTAGCTCGTCGGGATCTATAAGAGTTACAAGTTGAAAAATCTTTCCAATCTTCCTGACCAGTGCACCGCTTACTTAATTCTGAAATCGACAAAGACCTTTGATGTTCAGTCGATTTGTCATCGCCATAAAAAAAGAGGCAGCTCTTTAAATCTTTAGGACAACCTTTTTCCATTGTCTGGTAAGAGAGTTCCTCAGCGTCAAGTTCAATCTTTTCAACATATGCAAGAAGCCTGCATCGATAATCGAAGTTTAGCTCACAAAGAGAAGCCAATTTTTTCTTCGTATTGATTATTTGATTTTTCCTATCCGGAAAATGATCAATATATTTTTTTAGACTGTATGATTGCAGCGTATAAGTGTTTTCTGCTGATATTTCGAGATCAGAAATCATATGTGAATGGAGTTCATCTTTCGCCAGCGGGCCTAGTTCGATGAGATTTGTTATTTTTTCAGTCAATTCGACTTTAGGGTTGAAGTCAGCAATAGCTAATATATAGCTCGCAATGAGAATGGATGTAGGTAATAAAAGTACAAAACTGAATAGCATTTTTTGATGAGTTTGAATTCTCAACGAAAAGGCAGTCATCCCCACTGTAAAAAAGAGTACAAATAATTGGCCATAAAAACTTTTTAGTATTTCTGGGGAAAATTCAAAAAGAGAGACGACAGTAACTAGTCCAATGAATAGGAAAGTTACTATTTTTATTAATCGAATCAGGGCACGTTTAGTTTTGGGGAAATTAAATTGTGGCAAATCATTTGATTCTACTTTTGTTGTATTTAGTGACAACATTGAAAGAGAAAAGATTCCAAAAGCATATGTTAAAACTGTTACAACCTCTAAGTCACTACGATTGAATGTGTTGTAAGGATGGTGCTGTCAAAATTTTTGTGTAAATTCGGTTTCTGGCCCCGGCAAAGCACTCTTCCAGGTAATTGGGTAGCGT
>JBKHVI010000079.1:0-9400 GCA_046570105.1 Bacteriovoracia bacterium
CTTCGTCGCAAAATGGTCGCCCTCATTTAACCGACTGGGGTTACCCAGATCAGAAAGTTATGCTCGAGCGTTTGCGCCCTAATCGAGACGGCAGATTCGCTCTGCAGGTTGATTACAGCAATGTCGATAACATCAACTCAGGCGTGAGTTGCGGAGTGAAGAAAATTTCTGTTTATAATGAGCAGACCGGTGCTCTGGTACGTGTGGGTGTTTTGATGTTCCCCCATCACAACGTTGAGCGCTTCTGGACTGATACCAACTTCTTTGCAGTGGATCTCAAACAGAACATGAGCTACAGCGTGGTGATTGAAGACTTCTTTAACATGTCTTACTTTGAGCATTTCGCGAGCTATCGTTATCGTGGCGGACGAACAGGTCCTAACAATCGCTTTAAGTTGGCCGAAGTAAAATTGCTCTACCTCGGCCTTTAATCTATTTTAATTCAATCTCAACATTCTTCTCGGAGCGCTGACTATGCACTCCGAGATTTGTCTTAAGAATTCCATTCTGCAGCTTAAACTCAATCTCTTTGCCATTAAGCTTCACGGCTTTCACATCTTTATTAACATACACGGCTAATTGATACTCACGTGAGCCTGGCATAAAGTCATAGTCACCGGCCGTTTGCGCCAACATGATTTCAATCTTATTGCCTGCCTGGTGCTGAGAAATAACCGTTTCACTTAAGCGCTGATTCTTATAATCGACTGTCTGGCCATCATCTTCAATCAAAGTGAAGCTCGACTTATTGTTAGAAGGGAAAATAGTAACCAAAAGATCATGGTTATATGAGCCATCGAACATCTTACCAGAAATATTCGAGCGCTCAGAAAGCTCTTTCATCATGCGAGTACCACTTCCTTGAACATATAAAACAGGGAACATGGCATAACTTTGTGCTCCCCCACTAAAACCACGAAGAGCATTGCCCAGCGTATTCATGCCTGGATCCCAGACGTGTCCTACCCAATCTCCATCCGCACTTCCTGGATTTTGATAATAAGCACCCAGTCCGTAGGCATTAAGTTTATCGTTGGTATAAACAGCGAGACCTTTCCAAGGTTGTGAGAGATTATGGGGACATGTCGTAACGAGATCCCAGGACTGCTTTAAATCAACGACAGTGACACAAAGATTTTCTGGATTCACACTGACTTCAAAATCTTCGTTTTTAATCTGTGTTCCATTCATGCGGACTGTGGTGGCAAGTCCCGGATTCTCCAAAATCATGGGAGATGTCCAAATACGATCTTGGGCGGGACGATTTTAGGTTAGCTCAAAGTGCAGACCACGATTTTTGAGTACTTCAATTTTGAGGAAAACTTCGTTTGAGGGATGCTTATAGATAAATGGGTTGGCCCATGCCTGGGTGGAGATAACGAAAAATAGTGCCCCAAAAAGCTTCATATATTGGCCTGGTTTGAATGGATATGATGGGTCGATTTATAGACAAGTTAGGGTGGCTTATTAAGACAATTTAGGCCTAAGAATCTGAAATTTGAATGTTTTACATGTAATTTCTTCCCGGTTTCAGCTCCCCTCCCCAATACCCGCTAAGCTTTTCTCATATCAATTAAGGGAGAACGTTTATGAACAACCTAAAGAAGGCCTGCCTATTTTTGTTGCTTGGATTTGCTAGCTTATTACCAATTTTGGCTTTTGCTCAAGTCGAAACAGAACGGGTAGACCTAGGTAATCGAAACAAAGTCCCGCTCTTTGATTGCAGCATTTTTCGAGATCGAATTGACCGCAACGCTTGCCAGTTTCTCACTAACGGACGTCCCTATCGCTGGTCAGAAGGTGGTTATGCTATAAGTTGCTCTAACTTTCGCTCACGTCGCGAGAGAGAAGAATGTTTGGACCTCTCAGCAAGCGTGACCTACAATTACAGTGCTTTTAACTGCCATCATCGCGATGAACTTTGTGAAACAACTCGCGAAGCCTACTCACGCGGTGAATTTAGACGTAGCTACCGTAGTCCCATAACTACCACAACCACGACCACCATTATTCATGACGAACCGGTGAGTTACCGCGGCCCAGTCTGCGATGGCGGTTATTATGATCGTGCTTATCAGCGCTGGGTCGATGCAAAACGTGAACAAGAAGAGCGCGGTCGTCGTCGTACGGCAGTGGGTATCTTTACAACTATTGGCGGTATTATCCTGAGTGGTTCAGGTAATGAAACTGTCAGTACGATTGGAACAGGTCTCGCGGTAGGTGGTGTTTTCCTTACGACTTGGGGCCTTGTGGAAATGGCTGACGCCAACAGTACTTATGCTCCTCACCTTGATCCAGCGTGCTCAGGCTCATTCCGTCGTGAAACAAAACGAGTGGTCGTTGAGCGTCGCGAATGTATCTCACATCGCTACACCGAACATGGCTGGGGCTCATCACGTACTTACTATGAAGTTCGTTGTGAAAACCGTAGTTACGTGACATACGAGCTCTTCGATGAGTGGGAAAGAAGCTCACGCTGGGTTCATTAATCTTTAACGATGGGCTGTCCTAGTGACAGCTCATCTTTTCATTTTTGTCTGGCGCATGACTCATATTCACTTGCTTCATCATCCGCATCCCGACAGTTAACACCCCTACTAACATTAAACTTACGGCATAGATCTTTGGTCGATGACTTTGCAGGGGACGTAGAATTTTTCTTACCAGACCTGGTGCCGCCACCATCGCCGGAAGTGTACCCAACCAGAAAAAGAACATCCCTAACATTCCCGCCAAGGGAGCTTGCGTTGCAACTGTCGCAGCAATAACTCCGTAAAGAAGGCCACAAGGGAGAAGAATGGAAATAAGGCCAGTGAAGAAGGCCTTAGTGACTTGAGGAAAGGTGCGGTTAACCTTTCTCCACATCGCCTGATAAGCGTGCTGAAGAAACTTTGGCAATGGCAGCTCGGCTTTTTTACCTTGATAGCTCCTGAAACCCCAAAAGATGAAAAGTCCGCCCACGATAAAACTCGGTATAACCGTGAGCGTGGGATGCACGTCACCCAGAGTAATGAGTCCTCCCATCAAACCTGCCATCGCTCCTAAAAGTAAATATCCTAAGAGACGCCCCACTTGATAATGGCCAATATCCATTTTGTTTTCGCAACTCGACGTTACTAAGCCGCCACACATTCCTACGCAATGAAGACTTCCTCCAATGCCTGCAACAAAAGATACCCAAGGAAAAATATCACTCCACTGGGCCAACAAGGTTGACCTCCTTGGTTAGAACAATTTCATTAGTTTTGAGATCGATTAACTCAACGTTGAGAGTTTTTGATCCCTTAGTGAGAAGTTCATGATTAAAACGTATAAACACGATTTGCCGAAGTTCAGCTTCAGTCATTCGCCACGGTTTAACAGGTTGGGTGATTTGCACTAAAGGGCGAAGTAACTTATCTGACAATTGCAGTACCAAATCAAAATCTCGACTGCCTTGATGCTTGAGTTTGATGGTAAAGTGATTACTGATAATTCTTTGACCTTCTTGATTTGTTGAGATGACAAACGGTGCACCAGTTCCTCTTAAGAAGACGGCCTGAAGCTGAGTACTTGATCTAAAAAATATAAAGAAACTTAATACAAATGCTATGCAAACTGCGAGGTAAAGAACCGAGCGAACGGTCAGTGTTTTGCGCTTCTCGCCCTTCAATTCGTTCTCAGTGCTATAACGAATGAGACCGGTAGGCTTTTTAAGACGAGTCATAATATCATCACAGGCATCAATACACTGAGTACAAGCAATACATTCCAGTTGCGTTCCACGACGAATATCGATTCCCGTCGGACAAACTTTTACGCAATTGTAGCAGTTAACACAGTCTCCTTCGTTTTCTTTGGGAATTGTCCCTCGCCGCGGTTCACCTCTCTTCACATCGTAAGCGACCACTTTTGAATTATCATCCATCATCACTGATTGGATTCTTCCGTAGGGACAAGCAATAATACAAAATTGCTCACGAAACCAACCAAAGTCGAGCAAGATAATAGCGGTCGCAATCATGGTAGCAATGAAAATACCCATGTGTTCTGTCGGTGGGTTCATCGTAATCCAGAACAACTCACGGGGCCCCACGAAATAGCCAATAAATGTATGAGCGATATGCAAAGAAATTATCAGGTAAGCAAGCCACTTGAGAGTTCGCTTAGATATCTTTTCTAAATTCCAAGGAGCCGTCTGCAGTTGTTCGCGTTGGCGCGCTTTTCCTTCGATGAGTCGCTCGATATTTAAAAAGAGGGCCTGAATGAAAACTGTTTGGGGACAGCCCCACCCACACCAAACTCTTCCAAGCAGACTGGTCATAAATGCGACGAAAAAAAGTCCGGAAGTCAGCATGAGAAAAAACAGAATGGGCTCCATCCCATGCAGAGTGAAACCCAAAAGTGTAAACTCGCGTTGTGCAATATTAATCATCAAGGCAGGTTTGCCGTTAATATAAAACCAAGGCAAAACGAGATAGAGAAGAATAAGTCCCCAATAAACCCACTGACGACGAGTCTTCCACTTCCCTTTCACATCTTCAGGATATAAATAAACACGATGACCATGTTCATCGGTCGTTGCCAGTCGTTCGGGATCTAATTCGTAACGATTCTTAGTCATTTATAAGTTCACCTTGAGGTTCCTTGCCCTCTTTGTGGAAGGTATTTTTAAATGTCATCACATAGGCCACCACGCGGTACATATCTTCTGAACTTAAAATTTCTCCCCAAGCAGGCATGCCATTCTCTTCACTGCCTGTATAAACCACTTGATAGATGGTATCAGGTGTACCTTTTGCTAAGATCCAGTGCTTATCAGTGAGGTTTGGCCCGATATCGCCCTTTCCTCCTTCCATATGACATTGCATACAGTTTTCAACATAAACGGCTTCGCCTGTTTTGAGATTATCCGCTGTTGAATAGGCAGCATATTGATTGGGGTCAAAGGGCCCGTGCAATTTTTTATACTCTTCCTGGATCACCTTGATACGCGAGTAATCTTCATTGAAAGCAGCTTTTAAACTTTTACCACCCATGAATTCATAATAGATGGTGTAACAAATCGCAAAAATAATACCGACGTAAAAAAGCACATTCCACCAAGATGGCAATGGATGATTGAGTTCTTGAATTCCGTCGTAACTATGATCCAAAACGAGATGTTTTTCATCTGCTTCAATATGAATCTTATCGTTTGAATTAGACTCGCTCATGGTTCACTCCATCCTCTAATGGGATAAGGGCCGCTTGTTCAAAGAAGGCCTTATTAGATTTTTTGTATGTCCAAAATGTATAAAGACCAAAACACACCACAAAAATGATGAGTCCGGTTAAAGGAATCCAAGTTAGATCGAAAGCTTTAAGTGCTGCTTGTTTCATGGGGCCTCCGCTTTGCCGTAGTCAGTACCTAGACGCTGAAGATAGGCAATAAGCGCGATCACTTCTTTATTTTCAATCGCCATAGGAACTCCACTGTTTGAAAGCTCGTCGGCAATGAGCTTGGCCTGAGCTTTAGCCGCTTCAATACCACCAGCAATTTCTTCAGTTGAGTAAGGAACGCCCATGGTTTGCATCGCTGTTAGTTTCTTAGGAAGAGAATCAAACGCAATCTTCTGATTAAATAACCAAGTATAGCGCGGCATAATTGAGCCAGCGGTCACTTCTTGGGGTTTATCAAAGTGGCGGTAATGCCACATATGAGAGTATTTACCACCTACCCGCGCGAGATCTGGACCTGTTCTCTTAGATCCCCATTGGAAAGGATGATCATAAACAAATTCTGCCGCCTCAGATGGCTTACCATAGCGAAGCACCTCATGAGTCATCGGTCGTACTGTTTGTGAGTGACACAGGTAACAGCCTTCGCGCACATAAATATCGCGCCCAAGAAGTTCGAGGGGTGAATAAGGTTTCACCACTTCCATCTTAGCTATGTATTTACTTGATAAGAGCGAGGGCACAATTTCAATCGCTGACCCCACTAAAATGGCAATCAAGGAGAGCACCGAGAAAATCATCGGCATCCCTTCAAGAGAACGGTGTTTATCGGCACCCTTCTCGATTGAGGTTTCATCAAGAGCATAAGCTTCAAAAATCTCAGGAGCTTTTACGCTACCAGACTTAGCAGTCTTAAAGAGGTTATAAACCATGATGAGAAACGAAACAAAAACTAGCGAACCACCGACGGCTCGAATCCAATACATCGGAATAATACGCACAACAGTTTCAACAAAGTTGGGATAAATCAGTCGACCAGCTTCATCCATGGCACTCCACATGAGTGATTGCGTAATTCCTGCCACAAGCATTGAAACGATATAGAGGACTAATCCAATAGTGGCCGTCCAGAACTGGATATTTGCCAAACGCTTCGAGTAAATTTCTGCATTCCAGAGCTTACATACAAGGTAATACAAAATACCGGCGGTCAACATATAGTTCCAACCGATCGTTCCTGAATGCACGTGACCTGGAATCCAGTCGGTAAAGTGAGCAATAGCATTGACTGACTTAATCGAAAGCAGCGGTCCTTCGAATGTCGACATACCGTAGAAAGTTAAAGAAGTGGCCATGAATCTAAGAGTCGGTTCCGTACGCACCTTGCCCCAGACTCCACGCAAGGTCATAAGACCATTGATCATCCCACCCCAACTTGGCATCCATAAAGCAACTGAGAAAACCATCCCAAGAGTTTGTGCCCATTCTGGAAGTGTGGTGTAGAGCAAATGGTGCGGTCCTGCCCAGATATAAATAAACACCAATGACCAGAAGTGGATAATAGATAGACGGTATGAGTAGACCGGACGATTGGCCGCTTTAGGAATGAAGTAATACATCAATCCTAAAAATGGTGTAGTTAAGAAAAATGCCACAGCATTATGGCCATACCACCACTGCACCAGTGCGTCCTGAACACCTGAATACAACGAATATGACTTAGTAAGGCCGACAGGAAGAGCTAGCGAATTCACAATGTGAAGAACTGCAACGGTCACAATTGTGGCAATATAAAACCAGATCGCAACATAGATATGGCGCTCACGGCGCTTGATAATAGTTCCAAAAAAATTGACCGCAAAGACTACCCAAATCACAGTAATAAGAATATCCACCGGCCACTCAAGCTCAGCGTATTCTTTTCCTGTGGTTATCCCCATTGGCAATGTAATGGCGGCAATGACGATGATGGCCTGCCAACCCCAAAAATGAATGCGCGACAAAAGATCATTGAACAGGCGGGCCTTAAGTAATCGTTGATGAGAATAATAAATCCCAGCAAAAATTGCATTTCCGCAAAAAGCAAAAATAGCAGCGTTGGTGTGGAGCGGTCTAAGGCGACCAAATGTAGTCCAAGGAAGTCCTAAGTTAAGTCGCCAATCAGCTAATTGAAATGCGACGGTAACGCCCAAGAGCATTGCGACAGCACCCCAAATTACAGTGGCAATAACAAACCATCGTACAATTTGGTCGTCGTAACTAAAACTCTCTAGTCTCCGCTTGGTACTAGGTGAATCATTTGTCTGTGACATTTTCATTTCCTTTCAGAGAAGTGGATCGTTTCTTTTCATCGAGTAACATTCTTAATTGTGGTGAATCGAGATCGTCATATTGGCCATTCCAGGTCATCCAGATGAACGCACCAATGAACAGCAGACCTAATAAGAGCGCCAGTGGAATGAGTACAACCATTATTTCCATAGGAGCCTCAATTTTTTTGAACCCCAAAGGGTGGATAGTAAAACCGTCAAGGAACTCAGTGGCATGATAATAGCTGCAACCAAAGGAGATATAAGGCCCGCAAAAACAGCGACAAGAGAGACGGCATTATAGCTGAGAGATAGCACTAGATTTCGACGGATGATCTTCATGGTTTCCTGACCCAAAACGATCAGTCGTGGAATATTAGTAATTCCTTTCGATAAAAGATAAACATCGGCTGCTCTTAAGGTGATATCCATCGAGCCATTGACGGCAACACCCACGTCAGCACGAGTCAAAGCAATAGCATCATTGGCCCCATCGCCCACCATCATTGCGTGAGAAGTCTTTTGTAATTCATTATGTTTATTTTCTGGCGAGAGTTCGGCTTTAAATTCTATTTGTGTTCCTAATGATTGAGCAACTTTGGCAACGATAGCTTGCTTATCTCCTGAGAGAAGTTTTAAGTTAAAGCCAAATTGAGTTAAGCGACGAAGGACCGCAGGAACTTCTGCTCGGATTTGATCAGAAACAGAAAATTCCGCGATCACTCGGAAGTTTTCATAAATCTGATAGTTTTTTATCTCGTAGACTTGCTGATTGATAACACCACGAACGCCTGCGCCAATTCTTTCGGAGAAATCACTTAAGCTAAGTTCTACTCCTCCATTTTTTTTTGCCCATTCAACCAACGCACGAGCAACTGGGTGTTTAGACTGAGCTTCGAGAGTTAAAATAATAGATGGCAGTGGTTGCAAGGCATCCATATGCGTTTGCATTTTCTCGATTCGCAAATCGCCGTAAGTCAGTGTGCCCGTCTTATCAAAAACTACTGTTTTGACTTGAGATAACTTCTCAATCACAGAATCATTTTTAATGACCATACCATTCTTAGCCGCTAAACCTAGTGCGCGAGTGAAGGCCAGCGGAGTTCCAATCGCTAAAGCACACGGGCAGGTCACAATTAAAAGAGTAATCGCCATTTCTAGTGCGTGGACCATCGAACCGATGCTGGCTTGCCATAAAAACAGAAGTCCTGCAGCCAGTAATACCGTCCATAAGAAATAGCTGGAAATTTTTTGTGTTAAAGCAACGACTGGTGCTTTCTGCATCCAGCCCTTCTCAACACTTTTTAAAATTTCACCTAAGCGAGTTTCATGGGTGGTTTTAAGAACTTTGACTAACAATTCTCCATTGACGACTTGAGTTCCAGCAAAGACTTCATCCCCTATCGAAACATGCCGATAAAGTGACTCTCCAGTGAGAAGCGATGTATTCATTTCAGCATTACCACTTAAAACGACTCCATCGATAGGCAGATGTTCATCTTTACCTATCTTCACGACATCTTCCCTTGCGACATATTGCGGATGAATATCTTTAAAAAACGTTAGGGCACTATCAACCGCTTTCGCCACATGATCAGTATGGTAAAAGAAATGCAAATCTTGCGCGGCCAATCCCTTTTCTTGGATTTTCTTTAAGAAATAGCGAGAAATAAGAAGCAGAAAAACTAAGGCGGTAAGTGAGTCAAAATAATTCTCATGGATGCCGTTTATTAAGGAGTACATCCCCATCGCAGCACCCAAAATGAGTGCCATGCTAATCGGAACATCTATCGAAATCGTTTTTTTTTTTAATCGCACGCCAGGCCGACTGATAAAAAGGCCATGCTGAAAAGCTTAAAACCGGTACAGCAAAGAGGACTGTTAGTAGATTA
>JBKHVI010000080.1:0-9087 GCA_046570105.1 Bacteriovoracia bacterium
CCTCTCAGACCGGATAGACATCGTCGGCTTGGTAGGCCATTACCCCACCAACTACCTAATGTCACGCAGGCTCATCTTAAAGCGAGAGGTATTGCTACCCCCCTTTGAAGTCACCTTCATATGCGGTATTAGCACCGGTTTCCCGATGTTGTTCCCCACTTCAAGGCAGATAACCTACGCGTTACTCACCCGTGCGCCGCTGTACTCATCCCGAAGGACTTTCTCGCTCGACTTGCATGTATTAGGCACGCCGCCAGCGTTCGTTCTGAGCCAACATCAAACTCTCCAAGTATATATTTTAAATTTTATTAAGAATTTAGAATTAACACCCGGAGCATCAATTGTGCTCTGGATATCATTTATAATCATCGCATTACAAGAATGCGGGTTGCCACAATCCGCTTAGGATTTAACTCCTAAACTCGTCGTTGATCTTACTGCAACCTGTTCTATTAGAACGGGATTCTTTCTCATCTTGTCCGAACATCCGAAGACGTCCGAAACTTTAAACTCATATTTGAATGTCAAAGAACAAATTTTCGAGAGCGGTCGGTTGTAGCATCCAAAAAAAAGAGCTGCAAGCGAATTTCGAAAATTATTTTTCGAGAAAAAGTTTGGTGGAGATGACAGGGATCGAACCTGCGACCCTCAGAATGCAAATCTGATGCTCTCCCAACTGAGCTACATCCCCATTTCACTAATTCGCGAGAGGGCAATTTAGAAGATTCAGCCTGATTATGTCAACGAAGGAAAAAGCAAAATACCGGGCAAGTTTTTTTGATCAATGACACTGCGAGACAGCAAGCGGCATCACTTTCTGTTTTAAGAGCGAAAACGAAACGATAGAGTATTTTTATCTGCTTTGCGTAACTAGCCACGAAAGCAACTTCCCTTCTAAGATAATGATCATGAATAATAAAGTTCCAAGCGAAGTCTTTTGTCTCGCTCCTTGGACGCACACATATATAAGTCCTCAAAGCGAACGTAGAATTTGCTGCGCAAGCCGAGAAGAACATAGTTTTATCCATCAATATATAGATGGCTCAAATACTAATCATAACAAATCCGAATACGCGCCGGACACTTTAGAAAACTTCTGGAATAGCGAGCGTGTCAGAAATATTCGTCTCAAGATGCTCAAGGGCGAAGCTCCTCCAGAGTGTGTTGTATGTAATGAAAAGATTCTCTCGCTATCTCCCTACAGAGACTACTTCACTAAAGAGCTCTTCCCCCATTTGGTAGATGAAGCGATCGCATCGACAGATGAATCGGGCCGAACGTCCTTAAAGCCTCGTTCTTTCGATTACCGATTTACCAACAAATGTAATTTTAAATGCAGGATGTGTGGCGATCAACTCTCAAGTAGCTGGGAGCAAGAGAAGCGTAAGCATAATACCTGGACGCCCGAATCGCACCCTTGGATGACTGTTGAGATAGATAAAAAAATCAAACATTTTCAAAAAGAAACGGTCGAAAAAGAATTCTTAGACGCCATTTTAAAAAATGAAGTGGAAGAAATATATTGGGTGGGAGGAGAGCCGCTTGCCTGGGATCTGCACTGGCAAGTGATGCAGTTTTTAGTTGATAGCGATAAAGCCAAAAATATCTATATCCGCTACAATACGAACCTCTCAATCATTCAATGGAAAGGACGAGATCTTGTTGCTGATCTTCTTCCTCATTTTAAAGGTTATGCGATCTACGCCAGCATCGATGCCATTGGGCCGATTGGAGAATATATTCGAACGGGCCTGGATTGGAATAAATGGATACAGAATCTTGATCATGCGATCATTCACGCCAAGCAAAAGCCCGAAGCCAAAGTTTTACTTGATCTCACCCTCACACTGCCTGGCTTATTCGGCCTCAAAGATTTAGTGGACTTCGCTAAATCACGTGATTTACCAGTAGAACCAAAAATCGTATATGCTTTCGATCCCTCAATTGCGATTTCCCCCCTGGCCCTACCACGTGAGTTACTTAATGAAGTGGTGGATGATTTAATCAAACATATATTTCCGATTGCGGATAAAAATAATTATCGAGTGCTGAATACTTTGATTGATTTAAAGAAGAGAGCCACTCACGCTGAAGCCTATCCCGACAATTGGAAAGAAAGTCTGCAGCAGGGCAAGGACTATTTACGCTATCTTGAAAAGATCAGAAACGATTCATTCGGCATGAATGATGTATTGGTGGGATATCCAAAAATCCTTCACTGGTGGCAACAAGATGTCATCTAGCACTCTATGTCCTCTACCATGGATACACTTGGCTACCCATCCGGTTGGAGAGGTATCTGTCTGCTGTAAGTCAGATATGCAAAATTCAATTGGGCATGCAAAAAACGATGATGTTCTACATCGCATGAATCTTGCTAAGGACAGCATTCAAAATATTCGCAACAGTGATAGCTTCAAGAAAATTCGCTTACAAATGCTTAATGGTGAAATCCCTACGGCGTGTATGGGATGCTTCGACGAAGAAAACAAAGGTCTGCGTAGCAAAAGATTGCGCGAGACTGAAGACTACCCAGTAGAATTAGAGCAGCTTAAAAAGATCACGCATGCTGATGGCGGCACTGACACTCCCTTAAAGTTCCTCGAACTCAGATTAGGCAATCGCTGTAATTTAAAATGCATCACATGCAATCCAATGAGTTCATCATTTTGGGAAGAAGATGCTGCCGTTTTAAAAAATAAATTTGGCCTTGATCTGCCTCATGACTATTTGGGATGCAGTAGCTCTATGTTCAACTGGCCAGAACAGGAGCAATTTTGGCAACAGTTCGAAGCCCACAAAGAAACCATTGATCGTATCTATGTTAATGGCGGTGAGCCTACTTTAAACATGAAACATCAGGACTTTCTAAAAAAACTAATCGCTACTGGCAGATCAAAAGAAATCGAATTGCTTTACAACATTAATGTAACAAACATCCCCGATGAGCTCATCGCCATGTGGGGTCAATTCAAGAAAACAATCATTCACGCGAGCATAGATGATATTGAAGACAGAAACGACTACATTCGTTTTCCGTCTAAGTGGCAAAAAGTTGAAAAAAACTTCTTAAAACTTATCGAATGCGGCTTTGAGATCGAGATTCTGCAAACAATCAGTTGCTTCAACTTCTTTTATCTGGAAGATTTCAGTCGTTGGCTTCAGGAATTAGCCCCTAATATTCGCATTACCTACAACTACGTAACCTCCCCAAGCCATTTCTCGCCAATGATTATCCCTCCTTCTGAACGAAAGAAAGCCTTAATGCAATTAACAGGAATGCCCAGGCACAACGTTCAGGATGCATTAAGAAAATATTTTAATGATGAATACTTAGTGGAAGATAAAGCGAGGTTTTTTAAGATTGTAGATGCCACTGATCAATTAAGAAATACCAGTTATAAAAAGACTTTCCCCAAGCTATACGAAAGTCTTCAAATTCAACTATAGTTTTTTTAGCATGAAAACTAGTCGATCTTTTTTGCTACACCCGAAATCGCTATAATCATTCTCAATGGTCTCATATAGCAAAAAGATCTGATCCATTTTATAAACCAGATGCTTGACCATGTTATCGGTAGATAAGGCGGGACCTGAATCTTTGTTGCTTACTAACTGAGTTGTTTTATAAACCTTACCCTGATAGGTGTAACTAAGTGCACACCCCTCAGGATTAACTCTTGAAATCGTTGAGCCTGAGTAAGTCAAAACGCCGTTAGCATTTTCAAAAAGATTGATCCTATCAAATACCATGCATGAATTGTTACCAAAAGCCATCGTGATAGCCTGATCATCAATTATAAAACGCCTCTCAGTTTCCCCGTCAAAATAGAGCCAATCATTCATTAGTTCATGCTTTTTAATAAATTTATCAGGTTCGGTTTCGACGTAATCAAAAGCAAGACCAGCTTCAAGGCAACGACGACCCAATAAAACATACTCACCCGCTGGAAGTGAAGCGAGCGAATCTCCTACATACACCTGATTATACCTATAATGCATTAAGGCCAATGCACACAAAGAAATTGACGGAAGATAAACATACACCAATCTATTCCAAGTATTCATTTAGGCTTCTTGTCAGTCGACTTTAATCTCTCGGAATTTTCTTTAATCAACCTACTCAATTCCTCATGCTCAAGTCCGTAACTTTTTTTAAAATTCAAAGCCTTGTTAAAAAATTTATTTGCCTCGACATAATTTTTGTTATGCATTTCAAATAAGCCTAAATTTATATTTGACCCTATCACTGATGAGAGCTTCCCTAGAGCTAGTTTGTTTTGAGCTTGAGTAACTAAGTCCGAATTTAGATATCTCGACGCCATAGTGGCGACATGCTTTTCTGCTTCATACCAACTTTCAATTTCAATTAAATACTCTGCTATCTTCCATGCCAATTCGACTGAAATAAAACTCTCTTTGGACAAGATTTGCTGATAAAGATACAAACCTCTCACCTTGTCTTCGGATTGTTTATATACGTCAAACATGTGCGCATAGGCTTCGTCACTACTTGGCTTAATCAACTTATCGCCACTAGAATCCTTTTGTTTGCTTAACTCAACGGCTTTTTCAAAATGTTGAATAGCTCCCTGGTAATCCTTATTGCCAAGAAGTGCAACTCCTAAAGAAATATGAAGGGGATAGCTTTCAAACCCGTTCTCAAGGCTTGCGGCCAAAAGCGAAGAACTCGATCTCCATAAATGAACTCGATGAAGCGTCATTCCAGCAATAAGCAAAACATAAGCAACAAATAAACCATTCAATACACTTCGCAATGACTTATTTGCATAAGCAACAAGGTGCAAATACAAAAACGCCACAAATAATGTAAAACCTATTATAGGGAAATAAAGGAATCTATCAGCAATCGTTGAAATATTTTGAAAAGCATAACCAATTAATCCAAGATTTACTGAAACTAATAAAATAATTACTAAAGACGAGAAATGAATAAACCTAAGTTTCTTAGATCGATAACAAATGATCACTCCCCAAATTCCAAGGCCAGACATGAAAGCTTTTAGCTTTGGCCACATTTCAGACTTTGTCGCACGAGCAACAAGATCAGGCGTAAGCATATAATCAAATGAGTAAGTTGCTGGTAGAATGATTTTCTCAAAATAGCCCAAAAGCGCATTAAGCGCCACTGACAACCGAATATATAATGACTGTTCTTCGCTTGGGCTCATTTGTGGATTTACAGTTTTATGTATTACGACAGCAGCAACAAGAAAAATTAAATATACGCCATTTCGATACAAGATCTCCTTTATCGTTTTTTTTTCAATGACATAGTCTAACCAAATGTAAACCAAAGGTAGGGCCGCAATCGTGGGATGCGTGAGTGTACCTAATATAAAAAAGACAATAGTCAATATTTCATAATGAGGCTTTTTTGTCTGAGCTTGCTTGAAATAAAAAATAAATGAAAGTAGACCGAAGGTCGCTGAAAGTACTTCCTTAAGAGAAGATACCCATACTACAGACTCTACTTGTATGGGATGAAATGCAAAAACTAAGAATGCTAGTGCAGCCGATGTTTCAATTACCGATCTTTCAATTTCAATTTCTGAGTTTTTTATAATAACGGTGATAAAGCGTTGGACCCAAATAAACACAAGAACACTATTCAAACTATGAAGAATTAAATTCAAAACTCTAAAAGGAGCTGCACTATCTACACCAAAAAAAAAATTTACCGATTGCCACGCATTTATAATTAGGGGCGTGTTTGATTTAGACCAAGACGATAAAAATCCATCGAGTGATGTATTAGCAACTAAGTCATTTTTCGTAATTAAGACAGCATCATCAAAAATAAAAAAATCGTAATAAATCGAAGAACCAAAAACTGCAAAAATTAAGCTAAGAGCAAGAAAAGCAACTCTCGGTATTGTCATAGTCACGAATTAATCACCTTACTTCAAGTGGACAACAAGTTACGTTAACGAATGCACCGACGTTGCTGACACCAACGTCATCCCATACGTTTACTCCTGAGACAAAATATCCACTAGGACATTGTGCCGACGCGTTTGGGCCTGCCTCGACATTGGTGCAAGCCAGCGTCCTATGTCCACCTACTCGCCATGAAGTAATACAATCGTTTTTATAGCAAAGTCCCTGTGTGACACCCGCCATACTAGCTCCGATTCTCAACTGAGTATTTCTATTTACATCGCCAGTCAGTGTCGACTCACCGGTAACAGCTAGGTTTCCACCTACGTTAAAATTACCTGTGACGATACCGTTACCGCTGACGTGCAATCTTTCCGTAGGGCCTGTCGTATTAATACCAACGTTACCATCAACCATATACATCGTTTGATGGACTGCACCAGCATTGCTAGTAGTGTTAAAAGCCATCGCGCCGCCATTGGTAATAAAGCGAATGTACGACTGCCCAAGCGCTTCATTTAATCTTCCAAAAGTTGCATTATTCGTTACGTTTGTTCCAATACCACCGCCTTCCCAGGAGACATCCGGCTCAGATAACCATAATTGCATATTGACTTCTCCAGTACCGCCACCGTTCTCAGGGTCAGGTAGGGTCAATCGAGCTTGGGTAGTTTCGTGCGCTCCAGATAAATGAAAAGCTGTCAGAGGAGTTACGGTATTCACACCAACTCGTCCGACGAAATTGGCAGCCCTTGTATCTGCTGCTCCTGTCACGCTGAATACAGTTATGTCTCTACAGTCGCTACCCACCAGCGTTCCATTAAATAAATCACAGGCGAGCTCCAAGTATTCAGTATCATCACCACTACAAGCCGCCACAATGTCAGGGCTGGTCGTACGTGAATAAAATCTAAAAGTCAGATCTCTCGTTATGTTTTGCGTACCTACTGTCTGTTGGTGATCTGCTGCCTCGTTCGCACTTCTACCTTTTCTTAATACGAGCCGAACTTGCGCTCCTCTTTCTTGAACAGTCATAGTGGCTGGTGGTGCTGCAGGATCCGTCATCGTAATTACTGGGCCAGTGGGATCCCCAACGTTTCTAAAAGTTGCACTAACAAAAGTTAAATCACCGAATGTTCCACCTGGAACAGCAAACAGTGGGTTGTCGTTTGGGTCACGAATCATCGTTGTGGCAGCCTCACCATTCGTCATTGTACTTGCACCGAAAGTCCTAAAGCATCCAGTAGAGTCTCTCAGGACGTAATCCAGCTGAGCCATTAACTGGGTCACATCCAATTGCTGACTCATGTTTTTGCTGGTTTTATTCATCATTTCATTCATCTTAATCAGTGCTAATGAAATGGTAGACATGATCACGATCGCGACCATGATTTCAACTAAAGTGAAACCCCGTTGCTTTGAAGACTGAGTGGGTGGAAACGTGTTGTTCAACATGTGGATTTTCTTCATTTCACGCCTAGAGTTAGTTTATTAAATTCTAACCTGGTATTAGGAATCGTCATAATTTAAAAAATACTACAACCTAAGGTGTTGAAATTGCGTGGCTTGCTTAAGGGTACTCTTCCTAAGTGGCAATAAAAGGAGCGCATTTTCGCTATAGGGGCAAGGCGTGGCCAAAGACCCCCTGCGGTAGCCCAATTCAGAAAATTGCCAGTATGATTTCTACGGAGTTTTATCTTTGAAAAGGGATTTTTATGCAACTGCTACCACTAGAAGTAACTGTCATTCTTTCTGACGATATCGTAACTCGCGAGAACAAAGACGGAACGGTCATTGTTATGAAAATGGATAATAGTGATAAATTTTGTAAAATCGATGGTGCTGCTGCCGAACTATTTAAAGATTTAAAAAAGAATATCCCTCTCAAAACTTCTGTTGAGAAAATCTCAAAAAATCACAATGTAGCTTTGGCGACAGTTCATAACGACGTCAGTGCATTCTTAAAAACTCTCGTTAGCATGGGTATTGCTACACTCGAATAATTGGCCAACGGATAGGAATGGAAAAGAAGCCCGAAACATCGATTGAATACAGAGCCCGGGTGATGGATAAAATCTCCCCGACTTTCTGTGGGGCCAAATGGAACAATGCCACCATCTGGCTTGATTGGGGCAAAACCACGAGCTGTCATCATCCGCCCCCACACAAGATAATAGTAAAAGACATTCTCAAGAATCCCGCAGCAATCCATAATACGACTGAAAAAAAAGAAGACCGCAAAAAAATGCTAGCGGGCGAGAGACCAGCCGGCTGTGAGTACTGTTGGAAGATTGAAGACATGGGCGCTGAATATGTAAGCGACCGAGTTTTTAAAACAAATATTTATCCTGATGAACAACTTCAAAATATTTCAAAACAAGATCCCTTCAACGACTTTGAACTTAAAACGTTGGAAATTTCTTTTGATCGTAAATGCAACTTCGCTTGCAGTTATTGCAATCCTACCTTTAGTACCTTTTGGTCAAACGATATAAAACGTTCAGGGCCATATACCAATTTGAAAGATGCTTTTGCGGGTAACTACGGTAGTGATTACGATCACGAGTTTCCTTACGAGAACTCGCCCATTAATCCCTACTTGATGGCTTTTTGGAAATGGTGGCCAAAACTTTCTGAATCACTTCAAGAACTGCGCATCACAGGTGGAGAGCCACTGCTCTCACAAGATTTCTGGGAAGTTGTGAGGTTTTTAAGTAAATCAAAACGCAGCGACATGAACTTCGCTGTTAACTCAAACTTAGGTGCTCCGGATAATTATATCGATCGTCTGGTTGAAGCCTCTCATCAGGTAAACAACTTCCACCTCTATACCAGCTGTGAATCTGTCGGCTCACAAGCTGAGTACATTCGAGATGGACTTGATTTCGAACGTTTTAAAACAAATGTCGAGAAGATTGCCGAAAAAGGGCGCTTTAGTTCCATCAACATCATGATGACAATTAATGCTCTTTGCATGTTTGGCATCACGGACTTTCTCGACATTATAAACGTTTGGAAGGCGAAATATGGCGCCAATCGTCCCACCTTTACTCTCAATATGCTCCGCTTTCCTTCCTTTATGTCTGTTCTGACTCTACCTGATCATATTAAAGAAACGGTAAAGCATGACTTAAGCAAATGGCTCAAGGCTCATCGAGGAAGTCCACTCATGCTTCAACATGAAAT
>JBKHVI010000081.1:0-8737 GCA_046570105.1 Bacteriovoracia bacterium
TGAGCGCGCCGTGAGCGACTGGTACACCAATAACTGGAAGAGTTGTCCAAGCGGCAGTCATGCCGGGAAGGTGAGCCGCGCCGCCAGCGCCGGCGATAATAACTTTGAGTCCACGTTCGCGCGCACTCATAGCATAATCACGCATGAGATCAGGAGTGCGGTGTGCAGAGACGATTTTTACTTCATGAGGAACTTCAAAGCGATTCAGTAAATCAATCGCTCCTTGCATGACCGGAAGATCTGAAGTCGAACCCATAATAATACCGATCATAACTGATACCTTTGTTGCAATTCAGTCAGTTGTGCCAGAACTTCGCTACTATTGGTACCGCGAAGATTGAAGTGACCCATTTTTCTCCCTGGCCTTGACCAGGGTTTACCATAGAGACAGACTTTTCCTTCACTCAATGCTTGAAAATCCGCAGCTGGCTCAAGCACCGGAGTGCCGTGACGAGTACCCAAAAGATTAAGCATACCGACGACAGGAGAAACGAGTTGAGGGTCTGGTAATTCGTCACCGAGAGCGAGATGGATCAACATATCAAACTGCGAAACATTGCAACCATCAAGAGTAAAATGAGCCGAATTGTGAGGGCGAGGAGCGGTTTCGTTGTAGAGAACTTCACCTTTAGTTGTGATAAAAAACTCAATTCCAAACAGACCCACTCCACCAGCAGCTTGAACAAGCTTTGTCGCTGCAGCTTTCACATTTTCTAAAATTGCATCTGAGAGGCGAGCAGGGGCGAGTACGTAGTGACAAATTTGCTGGCTTTGAATCGTTTCAGCAATCGGGAAGTGAACGACTTTTTTTCCATCCGTCGCGACTACGACTGCAATTTCGTGCGAATAATTGATGAAGGCTTCAGCAAGAGTCTCACCTTGCCTCATAAATTTTTGAATATCTTTGTCGGCGACTTCTTTAGTGACAACTAAATTTCCATAGCCGTCATAGCCACCCTCACAAGTTTTCAAAACAATTTTTCCGAATGATTCTTGAAAAATGCGCACATCATTTAAGTTCTTCATGCGCATCCATGGTGCGATACCGATGCCAGCAGTGGTAGCGAGCTCTTTTTCTCGCGCTTTATTTTGAAAAATTCCGTAGGCCTGGAGTTCTGGCAAAAACTTGACACCAGTTTGAGTGGCCACTTCCGACAAAATCTTGACGGGGACAAACTCATTTTCCAATAAAATTACATCACATGTGCGCGCAAACTCCGTGAGAGTTTTTGTGTCACTCCAGCCTTCACCCATAAACACTTTATCGGCAAAAGGCGTTGCTGGAGCGTGTTCTTCTTTCTCTAAGTACAGGTGAACAGAGCATTCACGGGCCTTAGCCGCGAGCGCCAAAAGCATACCCAACTGCCCACCCCCTAGGATGCCCAGCGTAGTCGGTTTTGTCGCTCTGTGATGCATAAGCCCTTCTAATGGAAAATATTAGTCACTCTAATAAAAAACGAGTGAAAAAGATTGTCAATAATTCATGTAATGCCTAATCTCTAGCTAACGAAATCTTTGGAGCTCAACATGTGTGGCATTGTCGGCGTGGTTGGTACTCCACACGCCTCCCTCGAAGCTTTGCAGGCCTTAATGGTGCTTCAGCATCGTGGGCAAGATGCGGCCGGAATTCTCTCCCACGAACTTTCAACTCACCGTTTTCACCTACACAAACAACATGGTCTCATCACTCAAGCGATTCCTGAACAAGTCGTCAGTCGCTTTCAGGGAGAGGTGGCCATCGGTCATAATCGTTATGCCACAGTTGCCGTCAAAGGTGATCGCTCTACCCGCGATTTACAGCCCCAGTTTGTAAATTTTCCCGATGGTATCGGCATGGCCCACAATGGAAACCTACCAGATGCTCCTCGTTTGAAAGACGAACTTGGTACTAATCATCGCCGGGTTCTCCTCTCTGAGAACGATGTCGAAGTGCTTTTGAACTGGGTTGCATTAGGTCTTGAGCAAAATGATGGTGCTGATGCTTTCACTCGTCTCGCTCGCTCGGTTCGTCAGACGATGGAAAAAGCCGATGGTGGCTATGCCGTTGTAGGCATCTGGGGTGGCCAAGGCCTTTTCGCTTTCCGCGATCCCCATGGTCTACGCCCCCTGGTACTTGGCCGCCGCATCGATGGAGCGGGGGAGAGTTGGATGCTCGCCTCTGAATCAAGTGCCTTGATGTTTACTGGTTACACTCCCGTGCGTGATGTTGCACCAGGTGAGTTGCTTTTCATTCGCCCAGGCCATGCGCCACAAACAGTCATCCTGCGCGAAGAAAAAAAAGCCCACTGCTTTTTCGAATGGATTTATTTTTCTAGCGCCGAATCTTCGATGAATGGTCATGGAGTGCATAATGTGCGTTTAGCACTTGGTGAGCGCTTGGCCCGTCAAGCACGTAAGCTTCAAAGTGAAGGCCAGCTTGATGTGGATGTCGTTGTTCCCGTTCCAGACACGAGTCGTCCGTCTGCTATCGCCTTAGCTGAAGGAATGGGACTCCCATACCGTGAGCTGCTAATTAAAAATCGCTACATCCAAAGAAGTTTTATTCTTCCTTCTCAAGCGGAACGCGAAATTGCCGTTCATCAAAAACTCACCCCCGTGCGTGATGCTTTGGTTGGTAAAAAAGTTTTGCTGGTCGATGACTCCATTGTTCGCGGCACGACTTCACGTCGCTTGATTAGTTTATTGAAAGAGGCCGGTGCAAAGAGTGTCGTGCTAGTGAGCACTTGCCCTCCCATTACTAATCCTTGTTATTTCGGAATCGATTTTCCTAATAAGGATGAATTGGTATCGGCACGTTTAAGTCCGGAAGCTCTCGCTTTGGAGCTTGGAGCTGAGAGAGTTATTTTTCAATCGCACGAAGATTTGCAAGAAACTCTCAAAGGCACACCGCTTTGCACAGGTTGTCTGACTGGAGTTTATCCCCATGACATCACGGCCGCAGCCGAACGCTTTCGCGCTCGTCGTGATAATGCTCGGAGTATCCATGAAAACCTATGAAGGTTCGTCCAAAAACGTTCATGTCGCTGATGACAACAAGTCTGCTGTGTTTGAGTTTACTGATAAGTACTCGGTCTTTGACTGGGGTGGCATGCCCGACACGCTCGAGAACAAAGGTGTCGCTCTAGCGTTAATGGGAAAGATCTTTTTTGAACTTTTGACCAAAAAAGGCATCTCAAATCACTATCAAGGACTTGAAGCTTCTGTTGAAGGCTTAAGTAATCGCATGAACGTCGAAGCTGTCGCCGTTCATTGGCCACCCAAAACCTCAACGGGTTTTGATTACAGCTTCTACCAAACTAAACCCACCAACAGCCTTGTTCCTTTGGAAGTAATTTTCCGATGGGGAGCTCCTGCAGGTTCATCGCTCTTGAAGCGTTATCCCCATGTGAAAGAGAATGAGCGTTTCAATAAACCAATTATAGAATTCACCACAAAGCTCGAAGACGAAGATCGCATGCTGACAAGTGATGAGGCCTTGATTGTCGCCGGCATTACAGTTGCTGAATTAAATCGTTTAAAAGAACTCACCACCGAAGTGGCGACTCACCTTAAAGAAGTTTTAAGTTTAATGCATGTTGAGTTGTGGGACGGAAAACTAGAATGGGCCTTTGATGACAAGCGTAACTTTAAACTTGTCGATGCTATCGGTTTGGATGAACTGCGCGTCTCTTTTCAAGATCGCCCCTTAAGTAAAGAATTTTTGCGCCATCATTACCGTAAAACGGATTGGTACAAAAAACTTAATGAAGCTAAAGAACTTGCCGCCAAAGAGAATGGTGACTTTAAAGAAATTTGTCTCAAACGTTTTAATTCCGCGCCAGAACCTTTACCTGTCCAAGTGAAGCTAGCCGCAGAGGCTCTCTACACATCATTTGCCAATGACCTTGCTCGTGTGTTCACGGGAGAAACTCCATTTGGTGCCAATATTAGCTTGGCCCATTGGGTGAGGGAGTTTTAAATGAAAGTGTTGATTATTGGTAATGGTGGCAGAGAAGCTGCACTGGCCTGGAAGATTGCTCAATCTGATCTTGTGGAGTCTGTGCTCATTAGCCCACTTCATCCGGCGGCCACAACACTTCATATTAAAATTAAAACGTCTGAAAAGATCCCAGCAGATAAATTTGATTTGGCGGTCATTGGACCTGAAATTCCACTGGGTGAGGGATTGGCCGATCAATTGCGAGCGCGCGGAATTCCCACAGTGGGTCCAAGTCAAAAAGCCGCCCACTTAGAAATTTCTAAAGCATTCGCCAAAGAGGCGATGCTTGCTGCTGAAATACCTACTGCTCGCTCGGCGACATTTACTTCAAGCGCTGAGGCGCGGGCCTTTGTTGATCTCTGTGATTGGGAAGGCGTTGTGGTTAAGGCCGATGGGCCAGCTGCAGGAAAGGGTGTTGTTGTTGCTCAAGACAAAAAAGAAGCTCTTCGCGCGATAAGCGGTTTTTTTGATGGTTCTTGGTTAGGTATGAAAGTCGATTGCCTCGTCCTAGAAGAAAAACTTGAAGGGCCTGAGATTTCTGTTTTTGCATTGTGTGCGGGTGAGAAGTTCGCTTGGCTTGATTCAGCACGTGATCACAAGCGACTTAAAGAAAATGATCAAGGGCCTAATACGGGAGGCATGGGAACAGTCTCTCCCGTGCTTGATTTTTCAGAGACCGAGAAAACTTTTGTTAAAGAGCGCGTCTTCGCTCCGCTTTTAAAATTAATGGTTCAAAGAGGAACTCCCTTCCAAGGCTTTCTCTTCGCAGGTCTCATGCGCACCAAGGCCAGTCTCAAGGTTTTAGAATTCAACGTGCGTATGGGTGATCCTGAAACACAAGTCGTACTTCCTCGTATGAAAGATGATCTTGTTCCGTGGCTTGTTGGCTGTGCCCATAATAAGTTTCCAGCCGGCGCTCCAGAATTTTCACAAGATGTCTGTGTTCATGTTGTAATGGCAGCACCTGGCTACCCAGGAACTGAAGGTGAAAAAGTACGTTTAGGTGATGAAGTCTATTGGTCACCGTCTATTGCAAAAAACTATCTTAGCTTTCCGGCAGGTCTCACGCTTAAAGAAGATAAGTGGGTTACTCGAGGTGGCCGTATCTTGGGTGTGACAGGAATTGGGGCAGATTTAAAAGAAGCACGCACTCACGCATTAACAAAAATCGAAAAATTTGCTTTTGAAGGCTCTCAGTGGCGCCGCGATATCGGAGGACAGTTATGAAAATTGCAATTTTTGCTTCCGGTTCGGGTAGTAACTTTGAAGCGTTGGCAGAAAACTTTCAGGTGAGCCTCTTGGTGTGTGACCACGCCCATGCTGGAGTCATCGAGCGCGCAAAAAAACGTGGCATTAAAACCATCATCATTGAAAAAAATAAATCAGAGAAGCGCGAAGAGCATGAGGTCCGTATTCTCTCGGCCATTCGCGAAGAAGATTTTGAAGTGATTTGTCTCGCCGGCTGGATGAGACTGTTGTCAAAAAGTTTTCTCTCTCACTTCCCGCAAGGCTCAATTCTTAATATCCATCCTTCCTTGTTGCCTCTTCACCCTGGAACACAAGGCTATGAAGATAGCTTTGCCGCCGGTGGAGATGGCGGCGTAACAGTTCACGAAGTCGATGCAGGGATGGACTCAGGGAAAATCTTGGCGCAAGAGAGCTTTAAACGTACTGCTGATTTAGCGAGCTTCAAGGCTGCAGGTCTGGCAGTAGAGCATCGCCTCTATACCCAAGTCGTCAAAGAAGTAATGGCCAAGAGCTATCTTCATCGCGTCGAAGTCCTCCCACGCGCTCGTGAGTTAATGGAAAAAAAAGATCATCTGCTGTCGCGAGTCTTGTGGATTAAAACGCAAGGCCCATGCGCTCAGTTCGCAAAAATTGTAACGAGTGCCTTAGTAGATCCAGTCAGCGAGAGTCTTTTTTGGCAGCATAGCGAAGCCTATGAGAAACATCTCTCCCTATTAGGTTTTGAAGCCGCCACTGTCGAGCGTGGTTTTCATCCTGGTGTAACCGATAATGCCGCTAACCAAGCACGTGAAGCGCTGGAACTTGTCACAGGAAAAAAATATTTTAACGTGCGCAGCGGTGAATCTCATCGTGGCTTTAATTCTAGTACCAAGGCGAATCCACTTTTACAGTGGGAAAAGCAGACAACAACTCCTTTTGAAAATTACCAATGGCTTGAAGTGGCCCCTTCGCCCATCGACATTCGCGAAATTAGCCTTGCCGGAAATGACGAACATTTAATGAAGATGAACCAGGATAACTGGTGGGCACTTACATTACCTGAGCTGCGTTTAGTTCGTGACTATTATTTAAGTCTTGGCAGAAATCCGAGTGATGTAGAAATGGAAGTGATCGCTCAAACTTGGAGCGAACACTGTAAGCACAAAATCTTTCGTGCAGAAATCGAGTTTAGCGACGAAGAGACAGGCACCACACGCACCGTAAAATCACTTTTCAAAACTTTTATTAAAGGTGTCACCGACGAAGTGCGCGAAAAGCGCCAACTTGATTGGTTGATTTCTGTCTTTGATGATAACGCTGGTGTCGTTCGTTGGGATCAAAAGCTTGATGTTTCAATTAAAGTTGAAACGCATAACTCACCATCGGCACTTGATCCGTACGGCGGTGCTTTGACCGGCATTCTGGGAGTGAATCGCGATATCTTAGGTGTAGGTATGGGGGCTCGTCCCATTGCTAATACCAACGTATTCTGCCTTGCGCCTCCTACACTTGATCAGCATCTAGGAAACGCATGGCCCAAAACCGTTCTTCCTCCTGCCGAAATTCGTACCGGTGTTCATGCTGGAGTGAAAGATGGCGGTAATAAATCGGGCATTCCCACTGTGAATGGTGCTTTTCACTACGACGTGAATTTTGCCGGCAAACCTTTGGTGTACTGTGGAACTCTCGGAGTTATGCCAAGAATCGTGAATGGCAAGCCTTCGCATGAAAAACCAGTGACTCCTGGTGACCGTGTGGTCATGGTCGGTGGTCGTATCGGGAAAGATGGTCTTCACGGAGCAACTTTTAGCTCAATGGAGTGGAAAGATGGAACACCGGCATCGGTGGTGCAAATTGGTGATCCCATCACACAAAAACGTTTAACTGATTTTATTCTCGAGGCCCGTGATCGCGGTCTCTATTCTGGTCTCACCGATAATGGTGCCGGGGGACTTTCATCCAGCATTGGTGAAATGGCGCTCTTTACTGGTGGAGCTACTATTGATCTGGCCCTTGCTCCTACCAAATACCCGGGCCTTGCCCCTTGGGAGTTGATGGTTTCTGAATCACAAGAGCGCATGAGTGTCGCTGTACCAGTTAAAGATCTCAAAGCCTTCATGGCCTTGGCAGAAAGCATGGGCGTGGAAGCCAGTGACCTCGGTGAATTCACTAATAATGGGGCACTCAAGGTTATGTTCGCCGGTAAGGTGGTGGCGGATCTCGCTTTAAGTTTCCTGCACGAGAGTCTTCCACCGATGCAGCTGAAAGCTCGCTGGAAAAATTCTATTGGTTGGTCAGATTGGTGTGAAAAGCCAGAACTCAAAAAATCTTTGCCTGCTCGCCCAGATGCTCAAAGTTTAAAAGAGGCCCTCTCGGTCATGCTCTCGCATTTAAATGTACGCTCGCATGAAAAATGGGTGCGTCAGTATGATCATGAAGTCCAAGCTGCTAGTCGTGCTAAACCATTCTCTCGTGCTGGAGCGCCTAGTGATGCTGGTGTGATCGCCATGAAGCCTCATGGTGGTGAAGAAAAAACCGCAGTTGTCGTGGGCTCAGGTTTAAATCCACAAATCTCTCGCCATGATCCTTTTGTCATGGGTGTATGGGCAGTTGATGAAGCAGTTCGAAATACCATCTGTGCCGGTGGTGATCCTGAGCGCATGGCCCTCGTGGATAATTTCTGTTGGCCTGATCCAGTGGTGAGCGCCAAGAATGCCGATGGTGATGTGAAGCTTGGAATGCTGGTTCGCACCTGTGAAGGAATGGCGCAAACCGCACTTGCCATGGGTTTGCCGTTGGTGAGTGGTAAAGACAGCATGAAAAATGATGCCTTTGTAGAAAGTCTTAATCGTCCGGTTAAGATTTCTGCTCTTCCCACACTCCTGATGACCTGCATGGCGCATTTGCCTGATGTGAGCAAGGCCCTTCCCAGTGTGGCGCCTGAAGCTGGACTGACACTTATGCTATTAAGTTGTAAGTCACCCTTAAGTGCAGTGACACTCGCACAAAACTTTCAAATGACAACTTCCTCTCCAGCTGCAGGGGATCTCGCAAAGCTTGCACAATTCTATAAGCAGTTCCATCAAGCGTTCCTTGCTGGGTTATTTAAGAGTGCTCATGATGTTGGTGAGGGTGGTCTTCTCACTGCAGTTGCGGAAATTTCAGTTGATCGCATGGGCCATGAAATTGATGTTGAAGCAGACTGGACGGAACTCTTTGGAGAAGGCACAGGCCACATTGTGGTGAGCTGTCCAGAGAGTAAAGTCTATGACATCAAGGCCCTTATTCCAGACGCCAAAGTAATCGGCCGAACCTTTGATGGCGGTGGTCTGCGTTTGCCAAAATATTCCATGGAACTTGTCGCCACCGAGTTGGCCGCTCACTATAGGAGGGATGTATGATTCTCGTTCTAAAAGGTGAGGGGATTAATTGTGAACGTGAAACAGCTGCAGCGTTTGCTCGCTTAGGCGCGGAAGCTCGTATCATGAGTGTGCGTGAACTGCTTGCACGCCCAAGCGAATTATTAAATGC
>JBKHVI010000082.1:0-8341 GCA_046570105.1 Bacteriovoracia bacterium
CACTGACGGCCTTAAGTTCTGCATGGCCCTTAGGACCAATCGCAAAAATTAATCCACGGCGAGCTTTTACTTCTTCGACGTTTGATAATGCTTTGTCGAAAAGTTCAGGACCTAAGAGCGCAATGTTCACCATATTGTCATCAATCAAAGCAATCGGTCCGTGCTTTAGCTCACCGGCTGCATATCCTTCTGCATGAACGTAAGCGATCTCTTTTAATTTCAACGCGCCTTCAAGAGCGATGGGGAAATAAACACCACGACCAGTAAAGATGAAACCTTTCTTCTGATAGAGCTTTTCAGCAATGGCTTTAATACTTTGAGCATCTTCACAAATAGCTGCGACTCGATCAGAGAGCACTTTAATCTCTTGATAAACATCAACGCTCGTGAGTTTTCCGGCGTAGCCCATCGACATCAAATAACCTGTGAGCACTTGCTGCGTGAAAGCTTTAGTACTCGCCACCCCAATTTCCATTCCTGCATGGATCAAGAAATTCTCATCACACTGACGGAAAAGGGTTGAGCCTTCAGTATTCACGACAGAGAAAGTTTTTAATCCCTTCTCGTGACAGAGTTCTTGGCAAGCCAAGGTATCAGCGGTCTCACCTGATTGAGAAATGAAGAGACCTACTTCGTCTTTTTTGAGATTTGGTTCGCGATAACGAAACTCACTCGCGATCTCAACATTACAACGGATGCGGTTGAATTTTTCGAAGAAGTTTTTAATAACAAGGCCCGCGTGCCAAGCTGTTCCGCAGGCGGTGATATGAAAGAAGCTAGGTTCTTTACCTTTAAGGCCATTATAAACCGATTGTCCCTGGCCTTTAATCGCCCAAGCTGCGAGTTTTTCCATTAAGGCCGGTTGTTCGTGAATCTCTTTGAGCATGAAGTGTTCGTAGTGACCCTTGGTTGTGGCATCAATCGAAATGGCGTTGGCCTGTCCACGGAAGCGCGTCGAGGGAGTGAGATCAAGTTCGAAGAATTCAATTTGCGCTTTCGCCTCAGTAATTGTTCCACGGCCAATAACACTGTCCTGTGGGAAGAAAATATCAGGAGCGAATCCTACTAATGCGAAGGGGTCTGAAGAAAAGAACACTTCGCGGCTAGCGAGATTAATTCCACACACCATCGGTGCTGAACGTTTTACACAATAAAGTTGGTCAGTGGCTTTTTCCATGATCACAAAAGCCGAATTACCATGAATGGTAGTGAAGGCACGTGAAATGGCCTTAAGCGTACTTCCCTCCGTCTTAGCGAACTTACTCAACAAAACAAGAAAGACCTCGGAATCCGTTTGAGATTTAAAAACCCAACCTTCGGCTTGCAGTTCTTTTTTGAGTACTGAGGCGTTTTCGATAATACCGTTATGAACAACAGCAAAATCTTCATTGCCATGGGGGTGAGCATTGTCGTTATTAACGGCACCATGAGTGGCCCAACGGGTATGACCGATACCGACTTGAGAAGTTGGATTCGTCTGCGCCAAGAGACCACGCAAATTATCGAGCTTGCCTTCCTTCTTGAGAATTTCGAGTTTGCCTCCAAGCTTGAGACAAATACCGGCAGAATCATATCCGCGATATTCGAGACGGCTCAGGCCTTCGATGATGGGTTGAACAGAGTTACGAGGGCCGGTGTAGCCAACAATTCCGCACATGAGTTACTCCTAAATGCCGATGGTGGCGCCAAGAGTATCATTTGACTCGGTAAGTGACCAGTTTGTCGCTCTGTTTCAGGGCTATTTCTTGGTCTTTAAAAACTTCTTCGCCATGCCCTCTTTGGTGGTCTGTTGAGAACGCGCAATGGCAAAGCCTTCTGAGGGAACGTCTTTGGTTACAGTTGATCCAGCAGCAACAAAAGATGAGTTTCCTATTTCAATAGGAGCAATCACCTGGACGTCAGAGCCGATAAAAACATGACTGCCAATTTTAGTCTTGTGTTTATCTCTTCCGTCGTAATTACACGTAATAAAACCACAACCAATATTCGACTCTTCTCCAATTTCGGCATCTCCCACATAACTCAAATGAGAAACCTTAACTCCCGCCGCGAGACGTGATTTTTTAATTTCAACAAAGTTCCCAATCTTAGAGTGAGGGCCGATATCTGAATCTGGACGCAGGCGGGCATAGGGACCAATATGCGCCCCAGCTCGAACAATCGCCTTCTCAAGGTGGCTATAAGCTAGGATTTGAGCGCCCTCTTCCACATGGCTATCTTTGAGAATGACCCCACTCTCCAAAATGACGCCTTTCCCAATAACTGTTTTCCCAAACAGACGAACCCCCGGATGAATGATTGTTTCGGGCGCAACACTTACGTCCCAATCAACCCAAGTACTTTGAGCGTCGAAACACATCACACCTGAAAGCATCAGATCGCGCAGTTTTCTTTGACGTAAAACTTGGGTCACTTGCTCGAGTTGTTCGAGTGTATTAACACCCAAGAATTCTCTTTCATCGGGATAAATAACAGCAGCCACATCGCTGTCTTGCGAGAAAACATCCGTCAGATAAAACTCTCCAGACTTGTTTTGATTATTTAGGCCTTTAAGCTTTTGTAGTAAGAACGCCGTACGAATCAAATAAAAACCCGAATTCACTTCCTGGGTTTTTCTCTCCTCCGAAGTGGCATCTTTCTCTTCTACAATTCGAAAACCTTTTCCACCGCGAATAATACGGCCGTAGCCATGTGGAACCGGAGTGACAAAAGTCCCCGCCACCGCTTGCAACTGAGGCTTCGCTTGCATCTCAAGCCATAGGCGCTGGTAAGTCTCTGCTGTAACGAGAGGTGTGTCGGCACAGACAACAAACGTATACTCATATTTTTCATTAGCAGGATTTTCACTAAAATAACTGCGAAGAGCATCACCCGTTCCACGCTGCTCACGCTGCCAAGCGAAGGTAATAGGTGCTTTAAATGTCGCTTTCAAATGAGCTTCCACTTCTTCTTTTTTGTGACCCACAATCGCAGTTAAGTGTGTGCTCATTTTCACTTCGTCAGCGAATCTCAGAGTAGCAGCCACCACGTGATCTACGAGTGTTCTCCCTAGAGCAGGACAAAGAACCTTTGGGCGCTCAATTTTGAGACGTGTTCCTTTTCCAGCAGCAAGTATCGCGATTCCAATTGAGCTCATTTTGCATTCCTTTAGTCGGGCAATGATCGATTTTCCTCCTCAAATGAAGCTTTTTCAAGCGCTTGAGAAAAACCAACCTTTTTGCTTGGGCACTCGTTTCACTCGGAGATAGGCGAAAATATATGACTTTCTACCTTAAATTTCCTTAAAGGCGGCCCTCGAATAACCCGATTCTTAATGCAGAACTCATGCTGTTCACGGTCGAACTTGCACACAGGGTCTAGAGGAGTACATTGCATGGTAACGAATTACGATGGGGATGCGATCGAGTTCAAGGAAAGCCTCCCATTGCTTCCAGCCAGAGATCTCGTGGTTTATCCGTTTATGATACTACCACTTTTTGTAGGTCGAGAGACTTCCATTAAGGCGGTAGAGGAAGCACTCAACCATACTGATCGATTGATCCTGCTCGCTTCACAGAAAGACATTTCTGCAGAGGCACCGGCTCCATCTGAGATTTATGAGATGGGTACAGTGGCAATGATTATGCGTATGCGCAAATTGCCAGACGGTCGTATCAAAATTTTGATTCAAGGCTTAGCTAAGGCCCGTATCACATCTTTTGAACACACCGAACCTTTCTATCGCGTCAAAGTAGAAAAAGTCGCAACTCCTTCTCTTTCAGTTTCAACAACTGAAGCTGAAGCCAGTATGCGTCTTGTTCGCGAGAACCTTGAAAAGGTTATTTCGCTTGGCAAAGTTCTCTCACCAGATATTTTGATGGTGCTAGAAGACATCCAAGACCCAGGTCGCTTAGCCGATCTCGTTGCTTCAAATTTAAATTTGAAAGTCACAGATGCTCAAACAGTTCTTGAAACTCTTGAGCCGCATGAACGCCTCATGCGCATCAACGCCATTCTACAAACTGAATTGGAAATTCTTTCTACGCAAGCTCGTATCAAAAGAGATAACGAGCCAAAGAGCAAAGAGAATTTTATTCGCGATCAGATCAAAGCACTCAAAGGTGATTTGGGAGATCAAGAAAGTGATAAGAACGACGAGTTCGTTGAAATCCGCGAAAAACTCAACGCGAAGAACCTTCCAGCAGAAGCTGCCAAAGAAGCTCACAAGCAATTGGGTCGTCTCGAAAGAATGCATCCTGATTCTTCTGAGTCGAGCATCCTTCGCTCATATCTTGAGTGGGTTGTAGATCTTCCGTGGCATGAACAGAAAGAAGAAATTAAAGATCTCGTTCATGCACGTTCAGTACTTGATGAAGAGCACTTTGATCTCGAAAAGATTAAAGAGCGAATTTTAGAGTACCTCGCAGTCCGCTCACTTAAAGGTGGCGCTCTGAAAGGCCCTATTCTTTGTTTCTCAGGACCTCCTGGTGTAGGTAAAACTTCTCTGGGTAAATCAATCGCCAAAGCGACAGGTCGCGAATTCGTTCGCATCAGTCTTGGTGGCGTCAAAGATGAGTCTGAAATCCGTGGTCATCGCCGTACTTATGTAGGTGCTATGCCAGGACGTTTCATCCAAGCGATGAAGCAAGTGAAAAGTATCAACCCAGTCATCATGCTCGATGAGATTGATAAACTCGGAAGTGATTTCCGCGGAGATCCATCAGCGGCTTTACTGGAAGTACTCGATCCAGAACAAAACTATTCTTTCCGCGATAACTATTTGAACGTTCCATTTGATCTTTCAAATGTCATGTTCATTGCGACTGCCAACATGCTTGAGAATATCCCAGGTCCATTGCGCGATCGTATGGAAATTATCAACTTGAGCGGCTACTCTCACGAAGAAAAAGTTCAGATCTCTAAAAAATATCTGATTCCAAAACAGATGGATGAGAACGGCATAACAAACGAGCATATCGAATTCACTGACGAAGGTGTAGAAACCGTCATCAATGGATTTACTCGTGAAGCTGGTCTTCGTAACCTCGAACGCCAGATCGGTTCGCTTTGTCGCAAAGTGGCTAAGAAAATCGCGAGCGGTCAGCACGCTAAAACTCATATCTTCTCAGCTACGGTTGAGGAGCTTTTGGGGCCAGCACCTTACGGTCACGAAGAAATCAACGAGTTTGACGAAATCGGTGTAGCGACGGGCCTTGCCTGGACAGCCGCCGGTGGAGAAATTCTCAAAATCGAAGCGACTAAGATGAAAGGTCGAGGCATCACACTCACGGGCCAGCTAGGTGAAGTGATGAAAGAAAGTGCTCAGGCAGCGATGGGCTTTATCCGCTCAAACGCAGAAGCTTTGGGCATTGATGAAGACTTCTTTGAAAAGCATGAAGTGCACGTCCACCTTCCGGCCGGCGCCATTCCAAAAGATGGTCCTTCAGCAGGTATTACGCTCGCTACTGTCATCGTTTCTCTTCTGACCAAAACCGCCATCAGTAAAGATATCGCCATGACTGGTGAAATCACTCTGACGGGCAAAGTGCTTCCAGTGGGAGGCATTAAAGAGAAAGCTCTCGCAGCGATGCGCGCTGGAATTGAGACCATCATCATTCCGTGGAAGAACCAAAAAGATCTTTTGGACATTCCTGAGCAGCATCGTAAGAAGTTAAATTTCATTCCAGTTAAGAATATTCAAGAAGTGCTTGCGCTCGCCTTAGTTGAGTGGAAACCTCAAGTTGAGAAACCCACTCACTCTCGACGCAAGAAGGACGGACAAGTGGCCGCCTGAAGATGATGGGCCCTCCGGGGCCCTTCTTTTTTTGCTCACAGCTACAGCTTTTGTTATCCTTTATGAATGAATACTCCTACTCCCTTCAAAAATTATCGCCTACTTGTTGTAGATGATTCTGATTTTGCCCGTGCTCAAATCTCATCACTCTTAACTCAGTTAGGATTTACCGTTGCAGGTGAAGCTGGCAATGCAGAAGAAGCTATCAAACAAATTCGTGAGAAAAAGCCTCACCTCGTCCTAACCGATATCGTGATGCCAAATATTTCTGGGATTGAACTCGCTGAAAAAATATCGCAAAACTTTTCTCAAATTGGCGTGATGATGATTTCATCACTTCACCATGAGCAAGTAGTTTTGGAATCTATTGCTGCCGGCGCTATCGACTTTATAAGAAAGCCCATCGATTCGGTTCAACTCAAGGAAGCAGTTGAAAAGTTTCTAACGACACTTGGTAAGGAGTAAGTATGGAAGCCACTATCGATCAAGTTACTTCACTTTTTCCTCAACATGTCCCCATCTTTGGCAACACCCATCTCACCCGTGCGGAAGAGATCCAGGGTAGTTTCACTTCCTATTTGCAGGTTCGCATTCCCTTTGTTGGCAAGGCCTCTGGTGAACTTCTCATCTGGAGTGATCTGTGTATTGAAAAGCTCCGTCCCAATGAGCGCGCCTATGCTCGCGGTGTGATCGGTGAAGCAGCTAATATCTTGGCCGGAATGACCCTTAGTGAATTGGCCGATAAAATCGACGGTAAGATCATGCTCGCCCCACCCCATATTATCGATAACAAGACGCCTTCTCCGATTAAAGGCCATGATTACATCCTGTCACTCTTAGATGGAAAATGTCGCTGTCGAGTCGAGGTGACTCTGGGAGCTCTTCAATGAAAAAATTGATAATGTCCCTGGCCGTTTTTGCGGCCACCTACCTGCTGCTCTCGATTGAAATTAGTGATCGCCCTATCTTCTCTCACCTGCATGAACTCACTTCTCCAGCCACGCGAGGATTACAGGGTCTGGTAGAGGGAGCTTTTGGTAAGGGATATGAAGGTACGCGTTCAGTAGGAAAGCAGTTATTCAATAACACTCTTCCAGCAGCCCAATCAGCACGAAATCTTGTTCCTAAAAACTTCAAGGCCCCGGAAGAAAGTCTTTCCGAGGCCGAGAAAAAAGAGCTGAATAATCTTATTAAGAATTACAGTCGCTAATTACTGAGCAGCTGCTGTACCAGTCTTCTCTTCTGACTTAGGTGTTGAGTCTGACTTTGCAGTCGAGCGCTCGACACTGTCATCAACTTGGCCACATTTTGATTCTGTTTCAACAGCAAAAGCAGCAACTGAGCTAAAAGCGATCAAGATAGCGATAAGTGTTTTCATGTTAATCCCCTGGTTTGTTGTTCTGTCTTACCTAACTAATAAGCAACCTTCATGCCAAAGTACGTCTTGTAATATCGATGGGTTGCACTGGAAAACCTGTCAAATCTCTCAACAGTGTCTAAAAAAAAGCGGATCCACTATGGGATCCGCCTTTGAGTACATTTAATTGTGGTTTATGCGCTGACTGCGCCTTCACCTTTGTCTTTGCTCTCAGTCTTCTCTTTAGTCTCTTTCGTATTACGCTCGTCACTGTGGCGTGTGGCTTCACAATCCTCAGCTGACTGGCTTTCGCCTGCAAAAGCAGTTGATACAGATAGAGTCAAAAGCATAATGGCCAATAAAGTTTTCATAAGTGTTCTCCCTAGTTTCGTTTCCCTTTGCTCACTTCAATGCATGGCCCGTGCCAAAGAGGACGCACCCTAAGGACTTAATTCTTGGTGGAAGACTGTCGAAAACTTAGACACTTTATGAGGGGGTGTTGAGAAAAAAGACAAAAAAAAGCCCTCTCCGAAGAGAGGGCTTGAGGATGTTGCCTTTATTTACCAGTAGCTCCAGCTGCAGGCTTAGAAGAAGTATCGCCTGATGCCGTAGTTGTGTCAGGCTTAACTCCGCTACTATCAGCGACAGCCCCCTCACAATCTGGACCCGTTACGTTACCACTTGCATTCTCGCCTTCGGCGAAAGCTGCTAGTGACATCATCAAAAGTGCTGCAAAAATTGTCAATTTCATGAGTTTCTCCTTCACTCTCTAACCATTCTACACCCGTATCGGACCAGCACCAAATTTACTTAAACAGGGTCTTTTTTTCCCAATAAGTGCCCACTTTTCGTGGCACTTACATATTGAGGTTTACGCCCGCTGGCTTAACAATCGCCAGTAAGTTCTGGAAAGCCTGTGTAACCTGAAGTGCCATCTTATGGCCGGCATCAGATTCAACTTTCTTGATCTCACCGTAGTTGTCATAGGCCACGTTAATTTTGCCGACTTTCTCCATCTCAATCACCACTGGTTTCCCGAGGGCGTTGTATTGGAAAGAGAGTGTGCGACGTTGATTGGTTTTCTTATCGTCATCAACCATCTTAGTGATCTTACCTTTGGTATCGTAAACCAAAAGAACGGCCTTACCTTTGTCGTTTTTGGCCGTGATCAAATTGCCTTGTTTGTCATAGGTAAAATCAGTCGTGCCTTC
>JBKHVI010000083.1:0-8300 GCA_046570105.1 Bacteriovoracia bacterium
TCATTCAAAACTCGTTCAGGCCTCAGTCTTTATCGGCAAAAAAGACGAACAAGCTCTGCCACTTTTTCGCGCCGTTATTTTCAATCTCGACATCACTGCCGGTTTCGATTCCGAAGGCTCCTTAGGCGTGGTTATTTTTGATGACAAGAACCTTGGGGCCGGCTCTAGCCGCACTCCTGCGCTTGAAGCGCGCTTCAAAGGCCTCAAGCCGCCTGTCTTAGATGAATTCATTCGCCTCACTGAAAGCCTCATGAAGGCGTGTGAGAGTCGTTACCTCTAGAGATTGTCTTAAGTTGTAACTTCTTTTATTTCATTCATAATAAATGGATAGCTCCATGACTCGTACTTCGAGGATTTTATGATTAAGGTTTTAGGCTTGGTTGGTGTACTCATTTTTGGTATCGAACATACATATGCTTTTAATGGCAAACAATGTTGGAAATTTCTCTATAGGTGGTATCATTTTGGTGTTCCTGTTTTCACTGGAACAAGCCAATATTCCTCATCTACAGGCGCTTGCTCTGCGATAAGTATGAGCAAAGAAGAACAAGCGCAGCATTTTTACGCTTTCAACCAGGATAAAATTTTAGAAGATATAGCTAAAAGTAGAGGCGACTATCTCGCAAGTTTTGAACGCATATTGGGATGTAAAGTAGGTCTAGCAGGACTAAGAAAAAACTACGCTGAATTAGCTTTAAAGCATGTGGATGATCAGTATCTAGCAATTAAGGATAATTCAAGCTGCGATAAGGGTAAGAGCCTATGAAGTTAGTTCGAGAATCGTTCAAGGTTTTATTCTTGGTATGTGTCTCAATTTTAATCGCGGGGAACGCGTATGCATATGACTATCTTAAATGCAGAAGAGCTACGGGAGTTGGAAACGGAGGGGGGCTTTTTTTATCAACAACAAGTTATGTTTCTTCGACCGGTCCGTGCGCTATGATCGGAAAAGCTGAGCACGATCGCAAAGTCTTTTATGCGGCAAACTTTGATAAGATGCTCGATAATTTTGCGAAGGGGAGCGGAGAGTACGCTATGACCTTCGCGAGACTAAGTGGATGCAATGAATCTGGTCAAAAAAACTATCCTGCTCTCATGAAGAAAAATTTTTCTGTTCTACTTAATTCCCATGTGACTGAAGAGTCTGAGAAGACTTTTGAGAAACTTCTCCACTTCCTTTCGACAGAGCCCGGGTTGGCAAAAAAATGTTCCTTAAATAAGGCCTAGATTCTGAAGCTACTAATAGTCGTTCTATTTACCGTATTAAGTATTTTTCTCGCCGGATTTTGCTGTTGGAAGGTTTATGAAGAATTGAAAGCCAATAAAACAGAATCTCAAAGTTTCATTTCGTACTTTTTTAATTCTTTTCATGAACTTGGTTGGGAAGGGGCTGCAATTCTCTTTATGCTAATTTCAATCGCTGGAATCTTTCAAGCGATAAAGATGTGGTGATGTAATGGTTCATTGTAAGTATTTAGCTAAAGACTTAAATCAAGAAGAAGTACCATCACATATCTTTATACTTACTACTTAGAGATCATCGTATTGCGCCTAAACTAGGATTGAGAATGACTCTACTTCAATTAAATAAAATAAAATTATTAAGTATGGATGTTTTTCGTAGTGTGATCATGTTTATGATTGGGATAATTATGGTGCTACCAGTAATCGCACTAAAAGAATGTGTCAGTAAAGGGTGGTCTTTTGATATTTATATAGGATTTATCACAAGATTTTTGCATAATTTTTTCCCATACGTACCAATAGTTGGAATAGTTGCATATCCATTATTTTATTTTTTGAACAAGAGAGATCCAGATGTTCAATACCCTTCAGATTTAACATTGAGTCTTAAGGGGAGTTGTTTAATCGAACTTGATGAATCAATTGAGGAAGCAAGGAAAAGATTAAATTCAAGAGCGATAGTAAAGAAAGTGGTTCAAGATACGTTTCATGTTTATGTTTCTGAGGATAGTGCCTGCTTCAACAAGAAGCACAGGTTTAAGTTTTTGAAGATAAAATTTATTCAATTAGATAAGAATCGAACACAGGTTTTAATTAGAGATAAATTATTCTTCGTTCCTAAGATTATCTTAGGCAATATCGAAGAAGAGGCGAAGTGTATTTTAGGTTTATAAAAGTAATTTTATGCAGATAAGAAATGCTTAGAAATAAATGTTTTGAGAAATAATTATTGAAGACTGCTTGCTCCAAATAACTAAAAGGTTTTGGAATGTGGTATCTTGTTTTAAATCGTAGAACAAAAGATGGCACTTGGGAGTGTTTAGCCTGCAAAGGAAAGTTGAAGCCGCGTTTAATTGGGCTAACGATTAAATGCGGACAGTGCGGGCAAGAGCATCGTCATACCAAGAAATATCTCATTGTTGGAATTGGTAATTCTTTGCTTCTCATTCTTGTCGCTATCCTGGGATGGCAATTGATAAAGCAGGATTTGATGGCCTGGTACTTTGGTTTTTTAATTCTTATTGTGCCTCTGCCAGGGCTTTGGCAGTTAGCGGGTTGGCAGAGAAGCGGGGAGTATCTAGAACTTGTGACGACCAAAAAGCATTCAGAGAATTGAGAAAGTAATGGATATACTCTTTGCTTTATTTTTTGTTGGAAACTGGGTGTTGAGCCTGGTCTTTGAAGATTATTTGCCCAACGCGGCCCTGTTTCATGGTTTGTATAATCTCATGTTCGGCACAATTTTTATTCGTCACTTTTATCCTGTCGTGAAGCAGAAGTATCATGATTGCAAAAGGACGAGCGAGACGAAGGTAAAGACGGTTATGAAGCTGTTTTTTCCAGTTTTGTTCTTGAGCTACAGCGGTTTGGTCGTCGTTGGGGGCACTCTTTCTCTTATTTGGTATGGCCTAGTTCTTTTTCGTTAAGACGCCCCCGCCGAAAAGTTAAAGTACACTTTTGGGTACCGCCTAAGTTCTCGATAACACTAGGGTTCGACTAGCTGTCACATTCTCGTGTTGCAACATATTAGTGAAATTATAAATAATATTAGGCATTTATGTTTTATCAATGGCATTTCCTTTTAAATTCAAAAATAAAATTCATAGAAAGTAAAAGCATGATATTGTTGAACTATGAGCACTGACGATAAAATAATTCAGTTAATTTTAGGTAACCCCCAGGCAAGTGTATTACCACTGGTGATGGATGCATTTCCATTGTGGCTAAAGTCATCATGTCGAATTTATAAATTTGGTGAATACGAACTAAAGGATGTTTTTTTTATTGTACCTGCTGAGGATTTAGAATTTGACCAGGTTGTTAATATCCAAAAACAAGTTCAAAAAAGATTAGGATCATTTGCATTAATAGTCGCCGATGATTTGCCAAAAAAGTTCAGGCCCCTTTTAGCTCGTATGAATATTCCGTACTTGGTGAAAGGTCATACACTATTCGCACCGGGGTTAGGTTTAAAAATTTCTGAATTCAAAGACATTGAAAGGGTGCAAATGAAGGATATGAGAGAAGAAGTCTCTCCATTTGAACTTAAACTCTTGGCGGGGTTTTTGGTTGGAGTAAATTTTTTGCAAGATTGGACAAATGTTACTCGAGTTAAGCATGAGCTGGAGTTAAATTTTTATAAGCCAGTAATGAGTAAAGTTGCAGATGGAATCAATGGACTTATCAGCAATGGATTTATTGAGACGAGAGGAAGAGGGCCTAATCGAGAATTTCGTTTCCATGCTAAGCAGACAGTTTGGCAAAAATTAAAAATAACGACTGTTGCAAAATTTTACAAAAGGTTGATCGCAGAATCAGGGCATCAGGATGAAAATCATATCTTAGCAGGGGAAACAGCTTTGAGCTTTTACAGCACCCTAGCTCCACCAGATATCTATCATATAGCGATGACTTCTGGAGGTTTAGAAAAATTTAGTTTTGATAAAAAATCTAAGAAGCTAGGTACATTTGAACAACCTAAATTTATAATTGATGTTCTAAAGGAGCCACCTGAACTCTTCTGCGAGATTAAGCGTGGTAATAAGTGTTTAAATTCTATTGAGCTGTATTTTGCATTAAAGAATAACAGTGATGAAAGGGTCCAGATTGCACTTGAAGAGATGTTATCTCTTCACGGATTGGAGTTGTAGTTATGGCGAAGCCCAAGGGCCTAGAGCATTTCAATGAATATTTCAAAGATTACCGATCTAGTTTTGTGCTTATTGGTGGAGCAGGATTAAGCGTATTAATGGACGATGACAAACAGAAATTTCGTAAAACAACTGATCTTGATATTGTACTGTTGACGCTAGCCTCAGATGATTTTACTAATCACCTATCTCAGTATGTCGAAGATGGGGGATATAAGACAAAAGAGGCTTCAGAAGAAAGCCCAAAATATTATAGATTTCTGGAACCCACCAATGACCTTTTTCCGGAAGAACTTGAGTTTTTTTCGAATAATGAAACGCAAATTCAGTTAAAAAGTGGCCAGTATATTGTCCCAGTAAATAAAACGGAAGGCCGAAAAATTTCCGCGATTCTTCTCGATGATCTATATTTCAATATAATTAAGAAAAATATTCAGGTCGGAGAACGTTTTTCAATTCTTAACCCAATTGGGCAAGTCTGTTTGAAGGCGCGAGCGTTTAGAGAAATCCGCGAGCGTAAAGAGGATACGAAAAAAAGTGATAAACATAGAAACGACATAGTCCGAATATCCAAACTACTTGATGGAAAAGTAAAGTTTGAGCTCACGGGTTATGCAAGAACAGACTTTGAAGTTGTATTAGAAGAGATTTCTCAAAATGTTACCGAAATTGCGATGCAAGCCATTACAGGTGATAAGAAATTGAAAAAAGCAGATGTGATACGAGTTCTAAGGAAAACTTTTACAGACTAAGTCATAACGGTTGGAAAGATTAAAACGGTAGACATTGCAAAGATGAGTACGACTTAACCTCATTCGTGATCTCATTCCTATTTATGATTTAGCATTAGTTTTAATACGTAAGCGATTGAAATCATTATAATAAAAATGCATCTGGCCCTTGTCGCATAGAGGCTTTAAAGGTATATCCTCTCTCCTATGGAAAACACGCCTGTCATCAGAGTGGGGGAGCTCGATTTCCCTGCTCGTAAAGTTTGGATGCGCACCTACGGGTGTCAGATGAACTATCATGATAGCGAACGTATTCTTTCTCACTTGGAAAAACTCAATTTCACCGCCACAGACAAACAAGAAGAAGCTGATCTTCTGTTGTTTAACACCTGCGCCATTCGTGATCTTGCAAATCAGAAGTTTTATTCGCACCTAGGCGAAACGAAACATCTGAAACAAAAAGATGTGGTGGTGGCTGCCGGCGGATGTATCGCGCAGACGGAAGGCAAAGAGCTCGTTAAAAAATATAAGCAGCTCGATTTTGCATTTGGCACGGACGTTATCGACAACATCGGCGAGATGGTTTATCGCGCCTATGCCGGCGATCGTAAGTTTGCTGTCACGACTTGGGATAGATCTGAGAACTATTCGATTGAAACGAAGATCACACACGGATCTCCGCAAGCCTTTGTGAATATCATCAAAGGCTGCGATAAGTTTTGTAGCTACTGTATCGTTCCTTTCACCCGCGGCCGTGAGAAGTCACGGCGCTTGGATGAAGTGGTGAAAGATGTGCGCCGTTTAGTGGAGCACTCTGGAGTTCAAGAGGTCACGCTCTTGGGTCAAAACGTAAATTCCTACGGTAAAGATAACGGCGAATCACTTGCGCAATTGTTATTCGCGCTAGAAGAGATCAAAGGCTTAGAGCTCGTTCGTTATACCACCAGTCACCCCTATGATGTGTCAGATGAGTTAGTTGCCGCTCACGGTACATTGAAGAAGCTGGCTAATCATTTGCACTTACCGGTGCAGTCTGGATCAAACTCAGTTCTTCAGCGCATGTTGCGTGAATATTCAGTCGAGCATTATCTTGGTTTGATCGAAAAAATGCGTAAAGCCAATCCTGAAATGGTGATCACGTCAGACATCATCGCGGGCTTTCCGAATGAGACGGAAGAAGAGCATCAAGATACTTTGAAGCTTCTGCGTCTTGCTCAATTCGATTTCGTTTATGCCTATGCTTATAGCTCTCGCAAAGGCACGAAGGCCGCTCGTATGGATGATGTGATCACCGATGATATTCGTGGTCGTCGTTTGCGCGAAGTCATGGATGTGCAGGAAGAAGTGCAGGAAGCCATTCGTAAAAAAATGGAAGGCCGCACTTATCAAATGCTTGTCGTTGAGAAGGGTAGCTTCAAAGGTCAGACTAAGTGGACTGGTCGCACGTCTTGTAATCGTTTGGTGCATTTTGATCCACCTGCTCAAGAATTTGATTATCTTTGGCACTGGGTGGATGTAGAGATCACATCGGCGACGGCGTTTTCATGCCAAGGTGTTTTGAAGACAGTTCACGGCAAACGTCCGCCGCAACATGCTTAGACCCATTCTTTTTGTTTTTGGCTGGATATTTTTCGTCATTGGTGTGATCGGTGCGTTCTTACCGATTCTTCCCACCACTCCTTTTTTATTACTCGCGGGTGTGTGTTTTAATAAATCTAGCCCGCGCTTTCATGCCTGGCTTCTCGCCATGCCGGTCTTCGGGGCAGCGATGGAAGACTGGCGCGTGCGTCGTGTTATTCGCCCGCGTGCTAAGATCATGTGCTCGCTGATGCTGCTTGCGAGTCTAGGGTTCATTTGGGCGCGACCACGCCCGGCACTTTTTATCAAAATACCTGCTAGTTTAGTCATGATTGGAGTCGGGACGTTTGTCGTCACTCGTAAGTCGAGTTAACATTGTCTCATGCGCTTTCTTCTCTTAATTTTTTTAATGGGCTGCTCGACACCAAGCTATCTGCTTAAGCAGGGCGTGGGGCAACTTAAAATTCAATGGAGCAGCGTTGAGAATGAGAAGGTGCTCAAAGACCCGAAGGTGAGTGATGAGGTCAAATTCAAAATCCGTTTGATCGAAGACGCCAAAAAATATTTCGAGCACTATTTCTCACACCCTTCACAAGGCATCTACACTCAGACCACTTTTTTAAAATCGAAGGCCGTGTCTTATTTGGTGATTGCTTCGCGCCCGGATGAGATCAAAGCGGTGGAGCATAAGTTTCCTATCGTGGGCTCAGTGCCCTATTTAGGTTTCTATGATGAAGAAGACGCTGAAGAGTTTGCGTCTGATCTAAATGAGCAGGGGCTCGTGACCTGGAAGCGTCCGGTTTATGCCTATTCTACGCTGGGTTATTTTGAAGACAGGATTTTAAGTTCTTTTTTTGAATATGATGAAGTGGAACTCGTTGAATTAGTTTTTCACGAGATGTTTCATACGCTGTTTTTTGTGAAAGACCAGGTGGACTTGAATGAAAATATGGCGAGCTATTTTGCCGATCAGTTAATAAATGAGTATTTCGCGGGCAATCCCTTGTTGGCCAAGTATCGCGCGGATGCAGAAGTTGGAAAAGTTTTTGATGAAAAACTGGTGCAGATCACGCGTGAGTTGATGGGTGAGTTTGAAAAGATGAAACCGCATTTGACGCCTGAGCGCGCCAATATGATGACGGGCCGTTTTGTCAGAGAATTGATTCTGCCGCTGTTGCGTGATGTCTGTATGAAACAGTTGCGCGATCAAGAAGATTGTCCTGATCAAGAAGAGAAATGGAATCAGGCGCGTTTGGCGGCGTTTATGACCTATCAAGATGAGCAAGATGTTTTAAAAGAATTAGCCTTACAAAAACAACTTCCTTTGCGCGAGTTTTTGGCGCAAGTGAGAGCGTGGTATAATGAATGGGAAAAGGGTGATCGCAAGATTGAGTTTACCGACTATCTGCGGTTGCAATTAAAAGTATGAGACATATTTTTTATATCGATCCACTTGAGAAATTAAACTTCAAAAAAGACTCTACTCTTTTGCTGGCGCTTACTATGCAAGAGAAGGGAGTTGCTTGTTATCTTCTTTTTGAAAAAGATCTCGCCTGGGGCAATCAAGCGACGGCTTTGCGCGTGCATAAGTTTCAAGGCCAGCATAATGGCGCTTATTTAAGTGCTTTTACTCTCGCAGGCGAAGAGATGATTGCGCTCCATCCAGGCGACACACTTCATATGCGTCTTGATCCGCCATTTGATGGACGCTACTTGCGCTATCTTTGGATTCTCGATCAGTGGGAGAAGAAGGGTGTGCGCGTGATTAATCGCCCGCGTGGCATTATGCAATTTAACGAGAAGCTTCTGGCCTATCAGCAGAAAGGGGCCGTTCAAAGTTGGGTGGGGGAAGATGTCGCTGGTTTTGAGAAATTCC
>JBKHVI010000084.1:0-7983 GCA_046570105.1 Bacteriovoracia bacterium
ATGATCGACAGCGCAAGGTATCGCTGATTACAATCCAACGAATGGACTACTTTCATATAGGAAATTTTCTTTTTAAAGCTAGCTGGTGCTGAGTCCATTTTCTCTGCTTCGAGAATTAAATAAGCAACAACACGCTTGAAGCCGAGTGTTTTATAAGCGATCAAGATATCTAACAAACTCTCCCAGCCTGGCGCGTTTATACTAAGCTGCTTTATTGCATTTAATTCAATCGACTTTTGTTCATCCTCATCATCTGCAAGTAATTCCGGTTGGTCAGATTGCTCAAAAATCTTTTCTGTCGTCTCATCAAGCTTTAGATCCTCAAGTGATAGCACTGGAGCAAGATTTGTTGAGCCAGAGCTTTCATCTTTTTTAACGATCGCCCATGACTTAAGTGCAGGATCGTATTTCGTCAGCTTAACTACCGAAAAACCTTTTTTACTCTTCATATGCTTAAGAATGCCAAGAGCAATCTCTTCTTCTTTTTGAGCAAGTGAAAGCTCGAGAGCTAACTTTAAGTTTCTCCAACTGTCCTCATAAACCAATAACTCTAAAACTTTCTTCCAATCATCTTTTGTTAAGAATTGTTGCTGAAGTAGCAATGAATGCAAGTAAAGATAGTGTCCCTGCAATACTAGTTCGCCAACGACTTGTTCTTGATTTTGAATAGATTCGTAAGCAGTCTCAACGAGCTTATGTTTTGAAGCATGCTGATTATCTTCTAACTTTCCCCATCTGCGATGAAGCATCTCAATGAGATCCTGGATGCACGCGCTAGTTTGTTGATATTGAGCTAATCCTAAATGGGCCTCAATCTTAAAAAATACAAAATAGGCCATATAAGGAAACCACTTGCGATAAGTTTCTGTATAAACAGCAAGCTGGTGATAGATCTTTTTCTTAAGCAATAGATCTACATGCTTTATGGCGTTCTCGCGTGAAAGCTCTAGGGCACCGCTTATGAAATGAGCTTGAGCGCGATTTCTATAGATGAACTCACGATGATTTTCCGGAACAACTTTTTCTTCTTTTTCTAATACTCTTAAAAGTTCATTCCAGTTTTGTTGCTTGCTGTACTTTTCCAGCACGTCACGTAGTTTGATCCAGCAAGTTTCTGGCTTTAAAACTTTCGCACACTCAAACAAGTAGCGACCGTATTCTGCTTCGTCTTCAGGTTTGATTTCATTTGTGGCACGCTCAAAATGGACTTGAGCTTCAAGAAATTGGCGCGCGTGAAAAGCAGCAAGGCCTTGCTCGTAATGATTCATGATAACCCCCTCCTGGGGTTGTACAACATCCTGAATTCATTATACTTTATTCGAGTAATTTCGTGAGAAAATTCGTTGAATAACGGTTCGTAACAAAGCTCTCATCAGTGAGAATTTTCTTATGCAAATCGATGTTTGTTTGAATACCAGACACAACGATTTCAGTGAGCGCTCTCATTCCGCGAGCTATGCATTTTTCACGCGAATCTGCCGTCACAATGATCTTTGAAACCATAGAATCGTAGTACGGTGGTACAGTATAACCTGTATAAATGAAGTCATCGGAACGTACACCCAACCCGCCTGGTCGGTGATAGTGTGAAATTTTACCAGGTGAGGGCATTCCAGTGCGGCCATCTTCTGCATTTATTCTAAATTCGATGACGTGACCGCGAAAAGTAATGTCTTCTTGTCGGATATCAAGCTTGTGCCCCATGGCAGAGCGGATTTGTTCAGCAATTAGATCTAGACCTGTACGCTGTTCTGTAACCGGATGCTCGACCTGAATTCGAGTATTCATTTCCATGAAATAAAATTTTCCATCGTCTTGATCATAGAGATATTCAACAGTACCAACTGAGTCGTACTTAACTAATTTAGCCAAACGAATCGAAGCATCGCACATTTCTTTGCGAGTTTTTTCCGGGAGAACAGGCGATGGACTTTCTTCCAGAATTTTCTGAAAGCGACGTTGAATTGTGCAATCACGTTCGCCTAAATGCAGAACTGTTCCGTGCTTATCAGCAAGGATTTGAATTTCAATATGACGAGGATTTTGAATATATTTTTCGATAAAGAGAGTGCCGTCACCGAAAGCACTTTTAGCCTCAGCTTCGAGTCGGGCCAGCGTATCAGGCAATTCTGCTGACGATTCAATACGCTTCATTCCGCGACCACCACCACCGGCAGAGGCTTTAATCAAGATGGGATACCCCATCTTTTCAGCTGCAGCAGTGATCTCTTGAATCGACTGACCTTTCACATAAATTGGTTCCAATGTTGGAACCCCTGCTTCACGAGCTAGAATTTTCGATTCAATTTTATCACCCATTTTGCGCACGCATTCAGGTGAAGGACCAATAAATGTTACTCCCCACTTCGCGCACATCTCAGAAAATTCATCATCTTCCGAGAGAAATCCATAACCAGGATGGATGGCATCTGCACCGGTAATTTCGGCAGCGGAAAGAATTTGTGGAACGTTCAAGTAACTTTGTGCACTTTTAGCTGGGCCAATACAAACGGACTCATCAGCCATTTTTACATGCAAACTATCTTCGTCTGCCGTTGAGTGAACACTCACCGTTTCAATTCCAAGCTCACGACAAGAGCGAATAATACGGACTGCAATTTCACCGCGGTTAGCGATGAGTACTTTTTTAAACGGCTTGATATGTGAGTTCATGCGCGACGAATTTTAAAGAGCGGTTGTCCGAACTCGACTAAACTCTCATTTTCAACACAGATTTCGACGATTTCACCTGCCGCGTCTGCATCAATTTCATTCATGATTTTCATAGCTTCAAGAACACAGAGGGGCTGGCCAACTTTTACTTTATCGCCAACTTTTGCGTAGATCGGTTTTCCAGGTCCTGGAGCTGCATAGAAAGTCCCCACGAAAGGAGATTTTACTACGTGAAAATTAGTATCGTTCGTCGCAACTTTAGAAGGAGCTGAACTCACTACAGGCGCTGCTGCTTGTGTGACAACTGGTGCGGCCGCAGGAGCTGCATGCATCATCACAGGTCCTGATGTTTTTCCAAAATCAACTTTGAGTTTTACTGTTTTTGTCTCGTAAACTAGCTCAGTAGCACCTGCATCTTTAGCAAGTTTTACGAACTCTTTGAGACCTTTCATATCGATTGCCATAGTTAAGCCTTTGCTCTTTCGATGTATTCGCCGGTGCGCGTATCTATCTTCAATGTCTCACCTTCTTTAATAAAGAGAGGAACGTTAACTTGAAGACCAGTATCCATAATGGCTTTTTTGCTACCACCTGAAGCTGTATCACCTTTTAGTCCTGGATCTGTGCTTACAACTTTAAGAACAACAAAATTTGGAACTTCAATCGCAATGGGGCGACCATTATAATAAAGAACAAAAACCTTAATACCTTCTTGAAGGTAATATTTGTAATCACCCACTTGCTCATTAGAGAGATGGATCATTTCAAATGTTGATTGCTCCATGAAATTAAAACCATCCATATCTGAATAGTTGAACTCCATTTCACGCTCTTCCATATCAGGACGTCCGGCAGTTTCAACACCGGCCTTGAATGTTTTTTCGATGACTTGATTGGTTTCAAGATTTCTCAAGCGCGTGCGAACAAACGCTGATCCTTTACCTGGGTTAACGTGTTGGAACTCAACAATGAGATAAGGTTTTCCCTCGAGCTCAATTTTGAGACCTTTTCTGAAATCAGTTGTTTGGTACATGAAGGGCTTCCTTTTAGAGTTGCGACTGAACGGCAAGCCAATAGGCGTCTTTTCCGAGCCCGCTCATTATGGCCATGCAGGCTTTTGCCGTCAATAAAGTCTGTCGGAACCCTTCTCTCCGATAGACATGTGAAAGATGAACCTCAATCACTGGAATTTGCAGGATTTTTATCGCGTCATGAATAGCCACAGACGTATGTGCATAGCCACCTGGATTGATAATTATAGCAGTAAAACTTTGCGACGCGGCATTTTGTAGCCTTTCAACCAACTCGCCTTCTAGGTTTGATTGAAACCATTCTAACTTCGCAGCCGTGCCTTTTAACTTCTCAGAAGTGTATTTTTCGATATCTTGAAGACTCAACGAACCATAAATTTCTGGTTCTCGCTTTCCAAGCATATTGAGATTTGGACCGTTAATAATAAGAAAATTAGCCATGGCTTCTTCGCTCATCAGCAGTCAACTGAACCTGCTGCAAAAATAATTTGAGGGCTCTTTCCATTTTAACTGTATCCGGCGCATGAACTTGGTCTTCAATTATCCGCATAATTTCATCGTGACCATCATTTTCTGGAAGTGAGGAGGTCTGGCCATTATTCTTTAATTCATTCAAACGTTGAACCGAACGTTCATCGCGTGGATTAATGCGCACAAAACTCTCTAATAGATCTATGGCAGGCTCGATATGATTTTGCGCAAGATACAGATCGACGAGAGTATGTGATGCCAGCGGAATTCCATCATCGTGTATAGGTGCTTCGGCGTCTTCAGGTGTTACTTCATCATCACTAAAGTAATCATCATCGATTGAGCGAGACATAATCTGCCAATCATCTTCATTGCCGATGATATTTTTTGTACCTTTTATTGGTGGCGGATCCATTGTCCATTGATCTTCATCAGTAATAGCGGCCTCTGTGACATTGGCATTCTTCTGAGCGAAATCCACCATGGCCCAATCACCCTCATCAGATGAAAAATCTTTCGTAGGTTTCGGAGATTTTACGATCAGGCCCTGAGGCTTAATGATTGTGCGTTTTTGCAGATCATCCTCGAGCACCTTCACCTGCTGCGCGAAATGCTTATCACGAGGATTTAAAAATAAAAGATACTTATAGGTTTCTAAGGCTTCATCAAGTTGACCGAGTTCTAAGCAAACTTGGGCAAAAAGTTTTTGTAAACCTGGGTTATCTCTATTCTGTGCTGTTAATGGTTGAAGTGTTTGGTAGGCAGCTTCATTCTTCTTTTGATCGTGATAGCACTGGGCAAGTACTAAATATCCCAAGACATAAGTAGGATGACGACGTATTCCCTCTTTGAGAATTTTAAGGGCTTCATCAATCATCCCAAGCTTACGATAGGATTCTGCCAATGGGGCAAAAACACGCGATCCCGGCTCACGCCGATATTGTGCTAAGTACTTACTTAGCAGCGCCGATGCTGGTTTCCGAATCGCCAAAGTCTCAACCTACATTTTTGCAGAAGAGTCTGCAGATCTATCAATTAGACCCGCTTCCTCTTGGTTAATGATTCGTGGAGTGAGGAAAATTAACAACTCATTTCTAAGAGTCGAGGGATTGTGGGGTGTTCTGAACAACCATCCAATTAACGGAAGCTCTTTAAGAAATGGAATACCTGAATGACTTTCAGAGCTAAGCGTATTGTACAAGCCACCCAATACAACGGTTGATCCATTATCCACCAAAACGTTCGTTGTGATTTGGCGGTTAGTGGTATTAGGTGGCGCCCCTTGAGAAGCTCTTTCCCCGAATGAACCCTTGCCTACTTTTACTTCCATGTTAATCGATCCTTCATTAGTTACTTGCGGAGTAACTGTGAGATCTAAAACAATTGGAATTTGATCGAAGGATGTAATAGGTGGTGCACCTTGCTGGGCAGTCACCGTCGCAAAACTGGTAGTTTCCGTACTAGTGATGGTAGCCGTTTTCTTATTTTGAGTAACAATTTTAGGTGCCGTAATAATGCGGACCTTAGATTCCGTTTCAAGCATCTCAAGCGCGACGTTTAGGTTCGTAAGACGCTTGAATGTACCAATATTTAGACCGAAGGCAGAGTTACCATCACCAAGGCTCGCTGTTGAGAAACTAAAGCCTGGCCCTGTATTAGCGACCACACCCTGTCGAACTGGGTCATAACCAAAGCCAATCCCATTAGTTAAACCAATGCGCTTTGAGTAAGACTCCGTAGCTTCAACAATTTTTGACTCAATTAAAAGCTGTGGGGTCTGAGTGTCTAAGAGTTCAATAATTTTTTTAATTTGCTCAATTGCACCAACAGTTTCTTGAATAATTAAGCTGTTTGTTCTTGGATCCTCCGCCATTGATCCGCGCTTACTAACGTAGTTCTCAAGGATTTTTTTCAGATCATTCATGTTTGAATGACTAATAGGAAAGATTTTCGTTACGGTTGGCTCTAAGCCTAGCTTCAATTCTTCTGCCTTTGCTGTGGCAGCGAATTCAGCCTGTGCCTTCTCAACTGTTTTAACGGTAAGGATGTTTGAGTTTTTCTCTGCAACCAATTTTGAAATCGTCAAAACAGTATCCAGAGCTTGATCCCATGGAATATTCGTAAGACTCAGTGTCAATGGTGGGGCCTTCGCAACTTCGGAATCAATAATAATATTAAAGCCCGATGAATCGGCAATCATTCCCAAGATTTCAGCAACAGGAATCTCAGTTACATAAATCGATATCTTTTTTCCAATGTAGCGCTTAGGGCCCGCGAGAGTTAGATTTTGCAGGATATCTTCAGTCGAGGTCGACTTCGGTGTATTGATCTTTGTATTGTCGTCTTTCAACTCTTGAGCTTCAGCCTTAGCCGTCACACTTCCCTTACTTTCTTGAACGCGATTCTTTGAGAACACGCCAAATCTATTTTCTACGCTCAAAACAATTTTATTTCCGTTCTTATCTAAAATAGAACGCACATTGTCTCGTAACTGAATAGCAAAGCGAATATCTGAGGGTGAACCTGGCTTTGGATATCCCGATACATAAACCGTGGCACCGTCAAATTCTGATGTGTTAATACCTCTGAGAACTTTTTTGTCGGCTTTTACATTTTTAAGATCAAGAATGATTTGTTTATCGTCTTGGACATGAAAACGATCAGCCAAAACTTCACCATCAACTTCGATGATAAGTTTACTAACATCACCTTCTTGGATAAAGCTGACTGTTTTGATCGACTGCCCCCAGGCTGACGCCACAGAGACTAGCGAGAAAAGAATAATGAAAAATCCATTTTTCATATTGCACACTCTTTTGAAATGAAACCGAAGCACTGATTAGAATTTTACTTTGAAATAGGAATCACTGTCTCCAAAAATTCCTCTTCACCATACACATTGACCAGTTTTTCCACCAATATAATTCCGCCGGGATGAATTGCCTTCAATTTCGCGCGATCTCTACCGATCTGGACTCCTTCGATTAACTTGATGGTGTCCTTGCGTCCTTCAATTCTGGCTAATGCGTATCTCTCTTTTCCGATAATTACTCCCACAATACTAAGACGGTTGAGATCAATCTCACCGGTAGGGGCAATATTTGTATAAACGCCATCAATGGGTCTCTGCCTTGTGTCTGCTTCTCTCTCAGATACACGTTTACTCAATGGAGCCTTAAATGGATCACGTAGGTCGAAAGGATTCTCAATTGAAGTTTTGTCCTTAAAGACATCTCTCACGCCACGATTTGTTTGCGCTTGAGCGGCAAATGAAAGCAGAAAACCAATGATGGTAAGAATGAATCTATTCATCATTTTTGCCTCTTTTCTTACGTGGTCGTTTTGCTCCAGCGTCTTGCTCAGACACTTCTTCCACACCAGATGTTTCAGTGTGGCGACTATTGAACTTGAAGGTATCTAGCATCAACTCAAGTGTTACCACCCTAAATCGTGTTTTTTGAACATCTTCCTCAGATCGAATCGTTATACTTTTAATATTAAAAAGTCTCTCAGCTGCATCAATACGCTCCAAAAATACGACAAATTGAAGAAACGTTCCCCTGGCCTTAATGGAATAAGGCTTTGATATATAAAAGCCCATGGGCAATTCTGGCATCGGAGATGTTTCAATTTCTGGAATATTAAGACTCTTAGCTTCTTTAGATAAAAAATCCAAAATTTCAATATCATTAATTTCTGTTGGAAGCTGCTTTTGAACTTGGCCAATATTGTTGAATACTTCTGTAACTCTCAATCTAGATTGATCTAGATTTTTTCTAAATTCATCGATTTTACTCAATCTTTCCTC
>JBKHVI010000085.1:0-7852 GCA_046570105.1 Bacteriovoracia bacterium
AGCCATTTTAGGATCAAGTGCCCGCGCTGAGCTTTTTCGACTCTTGTTTGACGGAGAGAATCGAGAACGTTATTTGCGCGATCTCTCCAAAGATACGGTAGTGCAGGTGAGTGCTTTACAAAAAGAACTCAAGCACCTCGAGGCCCTGGAGCTTCTCATGACCCGCATCGATGGCAACCGCGTTTACTATCGCGCTAATCGCGAACATCCGCTTTATCTCGACATCAACTCCTTGGTGGAAAAAACCGTGGGAGTGGTGGCGATTTTAAAACAGGCACTGGTGCATCCGAAAATACAATGTGCTTTTATTTTTGGATCGTTTGCACGTGGGGAAGAGCGAGCGGAGAGTGATATTGATATCGCGGTTGTTGGTTCCATCACGATGCGAACTCTGGTTGAACTCATCTCCGTTCCACAAGAGAAATTAGCTCGTCCGATTAATGCGAAACTCTACTCATTACCGGATTTCCAGTCTAGGTTGCGCTCTAAGCACTATTTTCTCACAGGCATTCTCGCCGGTGAAATAGTGCCCTTAGTGGGGAACCCAAATGACTATCGAACAACTACTGAAACGCGGGTCAATCGTACGAGAGGCCAGCCGTGAGCAAGAAATTAATGAACTCTTTAAAATAGTTGAACGTGATCTCAGAGATTCATCGGCCAAAGATATTTCATATGATTGGCAATTTGGAATTGCTTATAATGCAGCTTTGAAGCTAGCGACCATTTTGGTGAGATCTCATGGCTATCGAGTGCGTGCAAACGGATTTCATCTTATTACTATTAAACTCATCCCCATTTTATTAGGAGAGAGCTATCTAGACTTATCTCTTCACTTAGAAGCTTGTCGTCAGCAACGCAATGAAGTGGAGTATGAGATGATAGGAGGCGCAACTCAAGAAATGGTGTTCAAATTAAGGGAAATCGTTGAAGAGTTTTATCCAGTTATCGTGGCGAAGTGTCTGCCTTTTGACTAAAGCAAGACGGCTCTATAAGGAGCCGTCTGCTTTAAAACTAACGACAAGTCAAAGATTCACAAACTGGTGTCGGCATTCTCATGATCGAGCAAGTAGAGAAGCGATTGTTGGCCTGGTTGTAGGCACGCTGCTCGGTTGTCACGATGCGGGCCAAGCGCTTTACCTCTGAGAACAGAGGATTTTTCTTAGCAGTAATCACTGACATAGAAGGACCGCCGCAAGGCTTGTGGCCGGTGGGTAGGACGACGCAATCTGAGTCCGTCTGGCAGCTCAAATCAAATTCAGCGTACATTTTCATCACGTTTACGTGGGTGTTGATGAGGGCCAAGTCACGATCAGCATGCGCCATGAGTGAGGTGCTCATTAAGACGAAGAAAAGGGCGATTTTCATAGGGGACTCCTTGAGTGGTTTAAACCCTTAGACCACAGAAGAGAGAGAAGAGCGAAGTCATAAAGCGCTGCCGTAGTATTAATTACTTAAACGCTCTGTGAACTCCTGGTCTTAATTCCACATCACCCAGATAAGTTTCTCAAAATTTGCTTCATGACGGGCGGCCCTGATGGCGGCGAGATAGTGCTGGCGGCGCTCTTCGTCGTCTTTGATCGCTCCACCCCAGTTGGGAGTGGGGATGTTCTCGCGGGTGGAGATAAATTCTGTCAGTACGCGTGCCCAGCGGCCATTGCCATCTTTGAACGGATGAATGGTGAGCAGTCGCTCATGAAAGATCGCTAGCATTTCTTTTGGTGAGTAGGAGTTTTCAGCGAGCCAGAATTTAAGATCCTTCTCAAGGCCCAAGAGTGCTGGTCGCACCTCAAAAGGCATCAGGAAGTCGGGATTGTTGAGTTCAGTCTTACGAATCACACCGGCAAACTTCCACACCTCGCCATACATGCGTCGATGCAGTTCGATCCATTGAGCGTAATCTAAGTGATTCACCGAGGTGCCCTGACACCAGGCGATTCCAAGGGCGATGTTTTCGATCTCAAGCTCATAGAGCTCAGTCATATCCTGCACGTGCTTGAGTTTGAGATCAAAGCGCATGTCTTCTTCAAGGGGCGTCTGGCCTTCGCGGTTTTGAAAAAAGCGCGACATTACCAGATGTCTCCCTGCTCGATGAATTTCTTCGCTAAGCGCTCCACTCGCACTTCCTCGTCACCTTCGACTTTTTGATTCTCAAGTTTCATATGCAGATCAGCCAGACCCAACGTCTTGCGCGCTTTCTCCATCGCCTTGTCGTGAATGAGCGTCTTCAATTCTTTCTTGGGTACAAAGGCATAGATCAATTCACAGTCCATCGCCTCGGCCATCTTCTTTAGAGTCGACAAGCTGACTTGTCCCTCGGCTTCGCGACGCTCGGCCTGGGCGACACCTTGCTTAGAGTGATCACTGCGCGCACCCAGCTCGCTCAAGGTGAGGCCCAGTGTCTGGCGCATGTAGTGAATCCATCCATCACGAATCGTCGTCTTGTCCTTGATCGCGCGGAGAGTTTCGAGACGTCGATTGATCTGGGCGAAGGTGGTTTCGTTTAAGAAGAGCGGCTTCATGGTGATTCCTTGAAAGGTTAACCCTTTATCGGAGAAAGTAATTAAAAATATATACTAATTTAAAATAAAGGCAATATTAATATGTACTTACTTGAAGATAAGTATATAAATTTATATACAAATTGAGCCAACTTAACGTTTTTATTCATGTTGACCAGAACCAATAGTCTGCTAAGATGAGTTATTCACTCGGGGGTGCCCTGGTTTCGACGGGGGACTAGACGAATTGAGTGCGTGCAGTGGTTGATCGCCCGGCCACTAAAAAAGGCGATCAAATTTTATTCGGCAACGAATATGCAATGGCTGCTTAATTAGTTTTTAACTAATTGGTACCTGAGGGGCCGGCACCGATAACAAAAAGCCGGTAAAGAGGTCGTGGGGGGACCTCGGAAAAATAAGCCTTCAAGAGATCCGTCGGGAAACTCTAAACCACCGAGTGTTTGTCAGTTCTACAAAAACTGAAAAAAGTGTTTATGCTTACTCATAAACTACGCACGTAGTACTCTCTCTCAGAAGGTCCTTCGGACGCGGGTTCGATTCCCGCCACCTCCACCACTCAACCCAGCAGTTGAGTGGTGGCTCTCTCGAAAGTACTAATATCTAATTTGAATTACTTAACTTGTTCTCCTGCAGAGTGATTCAGTTCAAGAGCTTCCTTCATCACTTAACATCACCGAACATCACACGAGTTGTGCTACTTGCGTGCTACTTCGGTGCTACTTTTTGTGAATCCACCACATTTATGGACTACGCAGCGTAGTTTCTCTGTCGATTTTTGGCTCTAACGCCTTAAATCGATTGGGACTACGTGCGTATCTTTCAAAGGACATTCCACTGATTAAATTGGGATGGAGCTATGAAATTAATTAAAAAGAAGAATCGCAGATCAGACATCAAGGTCATAACAAAAGAGGGGAGAGTTCTTAAATATTTCAGGACTACCCGCAGATTTTCTATGAAGAGGGCTGCTCAAGTCATTGGTGTATCGGAAGCAGTTGTTAATCATGTTGAAAATGGAAGGATGGATGTGAGTGCGAAATTAATAAAATCTTTCCTTAATGGTTACGGATATAGCTTCGATGAATTCACGGCCTACTTGCAAGAAAAGGAACAGATACCCACATCTGACTTGGAAGAGTGCCTGGCGCTAATTAGAAAGATGGATCGGTCTAAGTTGAAAACGGTGAAGGCGATTCTGCAGACTTTTTAGGGGGAGCAGATGAAAAATTTCGTATTGATATTAGTGACAAGGATTGTGTTTGAAATAATGGGGACGTTTTGGTTATTCCTGCGGCCCATCTTTTATCTTAATTTGATATGGTTTGGAATAAAAATGGCATCCTTGTTTCAGTAGGTGATTCATGGGTTAAATCTAAAGAGTAAGTTAAACCTTAGCTAAAGCAAAGGATTGATTATGAGACTACTTTCTTTTGTCCTTTATCACCTGATTATTGAAGCGTCAGAGATTTTATTTAATTGCCTGTGGCGTCTTAAATACCCCCGCAGGAGTGATGCTTCATTCATGTTTATCCTGCTGTGATTATCAATCTTGTGCAAATTCTCCGGATCAACATGGAAGTCTTCAAAAATGATTAAAAGAAGAGGATAGATATAGCCGGGAGTTTTTACGAGTGTCTGTATGTCTATCAATACTGGCTCTTTTCCTTTTTGAATGCAATTCAGTCTATCATAAATCTAGGAACCACGAAGACCCGATATAGTGCAAAGTCTTCGCCCTTAAATCCAAGAACGATTTTTTTCAGATACCTTTGCAGATCTTTGCTAACAAAAAGATCTATATCTCGTATAAACACATAAATTTCACTGCCATTTTCTGTTGATATGCAACGAATGACTTTAGTCTCTAGCGGTATGGCTTGAAAAAGTTGGTCTTGAAGCAAGATACCACTATCAACTATGCCTATCTTATATTCAGGATCATTAGAGATAAAAGTACCCATGCCCACATCTTGCGCTAAACCCTCCAAGAGCGAATTTAGGCTATCTCTAGATGTGACTAGTTTCGGAAATTGAACATTTATCTTTTTTACTTCACTGCTCTGAGTTTTTATTCTTGCTCCTTGCTAGCAGCTACTAGGGCAATCATACCCAAGGCAGCCGACAACGGCTGTCACCTAATTAACCTATAGTTGTCATGCAGAATAAAGAAAACAAGGTATTGGCCGATAAGTGTAAAATAGGACAGAAAATGAAACTAGATACTTATAAGATCCTCTACAAAACAGGAGATCAATTCTTTGATGGAAAATATTTTTATTTTATCACAGATAAAGAAAATGTTGCTCTCGATCGAGTTGAAGAAATCAGCCTTCCGTTCTCCACATATCAGCATGAGCAAAAAGTTTTATTAAAATACAAATCTCTTAAAGATAATGATACATACAAATCAGTACTGCTTGATGATTTAAAATCTTCTGATCCTATTAGTGGTCGCTTCGCCTCAGATGCAAAAGAGATTATTTATCGGTTTGTTGATTATTATGAAGCCATCAAAAGAAAAGCTACAGTCTCTGACAAAGACTTAAAAGAGCTTGAAGTTCACTTTAAGAATCTTAAAGATCTAAAAACCTATTATTTTTTTGGAGCCAGCATACCATTCGCAGCTAAAGACGCTGGCCGCACAAGATGGATTCTACTTACAGCTTCATTTATTGTAATACTTTTCTTTCTCGATTTTTTCTATTCAGGAATTATCATTTCGTTAATTTCTATAATGCCTCTTGCGATCTACTACGAAGGTCGGCTCGAAAATTATTCAATAAATAAATTTAGGAAAAATAATTTCTTTCACATTAGCAATGAGACCAACATTCTTACTTCAAAGATCGAGATGCTTACTAGGCATGAACTCCCTAAGATAGATGGTGCATTTTTCATAAGCTCCTGCTATTCATTTTTCACTCCTGAAAATTCGTCAAGAGAGCTAAAGACAGAAGTATTTAACCTCTTAGATGTCTTTGGGGCGGGCTATGATGGCCATTTATATGGCCACCTTCATTCATTCAGCCACGATAAGACACAACTCCTGTGTCACTGTATAGTTTTCTATAAAGACAAGCATAATAAAATGCATACGGTGTCTGAGTTTTACGCATATCTTCCAAAATGACAGATTCAAGGACTAGGTTTAGTTTATGACAGAAAAAAGGAAATTCCCTAAGTCGCATCGAATACAAGTTCTAATGGATGTTTTGGGACGGTGGGGACGATTGGATAAGAACCAAATAGCAGAGCATGTGGGTAGAGTTCTAGATGAAAACTTCGAGAGTGAATCTTTTCAAAGGGCAATCTATCGTGATCTGGACGATCTTGTTCAAGATAATAGAGTTCAAGTTGAATACTTCTCTCGTGACGGGGCACTGATTGAAGACTACGACCCCGATATTCACAGAAATGTGTACTGTCAGTGGTATATCCCAGGTACAGAGGGACAGATTAGTGGCAGTGGCCATCTCAAAAGTCATAACGGTTTATTTCAAGCTCCAAAATTGTTAAAAAGTGACTTTTCTATTTTGAGTGGAAATTCTCAAGTAGATCCAAGACACAGGCACATCTATTTTCAGATAGGGTCTGCATTCTTATGCTTGAAGGCAAGCTTTCAGGCTCTTCCTTTTAGTATTTTGGTTAGCAGAATCCATGGAACGATTGAGCAAAAAGAGATTGATGATGTGAGGAAGGGCTTTGGTTTAAGGGCCTGCATTCTTAAAGTCCCTTTTCCTAGGCTCTCATCTTTCAAGGACGATAAAAAGCCAGGCCATCTCCTCATGGAGTTTCCCTCTGAATCAACGGTTTCAGTGATTGATTTTAATTCATCGAATGGAACATTCGTTTACAAATTAAAATTTTCTGAGGCGGATAAGATTAGAAATAGCGGTTCCGTTATGAATGAATATACCCTGACAAGCACTTGGGAAAATGTCGATCTATCTTTTGTAAAGCCAATTAAAATAACGGATAAAGCGACTTATGAATTACCTATACTAATTGATGCGGGAAATGAGTTTAAATTACTTATTGTTTAGTGATGACAAAAACTGAGTTTGAAAAAAAATATAAAATCATAAAAAAACTTGCTGAAGGTGGGCAGGGAGAAGTCTTCTTAGCTCAGATTCAAAATGAAGATTTGGGATTTGTAAGAGAAGTTGCTATCAAATTCTTCCACAAGAACTCTTCTACAAAAGAGACAGCCCTTAACGAGATCAAGATTTTAACAATGTTGAAACATCCAAATATCTGTCAAATTTTGGATGTCGGAGAATTTGAAGAAAGATATTTCGTTGTTTTAGAATATGTTGACGGGATCAGCCTCAAGGCATTCAAGGAAAGCTTGCTGAAGAAGGGCCTCAAAATTAATGATGGAGCCTTATTTGAGATAGCGAACGGATGCTTTTCGACATTAAAGTATTCTCATCATTTAAGAGAAGGGAAAGTCCTGCATCACGATGTTTCCCCTCATAACATGATGATTACCTCTGATGGACACATCAAGCTCATTGATTTTGGAATCGCGCAAATATTCAATGAAAACAAAGATCAAAAAATCCAAGGCAAGCCAGCCTACCTTCCTAGTGCTGTTTTGGCAGGGGATGAAAAATATTCTGCGAAGTCCGAGATATATTCCCTTGGCATCGTCTTAGTAGAGCTAATGTTTGGTCGTCGGTTCGATGAAAAGACTCTAAAAGATAAGCTAAATTCGTGTTCAGAGAGTCTCCAGTATCTAATTTCAAATTTATTGGAATTCGAGGGCGACTATGGAACACTTGAAAAGTTTATAAAGCGTGAGCTGACAAAGTTTGAATCAAATTTTTCTGAGCTAGTCAAAAAATGTACTGATGATCAATATATTGCAGACAAGACGCTTATTGATGTTGAGACCTACGACAAAAAGGACAGAACAGAAGATAAAAATGGCCTAAAGAGCTTAGTTCTAGTTGCGACCCTGGTAGGAATTTGCTTATTCGCAACTTGGTTTTCCTATCGACCTAATGAGTACGACAAAAAATTTATATTTATTTTTAAGCTTCCAGACGGTCAAGAGCAAAAACATTCTCCCCCTAAAAAGTTTTTAAACTCATCTCAAAGGGATGAATCAAATTTCTCAAATGACTCATGTGAGATGTCTTGTTTGCAAGCCTCCGTAAATCTCACTCTCGGTCATAAGATCAGTATCGAAAAAATGAAGAAAAATGGAGTTCTTGAAGAGGAATATAGAAGAAACACCAATGCATTTCATAATCACACTTTAAATTTATACAGAAAAACATTTGATAACATTCAGAAGAATATTCGATTGTGTTCCCATCAGGGAC
>JBKHVI010000086.1:0-7826 GCA_046570105.1 Bacteriovoracia bacterium
AATGGACGTGAGTAGCGTGCCAAGACATCAGGATTACGATCGATATTCTCCTCAATGCTATCGATTACTTCTTGAATCAGAGTCTTTCTCGATTGAAAGTGCGCAAGACGATTTTGATAATTTCTCTTACTTGGATCGAGCGCTTGAATATTTTGCTCAATTCTCACTAAGGTATTTTGCAGACGCGCTTTCGTACGAAGAAGCGCGCGCGTTTCTTTATCAAACTTACCCACAACAACTGTTAGTGTGTTATTGCCATCAGCGGCCAGAGCTGGTGTCGTAAATTGATAGCTCCAGTCATTGGCATTTTTTTGAATATCGATCTGATCCGAGACATCCTGCATTTCATCTGGAAAGGTGGCAAAGACCTGCACGTTTTTGTCTTTGATCGCACCACATTGAAGAGTCATATTATCAATTCTCTTCATGGCGCAAATTTTGCCACTCATCACTGCAGTAGAGCCCACCTGCTTATTCTGTGAGTTTGGTTGTTCCGGATTAGGTTGAATCCAATAGCCATTATCGGCGAATGCGAATGAGCTAAAGCTCATCACAAGACAAAAGAGTGCACACTTGGCAAATAAAACTCTTCGCAACATACGTCCTACTTTGTAGAGGGGGATCATTAGTTTTTGGTAAATTCGAGAAGTTTTTTATGTTGGGATTTCGAGATGATCTTGAGCTTGAGTAACTGATCAATCTCGCTGCGACTTATATCGTAACTTTCTTTTGGATTCTCTTTCTTAGGTTTGGCTTTTTTGTCTTTCGCAAAAGAAGCTGTTGAACAAAGAACAAGTAGTGACAACAATAATCCGCGCATAAGCAGCACTCCCAAAAAAGATGATGTGCCTTATGATCGGTTCAGTACTTGTTTCAAACGCCTGAATAATACCTTAAGAATTAAAATGTGATTCAAATCCAGGATGTTAGAGTGATCGATTTTCTCTTGAGACTAGATTTCTGAGCTGAGTTTTTTTAGTGAGGCCAACTTAAGAGGCAGATTCAATAAAAAACACTTTCAATGTAAAGTGGCCTTTGGTCTTCCCAAGGCCTGGGTCAATTCACTGAAAGAGGCTCAATAGTTTTAGTCCTATCCAAACGAGATAGAGGTAGAAGATAGGCCTTAGGAACAACCAAACACCATCTAAGATTTTGAGTCCTAGCTCAATTAAGAGATTGCGAAGAATCATTTTCATAAACTCTCCTTACAGCGTCTTAAGAAGTGAACTTACGATTTTAAGCTTCTCTTCTGGAAGACATCGGATTATATCAAATGCCTCATCTAGAATCTCATCCCTAATTATCTCCTCTCGCATCAGCCGATCAAATTCTGTAATCGAATGACCATAACTTTCAACAATGTGCTCAATACGGTTGCGTTCGAGCTCAATTCTTCCATTCTCAATATGGCCAATTGAGGGACGAGAGTATCCGCAAATAGCGGAAGCCTGATCTTGAGAGTAATTCTTCATCTGTCTTAAAATTTTTAAGACCCTCACCTCTTTAGTGATGACTCTACGATAGCTTCTTCTTTCCGTATTAGAGAAAACCGTTCGCTGCTTCCTCGTTCTACTAATTCCCTTTCCTTTCTTAATTTTCTGATAGTCCACGGCGGTTAATTCGAGTGCCTGGAGATAATTATTAATTTTCTTCTCATCAATAATGGCCCCGCCCTTTTCGTATTTTTTGATCGCCTCAAGGCTCAAATTAAGCCTCCTCGCCATTTCAATACGAGTCACCTTCATCATCTCCCGGGCACGCTTAAGCGCTTTTGCATGGGAGAGATTGATCTTTTCTTTTAACGTCGCTGTGGTCATGTTTCCTCCTTAAGGATGTTTATCTGCCAGCGTCCGCTCTCCAAAAAATTTCATATGGTTAAGCCCCGAAATCGCCACTTTTTAAAAATCAAGAGGGGTACGGTTTTTGAGGGGGTACGGTCATAGCCAAAAATATAGCCAGATATAGCCAACCAGCGAGACCTCTGTAGACTTTTGACCGCACATACAGATGAGGAATTGATTGAACCCGTTGATACTATTAGTTATGAATTTGAAGTAGTTAGCTATAAGGCAATAAAAAAGCCGGAACATGTCCGGCCTTTTTATTAGAAATTTGGTGGAGAATAGCAGGATCGAACTGCTGACCTCTTGCATGCCATGCAAGCGCTCTCCCAGCTGAGCTAATCCCCCACATAACTGGAATTTGGAGATTTATAATCTAAGAGGTTCAAGGGAATCAGGCAACTAGAAACTCGTGGCAGAGTTTCGACATATTGCGACAATCGGGTGGGAGTCAAAAAAGGGCCCAGAAGAACTCCGGGCCCTTAGAGGAAATTAAGCTTTTTTGTCTGCAGCTTTAGTAAGCGCGCGACGGATTTTCAAATCTCTGATGCTAAAGCGCTTAGTATATTCAATCGCTCTCTTACCAGAGTTATCACGGACAAGAGCGTCTGCTCCGGCCTCGATCAACAACTCAACCATGATGGCGTTGTTTTTCTTAACCGCTTTAATAAGAGCTGTTTCACCTAAAGCATCCTGAGCATCAATCTTCACTTCTTTAGCAACAAGGCCCGCCAAGATTTCTGCACCAGCGGCCGTCGTTGTCGCCTGGTCGGCCAAGTGGTGAAGTGAAATTTTACCAGCAAGATCAACCAAGTTCACATCAGCGCGCACTTCCAAGAGGAGCTTCGCGACTTCTGCCATTTGACCTTTTACTGCCTTAACCAAGATTGATTCACGAGCGTTGTCGTACATATCAACCCAGCCTTTCATTGAAAGGTAGCTTTCAATGATGGTCTTGTTGCCTTCTGCTGCTGCTGCCAACACTTCGTCACGACGAGAAAGTTCTAAGACTGAAGTGATACGAGTGACGTCTTCGCCGCGACACTTATCATCATCACATACGAAAACTTCCTGACAGCCTTTTTCAGCATTGTACTTATAGTCCGTTTCGCCACGAACCAAGATCCCTTCAACTGAGAGATCATCCATGTTGAAAACCGCTGAACCTGAGTTACCACCGAAGGTATCAAGGTTGGCGACAAAGAAATGTGGATGCGTGTTAGTACGCACGTTAGCGCCGTCAGAAACCTTCGTCGGAAGACCCATCGGGTGGCCAATCACCACAATACTTTGGTTATCAGCGACCTTATCAATCGCGCGGAACTTCAAAGGCTCTCTATTTGTCACAACACGATCAAGTTGCACCAGACCGTGGTCAGTTCCTAGAGCGCTGCTCAATTGAACGTTAACCAATTTTTTACAACGATAGACGTTTTCCGCTGGGATATTTACACCCGCACTCGCCGTCAACTGATCCATGGCATAACCAAAGACCCAAGCATTTGATTCACAGCTATTCCAACGATTCACACAGTGACCAGCAGTCACCAAAAGATCGGGACCAATCAAAAAGCCTGAACACATACCAGCAGTCGGCTGTTTAGCGAAACGATCGTCTTCGCAAATACCATTAGACTGAAGTGTCGCTTGATCAGCGGTATAAGTGCCGACGTTACCGGCCGCTTCGTCCGTATTAAGCTTAAGTGAACTTACTGGAATCATCGCAGCCGTGCTAAAGGCCACGTTTTGCAATGAAGCAGGCGCCTCATAGACCTCAACGCGGTTATCAGCACCATAAACCACTTTGTCCTGGGCCACGGCCGCTGTTGAGAGCACTGAAAGAGCAAGAGACATACCGCGCTTTAAAATCTGAGACATAGATTCTCCTTAAGTATTCGGGTGACGCTTTATACGCGGATTTATGACGAGATGCGCAACAAAATGAAGGTCTGTGTAAAAAACTCTTGATTTGACGGGCCCACTCCCCCAGGAGACACTCTCAAAGCACCGAAAATGCGAGGAAATATGGGAATATACGTAAATAGAACTCTCAACATGAAACACATCCAGGCCGTGGGCCTTGATATGGACTACACGCTGGTACGCTATAACTCCGACGCCTTTGAGGAAATGACCTATCAAGAGATCAAGAAGAAGCTCTTAGCAGTCAAGGCCTATCCTAAGGCAGTTAAAGAGCTTAAATTCGATTTTAACCGCATTATCCGAGGCCTCGTCATTGATAAGGCCCTGGGCAATGTTTTAAAGCTCTCGCTCTATTCTAAAGTGAAGCAGTCTCGCCACGGTGGCAAAGAGATCGATTTTAAAGGTCAGCAAAAAATCTATCAAGGCCTCTCGGTCGATCTCAACGATTCCAACCGCTACGCCATTGTCGATACCGCCTTCTCAATTGCTTACGCCTGTCTCTACATGCAGATTGTGGATCTCAAAAATGCTAAACCTGAATTGGAACTTCCAAGCTTCCAACAAATCGAAGCAGATTTGATTGAAGCGCTTGATACTTCTCATCGGGATGGCACACTGAAAAACGCAGTCAGAGAAAACGTCAAAAAATATATCGTGCAAGACCCGAAGGCGGTCTCCGTTTTAGAAGATCTCAAAGAGCATGGAAAAAAAATCTGGGTGATAACCAATTCTGATTATGACTACACCAAGCTCCTTCTCGATTACACCATCACGCCTTTTTTGAAAAAACATAAACACTGGACTGATCTGTTTGATCTCGTGGTGACGAGTGCCGCTAAGCCGCGCTTTTTCACTGATCGTTTGCCGTTTTTAAGTGTTGATCTCAAAACCAGTATGCTTAAAAACCACCACGGGCCTGTGACCACAGGAGTTTATCAAGGTGGCTGTGCTTCGATTATTCAAAAAGATAATAACCTCACCGGTGAACAGATCTTGTATCTAGGTGACCATATTTATGGTGATATCCTCACTCTGAAAAAGACTTGTAACTGGCGCACGGCCTTAGTGGTGGAAGAATTAGAAAGTGAATGTCAGGCCTTGAAAAAAACCCAAAAGATGAGTGATGAAATCAATGATCTGATGAATGAAAAGATTGATCTTGAACACCAGCTTGATCGCCACCACTCCGCTAAAGACAAAAAGAAAACGCAGCCCCTATTTGATCGCATTGAAGCGATCGATAAAAAACTCGGCAAACTGATTCGTCAGTATCAAGGGCATTTCAATCCGCACTGGGGTGAAGTCATGCGTGCCGGAGTGGAGCCCTCGCGCTTTGCTGGCCAGGTAGAAAAATACGCTTGTATCTATATGAGTCGCATCGCTGATTTTGGTGATTACTCGGCCCGCACTTATTTCCGTCCTAAAAAGCGCCCACTCGCTCATGAAATGGACTAACGGCCACCAGCTCTTTGATCTGCCTCTGCCCGTAGGTGCTGAAGCGCTTGCCAGAAGTGAGAGCTGGCCTCAGCTTGATAAGTTGATGAAAGAAGCTGTCGAGAAATCGCTCAAACCACTATTATTAAAATATAAAAAGTTCGACTCAATCGAACACATGCTGGCGCAAAGATTGGGCGATGATCCCGAAGAAGAAGATGGCATCTGGCATGATGACTCCTCTCGGGTGCTCGCGTTTTCATGGTCCTTAAATTTTTGGGGACTGCCTACCGGTGGAACTCTGGGCATTCGCGAGTTTGGTAAAAAAGAAATTGAGCTTGGTCCCTACCCTCCAGGAAAATTGATCGTTTTTAATACGGGTAAGGATGGATTCGAGCATCGCACCAGTCGAGTGCTTCAAGGCAGACGACTGGTGTGTGCTGGATGGTGCTCTTAAAGAAGCGACTTCACGGCCTTCACGATCGCCATGCGATCAAGACCGTGCTTAACGTAGAGTTCCTGAGCGGTGTAGCTCGATTGACCGAACTCTCCTTTCACACCCAAAGACTTCAATTTAAATTCAGCACCGTGAAGTAAGAGTGAGTGCGCGAGCATCGCGCCCATGCCACCAATCAATTGATGATCTTCCACGGTCACAAGTTTTGCTCCCGATTTTTTAAGCATGGCACTCATGAGTTGTCCGTCTGGGCGATTCACAAAGGCATGTTGCACGACTGCTACCGATTTGCCTTCGGCTTTTAACATCTCAGCGGCGGCACGTGCCTCCTCTAAGAGAGAGCCTGTCGCCACAATCATGGCGTCCGTTCCCGCTTCAATGACTTGAGGAGCGCCGATTTTGTAAGTCAGTCCCTCTTTCGTTTCGAGAGGGAAATTCTCGCGACCTAAGAAGAAGACAAAACTTGGAGCATGGTGGCCCGCTTCGCGCATGGAAGCGATCTCTTTAACGGCTTGATAGACATACTCTTCCGCTTCTTTGGCTGTGGCAAGATTCACTAAAACAGTATTAGGAATGGAAGCCAGCGCGCTCATATAAGTCAGAGACTGGTGACTCGCCCCATCGGCAGCATCTTGGAAACCCGTATGTGAGAAAATGGCAATGACAGGAGCTTCTGATAAAGAGGCCATCACAAGTGGAAGATTTCCTTTCGTCACACCGAAAGCAGCAAAAGTATCCACTACAGGAATAAATCCAAGTTTACTCATACCGGCCGCGGCCGACACCATATTGGATTCTGCGATACCGACATCTTGATAGTGAGTGGGGCATTCAGTTTGAAAGCCTTTAACTCCTGTTGAGCCAGCAAGGTCACTTGAGAGTGAATAAACTGGCAAACCTTCTTTCGCTGCACGAGTGAGAGCTTTCGACACACCGATTTGAATTTTATCTTTTGGAACTCCGCTTGAAGCCTTCTTCTCTGGTTTTACTGTGAGCTCACGGGCCCAAGAGGTGAAAGCAGCGGGAACTGTTTCAGTCCCCCAGATCTCTTGCAAGAAAGCATGGATGCCTTCATCGTGCGCTTTGAGAGGAAAACCATGGCCGCCTGAACTTGATTCAGCAGTGGCCTTAATGGCGTAACCTTTAACCGTTTTTACCCAGAGAGCGAGCGGACGCTTGTTATCTACTGAATGAATGGTTTTCTCAAGCGTGCGCAAAACCGCTGGGAGATCATGGCCATTTTCAATTTTCACCACCTGCCAGCCCAAAGTTTCCAGCGAAGCAAAAGTCGGCAACATACTGAATGAGTCTTTATCAATGCGCCCGCCGAGCTTGGTGTTGTTATCCGAGACGATCATAATAAACGGAGCGAGTTTGCCTTTCGCCGCCAGTCCTGGAATCGCCGCAAATGCTTCTTTGGCCTCCCCTTCCATACTGGCGCCATCTGAAATGGAACAAATGGTGGTGCGATTTTTTCCTGAAAGTGCGTCCGCCATGGCGAGGCCTTGCGCTTGGGGAAGGGCTGAGGCGAGGGGACCGTTTGAAAGCAACACTCCTTCAGGATAAAGATGCGACTCTCCGTGGCCGGTTAATTTTGACTTGATACTGCGAAAGCCTTTCAGCGCTTCGAGAGTCAAATCACCATAACCAAGATTAGCGCGTAGAGCGTAGATGCCGTTTTCGGCATGGCCAATATCATTGACGAAATTATATTTTTCAAACCACGCGCTCTCTTTAAACATCAAACCGTGCAAAGCGGTCCAGACTTCGGTCATTGCCGAGGGTCCACCCCAGTGGCAAGCTGCGCCTCCATTAACGGCTCCGAGATTCATGAGCGCGAGCATTGAACGTGTCGCCCGTGGATCGGCCAGAGTCATGTCCTCACCTTGCGCATTTTTAACTTTGATGGGGAAAATCGGCTGAGCGGTCGGTGATTTCTGCAGAGTGTTATTGATTTTCAGAGGGCGAATCATAGAAGGCCTCATGGACGTGGGGGTTTAAGTTGCCGGTATTAAACCTCAGGACGAGCAACTTCTCAACGTCTGGCGCACAACGATTTCTTGCCAAAGACCTTTGGGTTACGCTACTTTAGCTTCACTATTTTTCTAGATAAGGATTTTTTATGTCACGCAGTTGTGATCTCTCAGGTAAAAGCCGTCAGGCAAACCACA
>JBKHVI010000087.1:0-7756 GCA_046570105.1 Bacteriovoracia bacterium
TTGCCCTAGAGTTTTAAATAGGCCAGCATCATCTAAGGCCGACTTAATAACCATTGGTTTTTTTTCTGCTAAGTCTAAAATCGCCTGCGCCTTACCTAGCGACATGAATGTTTTTTCGAAGGCCCCTTTTTGTCCAATAATCACTTTGTCGGCAGGAGGAGTGACACGTAAGACCTGAGTCAGATGTACTTTTTCTGCTTCGAGTTTTTCTAATACATCACCAACAACGACTAAGGGAGGTGGGGGTGCCAAGCGACCGTTGGCATTTTGCCAACGTACTAAGGCTGCTTGCGTGGATAAATGCTCTAAGCGATCAGCTCCGGCTATTTCAGTAATGGCGTAGGTAAAGTCTTTTTCGCCTGGATACTGAACCAGATAGATGGGATTATAGTTTCTTGCTTTGGTGGTGACCTCAGCGATAATTTTTCCTTCGCGCGCTAAAATATGCTCTCTAAAACTTCCGCCAGTTCCAATATGAAACTCAATCGCCCTCTTTTCTTTTGATGCTTCCCAAAAGACAGCGCGCGTCGTTCTATCGCCTACGTATTCGTCGACATCAAGCAATATGTCGGCCTCGTCAACGACAGGTGGTTTGAGTTTTACACTTTCCAATTCATCAGGGGCCAACTTTTGAACACGAACGGCTTGGAGGCTATAAGCTTCGTTTAGCTTTCTTTTATAGAAGTTGTAATCCCATTTTAAATCGGCAGGCTTGGCAGCAAGAGCGGGCTCAGTCCTCTTGATGATACTAATGATGAGATTATCAAAATTGAAGGCATCATTAAGTTTTGTGGGATCAAGCTTCATTTTAGCAATATCTTCAGGTGTGAGCTTAAGAATAATCTCGGCAGCTTCACTTTGCCCGCGGCCCTTCATCGTGTGGGCCCATCTTTGCGAATACGAATGAAAACGGTCAATATTGAGGAGAGCGAGCAACTCTTCTTGGCTTTTGGTCGCCAAGGCGAAATTTGAAAGGAGGAGTGTGAGGATTAATAGAAGTGACTTCATTGGCACTTCCCGATTGTTTCATCAAGTTTTGACTGAATCACATCGTCACTGGCGCCAGCTTTCTTCTGCTTGCGAATGTATTCCGCTAAAAGCGCTTCCGCATTTGAGTCAGGTGAAGATTTCTGTACCTTTAAGAAATGGCCTTCGTGACGTCGGAAACTCGCAGCCGCTTGCGCTGGACTCATGCCTCCATCTTCAAATATTTTAAGAGCACGAGAAAGTGAGAGGCGATGACCTTTTTCAAGCCCACTTAAGATATCTTTGTAATTTGGATTTTTGAGCATTCCCTCAACGATCTCACTGGTCACATCTGGAACCGCCACTTTTGCAAGATTCTCAAGGACATCTTGTGGATGAGCTTTCCCTGCAAGACCGGAACGAATGAGCACCTCTGCTTGTCGATTTGTAAAACCGGCTTCTGTCAGTATGCGATACTTTTCTCTGACATCAGCGTAGGAGTAATTGTAAACCCCACCCGTTCCATGGTTATGCGCTTTCAATAAACCAAGCTTAAGTTTGTCCGCATCTTCAATCGGTATCTTATAGGGATCGATATTTGTTAAATTAAAGGCTTCTTGAACGCGTTGATGATCATCGAGTTGCGAGTTACGCAATACTTGAGGACGCTTAAAAGTAAGTGTGTCGATCAAACCATCGGCCCTTCCACTTGAGGAGAGATGGTTGTCATAGGCACGGATCAGTCTCGCCTGCTCTGTTTCGTCTGCCATTTTTATGATGGAATCATAAAGCTCAGCTTCAGCCTTTAAAACATCAGGTGTCTTCACATGATCGCTATATTTTCCGTAATTGAGTTCCGGATAAAGATCATCAATCAGTTTTTCAAGTGTCACTTGAGGGCGCTTGGTTAAATACTCATCGACAACTCGTGTGCGGTTTAAACGTAACTGCTGAAGGTAGCGCTCTTCTGCTTTAGTTATAAACTGTGAGCCATAACGTTTCGTCCATTTAGTGACCTGCATTTCAATATAAGCATCATCAATTGCACTCATGGCACGACCTGCTTCACCGGCCAATACTGGTCGAACACCACCAAAGAAGCGAGCACTGCCTGCCTTGGCGAAGATTTTATCAAATGTCCTTTCGCCGATTTGGAACGACTTCACCATCAAGGCGTTTTCAAAAGGAAAGAGGATGGCCTTGATACTGAAAGAGGCTGCTTTTGTTCCAAAGGTTAACACAGGCCCAGCTGGAGTCAGCATCAAATAGGTTTTTGATGTTCGCGCAACGATACGCATGACTTGAAATGATTTTTTAACCGCTTTTACACTTGGTTTTAATAAGAAACGATTGATCGATTTGACCGCCGTCTCGAATGCACGAAGCGCTCTTTGAGTAAAACGAGAAGAGCTCACAGCTTTAGTGATGGCCGTGACTGGGCGGGCGGCCATAGTTCCCAAACGCGAATTTTTAATAGCGCGACTCGAGGCTGCTGAGACTTTAAAAAGCTTAGACACTTTACTAGCAGCACTCACGCCATGTTTTGCAACTGTAACTAATCCACCCGTCAAGAAAGCAGGAATAATCTCGGCCACCAGCACACCAGTGATGGCGCACATACCAGTAATCATCGCCTTACACTCAGTACAATCAAAACCTTGTGCCGGTCTTTTACACTCACTGAACTGTGCGACACCCGACCATTCCTGGCAGAACATGCTATTGGCGAGCCAATGTTTAATTGCGGCAATTAGTCCAGTCCACACTTTTGCCATCGTGCCACTGAAATCATTTTTCAATTGTTGAAAGAAACCTTCTTCTTCTGAAGCTTGTGCCGCTGCCAATTGAGCAGTCGATGATTTTTTTTCAGCACCACTGACCCATCCCCAAAAATTCTTACCAGCATTGGCAATTCCATTGCCGGCCATCTTAAGTAGTCCCCAGGCCCCTTCAAAGAAACTAAAAACGGCTTTAACAAAGCCTAAAGCGAGTTGCTTTAAGCAATTATCATTAGTCGCACTACAACCTTTATTGGCCATGGCCTTAGGGATAAAATGCTTGGCAAAGGGACCTGCGACAGTAAGTGCACTGGAAACCATGACACAACCTGCATCAGCAGCGCACTTATTCCAAATTTCTTTCTTGCGCGCCTCGGAGCAGCTTGCAGCGGCATTGGCGGCATCAATATCTTTTAGATTCGCAAGATTCAGTGCTGCTGCATCTTTCTCTTCTTTACAGGCAATTTCATCGTTCTCAACAATCAGTCCGGAGAAATGGGCTTGAATCTTTTCTAAGCGACCGTAATACTCTTCAATTTCTTTTACGAGTTTAAAACATTCAATGCTCATGGGGTTAGATTCAAACCACGCATTTTCATCTTTTGTCCCTTGCGGAGGAAGGCATTTGTCTTGGCGGGCCTGGACAGTCTTTGCTTCGACTAGCCCAATCATATCCTCTACACATTTGCCTTCTGGACAATCACGTTCAATATTAAAATTCGCAGAGAGATCTAAGGAGTTTTTACTGGCGGCTGCCCAAGCTAAATTGCTACTCAATGATGTCATCAACATCAGAAGCGCGAGCCCAAGACTAAGAGTTCTTTGCATCACAATCCGCAATCCAAGTCTTGTACGATTTTCTTAAAATCGGTGTCATGAATGGCATTTTGTTCGAGGCGCAGTGACTTCAGGTAAATCAAGCGTGCGCGACAATCAACATAGAAACTTTTTTCAACATAACTCTTACCCATGTGGGCATACTCAAAACCAATCTCATGAACGGTATGTCCGTGATCGTTTTTCCAGCTCTTATAGGGAATAAAGGCACCCGGTGTGGCATCAACTTCTTTTGCCCAACTGAGTTTGAGCATTTTGAAAGCATCAGGATTTTTCGCCATGTCGGCCAAATTAATCTCTACATCTACACCCGTTGCAGTAAGACTGATATTCGATCGCTGGCCGTTACTGCGTGGAGAAAAATAAATAAAGGGCATGCCGAACATATCGCGGCCCAATTCCCAGTTACTTAGAATTGGAACGAAAATCTTTCCATGAGTAGTCTCAAGCTTTTGAACTGCTGCGAACGCAACAGACGAGCAGACCAAAAATATGATCCCAAACCACTTCCCCATGGCCTGACTTATCGGTGATTTAAGAACTGAACTTGATGACAGGAGGTACGAAATAATCCCTTTAACTCATTGATATGACGCTATTCTTTAGGCGGAAACTTAGGTGGATGGGAGCCTAATGCCCGGGCAGTGGCCAAGAGCTTATGCAGGTCTTGATCGATCAAATGGAAGAGATCATCAAAGGAATTAATCACAAAGTAGATGGGTTGCAAGATATCGATACGAAACGGAGTTCTTAGGGCCTCGATTGGATCAAATGGCAATCGTTCGGGAACACTTGATTCAAGGGCATAGGTCGTTTCACCAAACGATGAAAGAATCCCTCCACCATAGGCCCTTAGACCTTTAGGAGTGTTGATCAAACCAAACTCAATGGTAAACCAGAACAAACGAAACAATTGCACTCGATCTTTCGGTTTGGCTTCAAGAGCAATTCGCCCAAAGGCATACATAAATTCAGCATAAGCTTTATTGGTCAACAGTGGACAATGGCCAAAAAACTCATGAAAAATATCCGGCTCCATGATGTAATCAAGCTCTTCAGGTAAGCGAATAAAGCTAGCGGCTGGAAATTTTTTATTTGCTAAAAGAGTGAAAAACTCACTGGCTGGAATAAGCGCTGCTACCTGCTGAACGCCCCAACCGTGATGACCATTTAAGCGTTTAGTGACTTCATCATGCTGAGGAATGCGATCCGAACTAAAGCCCAAGAGTTCAATGCCATTAATATAATCATCACAGGCCTTATTTTGAATATGCTTGATTTGACGAGCATAGAGCTTCGCCCAAGTCGCATCGTCGACTGAACCATAATCAATATGGCCATTTTCATCAGGTGGCTTAGAAACGTAGATGTGCTTTTTTTGCATTCGACTCATTTCGGTTGCTTACAAATTTACTTGAGATAATTACTTAAACATCCTCAATTCTCCTTCACACATTCTTAACCGTCTTCTCACGGACGTCGAGTATCACAATGATTAAGCTTTTTCATGAGGTCATCAATGTTCGATCCTTTATTTCTCGGTGTTCCATTTCATGCCGGACAAACCCGTAAGGGAGTGTCGCTGGCGCCGGACTTGTTCAGAAGTGTGAATACCGACGTGTTCTCCCCTATGGGCTGGCAAGATCTGGGTGATGTGGCAGCACCTGCTTACAGTGGTCGTTCAGCGGCCATTGATCATGCGCAAGAATTATCCAACACCATCGCAAGTCTCGATCTCTCGGGTCGCCAACTTTTTTTAATGGGTGGTGATCATGGACAGGGACTAGGAAGTGTCCATGGACTGCTTCATCACTATCCCAACATGATTGTCATTTGGATTGATGCTCACGCTGATGTAAATGTTCCTTCCAGCTCTCCCACTGGAAATATGCATGGTATGCCTCTTTCATGGTTATTGGGTGCCCAAGAAGGAAAACCGTGGTGGGTAAGTAAAACTATTCGTCCTCAGCAATTGCTCTATATCGGTGTTCGTGATGTGGATCCTTTCGAGCGCATGTTACTTGAAGAACTCGACATTGCTTGGATTACTCCAGAAGAAGTACGTGGCCCAACCTTTAAGCATATTCTTAATCGGGAACTCAATCGCCTTGACCCCCAGAAGAAATGCCCGATTCATTTAAGCTTTGATGTTGATGCTATTGATTCAAATTTAATTGAGGCGACTGGCACACGTGTTCCGGGGGGAATTCATCCCGTTCATATCGAAAATATTTTCACCTGGGTAAGTTCAGAAAGACGAGTTGTTTCTAGTGAGATCGTAGAAATCAATCCTGAATTGGGCGAAAAATCAGAAGCAATCGATTTGTGTCGCTGGTCGCGAGAACTTTTTCAATCCGTCATGCCGACAGTTGTTCCCAAGAAATCGAGTTGGCCGTCGATGTTTAGAGTTTTTCACCCTTAAGATACACTTCGCCTGCTTCTTTGCTAGACACCATCCCCATGATCCAAGCTTTTTCCTGGCGCTCGTTCAGCCATTTCATGGCCTTCTCTGGATTGCTGGTGGCAATCACAAAGCCCACTCCCATATTGAAAGTACGACAAAGCTCTGCGTGCGAGAGACCTGAATCTTTGGTGAGTTCATAAATCGCCTTAGGAAGCTCACTACCCTCTGGCATAAAACTCACATCATAACTGTGCGAGAGATTCATGCGAGGAACATTCAACAAACCTGAACCGGTGATATTCGCCATGCCGGTGAGTTCAGCTCCCATATGCTCAGTCAGACCTTGAATCAATTCCACATAAATGCGCGTAGGTGTGAGAGCTTCCAGCATCAAGCCTTTATTTTTTTCTAAAAGCTTTCTAACTAAGGAATATCCGTTGCTATGGAAGCCACTAGAAGCAAGACCGATCAAAGTTTGACCTGGACGCACCGTTGAGCCATCAATCAAGTCTTGTTGGAACACTTCACCGACTGAAAAACCAGCAAGATCATAATCACCGCTGGCATACATACCTGGCATTTCCGCTGTTTCACCACCGATCAAGGCCATGCGACCTTGGCGACAACCTTCCACAATTCCTTTGAGAACAGAAACGCCTGTTTCAAGTTCAAGCTTGCCGCTAGCGAAATAATCCAAGAAAAACATTGGACGAGCACCAGTGCAAATCAAATCGTTCACACACATGGCAACAAGATCAATTCCAATGGTGTCGTGAACACCTGTTTCAATGGCTAATTTAATTTTTGTTCCGACACCATCAGTACTGGCGGCCAACAGACGTTTCTCATCCATGCGATATAAAGCGGCAAAACCACCCACACCAGAAACCACACGGTCGTTATGAGTTGTTCCCACCATGCGCTTGATACGTTCAACGAACTTATCCGCTAAATCAATATCAACGCCTGCACTCTTGTAATCCATAACGCCTCTTAGTGTCTAAAGTGTCTCTCGCCGGTACAAACCATCGCGACATTGTACTTATCTGCCATAGCAAAGACTTCATCATCGCGAATACTTCCACCCGGTTGAACGATGCGCTTAATTCCGGCCTTGGCAGCAACTTCGACGGTATCACCGAAGGGAAAGAAAGCATCTGAAACCATAATGACAGATTCTGGTTTGATATCTTTTTCTACCATGCGAGGAAGCGCCAGGCGCAAGAATGAATCAAGGCGATTGGGTTGACCCATGCCGGCGCCTACTAACTCCGTTACACCGTTTTCAGTTCGAACCAAAGCGATCGCATTACTCTTTAAGTGTTTGCCACACAAGACACCAAACAATGATGTTTGCTTATCGGCCTCAGTCATACTGATTTTTGTGACGACTTTAAGTTCCGTCGAAAGCTTCTCATCTTCTTCTTGATACAATACTCCACCGCAAAAACTACGAAGAGTAACTTCTTTTTTATCAGCACTCAAAACAGGTAATTCCAAGACACGGACATTCTTCTTAGTTGCCAAGATTTGAATAGCTTCAGCAGTAAATTCTGGGGCCATTAAAATTTCGATAAATTTATCATTAAAGAATTTTGCAACATCCGCATCCACTTTTTGAGTGAGAGCAATAATGCCACCAAAGGCACTGACAGAATCGCCGGCCCAGGCTTTCTCTAAAGCAAGTTTCGCTGAACTCGCGTGAACCATGCCACAAGGATTGCCGTGTTTAACGACGATAGCAGCACAGCCTGAACCCATTAAATTTTGA
>JBKHVI010000088.1:0-7600 GCA_046570105.1 Bacteriovoracia bacterium
AAGGAGAATCCCACCATCTATCTCAAAGATAATTTACAGCTGCATGCCATCACCGCTTGGATAGGAAAAAATCCAACCTCGGCAGCGATGTATGAGAATCTCAAGCTAGATAAGGGCCAACATTTACTCTTTGTTCATCAAGGCCATGAGTTTCATGAAAAACCTAAAAGCGAAACGATCGATCAAGTCCACGCATTGCCTGAAAATATCATAGGAGTTATTGGACATCATACGCATTTTCCCCAAACGATTGAGATGCAAAAACGTTTCATTGCGTGGTCGCTTGGCAATCTCGCAGTTAAGTACGGTGGACGTCCAGTCAACTGGGGGCTCGCTCTAAGGCTGGGGCTCAAACTCATCGACGGAGAGTGGCAGGTGAGAGGATTTAAGTATCACTTCATTCGCAACACTCCTGAGCGAGATCGGGTCATTGTGGAGCTCAGTCCACTTACCAAACCGTAAGCAATATCACTACTTAAGCGGCGAACCAAAAAACTCAGGCTTTTTGTTATTTTACCGATAAGCAGTCCATGAAATGGCTCGTTTTTCTTACTCTTATTTCCGCCTGTGCTCATGAAAGCAGGATCGTTCGCCCTCAATGGGTGGAGGGAGTGCGCAGTGGAGAAGAGGCCTTAAAGGTTACCTATGGCGATAAAAATTTCTATCGTCGGATCGCTAGCGTGAGCGATCGTAATCAATCGGCCAGCTGTGAGTTGGCGATTACTCGTGCCCATGAAGATTTACAAAAAGAGTTCCCGGATATCCCGCGAATTCCCTTTACTGTTGAGGTTATGTTTTATGATCCAGAATACCAAGACTGCGCAGTTACCCTCTCACTTTCCAAAAGCTTCACTCAGAGTGAAGAGCTTGAGACCCGCAAGATCGATGCGCTTGCGCGAAAAAACGCTCTCGAAAACCAATCAGAAATAAATGAACACGATGTCGCGGAGATTTTACAGCTCAAAGCTGAAATAGCTCAGCGATTTGCACTCGAAGGCCTTACTCGCAGCGAGTTTGAAAAGTTCGCCCAAGACTCCGTCAGCCTCATCGAAGGATCACCGAAGTGTTCAGAGATTTTTCAGACTCATTCATACTCGATCCATGGCTCGACACAAATTTGTTGGCGCAATGATGTCATCGCTGGGTATTGCACCCAGAGTGATGGGAAGTGCTGGATCAAGCGTCCGTAGCGAATGGATTACCAATCCAAAATTATTGAACTCCTACTTCAGCGCGCCCCGGGGAAAACCATTTGCCCAAGTGAAGTCCTCCCCATCGAACTAAAACACAATAAAGAACTGATGGAAGAAGTACGTGCAGCGGCCCGTGTACTAGTGGCCAAAGGTAAAATTGAAATCACCCAGAAGGGCGAAGTCATCAATCCTCAAACAATCAAAGGCCCGATTCGTTTGCGCTTGAAATAATCCTGTCCTAAACTAGGGCATGCAAAAGAACATCCCTCGGCTTTATTTCTTCAGCTTCTTCACCATGTTTTTCGTCTCACTTCCGGTGTGGGTTCCTTACTTTCAAGGTAAGGGCTTCTCGATGCAAGATGTCTTCGTCGTGCAAGCCGTCTTTGCCTGTGCTGTTGCCCTCTTTGAAGTACCGACGGGATATTTCTGTGATCTTTATGGCCGCAAAAATACTCTGGTCTTTGGTGGCATGGCCTATGCGCTTGCCTTTACTTGGCTGGCCTTTGCAGAGAGTTTTTGGGGTGTCATCGCTTTTGAATTAGGTGCTGCTTTAGCTTTTAGTTTAATTTCAGGCGCCGATGTTGCGCTTCTTTACGATTCTCTGGCCCATGAAAGTCAGCGAGAAGATAAAACGAGAGCATTAGGTAATATGCAATTTGCTCAACTCATCTCAGAAGCCGGAGGCGCGGTTTTAGGTGGCGTGCTAGCGGGTTATGCTCTCTCGTTGCCATTTCAAGTCCAGGCGGTGCTCGCCTGGTTTCCGCTCATCATCGCGCTCACACTGACGGAAGGAGTTCGTCAAAAGATGACGGGAACTCATCGAGAAAATTTTGGGAGAGTATTTAAGCATGTCTTTACTCATTCCCCAGAGATTCGTCGCAGCTTCATCAATTTATTAGTCTGGGGATTGGCGACCTTCTTTGCCGTTTGGATGTTGCAAAAGCATTGGGAAACACAAGGTGTGCCAGTGACTTATTTCGGTTATCTCTGGGCGGCCGGCAATCTGATGGCGGCACTTTCGAGTAAAAGCATCGCGCGTCTGCGGAACTTTGCCAGTATTAAAACGCTCACCCTGATTGGCTGTGCTTTTCCGGTCGCTGCCTATTTGGGAATGGGGCTTTTATCAGGAACTCTGGCGGTGAGTTTCTTTCTGGGGATCTATTTAGGACGAGGCTTTATTCAAGTCATTATGCGGGAAGAATTTAATCACCATGTTCCCAATGAATTTCGTGCTACGGCGAACTCGATTCAAAGTTTTATGTTTCGAGGAGTCTTTGCCATATTTGGACCTGGAGTTGGATGGGCGCTTGATCATTATGGAGTCCAGACAACGATGTTGATCGTGGCTAGCGTTTTTGGAATGTTCTATTTACTTCTCGTGAAGCAAAACCTAAAACTTGGCCTATGAAATACCAACTCTTCCTCTTTGATCTCGACGACACACTCCTAGACTTTAAAGCGTCAGAGAAACTTTCGTTCTTTCGCACCTTGGAGCAACTTGGAATCAAAGAGCAACAAGAAGCCCTTTTTAAAACCTATCAAGTTGAAAACCAGGCCTTGTGGAAAATGTTTGAAGAGGCCAAAACCACCAAAGAGCATTTAAAAGTCGAGCGCTTTCGTAAAACTTTTCTTCAACATCAAGTCGAAGTTGATCCGGCGAAAGCGAGCCTCACTTATCTCGATACACTGCCTGAAACCGTTGTGCTGATTGATCATGCAGTAGAGATATGTCAGCAGTTAAATGAAAGGGGCGAGATTGGAATTGTCACCAACGGTATTGAGTATGTACAAGAGCGACGAATTAAAAATTCGGCCATCGCACCATTTTTGAGCTTCGTCGCTGTTTCAGAAACCTGTGGTCATGCCAAGCCCGACGTACGCTTCTTTGAATACTCAGTGAAGATGGCGAAGAGTTTCGATAAAGCTAAAACTCTGATGGTAGGGGATCGCCTTGAGACGGATGTTCAAGGGGCGATTAATTTTGGAATTGATAGCTGTTGGTTTAATCCGCAGAAACTCAAAACCGAACTCAATCCCACTTATAATGTTCAGACGCTTAAAGAATTGCAAGCGCTACTCAGCTAAATCTTTTTCTTATAAACAATAGCGCGTAGACTCCACGACTCGCGCTCATAAAAGCGCTTCCCAGCTTCATTATCGATTCCAGTGCAGAGTCGCAAATTTTTGCAACCATGCTCATGGGCAATTTCTTCAGCATGCTTAAGCAAGACTGCGCCATGGCCTTTAGAACGTTCACTTGAAGCGGTGACCAGGTCATCAATGTAGATATGTTTACCATGTACGAAATCGTGAAGGATTCGATAGCCCATTAAGGCCACTAGACGGTTTTCCTCTTCCAGACCAATCATTTGATAGTTGTCCGCATGATTTAAAATATATTTAAAATCAGCAAAGCTTAACTGCGTTCGCAACTCTTTGAGTAAATCAAAAAAACGTTCACTGTCGTTAGCGGGGTTAAAAGAAATAATATTCATGCATTAAAACTAACAAACGTATCTTTGAAATGAAAAGGCGAGATAGTGTTGGTTGACCGAGCGCACTTATGGGATAGTCTCCCATGGGCACAACCACGACCATCTACCGCTTTCAAATCGAACTCTCTGATATTCCCCGTTCGATCTATCAGACGCTGGACTTTAGAGTCGCGCAGCATCCCTCTGAGGCGCTGCCCTATATGCTGACGCGCATCCTGGCCTATGCCTTAAATTATACTGAAGATTTAAGTTTTGCTCCCACTGGACTGCATGACCCTGATGCGGCAGCGATTAGTATTCCTGATGTTCACGGTGGCCATCAGTTGTTGATTGAAATCGGCAGTCCCAGTGCCAAGAAGTTGCATAAGGCGACTAAAGTCTCCAAAGCAGTGAAGGTTTATACCTATAAAAATCCTGAAAACCTCATGCGAGATCTTCGTGCTGAAAAAGTTCATCGCATCGACGAAATAGAATTCTTCTCTCTCAACCCAAACTTTCTTGAAGAGCTGGCCCAGGTCATCAAGCGTGATAATCGCTGGGCGATGCTGTTTGATGATGGCCGCATCACCATTCATATCGGCGAGCAGGCTATTGAAGGCGAGCTGACTCCTCTCACTATTTAATAAAGGAATAAAATGGAAGAGCGTTTGATTAATCTGGAAGTAAAGTTCTCTCATCAAGATGAGTTCATTCTGCAACTCAACAAGATTGTAACTGAGCAACAAGAGCGGATTGAGCGCTTAGAAAAAGAATCTCTCGAATTGAGACGCATCATTGAGGCGATGGACGGTGGCAATGATGCTCTTTCACTCGAGAATAGCAAACCGCCGCATTATTAGTTTTTCTGCCACCAGATCATGCCGGCATCATTGATGATGGTGAGACCTTGCTCATCTTTGGCGTTGAAAACTTTCTCAACTCCACCAATCTCAAAATTAAGTCCAACTTTTTGTAGTACTTCTACAAAAGGTTGGTGCGGTCGTTTGGCGTGAATCAGGTTAACTAAGATTTGATTCGAAGAGAGCTTAGATTTGTGATTGGGATAATTTTTGCGAAAATCCTGCCATTCAGGTGATTCACTCGAAGCTTGAGCAATCACTTCGTTCCAAGAGCCATCAGGTTGCATGGTTTTAAGTCCACCTGAACCTAGCGATGAAATCGTGGCAGCTGGATAGTCTTGTAAGACTCGCTTCAAAACCTCTTCATGCAGTCCACAGACTTCTTGGAAGGGACGTGAGCATCGTGTACGGTTCTGCAAATAAACTTTGAGAGTGCCAGCTGCTTTATCAGCGGTGGTTTGCCAACTTACGACACAATCACCTTGAGTGTGGGTGTAAACCGTTTCAACGCGATGGGTGTTGGGATAGCTCGATGTTTCAACCTTCACCATAGGCTCAGCGACAGGGGGCGTCTTGGGTGTACAGGCCGAGAGAATCAGGATAAAAAGAAGCATAAATTTAGTCATAGAGTCATCTTAGATTATAGGCGAGAGATCATGGAAGCAAATTTTTGGCATGCTCGTTGGGAAGAGAATCTTATTGGTTTTCATTTGCCGCAGCCCAACCCTAAGCTCGTGGAGTATTTCAAGCAACTCAATCTCAAAGAAAATGATCGAGTCCTTGTTCCGCTTTGTGGCAAGACCATTGATATCGCCTGGCTCCTTGCTCAAGGCATGCGTGTCGTGGGTGTGGAACTTAGCCCACTTGCGATAGAGCAACTTTTTGCAGAATTAAAAGTCACACCAGCAAATCAAGTTCGAGGAAAGTTAAATCATTACTCTGCACCGCAATTAGATATTTTTGTCGGTGATATTTTTGATCTCGATCGCGAAATTCTAGGTCACGTTGATGCTATTTATGATCGCGCTGCTATCGTGGCGCTTCCTGATGATTTACGCGAACGTTATGCAGCTCACTTAATCAACATCGCTCCTAAGGCCAATCAACTGCTGATTAGCTATGAGTACGATCAGAGTCTCATCGCTGGACCGCCGTTTTCAGTCACGCCGAAACATATTCAAACATACTATCAGGCAACTTACAAAATTTCTGAGCTGGTGCGAATGGATGTAGAAGGGGGACTTAAAGGTCTCTATCCCGCCCAAGAAGCGGTGTGGTTGTTGAAGACCAATTAATTTGGTCGGGATTTTGGCCAGAATAATACTGCCTATCCAATCTGCACCTAGCTGCATGCTATGATCTCTAAGGGAGATATCGATGCGCTACATCCTCACAATACTCGCCTTTACCATCATGTTTTCTCAATTCAGTTGGGCCGATACCGCGCGTGTTATTTGTGGCAAAGACGCTGCTTTCGCCAAGCTCGAACGCGATTGGAAGTTTAATAAAAAAGAAAACAGCCACTGTGCTTCTGCTCATTGTCCTTATCCGGACGGCTCAATGATACGTCAGCAATGTATCACTAGATTTGAGCATCATACTCACGACAACCAGATTGCTATTACCTTTCGAGATAGCTATCAAGGGCACCAGGTGTCGGGTGTGAAATCTCGTGTTGCCTTTGAGCTGATTAATAAAGACGATGCCTGTTTTGAATCGTGTAAACCAGAACAGAAAGGCAAAAAAGTTATTTTTGGAATTGATCGCAAGCCCTGCGTGGAGTGCCTCAAGCAAAAAACTGCTGCTGAGATGATTGATACCTTGAATTATCCTGAACTCGAGAAGCCGATTGTATCTGGGACGAAGTGCTATTCTCTCTGTTCAGATAAGCCAGGGCCTTTCTCGGCCGTGCGCGTGTTGTCACCAGAGTGTACGAGCTGTGTGAAGGAGCGCTTCTATTTCATTGTTTCGAAAAGTGGCGCCTGCATGGAAGTGGATAGCGAAAAAAAAATGCGCATGGTGAATAAAAATCTTTGCCAAGCACCCAACGAGATTGAGTTCACTGAATACCGGTTTAAACAGTCTTTCTGGCAATCTTTCACAGGTGATGCTGGCGACTGTCATGAAGTTGATATCGCAACGGGCGGAAATATTTTTTCACGCCCAACTCAACAAGAGTACTGCAATGACAAAGCTGTTAATGACACCGATCGAAATATCGTGGATGACAAACAAAAGTCATCACCGAGTTCAAAGCCGAAAGCTCAAGTGAGAGAGCAGTAATTAAGCTGTCGGAAATTTCTCAAAGCGCTTAATTAAATCGAGACCTTTTTCCCATGATGCTTGGCTTGCGCAAAACAAGTGCGCATCGGGTACCTTACCCAACTCAGAATCAAGACTTCCCGCTGGCACGACGAGCAGTTGTCCTTGCTGTGAAGGTAAAGCCGAACCACAGTCAGCACAAAAACTTCGGCTATGCCGCGTGCCTGCCAGATTAAAACTTTTCACTTTGGCTTCACTGCTTACCCATGTGAGTTGAGCGGTAGTAGAAAAAAGATTGGCGCCATGAGCTGAGCCTGTATCTTTTTGACAATACTTGCAGTGACACAAATAAAAACTCTCAAAGTCGCCTTTGATTTCGAATTTAATTTGCTGACATAAACAAGAGCCGAGGTGAGTTGATTGCATTTAAAATCCTAGTGGAAAATTTTTCAAGTATGAAAATCATAAAGCAATTTGAACCGCTCAATATCAATCGATTTTGGAATTTCCGCAAAATACTCCAGCTGCCAGGCCTGTGTCTTTGCTGCTTGCTTACTCTTTGTCACGTCCCAAGATGGATAAACTCGTAGAGCACGTTTACCACCCTTGCCTTTGACTGAGAGGATGCCGTGTTTGAGTAAGGCACTTTTGGGAAAAATAAATTGCCCCATGCGCGTTTTGGTTTTTACTGTGACGACGAACAAATCGATTTTGTCAGAGCTATCAATCGGTTGAATTGGGCCATTGGCAGTTCGCTTCCACAGCGTGACAAATTGTCCGGCTTTGGTTGGAGTAACTTTCGCTTGGCGAT
>JBKHVI010000089.1:0-7443 GCA_046570105.1 Bacteriovoracia bacterium
AGGTGCTAGCAATTTAAAACTTAGTTTTCGCTTACTGGTTTCTTTGTCGGCACTAACACTCACCTCTTCATTTACGGCAACCTGAATTTTATTCTCGCCCTCTTGTAGTTGGGCACTTCCACCCATAACTGAAAGAGCGGTACTATCACCATCATTTACGATTTGAACTTGGGCACCGGCACCAGATAATTGAACTTTTTTTCCATTCATTTCCAGCTCAATCGATTCATCACCTAGAGTGGTCTGGACGACTCCTTGCTCTAAAAGAATTTGATTGGTGTCCTTGGATTGCAAACGCAGCAATGTATTGGCCGCTAAGCTAAGCGTATGCCCTTCACGAAAACTTAATTGGGCACGAGCGGCTTGGCCGGTAAAAACTGAAGCGCCTTCAGAAAGTCGATCGCCTTGATAGAGATCACGCCAAACTAAATCATCAGCACGTCTATGCTTTGCTGTGTTTTCTAATGAACTTAACCACGCTTGCCAACTTGAACTTGTTGCTCGATCTAAGCCTGGACGCAAAAAAAGTTGATAGATCGACACTGCAATCATCAAGGCCGCAAGCGCGACAAAACCTATTTCCGTACGACGAACATTCATGGCCCTTCCATTCTACCAGAGGTACATGATACCGTGTGAGTACTCTCATTGGAGGATTCACTGCAACAGCCGATTCGAGCAGTCAGGTTTCCACTTAAGCTCAAGTTCACTGTAACTTTGGGACTTTTGTTGGCGCTTACTCTCGCCACTTTCTTGGGTCTCGCTACGTCTCTGATCCGTCAGGACAAGGCTGCTTACGTCTACGATGCGATATTGATGAGAACCGAGCAGCAAGCAGCGAGTTTACAAGCACGGCTTTCTTCATGGAGTGCACTTTTAAATTTAAAACAAACAGAAATCGCTGCAAATTTTCCAGAAGTGCTCGCACTTTTGCAGGGTGATGAAGTCATTTACCAAGCAAAAAATGCCTCTTCTGAGGGAATCACAGTTTGGAAAAATATTTCTTCAGCTCCATGGCAGATTCTTGAGCAGGGCGATCAGACGCTTTTCATCATGGAGCAACAGGGAAAACGTGCCGTCATCAACCTCGCCAATTGGCAGAGCAAAGACTCACCGTTTGCTTTGAGTCTATTCTCTCAAGATGGACGCATGCTTTTAGGTTCTAAAGATGAAAAACGTTTGATCGATAAAACGCACTGGGTATGGGAAATTCTCAAACAATCAAATCAGCAAGGCGTTCAGCAAGTAGGCGAAGATTTAATTATCGCCTACGCTAAAATCCCTGGCATGAATTGGATTCTCACTTCGAGTATCAGCACGGCAAGTGCGTTTGCGGTTGCTGGCTACCTTATCGATAAATCACTCTTCTTCGGATTGCTCATCTTGGGTGTTGCGATTTTAGTTGGTATATTCGCTGTTCGCCCACTCACTTCACAATTAGAAGATCTAGGAAGTCTAACGACCGCTGTAGGTTCTGGTGATTTTTCAAAAAGAATCACACCTCGCTCGCACGATGAAGCTGGTGCGCTCGCCGATTCATTTAATCTTATGGCGGAAAAAATCACTATCTTTATGCAAGAGATGAAAGAAAAAGCGCGACTAGAGAGTGAGCTTAAAGTTGCTCAATTAGTTCAAAATGCTTTTTTTCCACCAACCGAATCAACTCTACCAGGCATAGAGCTAAAAGCCTTCTCTGCTCCGGCCAGTGAATGTGGCGGAGATTGGTGGGGTCATGTTGAATTTAAAGAACACACGTTATTGATTATCGCGGATGCGACTGGACATGGTGTTTCAGCTGCACTTCTCACTGCCACTATTAATGCCTGCAAAGAAGGTCTACTTGCTTTAGCAGAACTTGATCCCACACTACCCGCATCACCTGCGCGTGTTATGCAATATTTGAATCGCACCATTTGTTCATCAGGCGACAAGATTCAAATGACCTGTTTTGTAGCGAGCTGGCATCGCGCCTCACGCAGTTTGATCTATTCAAATGCTAGTCACCAGCCCGCCTTGGTTCTTGTTGAGCCCAAAGAGCGCGCCATGGATAAAAACGACATTCGCCCACTCCTAGAGGCTAATGGAGCACGCTTAGGGGAGTCCCGCGACTCTATATATACTGAAAATTACGTTGAGCTCCCCTCCGATGCTAGGATGGTACTTTATACTGATGGACTAACAGAAGCAGCTAATGCCGAGGGGGCTCCCTGGGGGCAGAGACGTTTCTTGAAAGCTCTTTTGGAAACTCAAGACGGGAATCCGATCCCCGTGGTGGAAGCCATGCAGGCCTACCATCAAGGGACTACTTACGAAGATGACGTGACAATCGTTAGTGCGAGGTTCCTGTGATCCAGCCGAATCGAATTGTTCTTTTTTCAAAAGATAAAGAATTCTGTGAATTGCTAGAAAAGCAAATTGCAGGAAAACTACCTTTGCAATTAAATCCAGACTCATTGGATGCCAGCGCCCTTGTTCTTATCGACGAAAAAGGCGCCCCTCCTCTTTCTGATATCCTTAAAACTTCTCCTCGTGATTTTGTGAACTGGATCGGTCGACAAGACGATTCGAAGCATGTCGAATTTATCCTTAAGCATAGGTTGAATCACCTGATTGGATTTGATGCACAAAGAACTCCATATGAGATCACACAATTACTGAACAAATTCGAAGCTACCAAGCTTTGGGGCCTTACTCCTTACTTAGAAAAAGGCACCTCCACAGATGGCTTCAGCCTTTCTGAGTCGAAACGTGAAATGGTTAAGATTGACGATATTCTCAAGGGTCAAGATTGGAGCGATTTTTTTGATTCACCAATAGATTATCTAACTTTAGTCGCCAATGAACTTGTTTCAAATGCGCTCTATAATGGGCCAGAGGAAAAGCGCTCGAATAAAGACTACCCGGTCGATCGCAAAGATCCCGTATTTTTAAAAGGCAGCGAGTTGGTTCAAGTGAATCTTGGAATAGACTCTCACATCGTGGGACTCTCGGTGATGGATTGTTTTGGAACGCTCAGCTGGGAAAAAACTGTTGAGAATCTTAATCGCAGCTTTACCGAGAAGACTGTTCAGCACAAAAAGGGTGGAGCAGGATTGGGGCTTTATCTCGCCTTCTCCCACGCCAATCAATTTATTATAAATCGTAAGGCCGGTCTAAGAACTGAAGTCTTATGCATAATTGAAAAGAATCGCCGCTATAAGAACTATAAAGAACGCATTAAATCTTTCCATTTTTTTGAAGAGGCTTGAATCTCATGAGTAAGTTGAAAATAGATAAGCAGTTATTAGACGGAAAACTCACAGTTATGCTTGCCGGCACGATTGATGAGGATGCTGACTTTCTTCCACTGGAAGGCCTGTCGCAACCTGAGATCGTATTTGATTTCCAACAAATCACATTACTCAACTCATGTGGTATCCGTGAATGGATTAGTTTTATTGCTAAGCTTCCGGCCCCCACACGAGTGACTTACCGTCGATGCCCTCAAATCATTATTGAACAGATCAACATGGTTCATGGCTTCTTCCGCGAAGGTGCTGTCATCGAGAGTTTCTATGCTCCGTACTACTGCGAAAAGTGCGATAAAGAATCAAAGCTTTTGCTCAACACTTCTCAAGTGAAAAATCGCCGGGCCCCAGACGCGGCTTGTCCCCATTGTGGTGCAGACGGTCTGGAGTTCGATGCGCTGGAAGAGCAGTATTTTCATTTCTTAAAAAATCAAGGCTAACGAATGCTCTCTCTCTATGATCACTTGTTTGAACCGATGGTTGTGCTTGATTTGCAAAAGAAGGTTGTGCATTTCAATCCTGCTTTTACCATTTTCACGAAACAACCTCCTCGCATCTTAAAAAATATTGAATTTTTGCATCAGCTCTTTGATGCCAAAGACTTTGATTTTGAAGCTTGGATTGACCAAGGCTTTCTCAAGCTAGAATTACGCGTTTCTCCTGAATTGGAGCTCATTCATGTGAGAGAGACCAATACCTTCTCTCATGTCGTTTTGCGCCAGTTCCCAGTTCAACTTTCTGAGGGAACATTTGTTGCTGTCGCCATTCATGATCTCTCAATCGAGCGTAATCTTTTTGATAAATATCGCCAACAACTAGAAGAATTGCGTAGCACGCATGCTCAAATTATCCAAGCCGACAAACTCGCAACGCTTGGTGAAATGACAGCCACGATATCGCACGAGATCTCAAATCCCTTAACTATCGCGAGTGGTAACTCGGAATTGATTGAAGCTTATCTAGAGATGCCTGAGCCGCAAAACTCAATTAAAGAAATTACAACTGCCAATACAAATATTCGTGAATCAATCGATCGCATTCATACCATTATTCGCAATATGAAAAACTTCCTCTGGCAGAGTGAAGATAACAAGGAGTATTGCGGTCTAGCAGAAGCCGTTCAAAGCTCACTTGAATGGCTAAGAGCACCGCTTGAACAAAGTGGCGCTAAAGTAGAGACGCAATTCAATACGCAAGACACTATCGTACTGGCCAATAGAATTAAGCTAGAGCAAGTGATTATCAATTTAGTGAAGAACGCCCTTGATGCCATGGCGGAAGCTAATACTCAGGGCCCTAAAATTAAAATTGAAATCAATCGTGACGAGGGAGATCACTCACTTATCATGCTGATTAAAGACAACGGTCCAGGGATGCCACAAAGTGTGAAGGACAACCTCTTTAAGCCTTTCACGACCACAAAAAAAGTGGGGCATGGAACCGGGTTAGGCCTATCAATTTCACAAAAAATCATTGAATCCCATCAAGGTCAAATTGAGTTAATGGAAGTTGAGAGTGGAACGACTTTCAAAATTCGCTTCCCGACTATTGAAGGATACAGCTTTACTCGTGGAGACAAAGTTTCTCGAGGTATTACCGCTAAACAAGGGCCACGGATTCTGATCGTTGATAACGAGCCTCAAATCTTGAACGTGCTCTCCCGCTTTTTAGAAGATGAGGGACATCACGTGATTGCATCAGCGCGCCCTGAAGAGGCATTACGCTTCATTCAAAAGATGAATGTTGATTTGCTCCTCACTGATCTTGCGATGCCTGAAATGACCGGCCATGAAGTGGCTAAAAAAGCACGTGAACAAGGTCACCAGGGCCCTATCCTTTATATGTCGAGTTCTAAGAACACAGATGCCTATAATCGCGACCGCGATACCATTAAAATCTCTGGCATGATCGTTAAGCCCTTCTCACGTGACGAAGTTATCCGTACGGTTAAAAGTGCACTAGGTGGTAAGTCATGACGACTCACCTCAAAGACGTCAACATTCTCATACTGGATGATGAAGAGAAGATCTGTGAACTGATCAAAGTCTTCCTAGGCACCATGGGCCAGTTCAATTCAATTGTTGTTGCCAATAATACTCTGCAAGCACTCCAGAAGTTTCAAAACCAACGTTTTGATCTTTTAATTCTCGATCACGTTCTGCCAGGGAAGCTAGGAATTGAGTTTGCCGAAACACTTAGAAAAAGTGTGAAGTTTCATAACTTGAAAATTCTTTTGATTTCAGGTTTCTTGCAGCAGGAAGATGTTTTGCGCTCTGTGGATTTAGGCATTAAAGATATTTTGGTCAAACCCTTTACTCGCCAGCAACTGGTGGGCAAAGTCGCAGAGATGCTTGAACTTAATCAGATCAAAAGCTAACTACAAGATAATCACAAATTTGCCAGTAAAGTCCGAAGCTAAATTTGTATTTCAATTCAAGACTCGCTTGAGGACGCCTCGTGCAAACTGCGATAAATGATTGATTCATCCTGGCTTTAATCTCAGTAATTAAGTTGGTTCATGCGCCAGGATGAGACTGGCAAATTTGAGATTTCTAATTACTCACTACAATCTTTCAAATGACCTTGATAAGGAACCTTATCAACCTGGCATTCGTTCTTTTTTTCGCACACGTCGCAGCCGGACTCACCCATGATATTGGCGATACCACCGCAAGAACCTTTGATGGGAGAACGCTTGAAGATCACACCGACCGACATGGCCACGACAACGCCTAAAAATACACCAAGAGTCATCCAGAATATTTCCATACTATTGCTCCTTGGGACGCTTTAAAAGCTCTTGCATAGGGCCGTTGAGATGCTCCAGGAATGTGCCATCGTCCTTCCCTTCCAGCAAGAAAACTTTGATTCCACGGCGCTGAATTTGGCGCGCAACCGCCCCATCCCCTTTTAAAACGTCTGGTCCCAATACCATAATGGCCGTGGCCCAGGCGTCGGCGTTAATAGCACTATCAGTAATGACGGTTACAGAAACTGTTTTGTGGGCCGGCTGAAGACCAGTCCGCGGATCGATCGTATGGGATATACGCCCCTTGGTGGTATCAAGGAAATTACGATAATTTCCTGAGGTCGCAATGGCACTATTTTTTAGCGGAACGGCCGCGGCAATGGCCTCACCCTGCACTAAAGAAGGTCGCTCTATGCCGACCACCCAAGGCTGATCCTTTGCGCGCTCACCGCGTGCTAGCAGCTCTCCGCCCACGTCTACAAGATAACTCTCAACTCCACGGGCCTCTAGCAAACGTCCGATCAGATCCGCTGCTTGTCCGGGAGCAAAGGCATTCACATCCACCGTCTGACGAGGATGGGTTTTCTGCCAGATGCCCTTAATGGGATCAATATTCAATTTATCTAAACCAACAAAGGCTTTTACCGATTTAATTTCAGAAGCACTTGGAATGCGAGGTGCTTTATTGGAACCAAAGCCCCACAGTTTCACCAATGGGCCAACGGTCGGATCAAAGGCCCCGTCGGTCGCAAGCCAAATTTCAGATGCAGCTGCCATGGCTTCCATCGCAATTGCACTCACTGGCCATTCTTTTAAATCTGTCGATTGATTAAACCTTGAAAGAAACGAATCAGATTTCCAGGCCGATAACTCATTATTGTAATCATTGATTAATTTTTCGGTTTCACTCTTGAGGGCTTGCGGACCTGGCGTGGTGGGGCCAGAGATATACTTTACTTTGTAATAAGAACCAAAGGCATCGCCTTGATACTCGAGAGGTACCGGAGCGTTCCTTTCAAAAAAACACCCTGCCAGAGGCAGGGTGCAGAGGAGAAACCAAGTTTTCATTAACCGCCGAAATCATCAAGCATGATGTCTTCGCGCTCAACACCTAAAGCGAGAAGCATGTTGATAACAGATTGGTTCATAATTGGAGGACCACACAAGTAGTACTCGCAATCTTCTGGAGCTGGGTGATTCTTCAAGTATTGTTCAAACAATACGTTGTGAATAAAACCCGTGTAGCCTTTCCAGTTATCATTAGGCTGTGGCTCAGAGAGAGCAACATGCCATTTGAAGTTTGGATTTTCTTTTTGAATCATGTCGAAATCTTCAACATAGAACATTTCACGAACAGAACGAGCACCGTACCAGAAAGTGACCTTACGATCGGTTTTCACGCGACGG
>JBKHVI010000090.1:0-2039 GCA_046570105.1 Bacteriovoracia bacterium
ATAGCCTGCTTCCCAACATGGTTCGAGGTTTTCCACGAACATACTGAAGTAGTTATCTTCCACATTGCGCACAAACGCCTTACAGGTGCGACGCTGTTCACGGCCTTGCACGCGGAAATAGACATTATCGCCAGCACGAAAGAACTTAGAGTTGTTGTTTTCCACATGAACTTTGAAAATGCGGGCCGCATCGTCTTTATCCGATACCCGGCCAGTAAATTTGCCATAACTGATATCGGGGTTCATGCCGTGATTCACATCAGCAGAGATCACACCCTCATCCGGCAGCTTAGGCTCGGTTATAATGGCATGCGCCTCGGTGAGGCAGAAGAATAGCAGCAAAAGATGGCCAACAAGCTTCATGCTTTTTATTATGCCTGAAAATCTTATACCCGCCAGGAGACAATAATCCTGAGCAAAACAGGAGTGCATATGGAATTTTTTATTGATACCGGTGACATCAATGAAATTAAAACTGCCGTTTCATGGGGCCTCGTTGATGGCGTGACCACTAACCCATCTATCGTGGCAAAAACTGGCCGTGACCAAATCTCCTTGATCAAAGAAATCTGCGAGATCGTTGATGGTCCAATTTCAGCTGAAGTGATTGCTACCGACGTCGCGGGCATGTTGAAAGAAGCTCAAGAGCTCGCCAAGATTCACAAGAACGTCGTCATCAAACTTCCCATGACTAAAGATGGCATGATGGCCTTAAAGCAACTTTCAAAAGACGGCGTTAAAACTAACGTCACTTTGATTTTCTCTGCTAACCAAGCTCTCCTTGCTGCTAAAAACGGCGCGACTTATGTTTCACCTTTCATCGGTCGCCTCGATGATGTTGGCCAAACAGGGATGGATCTCATTGCTGAAATCCGCACTATCTTTAACAATTACGGTTTCGAGACAAAAATTCTCGCCGCCAGCGTTCGTCACTCAGAGCACGTGAAGATGGCGGCACTCGCCGGTTCTGACGTCGCCACTCTGCCTTTAAAAGTCATCGAGGGCATGTTCTATCACCCTCTGACGAAAATTGGTTTAGAGCAATTCCTCGCTGATCACGCAAAATCAAAGAAATAAGTAACTGATCTTTTCGGGCGGTCATAGTTTTGGCCGCCCAACCCACATATTTTCCCACCAAATGCCGATAAATCCTCTGGGTAACTTACTCAAAGGATCACGCTTTTGTTGCGATTGTTTGTTCTTCTCATTTTCGTCTCGTGTGTTGGCAGCGAAACACAAGAAGTCACTTCCGGTGGCGCGAGCAATCCTCTGGCCCCTAGTCGCTGGCCCTTAAATCGTTTTCCTAAAATCATGAAAATCTCATCCAGCTTCACTCCGCAGGAGCGCACAGAAATTCGCTCCAGTGGACTAGCGTGGAATACTGCCATGAGTGGCGCTGTCACTTTCCTTACCATTTCTGGTAACGATGGCGACACGGTTCCCGACCGCTCCAATGTTTCAAATCTCGATTCACTCTTAGACGGTGTCTTTGCCGTCTATAAAGGATCAACTTGGCATCGTGATCTTCCCTCCACAGCTCTAGCTGTGACTCAGATTTTTGGTGTCCGCCAAAATCGCGGGGACTCAGATGAGTATGTTGAAATTGTCGAAGGTGATATTCTCATCAACTGGACTTTCCCCTATAAGCCCACTGATATCACGGGCTATGATCTCTACTCTGTTGTTCTTCATGAGTATGGCCACTTCTTAGGTCTCTCTCATACTTCAAACTGGGGCCATGACAGTGTCATGTTCCCTTCGATTGATAAGGCGACCACCTTTCCAGCGCCGGGAAGTTTTGATGTCAGTAATTTACGCGTGAAATACAATCTTAATGGTGGTGCACTGACTGCACTAGGAGCTCGCACTCAAACAAAAACACCCGAGAAAGCATCGTCAAAAGAAGATGTTTTGAACTCCGGCAAAGGCGTGAGAATTCTTTTGGAACTTCATTCGAATGGTGAATGTGTGCATAAAATAAATGGGACCCGCGTGGAGTCCCATTTTGTAAAACTAAAGTAAGTTACGAAGTTCCGCTT
>JBKHVI010000090.1:2138-7406 GCA_046570105.1 Bacteriovoracia bacterium
TGAATGTGTGCATAAAATAAATGGGACCCGCGTGGAGTCCCATTTTGTAAAACTAAAGTAAGTTACGAAGTTCCGCTTCAGAGAGCTTCTTATGATGAACACTCTCTTCCACTGACATTTTTGAGCTCGAACCTGAATACACATGACGCTTGAAGATCGGCATCAAGCTCGCACGGTAGTGTCCTTCCGCCCATTCCACAAAGTCTTCCGTGAAAAACGGAGTGAAGGCTTTCTCTGCCACTAAACGACGTAGCAGAGGTTTGAGTCCACCTTGATCCGCTAAGTGATTATCAAGATTCCCCATAAAGCTTGCGCCATAACTATAGGCCGCGTAAGCCGTGGTACGTGTATAGGCCGCTCGTCCGGCCATGTTTGAGCTACCGCTGAAGCCACTGCCGCGCGGATAACCTTTGTCACGCCAGCTAGCAATCGCTTCATCAATCCAACCCGCATTGCCATTAGCAGGAATCACTCCACGAGCAAAATAGCTATGAGTAAGCTCATGGCCCAAGGCCGAAGCTGAAGTAATCGTAGCGCCACAGTACTCCATTCCACCGCTACCAGCATTATAGATGGTAAGAGAGGGATGCAAAAATGCCCCGTAATCCGCTTCAAGCTCATTCATAATTTTGATGGTTTCAGATTTTAGTTTCGCCAAAGTCGATGCTGGATTGCCTCCAAAGAAACTTGGCTTCAAATAAATCACCACTGGCAGCGCGCGACCATCAATCGAGTTAAACACAAAACGCTCTTCACTCATCACCCCTTCTGGCACGGTATGAAAGAAAAGTGAGCTCGCGGTAAAATAGGCCGGATAACGAGCAATGAAATGATCGGCACTCACCTGCTCCACTTCGCCATTGGTATAAACCACTTGGCGTTTTGTGGCATTTTGAAATTGCACATCAAAGGTCATGGCGTATTGATCAAATTCAAGATTGGTCGGCATGAACTGCTCAAGATACTGGCGATCAGAGAGATCACTCATCCAAAACGCACTGTGCACTCCTCCGTTCGTCCATTCAACAAGCGATGTAAGCGCCACAGTGATGACCATTTCATGCATGCCAGGATCAACTTTCGTGGTGAGCACTTTCAACGTGGTGGCATTATCCGGTGTCTTCACCGTCGCCTCGCCACTCTTCTGGCCATTCAAACTTACACTCGCAGCTGATGGCTTCAGGTCAAAGATCGGGTATCCCGAGGCGGTCGCCTCAAAGCGAATCTTCGCTAGAATCGCCGCTGTCCGTGCTCCCACGTCATAGCGAATACGATATTCCGCATCTTGAAAATCTACAAAAATGGCCTGGGAATTTTGATAAGAAAAATTCTGCGGGGCGCGCGCCAAATCCGTGGCATAAGCAGACAGCGAGATTACTCCCGCAAGTATCCAACGAAACATAGGTACTCCTTTACCAGTGTGTTCTTTTAGATATTGCAGCAAACCTCACGAGGCTTTGTCGCGTATGTAAGGAAATATGAGTGAGTGTTATTCCGAGTTACTTACTCGTGAAATACAACTCCACTTCAGGCGCGAGAGCGAAATCGCTAATCAAAGGGATCTCAACGCCGACTTCCAAAATTGTGCGCACGCGGACGGTTTCAAGCGCGAGACTGTATGAATTTTGATTAAGGGTCGAAGCGAATTGCTCGGATGTTTGGGCGAGTTCAAAATCGGGCGTGGATGCCAGCGCCGAGAAACAAAAAAGAATTGAAGCGAGAAGTGTTTTCATATTATTTCCTCTTGAACTCAATCTCTAAGAGAGTTTTACCTGAAAAGTTCGCTAGACCCATCAGACCGCTGTAAGAGAGGTCGTGACTGGTTTTGAACTCACTCACCTGCCAAGCGCGTGCATGCTCACCAGATGAGCGCTCAGCTAAAATGGCGGCTGTTTTGAGTGAACTATTGAGGCCCGCGACGACGCGACTGGTGCTGATAGGGTTTGCACGTCTGCGCCAGAAGAGTTTTTCATCCTCTTCTTCTCCACCCACCACAAAACCTTCGTTGATTAAATCGAGTGGGAAAGTGGCCATGCTTTTTTCTGCCTTGATGGGTTTAAACCACATGACACCTGTCATCCCGACCGATGTTTTCCACAGGCCAAGCATACCGGTTTTATAAGTTCCACCTACCCCAACACCAATGCGATTGATGCCGAAGGCGTGAAGTGGAGTGAGATCCATGCCCTGCTCAAGGGCATAAAGAGTGCGCGCGACTAATCTTGAAGCATTATTACTTAGAGCTGACTTCTCACCATTAAATGTTTGCTGATTAATCTTCCAATCAAGACGCACACGGAAGGCGACACCTGCTGAGGCAAATGTCCAAAGCGAGCCTTCGCTTGAGAAACTTAAATCCAAGCGAAGGGCGTCGAGAGCGAAATGGTTATACTGCGTGACCTTGATATCACTTAAGAGCGCATGAGTCTCTTTAAGGGCGCTCTGGATTTGGCCTGGCAATTTATTGTTGAGACGGACTTTTCCAGAATCTTTGGCCAGTTGATAAATTGTTTCGCCAAGAGTTTTAAGTTCCGCCTCATTGGGTAATTCATGGATGGTAATATCGGCAACATCATCCTGAGCTTTGGCTGTTTTGCGCTTCCATTTAATTTCTACTGCCTGAGTCGACTTCAAAGCTGAAAGTCCTAAGAGACCAGACTTGGTGACGGCCACATCAGTGATCATCTCATTGAATTTGAAACCAAATGGAAGGCCTTTCTCCTGATCCATGCGATCCAGTGCCTTGCCTTGAACCATGAGAATGTGAGCGAAGTTATTTTGTGCTTCCTGATTGAGTTCAGAAGCAAAAGTTGAAAAAGAGAAAAGTGCGAGTAGGAGAAATTTCATTATTGTCTCCCGTACACAAAACGCTGTTTTACGGCCTTGCCGAACTTATAAGGACCGATACCTATTTCACCTGAAGCACCGAGCCCCACTGAGATTTTTTTGAGTTTGAGGCCCTGAGACTTATCGCTGTTCTCAGGCAAAGTTGAGATCAATTGCGAATCAATGCCTGCTTTTAATTGAGTGAGAGTTTCAATGTAGTTTTCTTCTGAAATAGCTCCGTAGATATAGCGCGAGTCCGAGGTGCGGCCGATAACCGGAACATCCATGGCAAAAAGATTGCTGGTACTTAAGCAGAGCAGAACTAAGAAGGCGGGCATACCGAACTCCTGTTGAGAGATTTGCTTAATCCTAAGAGTTGTTTTGAGGCCCTGAATAGATCACAGGTGTTCAGATTGTGTTAAGGTGTATGTAATATTTTCACAAAAAAAGGGGAGATTACTCTCCCCCTTTCAGTTTATTGGCGGGTTTTAGTCGGTGGTTTGCTGGCGCGAGCAAAGGCCTTTTTCTTGTCCTTCTCTTTCTCTTCCATAATGGCGGAAAGTTTTTCATCCACGTCTTTCAACTCATCAATGAGCTTTTGCTTGATGAGTTCTGGTGATTTCAAAATACGACGGAACTCGGCGAGGGCCTTGGTTTCGTCTTTGATCAAGAGCTGACGCTTCTCCACTTCTTCTTTGGTCATGCGATAGATCGCCATGTCCGCAAGATACTCAGCATAAGTGAATTTCTCTTTGGTGAGATAATCCACATAATCTTTACGGTTGGCCTTTTTCTCAGCAATCCCGTAATGCTTTTCTTTAATGAAGCGAATGATCTCGTTATTTTTTTGCAAACGAGCTTCGTAATCTTGAATCAACATCTCATAACGGCGCTTAGTAACTAAGAGACGCTGAGCAGTGAAGATTTCTAGAATCTCTTCAACGGTATCAAAAACCTTCACACCTTTTTCGTTGATAAGTGTGTAGTTCGGCACGAGGGAAGAAACGGTGCCCATCTCTTTTTCGACTTCTTCAAGAGTCGGCTGCTGGCCGCGCTTGAAAATCAACTCTACCCGAATCTCGTTATCCACTGATGAGTCGATATAGTCTTTGAGATAATCGCGCTCCATGTGCTTATTCAAATGGCGATACAAGCGTTGAGCATCGTAGCCACGTGGAAGCTCCACAATGAAAACTTTATCTCCGACTTGTTTGAAACCCATGCGGAAAAGCACACGATTTTTTTCGTCGATTTCAATCGATTCTGTGTAGTAGCGCACCCATGGCTTAATTTTGCGAGGCTTGTTGCCCTCGATATAAGACATCATGGATTTGATAATATCTTTGTGATTGAAGCTTGGAATAACTGAAGAGAAACCTGTTCCGATTCCTTCCGCACCATTCAAAAGCATCAAAGGAAGCTTGGGCAACAGACCTACCGGCTCCATGACTTTTTCGTCGTAGTTCGGCACCATCTGCACTTGGTTCATATCATCAAATAACAACAACTCGGCCACTTTCCCGAGCTTACATTCAATGTATCGAGCAGCGGCCGCTTGGGTCTCCATGCGTTCGCCGAAATAACCTTTTTTATCCAAGAGTGGATAGTTATTTGAGAAACAGAAGTCTTGCGCCAAGTTCACAATCGAGGCCTCTACTGAAGCTGGACCGTGAGGGTGCAGAGTTAAAACCAGGCCCGTAAGCGAGCTGACCTTAACGAGACCCTTGTTAGAATTTTTCCAAAGAGTATAAAGAATACGTCGCTGAGAAGGTTTCAAACCATCTTGCAAATAAGGGATCGCGCGATCCATCAAAGTATAGATTTGATAGATGCGGTATTCTTCTTTTACGAGGGCCGCGAGTGGAACCGAGGCCATTGAGGGGAGAAATTTTTCTTCCATTTTTTATGCCCTTAACTGGTTAGCTGCTTTTTTCTGGGCCTTGGCACGTGCCTTATTACCGGCAATCAAGTTATCCAAGTCCACTTCAATCTCGTCTGAATCGATCAAGAGATCTTTTCTCAGTTGAGATTCTTTTCCAAAACACGTCTCTAACATATCCTTGGCGGACTTCATGTCTTTGACCGTGATTTTGGTCCAATCTTTGCGCTGAAGCACATGCTTGAAGGCCTCTTGGCTCATTTCACCAAGGCCCTTGTTGCGCTGAATTTCTTTGATTTTGACGTCTTTGCGCGCTTTCAATTTGTCCAAATCTGACTGCACTTCACAGTAAATGGTGCCTTTATCAGTGATGACTTCGAACAAAGGAGCTTTCGCCACTTGCACCATGTTCATCTCGAATAATTCCGGCCAAAACGTGAAGAAAAAGTTGGTGAGAAGCGTGTTGATGTGTCCACCGTCGACATCTGAGTCGGCGAGAAAAACAATCTTGGTGTAGCGTAACTCTTTGGGATCAACTTTCTGCCCAATGATGAGTCCTATGG
>JBKHVI010000091.1:0-7196 GCA_046570105.1 Bacteriovoracia bacterium
GATGATGTTTTAGTTCAGTGTGAAAAAGTTCCAAAAGTTAAAGGGGCGATGATACCACCGGGACGAGTTTCTTATTTGCGAGACATCGCAGAAACTTGTCGTAACTATAATTCAAAAACATTGGAAGTGGTTGCCAAGCTTCGTCAGTGGGAATCTCTCGATGCAGCAGCTAAGCTTGTGCCGGTCGCCGAGATTAAAAAGCGCGCTCAAGAACTCGAAGCGGAAATTAAACCAGCTCTCGCAGATATCGCAGCCTTTGATGATGTGGCCCGCCAGTACCGCGAAGGAACCTATACTTACGAAGTCCGCGGTAAAAAGCTGCAGGTCTCAAGTCAGCACACGAGTTTATCTCAATCAAAAATTAGTAAAGTGGGAGCTCCTCGCTTTCACTATTCATCTGATAAATATCTTTTTGTACGTTCGCAGAATCTTCCAGGCTTCTTTCCCTACGCAGCCGGTGTCTTTCCGTTTAAGCGCGCTGATGAAGATCCTAAGCGTCAGTTTGCTGGTGAAGGTGGCCCTGGACGCACCAATGCACGCTTTCATTTCTTATCAAAAAATGATTCGGCCAAACGCCTTTCAACAGCATTTGATTCCGTTACGCTGTACGGAGAAGATCCAGCGACTCGCCCAGATATTTATGGAAAGATTGGTGAGTCAGGTGTTTCGATTTGCACACTTGAAGATATGCAAGAGCTTTACAAGGGCTTTGCCCTCACACAACCGAACACATCTGTTTCGATGACGATCAATGGGCCTGCTCCGATTATTCTGGCGATGTTCATGAACACGGCGATTAATCAAACATTGCCCGAGAATGAACAAGAGAATGAGCAGAAGCGCATTGAGATCATGCGCCAAGTTCGTGGAACAGTTCAGGCCGATATTCTCAAAGAGGATCAAGCACAGAACACATGTATTTTCTCTTTAGAGTTTGCGCTTAAGATGATGGGCGATGTGCAGGAGTACTTCTGTAAGCATGCCATTAAAAACTACTATACGGTTTCAATTTCGGGTTATCACATTGCAGAAGCCGGTGCGAATCCGATTACTCAGTTGGCACTCACGCTCTCAAATGGTTTTACTTACGTTGAGTACTATCTCTCGCGTGGACTTAAGATTGATGATTTTGCCGACAATCTAAGCTTCTTCTTCTCGAATGGCCTTGATCCTGAGTACACAGTTTTAGGTCGAGTTGCTCGTAAAATTTGGGCGGTTTCCATGCGAGATCGCTACGGCGCAAATGAGAAGAGTCAAAAGTTAAAGTATCACATTCAGACTTCAGGTCGCTCGTTGCACGCTCAAGAGATCGATTTCAACGATATTCGCACTACTCTGCAGGCGTTCTTGGCCCTTTCGGATAACTGTAACTCGCTTCACACAAATGCTTACGATGAAGCGATTACAACTCCGACAGTTGAATCTGTTCGTCGTGCCATGGCGATTCAGATGATTATTAATCGTGAGTACGGTCTCAACAAAACAGATAACCCACTCCAAGGTAGTTACATCGTTGATGAGCTAGCCGAAATTGTAGAAGAAGCTGTCCTGGGAGAGTTTGAGCGTATTTCCGATAAAGGTGGCGTGTTAGGTGCCATGGAAAGCATGTATCAACGCGGGAAAATCCAGGAAGAGTCACTCTATTATGAAACTCTCAAAGATTCAGGTGAGCTTCCCATTATCGGAGTGAATACTTATCTTCCGGAGAAAGCTGCTGAGTGGAAACCCATCGAACTATCTCGTGCAAGTAATGATGAGAAGAATGCCCAGATCAAACGTTTACAGAATTTCCAAAAAAGTCGCGAAAGCGAAGCTGCTGGCCGCTTAAAGAGACTTCGTGACATAGCGCTGGCCAATGGAAATATCTTTGAAGAGTTACTCACCACAGTTCGCTATTGCAGTTTGGGACAGATTACACAGGTCCTCTATGAGGTAGGTGGTCGCTACCGGAGGAACATGTGAAAAAGTCTAATATTTATACTCGTACAGGTGACAAGGGTGAGACCGGACTCGTGAGTGGGACCCGCACACTAAAATCGGATTCTCGTATAGATATGTACGGGGATCTGGATGAACTGAATAGTCGTGTAGGCGTTGTTATTTCACTTATGAGCGAATATGAGGACATGTCGGAAATCAAAAAGCACTTAGAAGATGTTCAGTGCTCACTTTTTGATCTTGGATCAAATCTTGCCTGCGAAGCAGATAAACGCGATGAATGGAAGCTGCCTCAGATTAGTAAAAACTCAGTCACGCTACTCGAAGACAAGATTGATGAAATGGAATCTGAATTAACACCTCTCAAAACATTTATTTTACCCGGTGGACATTTCATTGCCTCGCAAATTCATTTATGTCGAACTTGTAGTCGTTCAGTTGAAAGAAAAATGGTCGACTTTATGACGACTCGACAAGAGCCACTACCAGAAAACTCGCTTATTTTTATGAATCGTTTATCAGATTATTTTTTCGTATTGGCGCGTTGGGTGAATAAACATTTTGAAATTAACGAAACACCTTGGAAGAGAGTCTAGTCTTCCCAGATTCCCATTAACTTGCGCCCCAGAGTTTTAGTTGGAAATTTTTTATTCCAATACCAAAAAATACCAGCAAGCATTAATGAGACAACTGTAGTCGTCATTGTTCCGCGAGTTTTAATTCCAATTATGAAAATCAATGTATGAGGTAAAGCAAGTCCGAGTAGTGGTGATATCATATCAAAGATTTTTGCAATCTTGAATCGCCACAGCTGCTTGAGTTTAGGATTGACTCTTTTGTGTTCAACAAAGGCATCTTTAAATAATTTGTTCTCCATCAATTTCTTTTTATTAATGACGGCGGTACCATCCTGGACGGTTTTCAAGGCTTTAAGGGGGTTATGTCGTAACTCATCTATCAGGGGATTGGTTTCAACAGTTAGAATAGGTTCATCACGAGTTACTGCTGACTGTGCTTGAAGCATTTTGATAATTTCAGGCTTGTTTTTATGCGTAGGAATTCGAATCTCAGTGCTACCGATGTTGATCTTATCGTTAAGGAAAATTTGTTTCTTGCTCGTTTTGATTGCATTCACAAATGTACCGTTTTTGGATTGCATATCTTCAACCCAGAGTCCGCCATCGCGAACAAAAAAACGACAATGGTTGCGCGAACAATTTGTATCCGGCAGCACAACGAGTGCTTTATCCCCGCGGCCCAAAATAATCGGAACTGCAGAGACTTCAAATAGAACTTCTTTGCTTCCCGTTTTCGCCTGAAGAACAACTTTCATTGTTGCCCTCCGACTTCCATAAGATAATTAAAACGACACTCAGTTTGAATCATTTTAAAATAATCATGCCATTTTTGCGGAAAGCTGAAGTTCGGTAGAAGGTGCAGCCCCCAAAGATGAGCCGCTAATGCGATGTCTGATATTGATAAGCTTTCACCTTTCCAATAGGGACGAAGTGAAGCTTCGTGTTGGGAAAGCCATTGATTAACTGGAGCTTCAAACTCTTGTCGTCTCTTAACGAGGTTTTCAAATGGACCTCGTTTGATTTCCTTCTTCTTTTGGAAATATTGTCTAGAGCTCTCACTAAATTCAGGAGTCCAAATCCAGTAGGGCATCACCAAACTATGCACATGTTCACCAAAGATCTGGAGCACCTGATCAAGTGTAGGATCAATCACACCGGCCAACCTCTTAGAACTGTCGATCTTAGCGATAATATCGAGGCTTTCGTTCATTGCTTTGCCGTCGATGACAGCAATCGGGAGCATTTTTTTGCCAGTGAGGGCCACAGGAGTCTTCTCATCGTCGTAGGGCAAAACGCGGGATTTCCAAGGCAGTGCTAGATAGCCGAGCGCTAGACGCACTCGTACGCAAAATGGACAATGAATATAGTGATAGAGCGTCAGGTCCATAATTTCGAAATTCTAAGAAGTTAGGTAGCTAGACAAATTTTGACATGAAATCTAACAATGCGAAAGCTCTGATTAGAAGCCCGGGGTTGCCAGTAGTCTGCTACAATCCTATATAAGTGTTTAGGAGTATTTATGGAGCAAAACCTAGTTCTAGTGACTGACAAGGCCCTGCAACAAATTCGTGCCATTCAGGCCCAGGAAGAAGCCAAGGGTAAGGGTGGACTTAGGCTGGCCGTGATCGGTGGTGGTTGTTCTGGTCTCTCATATAAGATTGAATTTTCGGATCAACGTGAGAAGGACAATATCCAGGACTATGGTGACGTAAAAGTTCTTATTGATCCAAAATCTTCGATCTATTTGAAAGGCATCACTCTCGACTTTCAGGATGGCCTTAATGGTAAAGGCTTTGTTTTCGAAAATCCAAACGCGAAAAACACCTGCGGTTGTGGCGAATCGTTTTCAGTGTGAATTTTAGTCCCTTTCGTTACCACCCAGCCCAGGTTTCAATTTCCCTGCAGTCCCTTACGGCAAGCGGATCAGATGCGATTTCTTTCATTCAAGGACAAAGTACGCAAAAGCTTTCTGGCGAATGGCAGTTCCATGCTTTTGTTGAGCGTACTGGAAAATTAGAAAGCTACTTTCTAGCTCGAGAGCATAACAACAAAGTTGAACTTCTCGTCCATCATGAGTTGAAAACTAAAGTCCAAGAGCGTTTCGACAAATATGTTATCTCAGAAGACGTCACTGTTTTTGAAAGTGAAACAAAAAACATTTGGTTAGCAAGTGGGCCAGTCTTCAGCGCTACCCAAGGTAGAGCTAATCTTGCCGGTGAAGCTTGTTTTCTGTCTTACGAGAAATGGCCCGCGCTAACAGTAGTGAGTGAAGAAGCTTGGAATGATTGGTGTTATTGGCAGGGAATTCCTTCGTTAAATAGTCCCGAGGCTATTGGGGAACTCATCACTCAGACTATTTTATTTCAGGCGGCAGTAGATCTGCGTAAGGGCTGTTTCCCTGGTCAAGAAGTTGTCGCCAAAATTGTTAATATTCGTGGAGCAGCTTGGGCACCGACACTTGTAGTTCTTGAGTCTGGAAACTTTCCCAGTAACTGGGAAATTGAATTAGAAGGCAAGGTCGTTGCAAAAATTGAATCTCACGCGAATCATTTAGAAAAATATTTCCGTGCCCAAGTACTACGAGATGTACGAGTCGATGGGTTGAAGCTTATAGCAAGCGATGGCCAAATATATCGAACACAAAACTTCCCACGCTACAAAAGAAGTCCAGCTGAGAAAGCGCTTGAACTTTATCACATAGGTACTGATGCTTTTCGTATAGGTGATGAAGTCCTTGCAAAAGAGGCTTGGGAATGTGCAATTGTGATTGATCCATCATTTGCTGACGCCTACGAGTCAATGGGTGTGATGCTGGGTCGTCAGAAGAAGTATGTAGAAGCGGAAGCATGGATGAGAAAGCTTCTTGAGGTTGATCCCCAGTCAGTTATGGCCCACACCAACCTTTCTCTTTTCTTAATGCAACAGGATCGGATTCAAGAGGCAGAAGATCATAAGGCGAAAGCGACAGTCGCTACCTTTGCTTCGTTTGGCCGTAAAGCGGCTGAAGAACGTGTGCAGAAAGAAGAAGCTCAGAAGTTAGAACTTGAAAGAGTGAAGCGTGAAGGGATGTTCAGACAAGTTCTAGAAATTGATCCAGAAGATGCTTTGGCAAATTACGGCCTTGGTGGACTCTGCCTAGAGCGTGGTCAATTTCAGGATGCCGTAAAATATTTAGACCAGGTTATTCAAACTGATCCTCATTATGCTGTTGCCTATTTGGCGCTCGGGAAAGCTCTACAAGCCTTGAATGAACCTGAGAGGGCCAAAGCAATTTGGGAGCAAGGAATTAAAATTGCGGCCAAGAAAGGAGAGCTTATGCCTGCCAATGAAATGCAAAGCCTCTTACTCAGTCTTAACTAAGTATTGCTACTCATCTCACTCATTAATGTTTTTAAAGATTTTTTGTCTTTAGCGCTTAAATACGTCTGGGCCTTGTTGCGCAATTTTCCTAGTTTGCTTCGATCCAATTCAAACTCTTGTAACAGTTTGAGGCCTTCAGAATTAATAAGGTTCTTTCTTTTTGCTAATTTTAGAGATTTCGAAGAATGCTCCAGCATATACCACTCTTCAAGGTATCTACGTGCAACTTTCTGTTTTTGCTTTTGATTAAGTTTCCAAAGCTCATCTAATTCACCACTAAGTACACTTTTTAATAAGTCGTGGTACAGCTTGAGTGCAAAGTAGAAAGTGCAATGTGCATGGTAGATGCCACGAATGGGACGTAACGTTTTTCTCCATGGAGAATAGAATAGTTCAGGTGAGTCTTCTTTAAGTGGAGAATGTTGAATTAAAAATAAATTCAAAAGATGGTGTCCATTCTCGTGAAGGAGATCATCAAGCAAATCAAGTGAGTCGCGTTGATAGAAATTAATAAATGAATGCCCTGGAAGAGATTGCAGCGAATAGCTCACAAACTCTTTTTGCTTTATAGGAGTAATTGAACGAGTGAAGCGTGCAAAGAGCTCGTAGCTATCCGGTGATACCGTTTTTATAACAGAAAGCGCAGTCTCAATGCTCTTGAGATGCTTCGCTTGATTTTGTGTATCCCACGTATGAAAAGTTACTTCTCTGCGGTGATCAACCTGGATTGTGGTGTAGGTAGATTTTTTCTTAAACTCGCCAAGTTCAAATTGAGAAATATAATCACGTGAAAGACTTCCCTTGAGGCCAAAGTGCCTAACCGCCAATTGAATAAGTTGATTACTGAGCTTCTTGGCAGTTGCCTTTGATGCACTATTCAGTTTCTCGCCCTTATTTAATCGAGCCAAAAAGAATTGCGCATGTTCACTTTTGTTCCACCCCTCAAAAAGTTCTTCATGGGCTTGGCTCCAATCATCTTTCACTGATAACTGGAGAGTAAGTTTATTTTGTTTTAGAAGCAGGAGGGCATTTTGTAACCAAAACCACTTCCACTCCCAAGAGCGATTCGATTGGGCGACTTGCTGCGAGGCCTTGCGAATCGCAGTTGGTAGTTGTCGATGAGCTTCCTCAAAAGTACTTGTCATGATTTGGTGACAATTCAGAAGCCAGTCTTGAGTCAATTTACGCATGACATATCCTATTTGCTATTCAGAGACGTGGGCATAGTATGTGAGCTTATGAAAAATGTCATCGACGGGATTGAAGCCTTTTTATTTGATATGGATGGCACTCTCGTAACATCAATTGCAGCAGTGGATA
>JBKHVI010000092.1:0-7120 GCA_046570105.1 Bacteriovoracia bacterium
AGATAGTTTAAATTCTTCTGTTGGTATTCGCTGGCAATATCCTGCAATGAATAGCGGTAGCTGCCACGTTCAGCGACAAAAGGGCCCTTGGCATAAGCATTGATTGCACCCAGAAGTGCAACGAGAGCGAGAGTGTATTTCATGGAGAGTAGTTTAGCCCTGCCCGTGAGGGGGCAGGGAAAACCGTGAAATTCTTACTTAAAACTTTGGATATAGGCCCAGAGAGCAGGGAGCTTAGGCTCTAAATCAGTGAACTTACGCATGGCCTTGGTCTTTCTAGCAGGCGTATAGCCCGGAGGGAGTGCCTCAGGGTAGCGGCCAGTGACGACTTTAACCTTGAAAACTTCCCATGGGGTGAGTGCTTGCGCTGGACCAATCGAGCCGCTTTCAGTTGGGTTTTTGTTGTGGCACTGAAGGCAATTGGCATTATAAATGGTTTTGCCTTCGGCAACTAACTGAGGAGTCACCTCAGGTGGAGCCTCCGCAACAAACACGGCAGCCGCTTTAGGAGCGGCGGCAGTGCCCGAAGCCGCGCGTTGTTCCACAGTTGTCGGAGCAGGAACGGGACTGAACTTATGCGAAGAATAGTCGACTGACTTTTCCGCGCTACAAGAGAGAAGAAAGGGGGCAAGGAGCCCCCAAAGAATTGTCTTTTTCAAACAAGAACCTCCAACAGGCCGTAGAGAACAACGAGCAAGCCGACTCCGCAATGGATGACACCCTTTGGTGTTGCCATTGGACCGATTTTTCCTTTAATTGCGTTCAACTCGATCGCAATAATAATTGCTGAAATTACACCGACAGCAATATAAGGATTTACTCCCTCTGCCATACCAAGGTTCAAGTGACGAGAAGCTCCCATAAAAAATAACAATGGGATTGAGAACAAAGTATTCGTGCGTGAAGCGAGAAGAGCTTGTGGGCCAACTTTCGCTGCTTCTGGATTCGCTTGACCGCCCTTGAGGACTGATTCCGCTGAAGCAATCATGATTTTTTGCTTAGGCCAGATAATGAGCCAAACGTTTAAGAACATAAATGTCCCCATCAAAGCACCTGGCCAGATGTAGAGACCATAAGGAGTGAGGAAGAAATCAGCTTTCAACTCAGCACCTTGAATTCCGAGCATAGCGATACCAGAAACGAACGTGAACATGGCACCCCAACGGAACCACCACAGAGCTTTTGGAACAAGTTTCGAGAAAGCGACGTTTTTCACTGGAGCTTCAATCTCAGCGAAGAAAGCACCTTGAACGAAGTTGAAGTAGTACAAGTGGCCGATCCAAGCGACACCGGCAAAGAAGTGAACAAAGCGAAGGAGCATGACGAGCCCTTCTTGAGTAAACATAGCTATTTCCATGAGCACCGACTCCTGGTTAAAGGGAATAAATTGAATGAAATCAAAGGATAATCGGTTTTATCTGGGTTGGAAACTAAGCTTTAGTGTGCGGCGCAGCGCTCTTGCATGGTAAAGTAAATTTGCTGAAGCTCTGTCTGGCGGGCCTGTTGTCTTTCAGGTGTGTCGAATTCTTGTCGCAAATCAAGTGTAAGGCGATGAAGAATCGCTTCAAATTCTATGTGATTCTTCTTTTTAAACGCCTGACAGAGATCTTTCTCAATGGGGAGAAGCACTCCAGTGACAGGTTGAGTGTTTCCGGTGCCATCAAAAGCCGCTTGGGCCATGAGAGGAACTGTATTGCGGTAATGCATCAAGCGCTCGTAGGACTCCAAAAAAAGATCAGGCGCACTGATCGACCAGTCTCGATATTGTGTCTCGGCCGCCACAGCATCTTCCAACCAGCGAGTAATGGCGGTGAAAGCGCGCGATGGGGTAGCAAATTGATGAACAACATCACGGGCCACAGCATAAACATCATCACCTGGATTCAAACTGGGCGCATTTAGTAAAACATCCGCCAAATTATAAATCGCCCCTGAAGCGATATAGAACGGATTGCCTAAGCCACCTTGTGGGTTTTGCGCGAAGTTCATGCCGATACGATGTGAGTAGATCGAGCGCAGTTCAGCGCGTGGGAGAGCAATATCGGAGTAACCTTCTTCTTGCAGCATAAGAAGTGCAACCGTCTCAGCAAATGACTCTGATAAATGCACTGAGTGTGGATCTTCATACTCATAGGTCTTAGGCATGAAGGTTTCGTCTAAGCAGTGGGCCAGTTCATGATAAAGAGAAAAGCGCGCCAGCACTTCGTATGAAAGTGAGGTTTTCAAATCATCAAAGTGCTGGCCCTGATGAGCGTCTTGGTTTTTAAACATCAGCAGGCGATCATATTCCAGGCGTCGATTCGAGTGAGGTGAAGCGGGCATGACGGCGCACATTTTATAAACCGCTGGATACATCGATTTCATCAGCGGCAGGGCAAAGGCACCATCTTTGAGAATCGTGGCATAGGTGTCGTATTGCATGGCCTCGATCTCAGTCAGCTCAACGCCAATCACTTCTTTCACATAGGCCTGAATGATCTTTACTCGACGAGCTTCACGAACATCGTCTTCATCTTCTTCGCTTAAAGCATCGGCCTGAGCAAAACGCCACTGCAACTCTTCTTTATCCATAATCAAAATAGGGTAAGGGCGGGAGCGACCGAATTTGGACTGAAGGCGAGAAATTTCTCCCTTCAGTTCGAATCCGGCCGCCGCAAAAGAATAAAACAAAGAAACAAGCAGAAGAGACAAGAGGGCGGAGTGGGTTCGTGTCATGCCGGCTTTTTAGCAGCTAGAAATTTTTTGTGGGGTTTGAGGGAAAGTGTTACAGGCGCAAATGAACGGATGTTTTCACGCCTGTGAAAGGTGCCGGATTTCAGTGAGATATCGTTAAGACACTAAACCAGCGTGACCTGTTGACCTTTGAATTCGACTACCTGGCCTTTGCGAATTTTACAACGTTTGCGGGTTTCAACGTTGCCATCGACCTTCACAAGTCCTTCAGCGATGAGGTGCTTGGCAGCACCTCCGCTGTCGGTCATGTCGGCAATCTTCATCAGATCACACAAATCGATATATTCAAGACCAGGTTTGAGTTCGACGTTTTTCATAGTTTGGCCTTGTCGTTTTATGGTGAAGAAAGCATGACTCGAGTAAAGTCCTCAGCATTTACTTCAAGAATGACATCGCGGTCAATAGGTTCTCCGACTTGTTTCGCCGGCACGCCGAGGCGTTTATAAAGGCGGGCATGAACTTTTGAGGTGTAGATATAAATTTTCTTAAGTTTTGGGTCTGCGCGGGTGACTTGGGCAATCTCTTTTAATAGATCTTGCATGACATGAGGATTACTTTCACTAACGGAAGTGAGTCTGACGATTTCGCTGATTTTTCCTTCTGGGCGCGAAAGTTTAATCCCTGTCGCCTTCTCAAGCGGTAAAAGATCGGTGGCCTTTTGTGATTCGACGATCGCCACACCTCCGTCGATGGGAGATTTTCCGGGAGGACCTCGAGTCATCATCACAAGTTTTGTTCTAGGTTCAAACGCCCGACTGGATGCTACAAAACTTTTAATTTCACTTTCTGAGAGATTGAGACGCTTACGATAGACATCACCGACAAAGTCCCAGTAATCATCAGAGAGATGACCAAGCCCTTGAGAGTTGAGTTCTTTCTTTCGTGCTAAATCCATCACACTGACCACTGAATTGTCAGTCCGAGTCGTGAAGGTGATTGCACTTGGTGCGGTCGGTGGGGCGAATTGAGATACGCGGGCGAGCGTGAGTCTCATGGCAGGAGAAAGAGACGCTAGAATTAAATTAATTTTTGCGGCAGATCTGGCTTCGATACACTGTTGCAGTTTTTGTTCACTTGAGAGAGCAAGCTGGGATAGGGCTGCCACTTGATCACACCCAAGTGCTTTCTCTTGGTGCTCGAGATACATAGTACTCGCCAAAGCGGCCTCGGGAATGAGTGTACTGGACTTCGGAGCCTTACCCATAAGGTTTTTAAACCAGGCGATAGCTCCTTTCTGAGCACCTGATTTCATCACCCCCATGAGTAGCAGAGATTCAGGGCCAACCAATAAGCTACTCGTGATGAGTCCCACTTCCACACCCGTTTTTATGTGGTCACGGGCCTGATCAAATTTATGTTTTTGGCGAGCAATGGCACATAGAGCTGGTCGGTTCTCAAATGGGCCATGCATCAAAGCACGTTGAAGTATGACATCAAGCCCAGCGGAATAACGAAAAGACAGGATATTAATTAACTGACTAGGAATCGTTGAGCCTTCTATCCCTTGCAAGGTCGCTTGAGATTGAATCTCAATAGCATTGGCCTGACCTGCGAGCGCTGAACTTTGCTGAAAGAAGTTTGTCATTGAAGAGATCAATACTTTTTTAAGCATTTGATCGCTGACAGGCGCATTGAGTTCACTTAATTCTGCAAATTCTTCTGAAACCCACCAAGGGGCCAACACCAGCATCTCTGAGCGCAGGCGTATGAGCGTTTTATTTTCATCTTCCAGTTCTACTCGTTTACCTGGTGAGCAGTAGCCTCGATAGCACATCTGTAAACGGGCCTTGGAGAGTGCGATTTCTGATTGAACCGAGAGGATGGCCCTCGCCTCAAGGAGCTGTTTTTGCCATCGCTCAGGCATACCTTCAGAGCTGCCTTTAAGTGGATCTCCCTTGAGCCAACGTGTGAAATCTCCCCATTCAGTGATTTTTTGATCGTTTAGTTTTTGAATGGCACCGGCCTCTTTTTCCAGGACGGCGATGAGCTGAATATTTTGTGGAATAAGTTCTGGAGTGGCAGGGAGAAGTGGCTTTTGGCAATCGGAGCATAGCTCCTCACAAAAAGGAGCGAACCACTCATCGGCCAGAAGCGTGGAAGAGCAAAAAAAAAGGCACAAAACGAGCAGAGCGCGCATGTGCCTTTATCGGTATAAAATATTGAAATCTTGAGTTATTTCTTAAACCAACCCATTAAATTCCAGCCTTCTTTTTTCTTGTCCTCACCGCCGGCGCCTTCGCGGTTACCGATGTTGTCATCGACGTCATCGCGAGGAGGGCGTGGTTGAGAGGGACGAGTCGATTGAGGGCCACGGTTATCGTGACGGCGATGAGGGCCTCCGCGATGTGGGCCTTGTCCACCATGACGACCACCACCGCTATTATTACGAGGGCCACCTCGTTGTGGAGGTCCACGGTGAGGTCCGCGTGCGCCACGATCACGGCGCTGGGCCTGATCGATACGCGACATTTGTTCTTCTAGAGAAGGTTGGGCAAAAGAGTCTTGATCGACATCCTCTGCTTGATTGCCACGTTGGGGAGCTGAATCAAAGTTTGGTTGAGCATCACCTTGCGGGCGCTCATCACGATAGGGACGACGATCTGGTGGCGGACGGCGATCATCACGACGTGGTCCCCGATCATCGCGGCGCGGACCGCGGTCATCACGACGAGGTCCACGAGCGCTGCGATCATGACGAGGATTATGTCCTTGATCACGGCCTCCGTCTTGGCGCGTACGCTGGCCTGGCTTTGGTTCACGAACAGCATTGGCGACTTTGGGTGTTTTGGCGTAGAGCTCAGGATCAATTAATTTTAAAATGGCACGCCATTCTTCACGCACTTCAGGAGTGATAAATGAAATGGAGATACCAGTGGCACCTGCGCGGCCAGTACGACCGATGCGATGAATGTATTCTTCTGGAACGTGAGGAATATCGTAATTAATAACGTGGCCCACTTCAGGGACATCGATTCCGCGAGCAGCGATATCTGTTGCAACGAGAATACGAATTTCACCTTCTTTAAAGGCACGTAAAGTATTTTGGCGCTGCGCTTGTGAGCGATCTCCGTGAAGACGGCCGGCGGAAATGCTATTTTTCTCAAGATTGCGCGCTAATTTTTCTGTGCGATATTTTGTGCGCGTGAAGACAATCATGGTGCCTTCAGTTTTGGCGATGATGTCGAGAAGAGTATCAAATTTTTGCTCTTCTTCGAGTTCACGCGTTTCTTGCTTAATGCTCTCGATAGGAACCGAGTGACCTGGGCCCACTTCGACACGAACCGGGCTGATCAAATATTTTTGACTAATGTCTTCGATCTCTTTTGGGAAAGTCGCTGAGAACAGCATGGTCTGACGCTCACGAGGAAGACCACGAAGTACTTCATTAAGTTGTGGAGCAAAACCCATATCGAGCATGCGATCAGCTTCATCAAGAACTAAGAATTTCACGTTTTCTAGTTCTGTGTGACCTTCACGCATGTGATCGACGAGACGTCCGGGAGTGGCAACGATAAAGCGGGGTTTTTTCTTAAGGCCATCAATCTGCGGCTGCATGCCGACGCCACCGATGACCAGTACCGGATGCCAGCGGCCAGTCATTTTAAGGGTGAGATGTTTGATGACTTCAGTGACTTGAATCGCGATTTCGCGAGTAGGAGCAAGAATAAGTGCGCAATCGTCTTGATCACCATTGCGATCCATCAAGGTCACAAGAGGTAGACAGAAAGCGAGAGTTTTACCGGTGCCGGTTTGCGCCAGGCCGATCACATCTTTCCCGAGCATGGCATGGGGAATCGCCTCAGCTTGAATCGGAGAAGGAATTGAAATCTGTGAGTGTTCGAGAGCTTTTTTAACGGGAAGGGGTAATTCGAGAGAATCAAACGAGGTCAGAGCGTCCATGGGACTCCTAAAGAAAGCGACAATAAAAGCGAGAGTGTTGATCCGAACCTAATAACTCTACCTGCTGGTAGCGCCTCGCAAATTAGGGGATATTTTGCTCAATATACGCGCTGATTCATAACGTCACAAGCTTTATTAACTTAGACGCTTGAACCAGCTGAAAATATTCCATAGACTGCGTTTTTTCTCAGGGACTTGCGCCACCGGAGCGGGCGCTTTTTTCTGAGCAGCTCGTTCGGCACGAATGCTCATATATCGATCACTGGCGGCATCGTTGCGCCAGGGATTTCCATCTGGCCCAGTTTCCATTGTCACAGGATGTCTTTCGGTGCGAATCGGACGTTCTTCGCGGCGTGGGCGATCTTCACGAGGACGATCATCGCGGCGAGGTCTGTCACTACGTGGTCTATCATTTTGTGGACGTGCCTCACGAGGACGGTCGTCGCGACGTGGTCGATCGTCGCGTGGTCTTTCATCTCGACGAGGA
>JBKHVI010000093.1:0-6768 GCA_046570105.1 Bacteriovoracia bacterium
AACTGCCAAAAAGGGCGATCATTTTTCAGCACAAAATAATTAAGCCCAGGGCGAAATCGCCACTGTATGGCATTCCATGCTGGATACCAATAAAGGCGATTTTTCCATTCGAAAACAAGATTCGGGATGAGAAATTCAGAGCGATAAGTTGCGTCGACCACAAAAGAAGTGTCCCAACGATCCCCTTCTTGCCAGCCCCATCGATCCTTGTTCATCCAATCTTCATTCCACCGCAGGCCTTGTTCACTCTGAACAAAGGCTCCCCAGCGCCATTGATTGGAGAGGCGACGATAACGCCCGAGCATCACCTGACGATAGTCACCATTTTCAAGTTCGTTGCGAAACTTACTCTCATAAAGAAAACTATCCTGTCCATAACGAGCGAGATAACGAAACTCAGCGCCAGTTTCCGTGCCATAGACAGAACGCGGCTCAGGAGCAGCGTGCGCGAGAAAAAAAGCGAAGAGAATACTAATCATAGAACTCGCCGTTCAAGTCATAGACTCCATCAAGCTTAGGCTTAAACTGCAACTCTCCTGCTGCCGGATCTTGATTCCAATTAATATCTCGAGTCCAAGCGAAGGGCTTAGGCTTTGTGATCGTTTTGCCTTTGATAAAGACACCTTTGCCGGCTGTAACAGATGTGACTTTCCCTTTTTCAGCAGCGACATCAACCATCCCTTCTTGCACACACATCCAAACATCGCTCTCACCTTTTGAGTGCACAAAAAAACTGGTGCCGCGCACACCGAACATGACATCCTTGGAACGAACACGAAATTTTTTACCTTTCACTTGATTCACAATCGAGCCACGCTTGAGCTCAATCAAAGTGGTAGCTGATTTTTTATATTCACGCGGAATAAGAATGGTGTTCTCTAGGATTTTAATGCTTTCCCCTGGTGCTTTTAGAAGCGCCAAGCTTTGTGCACCTACCCTGATTTCATCACCGGCCAGCACCTCATCACCTGTTTGAAGTTTTCCTTGTCGGTAAACTTCAACTTGCCCTCGCTTGAACGCAAGGCGATATGAGTCGGCTGCCATACTAGAGGTAACTAAGAAGAATGAAGCAATAAGAGTTTTCATAGCGCTAAGTGTTTCTAACTTAGTCTCCATTGGCCACAAATAGAGTTTCTCGTCCTTCTTAAATTGTTTTTGTCTAAAGGATTAGATTTTCTTAATACGATATGATTCAATACGTTACATGCGTATTGGCCTCACACTCGTTTCAGTTTTCTTCCTGCTTTTTTTTACGGTTTTTTTACCTACTGGCACTCTCACAGCTCCAAATCCAAATGAAGTTCAGATCCCTGATGAAATTCCCTGCGTAATTCCTAGTGAGAATCATCACACTCAAGTCTGTTTAGTAGAACTCCAAGTTAAAAAATTAACTGAAAGCTTTTGGTCTATCGATCTTCCTCATTCTTGGCCGGCCCGTGTTGAACTGGTGGCCCAATTCGTTCCACTCGATCTGCAGCGCCCTCCTAGTCACTGCTAATTTTCTCATTCATCCGTAAAAAAATTTTATCAAGGTATACCTATGTTCCTTAAACCGAATGATATTCGTGCATCTGTTGTTGTGTTTCTCGTCGCTCTTCCTCTCTGCCTAGGTGTTGCTCTCGCCTCGAATGCGCCACTTTCTTCAGGGATTTTGGCCGGCATTGTAGGAGGGATTGTCTTGGGCCTTATGGGCGGATCAGCCGTCTCAGTTTCCGGACCCGCCGCGGGTTTGACTGTAATTGTCGCTGGTGCCATCGCTGAACTTGGTGGCTTCCCACAGTTTGGAACTGCAGTTGTTATCTCTGGTGTTTTACAAATTGCCATGGGCTTCTTGAAAGCAGGTGAACTTGGAAACTTTTTTCCTTCATCAGTCATTAAAGGAATGCTCGCTGCAATTGGACTCATTCTGATCATGAAGCAACTCCCGCACTTAGTCGGATGGGACAAAGACTACATGGGGGACATGGGCTTTGAACAAGCGGATGGCCACAACACGATCTCTGAACTTTTTTATGCCTTTAAAGGTCTCCATCTTGGGGCAACTATAATTGGTCTATTGAGTATCGCCATCATTCTTGGTTGGGACAAAGTTTTGGCTAAGAAATTTAAAAAACTTAGTCTTGTTCCCAGTGCACTGATCGCCGTTGTCGTTAGTATCGCCATTAATGAAACAGTCTTTCTCTCGGATCCTAATCTATTAATTGAACTCGAGCATCTTGTTCGACTTCCTTATACCGGTGGCTTTACTAGTTTCTTTTCTAGTATCGCTCTTCCTGATTGGAGTTCGATAACAAACTATGCAACATGGAAAGTAGCCGTCACTTTAGCGATTGTCGCCTCGCTTGAAACCCTACTCTCACTTGATGCCGCTGATAAAATTGATCCGCTCAAGCGTACATCATTCAAAAATAAAGAACTGCGCGGCCAAGGTGTAGGAAATCTCATCTCAGGTTTAATTGGCGGTCTGCCACTTACGGCCGTGATCGTGAGAAGCTCTGCGAACGTAGCAAGTGGTGCCCTCACGCGCACATCACCCTTTCTTCACGGGGTTTGGCTGTTACTATCCGTCGTTTTGATCCCTGATTTGCTTTCTCGTATTCCCCTCGCCAGTTTGGCAGCAGTACTACTTTTAGTAGGATGGAAACTCACGACACCTGCCTTATTCAAACAACAATGGTCTCAAGGAAAAGCTCAGTTCATTCCCTTCGTCACTACTGTTCTAGCGATTCTTTTCACAGATCTTTTAATTGGAATCGGCATTGGATTAGCCGTTGGTCTCTTCTTTGTACTTAAGGCGAATGCTAAATCTTCTGTTGTTCGTACTAAGCTCGACGACCAAGTGCTTATTCGTTTTTCTAAAGATGTTTCTTTTTTACAGAAGAATACTGTTCGAAATTATTTGCGCGCACTTCCTGACAACTCAAGTGTTTTGATCGACGGTTCAAGATCAATCTATATTGATCATGACATTGTCGAAGTCATCGAAGATTTTATGACTTCATGTGAGTCACGCAATATCTCAGTCACCTTACAAAAATCCTCTCTTGCACTATGCAAGCTTTTCAAGGAGTAACCCATGCAAGAAGTAAAGCGCCTCTTGTTAGAAAACAAAGCTTGGGTTTTTGAAAAGACTCAAGTTAATCCCGATTACTTTCAAGATATGTCTAAAGGACAAAGTCCTAAATTCTTGTGGATCGGCTGTTCCGATTCGCGTGTTCCACCTAATGAAATCACCGGCACCAACCCAGGCGAAATGTTTGTGACTCGTAACATCGCCAATCTTGTCGTGGAAAATGATCTCAGTATTTTAAGTGTTGTTGAATACGCCATCATGTATCTCAAGGTGCGCCATATTATTGTCTGTGGACACTATGGCTGCGGAGGTGTCATCGCCTCACTAGCTCCTCAAAGCTTTGGAATTATCGACGGATGGATTAAGAACATCAAAAATGTCGCTGATGCCAATTGGACTCAGCTCAAAGAAATGGATGAAAAAACGCGCATTGCAAACCTTATTGAATTGAACACGATTCAACAGGCAAAAAATCTTGTAAAAACAGACACCATTCAGCGTGCTTGGAGTCAAGGCCAAGAAGTCTATATTCACGGTTGGGTTTTTGATTTAGCGTCTGGAAAATTGAAAGATCTTATTACAATCAATAAAGACTCTAAGCTTTAGTGCACTCATAGATGTAGCTCACTCCACCAAATAAGGGGTGGGCTACTACTTCTTTAAAGCCGCCTTCTGACTTCAATAACTCCACAAGCTTTTGACCGTAGGGAAATTCTTTTGATGAAGAATCTAGATAACTGTAAGCATCACGATTGCCAGATAACCATCCGCCAAGAAGTGGCATTATTTTAGAAGTATAAAGTTCAGTCGCTTGACCAAACACCGGCCACTCCGAGCGACCCGTTTCAAGAATCATGAATTTGCCACCAGGCTTAATCACACGACTCATTTCACGAATAGACACGGCGGCATTACTCACATTACGAAGTCCGTAAGCAATACTGACAATATCAAAACTATGATCAGCAAATTCTAAGTTCATGGCATCACCCTGCTTGAAGGTGATCTCCATTCCGCGTGCACGGGCCTTAGCAGGAGCAGGGATTAGCATTTCAGCGCAGAAATCAACGCCAACAACTTCACCTGAGTGACCTACGACTTTTTTATAAGCGATAGCGAGATCACCCGTGCCGGTGGCAACATCGAGAACTTTCATTCCGGGACGCGCATTTGATAAACGCACACACTTGGCACGCCATGCATGAGAGCGGCCCAACGAGATCACATCATTCGCTAAATCATAACGAGGTGCAATTGTGGCGAAGATCTCATGAACCTGTTGTGCCTTGTCGCTCAAGCGTAGCCTCCAGCAGGAATCACCAGTGGACGATTACAAACTTCACCAAGTGTTTTGAGACGAACCATCAAATCAGCAAACTGCTCAGTCGTGAGCGCTTGTGAACCATCAGAGAGCGCGGCAGAAGGCATCGGATGAACTTCAATCATGACACCATCAAGACCAGCAGCAAGAGTGGCAGCGGCCATTCCTGGAATCAATGCTGGAATGCCTGTACCGTGACTTGGATCAACAATCACTGGAAGAGCTGAGCGCTGCTTAACCCAAAGAGCACCGGCGAGATCGAGAGTGTTACGAGTCGCCGTTTCAAACGTACGAATACCGCGTTCACAAAGAATGATTTTATCATTCCCACCGCGAGCTATGTATTCAGCGGCAAGCATCCATTCTTCAACTTTGGCCGACATGCCACGCTTTAAAACGATGGGCACACGTGTACGACCCAACTCTTTCAAGAGGTCGTAGTTATACATATTGCGCGTTCCGACCATGATGATATCAGCGACGTCAGCGAGTGCTTCCACTTGCGACACTGAAGTGACTTCAGTCAAAAATGGTAAGCCGGTTTTAAGCTTAGCTTGTTTGACCAAAGGAAAGGCATCGCGGCCTAACCCCTGAAACGCATCTGGACGCGTACGGAGTTTATACAAACCACCACGTAAAACGTGGGCCCCCGCTGCTTTCACAGCGTGAGAGGCTTGCATCATTTGATCTTCGTTTTCAATCGCACAAGGGCCGGCGATCACCGTAAAATTTTTGCCCCCGATATCGAGACCTGCGAACTTTACATTCATGCAGGGTCCTCCCTATGATGACCTTCATGGTTGAAGGTCGTTTTATATTTGAGATCTCTCCGAATCAGATCCTTCTTGCTGAGGGTCCTTGGGACGCATCGCCTGAAGGTTCCGAGTGGGAAATCGCTATCATGCCTTTTAAACCTCTCTCTCAGAATAGTCCAAGATTTCTTAACGCCAGGCGATCACGAATTGTTGGACGTGAAGAATTGTCTCAATGTGGCAATGGGCGCAAATTCCCGAAATTAGACTTTCATTCATCGGCCCCTGAGCTATTTCACACGTCATTTCAGGAACTTCAAGCGCTGATTGCCAAAGGAAGAGCTCAAAAGGGCGTCCCCTGGGGTTTTCAAACGGCCAATCTGCCGCAGGCGAAAGATTATTGGGCAGATGCTCTGAAACGGGCCCCTCAAATTGGCCCTGAACTCGTGCTTTATGGGGCCGAGATGGCCCATGAGAGTGTTCTTGGAGCAACTCCTGAATGGTTATTCAAAATTGAGAGCGGTGGCCACAAACTTCAGACAATGGCCTTGGCGGGGACACGTTGGACAAATCAACAAAGAACTCCTGAACAAGAAAAGAAGGACGCCCTTGAACATGCCCTTGTGGTAGAGAATATTCGTGATAATTTACGACCTTTCGGCAAAGTGACGATTGGGCCAATGAACTGGGTTAAAGCTGGCTCGGTTGAGCATCTTAAAACGGCAATTGAGTTGATCGCAGACAGTGAGCTCGATGCGATTGAGATGCTCAAAGTCTTGCATCCTACTCCGGCCGTGGGTGTTTTTCCGCGAACACCTGAAGCTCTTGAATGGCTTCATGGTTTACCTGGACATGAAACACGCGCTGATTTTGCGGCACCATGGGTGGTTCGTAATAAGATTGATGGAAGAGCGTGGGCCCTCGTTGCGTTAAGACAAATTCGCTTACGCCAGAACGAGGTTTTTATTCCAGCGGGCTGTGGAGTTGTGGCAGGCTCGAATGTTGAGGTCGAATGGAGAGAGATTCAGGAAAAAATCTTGAGCGTGAAAAAGTGCTGGAGACTAGCGGAGTAGCTGGCGCTCTCTCACTTTTAGCCGAGCTGCATTCGCTTGGTCTGCGTACCATCGTCATCTGCCCTGGTGGACGGAATGCTCCCATGCTTCAAGCGATTGAAGCCACTGCAGATAAATGGAATTTTGAAGTTTTAAGTTTCTTTGATGAAAGAGCAGCCGCTTTCTTTGCGCTCGGGCGATCGAAGCGTGATGGAGCTCCAGTTCTAGTAAGTGTGACTTCAGGAACGGCCGTGGCACAACTAATGGCGACCGCCATAGAGGCTCACGCCACCAATGTCCCACTCGTTTTTGTCACCGCCGACAGACCTCGTGAGCATCGAGGAACAGGCTCACCTCAGAGTATGGAGCAAGTAAATATTTTCGGCGACTACGCTCCTACGACAATCGATTGGCAAGAAGGTGAAACACTTCCCAACTGGTGCGCCAACTGGAATCGTCGTCGCCCTATTCATATCAATCTTTGTCACGATGAACCTTTGTGGTCAAAAAATGATCTCGCTCTTCCCGCGCTCAAAAATAGCAAAGCGAGTAAAATCTCTTTTGGTGAAA
>JBKHVI010000094.1:0-6639 GCA_046570105.1 Bacteriovoracia bacterium
GACCTTCGGCGATAAATTCAGCAGGGAAACCTTGCTTGAATACGCTTTCGTTCTCGAATGGGTAATGTAGTTGTGCATAAGGCATGGAGCCTGATTCAAACCAGCAGTCCAAGACTTCTGGAATACGGCGGTAGACACCTTTTTCACCATCAATAGTGAAGGTCAAAACATCTACAAACTCGCGGTGAAGATCAGTCACTTTTGATTTTGTGAGTTTTTCTAATTCAGCAATAGAGCCCACACAAACGGCTTTTTCCGTGACGTCGTTGATCCAAATAGGGAGCGGTGTGCCCCAGTAACGGTTGCGTGAGATCGCCCAATCCCGAGCGTTTTCTAGCCACTTACCGAAGCGGCCCTCTTTGATGTGCGAAGGAACCCAATTGATTTGCTCATTCGCCTTGAGCATTTTGTCTTTGATCTTTTCCACTGCCAAATACCACTGAGGCATGGCTCGATACATGAGTGGGGTATCAGTGCGGTAGCACATGGGGTAACTGTGAACGAGCGTTGATTGATGTATTAGTTGCCCATTCGCTTTTAGAGTTTTGATGATTTCTTTATCTGCTTCCTTGAAGGCAAGTCCAGTGTATGGAGAAGCTTCTGATGTAAATTTTCCCGCAGCATCAAGGGGAGAGACTACTTCGCGAAGTCCAGCTGCTTTCATCACGCGCATATCATCTTCACCATGAGCTGGAGCTTGGTGAACGATACCAGTACCGTCAGTCGTAGTGACGTATTCGTCATTGAAGATTTGGAAGTAGCCATCTTTGGCCATCGAGGCAAAGAAAGGGAAGAGCGGCTCAAAACGCTCGCCTTTCAGTTTACTTCCCGGGAAAGTTTCAACCACTTCGCCGTTTAATTGTTTTTTATAAGCCTCCACTCGTGCTTCAGCTAAAACAAGATAGCGATCGTTGTCTTTGTCATGGAATTTGACATAACTGACTTCAGGGTGAACACACAGACCAAGATTAGAAGGCAGTGTCCATGGAGTCGTCGTCCACGCCATGTAGAATGTTTTCGGATCATTTATACTTTTAAAGAGAATCGTCACCGCCGGATCTTGAATGTCCTGGTAGTTTTGAGTCGCTTCAAAATTTGAGAGCGCAGTTTGGAGTGCAGGTGAGTAGGGAACAATTTTGTTACCTTGGTAGATCAAACCTTTATCCCAAATGCTTTTGAAGACCCACCACACTGATTCCATGAATTCTGGATCCATGGTTTTATAATCATTTTTAAAATCAACCCAACGGCCTAAGCGGCCAATGGTTTTTTCCCATTCCGTTACATAGCGATCAACGATTCCGCGGCACTCTTTGTTGTAAGAAGCCACGCCATGTTCAGCCACATAGTCGCTCGCAGATTTACCGAATTTCTTATCGATCTCTTGCTCAATCGGAAGACCATGACAGTCCCAACCGAAACGACGATCAACGTAGAAGCCCTTCATGGTGAAATAGCGAGGTACGATGTCTTTCAAAGTTGATGCAACAATGTGGCCGTGGTGGGGAAGACCGGTGGCAAAAGGCGGACCGTCGTAGAAAATATACGGGGCTTTTGCCTTGGTTTGTTCAAGGGATTTTTTGAAAATCTGCTGTTTGTCCCATTGAGCGAGAATCTCTCTCTCCGTCTCGATGAAGGAGAATTGTTCTTGAGGTGTTTGCTCGGTCGAATCAGACATATGGCCCCATACGATTTAGGTGAGGCCATAGAGTACCAAATCCCTTTTGGGCCGTAAATTTCTTGCCTTGTTTTCCCCTCTTAAAATCTCCGGCATCATAGAGGAATCTATGAATCGATTTTACTGGGCCCTCATTCTGTTGTGCGCTGCTTGGATGACCTCCGGGGCGTATGCCCAGGCCACCAAATGGGTGGTGGATACGGAAAAAACCGACTTTGACCGCGAACCCCTGCCTGAACAAAAAAAGAGTTTGATTAATTGGGAGCAAGATCCCCGCGAATGGTTGGATTTACAAACTTGGCTGATTCAACGCGACCTGAAAGACAAAGAGCCCGGATGGAAGGTGCGTCAGAGAATGATGGCCTCCCCAGAGCAAATCGGCAAAGTCTTGAGTTGTATTGGCGATTGCCGACTGTATCGGGGAACGATACCCACACGGGTTCGCTGGCTGTCACGGATCAAAGAGGGTGATGAAATCCATACCGGCGCTGATTCTTATATCTGGATTCTACTTACAGATGGTGCACTGGTACGGATGGCGCCTGAGACTTCTTTAGGTTTTTTAGAGATCAATGTAGCGAAAGATAAAATCTTTTATCAAGCACGTCTCAACCGTGGCTATGTGTTTTGGCTTCCCCGTAGTGAGCGACAGCAGAAGATGCATACGCTGCATGATACGGACCCTCTGTTTTTACCGCTGATGGAAAAAGAGGCCAACCTGACTTGGTTTCAACGCAATATCTATCAAGGCAAAACGGACAGTGAGCAGTGGAGTCTAACGGCCACACCAACAGTGCTGGGACTCAAAGAACAGTTGGCCGATTTAAATCGCTTGATTGGTGAAAATAATAAATTTACCAAACTTCGTTCTCATGAAATCTTGCTCGTCGCACCTAATGGTAATCTTTTGGCCCAAGATGTCGCCTTTTCTTGGTTTTATGGTGAGGCCAATCAAAGTTATTTCAAATTGCATTCTCGTGATGAACTAGAGGAAGGTGAGCGGATACTGCCTATGAGCGCGCGATTTATGTATCGGGGCTATAGCAATATTCGATCAGATGAATTAACCGCTGAAAAATGGATGGCGGTCGACGTCGATGGCAGAGAGCTCACTCCCTTAGCAGAACCTCCGCAATATTTGGAATTAAGTGAGGTTTTTTATAAACGCTTAACGACTGTCATGTTGGCACGTGAACGCGCCATAGATCGCAGAAAAGAGTTTTGGAAAAGTGATGAAGCTTTGCTTGCTTCAAAGTGGGGCTACCGCCTGTGGGGCCCAGAATTAAAGGAGCGCTTAAGCTTTTTAATTGAATACTCTCGTCGTATGGAAACGACCAATTTACGCTCTTTGCAAAGATTAGCGGAATCGATGAAAAATACTGAAACGATGAAGATGAGTGAATTTGATGAGCGATATTTTGTAAAAGCTCTGAACAGTTATTATAATTCCTTGAAACAAAAACACGCTTTGGCGCGTGAATCAACTCGTGATATGGCGCCGATTCACTACTATGGTTGGTTACTCAAAAATGCCCGACAGCAATAAAAAATGGACACTGGTATTAGCAAGTAGTTCTCCTCGTCGCAAGGAGCTTCTTTCGCATTTGAAGGTTCCGTTTCGCATTCAGGTCGCTGATATAGTCGAGATTTCTAATAAAACTGCCCCACAAGATTTTGTCTTAGATATTGCGCAACAAAAAGGTGCCGCGATTTTAGAGCGAGTCGTTGAAGAAAACTGTGTGGTGGTTAGTGCGGATACTGTGGTTACTTTAGATGGAAAGATCTACGGGAAACCAAAGACGAGTGATGAAGCACTCATAACTCTCAAAAAACTTGCAGGTGTACAACATCAAGTCTACACCGCCGTGAGTTTGGCCGTTCGTAGGGGGGGGAGAGAGTGGAAACATTGGCAATTAGTAGCCGAAACACAAGTGACGTTTCTTTCGGCCAATGAGAAATTAATGAGAGACTATGTTAATTCAGGTGATCCAATGGATAAAGCGGGTGCCTATGGAATTCAAGGTCAAGCGCTCACAATGATAGCTGGAATCAAAGGCTGCTACGCGAACGTGATGGGTTTTCCGCTGTCACAATTTAATCTGTTGATGGAAAAGGCCCTTAATTCAGAACTTCAAGGAAGCAAAGTATGGCAAGATCTGTTTTAGTTTTCATCTGCTTTATCAATTTTGCTTATGCTCAAGTCTTCGGGATTTCCTTAGGCGAGGAAAAGAAATTGAGTGGTGTGGAGGTTTTACTTCAAGAGATGGATAAGTTAGCTGTCGATAATGCCTTTGATGAGAAGTATCGAAGCGTGAGTCTCGAAATAGAACGTCAGCTTGATTTAAAGCGCGGTGAATGTGTTGAATTGTCGGTGAGAGCGGAGAAAGAAAAATGTTTTCGTGAGGTCGTGACTTTCCAAAAGAGTTATCTGGAAAAAAGTCACGTTTTAAAGAAGAAGTATCTCATGCAAATTCATGAAGAGCAGATAAATGGGCTTGATGAAGCCCTCGCTAAAGCGCTCAAGGATCTTGAGCGCCATTTCTAAAACTTACTGTTTAAGAGTTGTTTCTTTTGCTACCACTGGAACATTCTTCGGGCGCAAGCTCTTAATGGCATTCATTGAACGAAGTGGGCGCAAGCTTTTAAGCGGACGAGCTTCGCCTGAAACTTCGGGTCTAAATGCGATTGGATTTGGGGTTACTTTTGTTTTCATAATACACCTACTTAGTTGTCGATTCTTCCGGACTTAACCCGAGAGGCGACAGCAATAAAGTGGTGTCAGCTCTCTGGATTATCTCTGTGATGACTCAACAAAGACTCCTTGAAAGAGGTTTAATTCAATACGTCATGCTAACACGCGTGGAACGCTCTTTCGAGGCGGTGGGCAAAATTCGCCCATAGCTATCGAAAGAGTGTTGAGAAAAGCCGACAAAGATGAAGAATTTCAATATGTTAAAGTAGGGGCAAGAGGTGTAAGAAGTGCAGGTATGAAGCTTCATCCAGGCCTTCAATCATGTTAAATTTAATGTCATGACTCAATTTTCCCTCTTATTGGCCTTTGTTTTCATCTGCACTCAAGCACTCGCATCACCTTTGGAGCGCAGTTTCACTGAAGGGTATTTAGGTGAAAAAACGCAACCCATTTATGCGGGGCCTTGGCGTCCGGTCTCTCATCATGATCCTTATTTTGGTCGCTACAGCTTAGATGATGAGCAGTTTTTTAATGGTTATTTTTATAATTATATTTGGGAAGGTGCCCCTGATTGGAGTCGATTTTTTAGTGAAGAGATGATGGGGGCTTCGACTTGCCCGCATAATGTTCTGTCGCAAAACTTTGATGAAATTCGCTATGGCTTTCGTTTGATTGCTCTTAGCTATTTACTAGAGATTCTTGATGGTGAACGTCACGAGATGGCACTACTTAAAAAAGCCGATACATGTACGTTTGATCTGCAAGAGATTTTAAAAACCTGTCGCCCCAAGACAGATGATATGAAAACGTTCATTCAAAATCTCGCCACCCAGAAACCTTACACAGCACCGATCATTGATAAATCACATAATTTTGCGACTTACCAAAAAACGTGGTTACAAAAAATCAACACCAAGGATGCAACTCTTGGAGGCATTCGTTTAAAGGTTCAATGTCGTAACGAGAATACCAGCTGTGTGAATATGCCGGCAGAAAAGGCGCTGGCGATGATGGGTCGCTCTTGTGTCGAAGACCGAAAACTTTTCCAAGAGATCTGCTCTGAAGAAGACCAGCTTTACGGGATATCTACCTCTCCGATGTCGACTCATCTCTTGAGTACCTCTAATTTAATGAATCTGATTAATGCTGAAGGGATGGCGATGGGATGTCTGCGGCGCTTTGGGCAAATGATGGCGAGTAAAGAGCGCCACTACCCAGTTCTCAACGGATTGCAGCCCATTGTTTATTCTCAACTACGTGCAAATTATGGTGAGCGCTATCTTTTAGGACGAGCTTTTGTATATGGAGCGTTGAAAGAGTTTACTCAGAAAGGCTTGAAGAATATTTTTGAGCCACAGGTCGCAAAAGTAGAAGAGAAGCCTGTTGAGAAACCTATTGAGGTCGCGAAGACTCCAGTGGTTGAAGAGAAGCCGGTAGTAGTTGAAATGAAGCCGGTCGCTCCTGTGAAGAAACCAGTGAAGGCTCCTGAGGTTCCAGTCGAAGTCAAAACCGCTTTTCTACAAGCTGCTGAAGTCCGAGTCAGTCAGAACTTAGAGCGAGTCGATGTGGATATGTTAAAGTTTCGTTATGACTATGTTTTCAGTATGGCCGAGTTGCAACTGCTGTCCGAGTCGCTGAAAGATTATGTCGCTCGCGGCGCACTTGAAGAGATGCGCTCATGGGATAAATTAGGTGAGAAAGAAGCACCTATGCCACTGACTTTTTTAAAATACCTCATCGATTCTGAAAATCATCAAGGTCTCTACAATGTGGTAGGAGTTTTGGGAGATAAGTTTTGGGTCATGAACGATATCGATCAGACAAAACAATTAAATTCAGAATACGTTGAACTTCGCAACGACGCCTCAACCGGAAATACCTGGCAGCTCTATATTTTAAAAGCTGATAATTAATTCCACCACTGAGCTTCAATCACACGGGCCCCGGCACGTTGAGCGGCCTCTAGCCCTGGTTTTGAATCTTCAAAAATCAGTGTCTCTCTAGGTCCCACATTCAGGGCCAACATGGCCTGAAGATAGGGTGCTGGATGAGGTTTTGGATGAGTGACATCTTGAAGAGTAATGACGAGCTGAAAGTAATCGCGCAGGCCCGAAACTTGCAAAAGTTTATCAGTGATCACTCGCTCACTTGAGGTGACGACGGCCAACACAATGTCATTCTTCGTGGCCTCAATAAGAAATTCTTTCATCTCAGGTGCACTCCACTTGTTCAGTGGGATTTGCGGAATTAAATCAAGCAGTCGTTGATT
>JBKHVI010000095.1:0-6593 GCA_046570105.1 Bacteriovoracia bacterium
TATCCTTTCCAGAACTACACTTTTGATAATCTTGCCTCAAGCTGTACCTTCACTCGTCCTGTCATCATCCGTCCCCCGGGTCGTCGCATACCGATTCCCCGCCTCTAATCCCTCATCGCTACAACCACGTACTGCAAAGGCAGGGCGTGGTTGTAGATCTCAAACCGACCAAAACCTGCCTGACTTAACTCTTTCAAGACAATATCAACGGGGATACGCATCGATTCCTTTGGACCAATTCTCTTACCTTCCGGCACCGGCAATTTGAAATCGACAATCACCAGCTTCCCACCGCTCTTTAGACCTTTCAGCACTTTTTTGAAATAATCAATACGATTATCAATGTGATGATAGGTGTTAGAATTAAACGCATAATCGAACTCTGCTTCTTTCATCTTGGGATCAGTGTATTCAATCTTACGAATCTCAGGAGCATTCTTTTGCGATTGGATATGGGCCAAGAATTTATCATCCACATCGGCGGCGACAACATTTGCGCCAGCTTTTTGAAATTTGAAACTGAAATAGCCACTACCGCTGCCAATATCAATGAGTTTCTTATTTTTAATTGTTCCCATGAGCTCAATCACCTTATTAGGTTGCTGCCACTCATCACGGGCCGGATCATCGAAGGATTTGATTAATTCGGCATGAGACTTCTTATGCATATGCTGATTGGCCTGATGGCCATGGCCTTCACCATGATGATGAGAATGAGAGCAAGCGGCCAGAGTGAGCATGACTAGAATTAAACGCATAAAGATCCTCCGGCAAAATCTTAGCTTGCCTAAAAACTTGTGTCTGGCCCGGCTTATCGATTAATCTCTTGTTAAGGAGAAATCTATGAAATGGCGTCCAGCACACTCAGGTGAAGCAATCAATATCATCGCACCCGCATCAGCGGCACCACTTGAACGTCTCAATATCGGCCTTGATTGGCTTGAGAAACAGGAGTTTGCTCCTCATATCCCTAAAGATCTTTTGAAGCCTAAGTTGTTTTTTGCTTCACCGCTCAAAACTCAAGTTGAGCATATTAAAAAAGCATTCAAATCTCCCACTCAAACGCTCTGGTGTTTACGTGGTGGCTATGGCTCGGCCCGCTTGATTCCTTATTTGATGAAAATGAAAAAACCCAAAACACCTAAACTCTTAGTGGGCTTTAGTGACATCACAGCACTCCATCTCTTTGTGACTCAACGTTGGGGATGGCCGACACTTCATGGGCGAGTGCTCACACAAATGAATTCAAAGCGACATAAAGACCTCGCCATCTATGCTCGCTTGTTACGTGGTGAGATTAAGTCATTAAGCTATCCGCGTTTGAAGCCTATGAACGAAGCGGCTCGTCGATCAAAGACCCTACATGGCAAAGTAACCGGTGGTAATCTGCGGCTCCTGGAGTGCTCTATCGGAACAGCATGGGAGCTTGAAGCGCGCGGTAAAATTCTATTTTTAGAAGACATCGGTGAGCGCGGCTACTCGATTCATCGTATGCTCGTTCACTTGGCGCAATCAGGACTTTTAGAAGGTGTGAAGGCCATTGTCCTCGGTGATTTTTCTGAAGGTGAAGAACCAGACGGAAAAGATCGGACGTGGGAAGCCCTACAATCATTTGCCAATGAAATCACTATCCCAGTGCTAAAGGGAATGCCTTGTGGTCATGGTGAAAAAAATCAACCATTGCCGTTTAACACCAAGGCCAGTCTGCGCTTAGGAAAGAATGCTGAACTGAAAGTTGCCACAGGTTTCTAAGCGAAAAGCTCAGAATAAACTTTCGCCCAACACTTTCTTACACTTCTCGCCATCCTCTGTGTGACCGTGGAACCATTGATAAAACTTTTCACATCACGGAGGATCCATGAAAAGCATCGCCCTATTGCTAGCACTGTCTAGCACCTCAGCTTTCTCAGCAGAATACATTGTTAAGTTTGACTCTCAGAAAGCACTTAAGAGCTTCACTGATGTTAAAGTTATGAATGTGAGTGTTGGCAACTTCGCCGTTGTCCGCTCGGAAGACAAAAACTTTCTTGCACGTGCCAACAAATTGAATGGCATCGTTTACGCAGAACCAAACGTTACATATTACTCTTCGGCTCAAGACGCTGACTTCAAAAAGCAATGGGGCCTTGATAACGATGGCAAAAACTCGGGCGGCTGGTTTAGCCGTGGTACTCCCGGTGTAGATGTTCGTGCTCTTGAGGCTTGGAAAGTCACCAAAGGTTCTAAAGCAGTAAAAATTGCAGTTATCGATACAGGCGTTGATTACCGTCACGAAGATTTGAAAAACAATATCATGATCAACGAAGCAGAACTCAAAGGTCAGGCCGGCGTTGATGATGATGGTAACGGTTATATCGACGACACTTACGGTTATGACTTTGCTAATAATGACAATGATCCTATGGACGGTCATGGCCACGGAACTCACTGTGCTGGCGTCATCGGTGCTGAACACAACCGTATCGGTATCGCTGGTGTAATGGCGAACGTTCAAATTCTTCCAATTAAATTCCTCACTGACTCAGGCTCAGGCACTCTTGAAGGCGCTATCGCTTCAATTGATTACGCTATCAAGCGCGGTGTAAACATCATGAGTAACTCTTGGGGCGGCGGTCCTCGTACAGAAGCACTTCTTGAAGTGATTCAAAAAGCTGAACAGGCCGGCATCTTGTTTGTCGCTGCTTCTGGTAACAGCAATGCTGATAACGATGCAACTCCATCGTACCCGGCCAGCTATGAGACAGAAAATATGGTTGCTGTAGGTGCCATCGATGGCAAAGGTAATCGTGCTAACTTCTCTAACTACGGTGCACGCTCAGTTCACGTTTTTGCTCCAGGCGTAGACACTTACTCAACTGTTCAAGGCAATAAGTATAAGAAGATGTCAGGAACTTCGATGGCGTGTCCGCACGTCTCAGGTGTTGCGGGTCTTCTTCTCTCTCAACGCCCAGATCTTTCTGTTACAGAAATTCGTCAGTTGTTGATCGACAGCGCTACTAACAACGATGGCCTTCGCGGTCGCGGTGTTTCTGGTTATGTGAACGCAGCTAAAGCTCTTCAGCAGTAATTTGCTAGTTTAGGGGCCCGCTTTCAGCGGGCTTTTTTTTAGCTTTTGCCCCACGCATGCACTCGATTCAATCCACCACAAGGATAAGCTTTCACTCGAAGTTCTGAGACTTCTTCAGTTACCTTGAGTTTGAAATCCTGCTTATTACCAGCGAAACACTTGGCCAAGGTCTTAGGAACGAGTGTTTGCCACTTATCTGCTATTTTGCCCTCGATGCCGACAAACATCGGATTGTTATTCACAAAATAACTATAATCCAATTCTATACGCTCAAGCTTTGCTGACTTTGCTAAACGAATAGTCACTTCTTCATGATGACCTGGAATACGACTTCTCGCTGACTCCATACCATCAAACATATTCAAGGGCCGATAAGGTGAAATCACTTGTGCTGCTGGACCATAGTGTTCGTTCGTGGCACTCACCACTTCGGCGCCAAGTGCCTTTGATGCCAAGTCGATCAATCCTGCTTTTTTTAGACGCAGTTGAATTTTTGCTGGCGTAGTTTTAAAAGGAAGACTCAAGGGCTTTTGCGTGTGGGGAATTTTCTCTGTGAACTTCACTGACTGTCTTTTATCCCAAGTTTTGAATTCTGTAGTTGTATCCGCTGGTAAATCTTTATAGAGGCCCAGGCGCGTAAGTCCCCCATCAGGGAACATCTGAACTTTAATTCTTGAATAAACGTCTGATGACTCTGAAAGCTTAATACGCATCAGAGCATGGCCTTCAAGCTCAACCTTGGCCAACAGCTCCTGCCACTGGCCATTCACTAAACCTTCCAACCGCACCGCTGGTGCATGATTTCCGAAATGATACTTAGTCGAAAGTGCGACGTAGTTAACTACATTGGGAGTTGCCAGAGAAAATTCCATTTCATCATGATGAGGATTATGGCGAACCGTTTCCCAGCTATCCATGATCTTGCCTTCACGGCCAAAAAGTTCTGGATCAAAAATGGGTTCATGATCGCTCAAGAGATTTTCTGCGCGTGCAAAAAGTTGGTTCGTCACTCTCTCAATTTTTCCACCAACACAAAGGTTGTATTTTGCTAAGGGATCTTGCGGGCCTTTCTTCATAATCGCTTCAGGCAAACGCGGCTCAAACGCTTTGAAGATTAATTCACGGTAGCCAGTGTTGACCACTTCTTCTTGTTTAAGCTTATCCGTAGAGAAAGCAGACTTAAATTTCGATGGATCAATTCCTTGGGGCGCCAGAAGCTTCAGAATTTCTTGTGTCGCCTCGGCAATAAACTGCACGCCATTTAATTCACCGTTGCAAAGGATTGAGAGTCCCTTGCCTTGATCGGGCCCATGAAAACAATGCAAGAAGAGACAGCGGAAGCCATCGTTGGCGCCTTGATGGAGCGTCCATTTATTAAGACCTCCTTCCAGCACAAAAATGCCAAGCCCCATATCGCAACCCATAAACTCACGACAGCCATCATCTTTCGCCCATAACATCAAGCGAGCGGTATCATGAGAGATGGCGCCACTACCTGAAAGTGAATGATAGGCTGTGGTTAAGTGCTTCAAGAAAGTTTGCAAGCCTTTGGTGGTACCAAAGGCCCCAGCTGCAATTCGTGGAAAATTGAGAAAATTTCCCGCAACTTTGTTCTCCCCTTTAAATCCATGAGTGGGATTGGGAGGAGTCTCAAACTTAATCTCTGATAAATCATTCTTGGCCAGGAAGTCTCGCGTGAGTTCGACAAGCTTCTTACCGGACAGGGCCTCTAACAGATGCTCAAGAACAATAAAACCCGCACCAGAGTATTTAAACTTTGTGCCCGGAGGATTTACTACTTGAATGGCATCGTAGCCGTATTTGGGATTTCCAGAGAGGAATTCTTCTATTGAAGGCATCGGCTCATTACCTGGCACTCCATTCACATAATGCAGATTAAGCGCATGGTGATTCATTAAATGAGTAAGCGTGACTTGGTCTCCCCATTCTCCTGGGATTCGATAGCTTGATTTTGTTTTCGAAAGTAACTCATTCACTTTTGTATTAAGCGAAATACCTTGCGAGCTAAACCACTCCAAAGCAAAGGCCACGCCGATTGATTTACTCAACGAGGCAATTTCAAACATCGTTTCTTCTGTAACAGGGTTTGTGCCATCACTACTCCCTAAGCACAAAGTCTGCTCACCATATGGCTGAGAGATGGTAATCTGGGCGCCTTTCACTTGATGCTTATGGAGCAAGCTCTCAAAGTGTTTAACATCCACACGTGAATTAAGGCGCTTGTACGCGATCTCCCACAGAGCAGCCTTAGCATGGCGCTCCTCCGTCGCTTGTGAATTATTAATACGATTTTTAAGGGCAGCTAAAAGGTCACTGGCAGACTTGTCTTTAGCAGAAATGAGAAACTTCATGCCAAATTTCTTTTTATACTCTTCGCCCCATTTCCTTAATTCACTTTTAATAACTTCATCGGCATCAAAGACTTTTGCCTGCTCTTTAGCGGCATGGGCGTCCAGCGATATTTTGCTCTCGCCAATGTCACCATGAAAAGAGGCGGCGTATTCAATATCGTTTAAGTTAAAATTTTCCACGACTGCAAGTCCGGCACTTTGATCAAAAACTGTCTGGCCAGCAAGAACACTTGCAAGCTTCATTGAGCCGAGAGCTTCAAAGGCGTAAGTGAGTTTTTCTACACGTGGGTTTAATTTAAATTTCTGCTGATCGAGTTCTAGCGCTTTTTGCCACGGATCCTGAGCTTCACGGATTGAATCAACGGTGAATGGTAATAAGAGCTCAGTGGCAAATTCGACCGGTAACTCATCTGTCATGAGTCTGAGCATCAGTTTAAAGGCGACGGGATACCACTTGGCTGTTCGCTCATCATATTTAACTTGCACGATCTTTTTTTCGTCAGAAAGGTCTTTACGAATAAAACTCATCTCTTCAAAAGCGATTTGAATGAGATCTTCTAATTTAAAGCGGCCATGACGAATCTCATGCCACACTTCCCAACGTGATCTCTCTGTCGTGGCCAAATCATCCATCACGCGAACTGCTACGTTTTCGATCTGTGCAGGCAGAGCAACACATCCACTACCAGTCAACCAATCTGCGAGATACTGGAGACATTGAAAGACATTGTAGCGCACTTCATCGGGATGATTGTTAGCAATATAGTTTGATTCGCGCACATCAGCGACGATCAGTGATCGAGCATAGAGTGGATCATCCACATCAAGACCCTCGATATCTGGCCCTTCGATAAATTTCCAAATCTCCGTCGCATACTTAGGTGATAGCAACTCATCGACAAGCGTTTTAAGAGAAGATTTGTTTCCAGCTTGATAGTCCTTCCAGGCTTCCACCATGGCAATCCCTAGACGAACAAAATCGGGATGAGCGACCCAAAACCCTGTCAAATCACGCTTCATTTGAGTCACAACATCTTTGAAATAACCTTTGAGCGTAATTTGGAATGAATCACTTTTGATATCACTGCCGACGGGCAGAATTCCATACATGCCGCCGACTTTAATTCCTCCGCGAGGACCGACCACGTCAGCAA
>JBKHVI010000096.1:0-6324 GCA_046570105.1 Bacteriovoracia bacterium
TTAGGCCACTTCTTAATTGGTAAACGAGTCCCCTCGCTCATTCGTCGAAAGTTTTATTTTTGGCCTGCGCTCACCACACTTTTGCTCTATTTGGCGCTCTATCATCTGGCGGTGATTCCACCGGTGCCCCTGATGCTCACAAAATTTAAAATTGTTCATGCAGTAGAAAAATCTAAAAAAGACTGGTTCACGAGAACCTATGAAACATCAACAATGAGCAAGGGTGATTTCCTCTATGCCGAGGGTGATAAAGCAATGGCAATTTTTAAATTAGTTGCCCCACCCTTTTTTGAAGAAGACCTCGTGCTTATTTGGCAAATTAAGAATCAAAACAACTGGGAAGACACTGATCGCATATTAATTAAACTGCAAGGTGGCCGCAAAGAGGGCTTCCGCGGCTCAACTGAAAAGACACATATGCGAGCTGGAACTTGGCGAGTACGACTTGAGACAATTGATGGCCGAGAAATATCAAATCTTAAGTTTAAAGTGGTAGAACACTCTACTGAAGTTAGCCGAGTGCCCATCCAGGAAAAATTCTAAAAACGTGGCTCTTCACCAGAAAATTTTCTCCAATTCACATCGGCACCAGCTTGATGTTTTTCAACATTGCTATCGAATCTAAATTTGGCAAAACGTGAGGCAAAATAGTTCGCCCGATTTCCATTCATGGTATACACATCAGGCTTCACATCAACTTTCTCACCGTAATACATCGCCCAGGCACAGTAGCCTCCATAAGTGGGTTCATACTTAGTGGGATTGGCCTCAAACAATTCGCTATTCTTTTTATTGGCAAATAAATAAGTCACACCTTCATAACTAACCTGATACTGCTGACGACCTTCCTTGGGAGCACCTCCGCCTTCAGGAAAAACCGCTACGGGATCATACCCCTTGAGACCGACTCCCGATTGAAGATTGTATTCCGTAATGTTTCTGGTATTCGCACCCACACTCAAACTCAACAGCCCGATAAACGCGACCAGTCCTAATTCAGCAAAGATCTTTTTCATAAAAGCTCCCATTAAGTAGCAACATTGCTTACTTGTATTGCAACGTTTATGAGCTAAATAAATAATTTGTGACAATCCTACGACTGCCCAATGGAGTGACAGTGTCTACAAAACGACCTTTTTCCTATGCATTTTCAGTCACCTACCCCCCTCAAAAACGGCACGCCCCTTGCTCTATAAAAGGCACAACACATGAGGTGGCATATGACAGGGGTAACACTATTTATCGTGGGTCTATTAGTATCAATTCAAGCTTGGGCCGTGCCGGTTCGCGAACTTGCGAGCATTCAGCACGAAGACCGCATGGAGCATGCACGGGAGCTCTTGGGCAAACGCTTTAAGCGAAGTGCCGTCAAAGCGACCGAGTATCATGAGGCGATGGAGCAAACCATTTTAGCTATGGTGGAAAAGCGCCTACCAAAGGCCTTCCGCAAACAGGCCCATGAAATCGCTGATGCTATTATCGTCGAAGCGACTAAACACTCTTTGGATCCATTCTTTGTGATGGCGGTGATCTCAGGTGAATCAAGCTTTAACCCCGAGGCAAAAGGCCCGGTGGGTGAAATCGGTTTGATGCAGATTCGCCCAACGACCGGCAAATGGATGTCTGAAATGACCGAAACAAAGTGGCGTGGCAATAACTCACTTAAAGATCCACTCACTAATATCCGTCTAGGCACCGCTTACTTGGCGTGGCTGAGAGAAAAGTTCAATGGCCACGGCCAGCTCTACTTGGCGGCCTATAATATGGGACCAACCAACGTGAAAAATGCTCTGGCAAAGAATGTGCGCCCCAAGGATTACCCCATCCATGTAATGAAGCGCTATTTGGCCTTCTATAAAGACGTACAGAAAGAATCACTCTAAGTAGGGTTTCACAAAAGTGAAACCCTCGTGTGTTCATTCTATATATCTAATCCTTGAGTAGTGTTTATCGAAAATCTTAACGTGACTCTGAAGAATCCATAATGCTACAAGGCCCCTAACTTTATCAAAGGGGCCTTTATGAAAACGATTCTCGCTCTCAGCTTCATGCTTATCTCGCTTTCGAGCTTTGCTGGCACAAAATGCTACAACACCGCCTTCAATGCCGCCGCCAATCAGGCAGTGATTGATGGCTACATCGAAAACGTCTCAGAATTCGTCAGTGAATTTGGTAACGAGTTCGACGATTACGAACACAACGGTTCTTGGCAGAGAGAGTTTTTCAATTTCGGCAATGGCTCATCTTTCTACATCGTAGAAGTTCATTCAGTCGGGACAAAATGTTTTGTGAAGAAAGTTGATTTCGCACAAGACGACCAGGACTGGGATTAGTCTAGCGACGTTTGATTTTTTGAATCAGTTGCTCAAACCCTGATAAAAATGCTGAGCGGTCTCGATCTGTCATAGGAGCGGGACCGCCACGTGCCTCACCCATCTCGCGTAACATCTTCATTACTTCTCTCGTCGCCAGCGCATCACCGATATTATCTTCCGTCCACTCGTCACCGCGCGGACTGATTGCAAAGGCTTCGGCCTTCAAACAACGATCAGCTAAGGGAATATCCGCTGTGATGCAGATATCTTTAGGCGCAATATTCTCGGCAATCCAGTTATCAGCAGCATCAGGATCACCTGAGACCACTTTCATCTGAATCTTAGGATTCATAGGAATATTGATGCGTTTATTGGCCACCACAAACACATCAAATTGATGGCGTTGAGACACTCGATAGATCTCTTCTTTCACCGGACAACCATCAGCATCGATATAAATTTTCATTCCATGGCCTCTTCTAATTCTAACAACTTCTTTTTGCGCTCAAGCCCCCAGCGATATCCCGCCAGCTCGCCTGAACCGCGCAGTACGCGGTGACAAGGAATCACGATCGCCAAATTATTTCTCGCACAGGCACTCGCCACCGCTCTAACCGCTTTGGGATTTCCAAGCTTATGAGCGAGTTCACTATATGACCAGGTCGATCCACGCGGAATCTTCTGCAAAAACTTCCATACTTTGATTTGAAAGGCGGTGCCCATGATATCCAAAGGCAAATCAAGCTTTTTCACCGAACCCGCAAGATAAGCATCGAGCGCCTTGATCCAGCGAGCGAACTCGTCTTTACTTGCCTCAGGCATCTTTTGTAATTGGGCCTTAGGAAATTCTTCACTCAGAGTCTCAAGCATCTCTTTCTGCGACTGACCAAATTGAATAAAACAAACTCCGCGCTCAGTTGCCGCAAGAAGCATCTTCCCCAAGACCGTGGTAGCAAAAGCATAAGAGATCAAAAGACCATGGCCTTGTTTTTGATACTGCCGAGGTGTCATGCCGATCTTCTCGTTGAGTTTCTCATACACTCGGCTGGGCGAGCTGTGTCCCACTTCATAGAGCGCTTCCGTTACCGTCTTCCCGCTGCGCAGACCTTCTTTTAATTTTTTTAAGCGACACGCCTCTTGATAAACTTTCGGCGACACACCCATCTGCTCCTTAAAGCGCTTCTGAAAATGCGCCGGACTCAAGCTTGCCTCAGTTGCCAGTACCGTCAGTGAGAGTGATTCATCACTGCGCTCCTCAATGAGACGAGCGAGTTTGATGATAATATTTTCTGTCATAATTTCCATATTCTTTCAGAGCATATCTCACTCGAGAATCAGCGAATATCTGATTCTTGTCGCAGGTTGAGTTTCGTTGCCGTTAATTTGAGGCCTAATCTGCCCCCTTTGCTTTGTGTCGGATTTGCACGACAATATAGACACATGATAGGCAGACTAATTAACATATCGAAAACACATAGTTTTTTTCTGTTTGGGGCCCGCACGACGGGTAAATCAACTCTTATAAAAACCCTATTTGAGACTCACTCGGCTCATTGCCTCTACCTTGACCTTCTTGATCCCGAAACTGAGCGCAAATTGGCCACTCACCCTGAACAACTTCTAGAAATGATTGAGGCGATAAAACCCTCTCTGCAGTGGGTGATTATTGATGAGATTCAAAAAATACCTAAACTTCTAGATGTCATTCATAAGGTCATTTTTGAAAAAAAGATTAAATTCGCACTCACTGGTTCTTCTACTAGAAAGCTCAAACGAGATTCAGCAAATTTATTAGCAGGAAGAGCATTTAGTTTTTATCTCTATCCATTCTCTTTCATAGAATTAGGCGATCAATTTAATCTTCAGCGTGCTCTTTCATTTGGCTCCTTACCAAGTGTGCTGCAATTCGAAAACAACCAAGACATCAAGCGCTTCTTACTTTCGTATGTTCAAACTTATGTTAAAGAAGAAATTCTTGTCGAACAACTTGTCAGAAATATCGATCCTTTTAGGGCCTTCCTCGAAGTGGCTGCCCAATCCAATACTGAAATTATTAATTATACGACACTCGCCAAGGAAGCTGGCATCAATGCAAAAAGTGTTGAGCGCTACTTCTCAATTCTCGCAGATACGCTGTTGGGATATTTTCTCGAGCCCTACTCAAAATCAGTCAGAGAGAGGCAGAGACGTGCGCCTAAATTTTATTTCTTTGACTGCGGCGTTGTTCGTGCCATTTCTCAAGAGATCAACCAAGAACTTCTTCCATCGACATATGAATATGGAAAATTATTTGAACAAATGGTTATATGTGAGTTTTTCCGTTTAAACCAGTACTTTGAAAAAAATTGGAAATTCTCTTATCTTAGAACTGGATCGGGTGTAGAAATTGATTTGATTATTGAAAAAAGCCGAAAAGAAATTATCCTCGTAGAAATCAAATCAACAGCTAAAGTTCATGAAGACCATCTTTCAGCACTTCAGGGTCTTGCAAGTTCATTTAAATCTGCAAAAAAGTATCTGCTATGCTTAGAGAAAATTCCTCGTGAAGTCGATGGCATTAGAGTCCTAGATTGGAAAGAAGGTCTTCGTGAAATTTTTGAAGTTTAATTTATTTCTTGTTGTCACACTTTTTTGTGTTCTAGCATGTACCCTTGTCCCATCAAAGTCGGAACCAAAGTCCATCCGCATGCATGAGCTTTGGAAAAGCAGTGCGACCAAAGAGGATGTTATTAAAGCCTTCGGAAAGTATTCCGATGCAAGGACTAATGGTATTGCCTACCACCTCCTCACCCCTCAAAACGGCATTGATAGCGTTCATTTTTTTGATTCTGAGGGCCATCTTGAAGAGCAATTTATATTTGTTACGAAAACTGAGCTCGAAGAATTACTTAACCGTATTCCTTGTCAATGGAAGCAAAAATCAGAAATGACGTCATTGGGTCATTCAGTAGGAAAGATAGATTCGGGTCTGTGTACAAATCTGGGAATAACCTATAAGTATCAAAATTCTATGCAACTTTATGAGATTCGTTGGAAAAGATGAACTGTATGACGCCATTTTCATCAAACTAGAAATCTTGCAGATCATATGTCATGGCAGATCTCCACAGTATATTGGACACGTGAGGGTTGTGGCCCATGAATTAGCACATTTTTATTGGGACTCACTCCAAAACAAGGAGCGAGAAGAGTTCCTTCTTGCAGCCGAATGGAGAAAGAGCATCGACGGATACACCGCATCACTTCTTAGGAAAAAAGTTCAGATTCCTGATAGCTATATCGGGCCTCATGAAGACTTCACAAATAGTGTAGAACTATTTATTCACGATAAGGCACAGCTCAAAGACTCACCCGCACTCTTGAAGTGCTTGGAGAACTTTATAAAATGAAATACTTCACTCTCTTACTTCTCATCTCTTGCTCAATCTTCGAAAAGGCTTCGGTACAGAAGGCCAGCTTCTGGGAGATTCTTGAAGAATATCGAGCATCGTGGGATGGAGAAAAGATTATCTCTCTGCTTGGATCACCTGTAGATGTAGTATCTGGGCCAAATGCTAACCAAAAGTCATGGCTCTACTACTCTCAAACAACAAAGTTTCAAAGCTGGGTTATCGGTATTACCACAAGTAATAAAATAACAGCGTTGGCGTATTTTCCAACGAGTTCAGGAAAATCGCTTTACATCATGGACGTCGAAAGACGCTGGTCATCCAAAAAATGTGAACATAAAAAAGCAACCGTACTTACAGCAGGTCACCACTATACTGAAGAGCGTACTCTCATCTGTGATGGTGGAAGTATCAAAGTACCCTACAACCGCTACAACGAAGTTGAAGGGATCTATATTAATAGGAATTAAGTTCTTATTGCCGTAAACTGACTAGCTATTAGAAAACTATCCAAACACATGACGCAGAACTGGCTCAGCCTTGAACTGGTTATAAATTACGTCCAGTGTGTCGAACGTAATATTATGTTCAGCGCGTTCAATACTTTTGTAGGTGCCTTC
>JBKHVI010000097.1:0-6321 GCA_046570105.1 Bacteriovoracia bacterium
TGGACAGGACTAGGAATTTTGAAATTCGCCTTTTCAAGCAGAGTGAGGAGGCGGGGATCGAGACCAAGTTCAGACCAAGAAGGTAGGGGAGTATCAACAGACGAAATATTTTCCATATGCGGCAAGTTATCATGAGCGATTGAAGATGTCGAAGTCTCATCTTGTGGGTATTATGCCCGCTATGTCGACATTACTTACACTACAAAACCTCACTCTTTCCCATCCCCATAAGCAGATCTTTCGAGATGTGACTTTCACTCTGCATGAAGGCGATCGAATAGGGGTTTTGGGGCTCAATGGCCACGGTAAATCATCGCTTTTTAAAGTCATGATGAACCTTGTCACGCCTGACACGACTGTGCCGGCGTTTATTTGTGATCGTAATAAAGATTTGACCATTTTTTTGGTGCCGCAAGAGTTGATTCCGGGCGGAGAGTTGGCGCTGGAAGACTATTTCTACGAATATTATCCGCAATTCAAAAAATGCAAAGTTCGCTTAGATGCGATCGCTGAGAAGCTCTCATTAGGCGAAGGAAGTTTTGAAAAACTGTTAGCTGAACAAGAGCAGCTTTATCATGAGCTTGAACAGCAAGGTGAAGATCGTATTCACACCAGTTACATGAGCTACTTGAAAGGTTTTGGTATTAATGATCTCACGCGCACTTTCAAGACACTTTCAGGCGGTGAGCAACGTAAACTTGCCCTGGCGCTAGGATTATCATGTCCTCACCAAGTGGTACTGTGGGATGAGCCCACCAACCATTTGGATTTAGAAACGATTCAACGCTTTGAGGAAGAACTCGAATCATCACGCAAGACCATGATGATTATCTCCCACGACCGCGCTCTCTTGAGTAACGTTGTCGATCGCATTGTGCATATTCAAAATGGTAAGTTGAAAAGCTTCCAAGGCACTTATGCTGACTATCTGATCCATCTCCAAGAAGAGAATGCGAGGCGCTTTAAAGAACTCGATCGCTTAGAAAACCATAATCGTCGTGAGACGGCGTGGATTCAGCGTGGGGCGAAAGCGCGCAGAACAAAAAGTAAAAAACGTATCGAAGACTACGATGGATTACAAAACAGTATCCGTGATCTAAAGGCCCAGGCGCACAAGTCAGTTTCTCTTAATCTCCAGAGTTCAGGTCGAAAAACTAAGATATTGGTACAAGCCGAAAATGTGGGGCTTAAGTTCGGTGAACGCACACTCTATAAAGGTGTTAATTTCGCTCTCGCCAAGGGTGATAAGATCGCCTTGATGGGTGCGAACGGTACCGGTAAATCATCGCTTCTCAAAATGATCTTGGGTCAGCTTCAACCGACAGATGGAAAACTTAAAATTGTCGACGGCCTTGATATGGGCCATTTCTCACAAAAGCGCGAAAGTTTACCGGAGAATAAAACTCCATGGGACTTGGTGGGTGAGGGGATCGACTTTGTTATTTCCAATACGGGAGATAAGCGCCATGTGGCGAGTTACTTGGAGAGTTTCCTCTTCCGTTCTGAAGAACTCAAACGTCCGATTCATACTTTTTCAGGTGGCGAGAAAAATCGCCTGCAACTTGCGCAGTTTATGAAACACGCGCGCGATTTGTGGATCTTTGATGAACCGACCAACGATCTTGATCTTGAGACCATCGGTATTCTTGAAGAAGAGTTACGTGCTTATGAAGGGGCCTTGATTGTGGTAGGTCACGATCGGACTTTCATTGAAAACGTCACCGACAAGTGTTGGTTGATTCATGATAATGAATTAGAGATTTTCGAGGGCGGCTGGCCGCAAGCGGAGCTTTATCTTGAGGCGATGGCGTTAGAAGAAGAACTCAAAAAACGAACACCTCCGACGAAGGCGTCGGCGCCAAAGGTAAATAAACTTTCAAACAAAGAACGTGCCCGCTTTGAAAAAATTGGCCCTGAACTTGAAGCGCAAGAGAATCGAGTGAAAAAGTTAGAAGCGACATTGGCGGCGCTTGATTACTCGACGGCAGAGGCCAGCCTGCAGGCAGAAAATCTTAATCGAGATTTAAGTGTTGCCCAGAAAAAGTTGGATGAAATATTTGAAGAGTGGGCCGATCTAGAAAGCAGGGCCAACGCTTAAACGCTGGCCCGTCATATTTTTATTCTTCAACAATCGTAATATCTTCCAATCGCTCCATCACAACCTGTGGATTGGCCTGACCTGGGTCGATCATATTGTAAGTGCCACTTACTGTTACAGTGAGTGCATCATTGATTTCTTTATTGCGGTAATTTCTCACCATCAAAGGATACTTGTCCCAGGCCGCTTGGAACATTTCGCGAATTTTGGTGAATAGCTCCATATCAGTGAAACTTAAAATAGTGTGATCAAGCATTACGCCATCACCAATATCCACATTGATAGCAAAAATCGGAAAAATAATTTGCGGGCTTTGTGGGAAACGCAGAAGTTTTCCTGTCATCGTCACAGGTTCGCCATGGCCCTGAACGACTGAGCGAAGCACAGTGAGTGCTTGTGGTGCTTTAGGATCAAAATTCAAATGCACCGGACGAACAGGCTCTTCTTGGATCACATACTTCATATGGATCTTGTCGCCGCGATAGAGAGCGCGAGTTTGAGCAAGCCAAGGGTCTTGGACATAAACGGGAACAACTAAGTCTTTATACTCAACAACGAGGATGCGGCCTTCGCCAAAAACTGAATGAACGCGTCCAGTGAGTTCACTCATCTGGAGAATTTCCGCTGGCAGTGCTTGGTATTGGTATTCGCTACTATGGGTTGAGTCTTGGCTGCGACTTACGAGTGAAATCGTTTGGGCGCGAACATGTTTTTGCGGCGATTCAACCTGTTCAAATTTACCTTTAACCAGAATCACATCATGACGCTTGAGAGTCTTGATGAAATTTCTCATTTCAACATTGCCACCAATCAATGAAAGGTGAACTGATAGAAAGAAGTTCGTTGGATGTCTAAAGGTCACCACGAACATTGAGCTCATAGGCACGGCACCATGAACTTCAAGCAAAACTCCATCAGCTTGCAGGCAGCTTTCGATACCTTCATAGTTAATTGTATTGTTACCGGCGGCCGCAGGGCACTTCAGAGGATTTGTTTGGGCAAATGCGACTGGGAGGATTGAGAGAATTCCCAACAATAGGGCAAGGCATTGTTTTTTCATAGCGCTATCTCCTTCAAAAAGTGAGGGGAGTGTACGAGGGAAGGTTTCGTAAAGGCAAGCCACTGTATAAAAATAGCGAAAGCAATACGTGAGTTTTCATAGACATAAACTAGCCACGTTGCATCAGTTAAGGTATAAGTCCGTCTCAAAATCGGAGAAGTTATGCTCGCTACCCACAATATTCGCCTGCAATTTGGCGGTCGCACTTTATTTGATGATGTAAATCTTAAATTCAGCAAAGGTAATTGCTACGGTGTGATTGGCGCCAATGGGGCCGGTAAATCTACCTTTCTTAAAATCTTATCAGGTGAAATTCAACCGACCGGTGGCAGTTTAGAAATCTCACCGGGTGAGCGCTTGGCGGTATTAAAACAAAACCACTTTGCTTATGAAGAAGAGGAAGTCCTCAATACGGTTGTCATGGGGCACAGTGAGTTAGTGAAAATTATGCGTGAGAAAGAAGTTCTCTATGCCAAAGAAAACTTCACTGATGCTGATGGTGAACGCGCAGCCGAACTGGAAGCGCGCTTTGGCGAACTCAATGGTTGGGAAGCAGAATCTGAAGCCGGAGCACTTCTTGCAGGCCTAGGAATTGGCACTGAAATGCACACCAAGAAAATGAAAGATCTTGCTGGTGGCGAAAAAGTGAAAGTACTTTTGGCACAAGCACTCTTTGGAAAACCAGAAATTTTGCTTTTGGATGAACCGACCAACGATCTTGATTTGAAGGCTGTCCAGTGGTTAGAAAAGTTTATTCAAGGGCAAGAAGAGTCAACGGTCTTAGTTGTCTCTCACGATCGTCACTTCTTAAATAAAGTCTGTACTCACATTTGTGATATTGATTTCCAAAAGATTAAGCTCTTCGTGGGTAACTACGATTTTTGGTACAAGTCGAGCCAGCTCGCTCAGCGCATGCTTTCTGATCAAAACAAAAAAGTCGAAGACAAGATGAAAGAACTCAAAGAGTTCATTCAGCGCTTTTCCGCCAACGCCTCTAAGTCCTCGCAAGCGACCTCACGTAAAAAACTACTCGATAAGTTAACATTGGAAGATATTCAGCCTTCAACACGCAAATATCCTTATGTCGGTTTCCGTCAAGAGCGTGAAGCTGGTGATCAGTTGTTGCGCGTAGAAAATCTCTCGCTCTCAATTGATGGAGAGCGTATGTTTCATGATCTCTCTTTCACTGTGAAGAAAGGGCAGAAGATTGTCTTCCTTGCAAAGAGTGAATTAGCGACTAAAGCATTGTTTCAAGTCTTAGCGGGTGAGCGCCAAGCTGATAGCGGCGGCTTTTCGTGGGGAATTACCACTTCACGTGGTTATTTACCTTCTGACAACGGTTCCTTCTTTCAAGATGCCTCTCTCGATTTGATTAATTGGCTTCGTCAGTACTCGGCCGACCAAACTGAGACCTTTTTGCGTGGCTTCTTAGGACGCATGCTCTTCTCCGGTGAAGAAGCGAAGAAAAAATCAACGGTACTCTCGGGTGGTGAAAAAGTTCGCTGTATGCTCTCGAAGCTTATGCTAGCGGGACATAACGTCCTTATCTTTGAAAACCCCACTAACCATCTTGATCTTGAAACCATCACCGCCTTAAACGAAGGCATGATTGATTTCAAAGGCACATTACTTTTCACCTCGCACGATCACGAGTTTATTCAAACGATTGCGAGTCGAGTGATTGAGCTTCAATCAAAAGGTTGTCGTGATGAAGAATGTACTTACGATCAATTCTTGGGTCTAGAATAAAGCATGAGCCGCTATTCCATCGTTGATATCGAAACGACGGGCGGCAATCGTGACGGCAACAAGATCACTGAAGTGGCCATCATTAATGTGGATGATGGAGTCGTGACAGAAGAATGGTCGAGTCTCATTTACCCAGAAAGGCCCATTCCTTGGGGCATCACAAAGCTAACTGGAATTGACGATGCCATGGTGGCGGATGCTCCGCCATTTTATAAACTTGCCAAAAAAATTGTGGAGCTGACTGAAGGGCGCACTTTTGTCGCCCACAATGCTTTTTTTGATTATCGCTTTTTGCAAAAAGAATTCTCGGAACTTGGATTCACATTTCAGCGCGAAGTTCTTTGTACGGTGAGGCTTGCTCGTGCGGCTTTTCCTGGTTTGCCTTCCTACTCATTATCAAATCTATCAAAGCATTTTAGACTCAATCGCGAAGCGGAACACAGAGCGCTTGATGATACGCGGGCGTGTTATGAGATTTTTCGTCGTGTGCAAGAGAAGAGTGCTGACATTATTGAAGCAGCAAAGCCTAAACCACTGCCACCTGAATTAGATGATGGCTCGATTGAAAAACTTCCTGAAGCACCAGGGAATTATTTTTTCTACACTCGGGCAGGTCTACTGCTTTATGTAGGGAAGGCCAAGAACATTCGTGACCGAGTGAAGAGCCATTTTCAATCAGCTGGAAATACGAAACGCGATATTGAACTGCGCACCCATGTAGCGAAAATTGATTTCAAACTGTGGGGCAGTGATGAACTCGCCAGTCTGATGGAGCTGCATTATATTAAGACTCTGAAGCCGTTGATGAATCGAGCTTCTCGCAAAGTAAATTTTCGCTACACTTTGTCTTTACATCCACAAGCAGCACCAGGCTCAGAAGTTCGCGTCTCGACAACTACCGATGAGGAAGCCCCTCGTTTTGGCTCACGCAAGATGGCCGAGGATGCTCGAGCAAAAGTTTATCGGGAAGCTTTTGCAGTCGAGGCGGATGGCCTGTTTTTTGTCGAAAAAATGCGCCAGTATCGAACCGTTTTAGGTGATGGAGCAGTCGCTCAACGTCTTCTTGAGAAGATTTCGCCTCATCAAACACTATTGAGTGAAGGTGAAATAGCCCTCCCGGGACGAACACCTAAGGAGCAGGCCTTTGTGATTGTCCGCGAAGGTCGTTTACAGGAAGTTCAGTTGATTGATGATCAAGGGGAAGTGGAGATTTATCCACTGGAAGATTACCCAGATATGCGACGATTAGTGGCTAAATTTACCACGAGCCTACGTTAGGCATACTCTTCCATGGCTCCATGGGAGGAAGTGTTCCCTCCTGCAAAATCTCGACAGATTGATTGTCGGGTGAGCGCACAAAGGCCATATGACCGTCGCGCGGTGGACGATTAATCGTGATGCCGGCATCCATCAG
>JBKHVI010000098.1:0-5929 GCA_046570105.1 Bacteriovoracia bacterium
CAAAATGTATCGAAGTTTACTTTGACGATGGATGGCATGAGTCATTTGAAGAAGCAGATGAAGCCCTAAGCTGCTTTTTATTTGGACTATCAGAAGATTGCCGTTTAAAAATCACGTCTCGTGGAAATAGTCGTCATAAATGGGAAGTACAATTTCTGAAGTCTGAAAACTGGGAAACAGACAGTGAAACCGGTCTGCTACTATTTCCATTTTGGAAGAAGGCGAGAGTTAGTTACCTCCAGAACAAACTGATCAAATCTTCGAACTGTCCTTAAGACTTTCTTCTTGAGAAAAAGTTGCTAATAAGAAAAAGATCACTCTTCATTAATTCAATCATTTCCTTTCAACTAATTTGAAGTTTAAGTTTAGCCATTTTCAAAATGGAGAACGTTATGAGTGAAGTCAGTACATCAAAACTTGAGAATATAATATATGTGATAAGAGGACAGAAAGTGATGCTTGATTCGGACTTGGCCAGACTTTACGGAATTGAAACGAGTCAGCTGAACAGGCAAGTTAGACGTAATTTAAACCGATTCCCTAATGATTTTATGTTTGAACTCGATTCAGAGGAGTTCAATTCTTTGATATGCCAAATTGGCATATCAAAGAAGGGCCGGGGTGGAAGACAAAAACTTCCCTTAGTTTTTACGGAACCAGGTGTAGCGATGCTTTCTAGTGTGCTCAATAGTGAAAGAGCCGTATTGGTGAATATTTCTATAATGAGGACATTTATAAAGTTAAGAAGTTTTCTTGCGATGGAAAGCAGTCTTGAAAGCAAGGTTAACAAACTGGAGCAAGGCACCAATAAACTCTTTAAAGTAGTATTTGAGAGACTTGATTCGGTGGAGGAAGTTGTTGAAACGAAGTTACCCACTAGAAAAAAGAAGATAGGTCTTAAATAATCAATATGTTGTACTTAAAAGTTCGTATCGGCTCACCAATCGGTGCGCCATTCTAAATCCGAAGTAATCATACACTTACAAACTGGCCCTAAGAGATGTATCGAACCATTCATAAACTTATGGAGTCTTTAGATAGGAATATCGACTTTCAGAAGTTTTTTAAAAAGACTTTCTCCGTACAAGGTTAAAACAACGCTAAATAAGATAAGACTTGCGGAGACTGCGACCTTAGCAGTAAATGGCTCCTGCAAAAAAACCATCCCGAGAATCAGTGCAACTAGAGGATTCACCAGCGCGTAGGTAGAGGTGACTTCGGTGCTAACATTCTTCAAAAGAAAAGAATAGGCGGTGTAAGCAATCACAGTTCCCACAACAGCAAGAAAGAGAACGCTAAGAATCCCGCTTATCTGTACATTCACCAAGTGAAAATTTTCTCTTAGGAGTATTGAAGTTGTAAGTAGACAGATTCCTCCAGACAAAAGCTGAACGGAAGCTCGGGAATAGTAAGTAAAACTACTTGGTGTATTTTTGAATTTAAGAGAGCCAGCGACCCACGAGCAATTAGAAAGCAGAAGAACGAGAACAACGGTCCAATCAGAAGTTGACTGGCCATCTGTTGAGATGAGTCCTATACCAAAAAGTCCCAGGGCCACTGCGAACAGAGCACTTACGTGAGGAAGTTTATGCTCAAAACTTAGCCAATTCAGTAGCATGAAGATCACAGGAATGGCGCCTACGACGAGGGCCGCAACTCCTGATGACATATACTTTTCTGACCAGCAGACTCCTGCATTCCCAAAATTAAGCAAAACCCCTATGAAAACATCATTTTTAATGTCGTTCATCCGCATCGCTTTAAAATCTTTCAGACGGGCGAAGAACAAGAAAATAGATCCAGCAGTGAGAAAGCGCAGACCCGCTAACATTATAGGAGGAAAGGAATCTAACCCTACTTTTATAGCAGTAAAAGTGGAACCCCAAACAATGTAGATGATGGCGAAAGAAAGTAAAATTTTAACTTTCATGTTTTCTCCTGTTGAACCCATGATAGACTTGTTTTAAGATCAGAACAGATACAGAAACATTCAAAAATAACCAGAACAGATTTATTTTATGCTTTATCAAACCATCGTCGATTACTTTATTGAAAACATTGAGAAAGGTTCTATTTTACCCGGGGAAAAATTGCCTTCTTTGAGGAAAATATCCGATCGCTTTGACGTCTCTTTATCAACAGCTGTGGAGGCCTATCGGAAGCTCGAGCTGTTTGGGTACGTGGAAGCAAAAGACAGGAGTGGCTACTCGGCTAAGTTTCCCCTTTCGGGACAAAACGCTCTGAAGCCCTCGAAGTCCTTTCGTTCTAAGACCTGTGAAATCGAGCACATCGATGAGATTATCCAGCTTATAAATCAAACGATCGACAAAGACACTGCTCCTTTCGGAGTGGGGACTCCTTCCATCAATAAGTTCCCTAACAAGATGATCAATCGCTATTTGATTCAAACAATAAAACACGTCCCAGAATCAAACGCTTCCTATATTTTTGGGCAAGGCCTTGAAGTCTTAAGACGAGAGCTCTGCCGCTACATTCGTCCAGTTATTGGATACACCTCCCCTGATAACCTAATCGTCACAAACGGTTGTCTGGAAGCCATCAATATCGCTTTAAGTGCAGAGTGTGCCTCAGGGGACTTAGTGGCCATCGAGTCCCCTTGCTATTTTGGATTGTTGCACGCCATTCATCACCATGGACTAAAGGCGATTGAGGTAAAAACAGATCCCAATGAAGGACTTGATCCAGAGGCCTTAGAAACTTTGGCCAAATCTAAAAAGATACGGGCCCTCATTTCAACTCCCACAGCTCAGAATCCTTTAGGGTTCACCATGAGCGATAAGAGGAAGAAAGAAATTCTAAGTATCTGTAAGAAATACAACATCAGACTTATTGAAGATGATGTTTATGGAGACATCTATTTCGGAAAGAAGAGGCCAAAGAGTTATAAGTATTTTGATAAAGATAACATCGTCACATACTGTTCTTCGTTTTCCAAGTTCCTTGGTCCCGGGCTAAGACTTGGCTGGATGATTCCCGCCGTAGAGAGATCACAATATGTCAGACAGAAGTTAAGTCTCAACCTCGCTAGCCCCAGTTTAGTTCAGCACACTGTCAGTAACATTTTACGAAATGAAAATCTTTCAAAAATAGGAGAAAGCCTCGCTTCTTACTATCAGCAGAACATACAAATTTATTCAAATGTACTTCAATCTCAACTTGGGGAAAAAATAACACTCTCTCGTCCTTCAGGCTCTTACTTCCTGTGGGCAAGAGTTGAAGGCCTTGATTCGAATTCTGCCTATCAAACCGCTCAAAAGAAGAAGATATCATTCGCACCCGGTACTCTTTTCTCCGCTGACCGACAGTATGAGAACTACTTACGAATAAACTGTGCTCATGAATTCGATGAGAAAAGAAACATTGATTTGATTTCTCTGTCAAAGCTTCTAGACAGTCACAAACGCTTCACACTGTGATGACCCTTCAAGGCCGACCAATCAAAACCTAGCTTACATAGGGAAATTACTTGAGAGACTTGAAGGGATTCAGGATGAGACATCACTTCTTAGACCCAACCGTAAGAGAATTGGTCTAAAAACCAGAAATTAGAACAGGCGGTTCGAAAGTCATTGTGACCACAAACTTGTAAGGTGCTTGAATTATAGAAAAGATATATCGAAAACGTCGTATTGGATCACACATCATTATGCCATGTCTGTGGACTTAAAATAATCTTCATTATAACTAATGGACATGAAAATATTTATTCCATTGATCCTTTTAGTATCAACTTATTCATATGCAAAGACTCTCACTTTAAGCCGCGAAGTTTTTCGAACGGTACCTTTTTCTACTCAGTATAGTGAAGATGGGGCCTTAATTCGAAGTGTTCATTATCCATCAGTAAATGCTTTGATTCCACAACTGAATTCTCTTTATAAGCTGGATTTAAAGGATCGGGGAGAAGCCCACATCACCATCATTACGCCACCCGAGTTCCAATCTTCTTTAGGTAGGGTATTCACGATAAATGAAATGCTGGCACGTTATAGCTCCACCATTCAAACTCTTCCGTTTGAGGTTGTCTGTGTGGGGTCTAGAAAAAGTAGCAATGGACAAAATCTGGTTTTTTATTTGGTCATAAAATCGTCTGAGCTTACAAATATTCGGTTCGAATTGTCTCAAGAGGCAAAGCTTCGTGCCGAATCACGAGGCATTCCTCTCATGTTTAAGCCTGAAGCGTTTTGGCCTCACATCACAATAGGCTACATTAAAGGCGACGTTTTTGAATTCACGAAAGGACCAGAGAGCTGTCTCCCTGACGTTGAGCTAGTCATAAAATAGGAAATTGACCCATTTGAAGATGCTATTTTCTGGCATCACAAATAATAAATTTAGAATTCGTCGCAACGATGGTGGAATTTCCAAACTTCTTTTTCAATTTAATCTGGTAACCGAGATGCGAGTTTCCAATTACCCTGAGAGTGCCGCCGATTTTTAGAGCATCGTAGGCATCCTGGAACATCTGCCACGATATGAAGTCTCCGATCGTGTTTTCTTGATGGAATGGAGGATTACAAAGAACGAGATCTAATGAGTTCTTTGCCTGACCTTCAAAGCAATTCGTCCAGAAGTAGTCAGCCTCATCCTTGAAGTTGTTCCTATAATTTATTTTGCTACTTTCAATGGCCATTGCGGAGTCATCACTGAAGAGAATTCTTGCAGCAGGATTAAGCATTTTTGCCTTAATCCCTATGATTCCGTTAGCGCAACCGAGATCAAGAATCGACTTGAAATCCCCCTTTGGAATATGCTCGAGGAAGAACCTTGTCCCAATATCCAGTTTGTCCCGACTAAAAAGATTCGAGTTATTAATAAACGGAGTTTCAAAAGATTCGATTTTGACACTCACGGGGTAAGGTGAATGAACCTTCGTTTTTTCAAAATCGGCAAAGACAAGTCTCGCTTTTTTCTCCGCCAAGCTCGTCGAGGTTTTGCCAATATACTTGTTAAGTAAATCAAAACTAGTAGGTGCTAAATGCTTAATCATGGAGCCACAGATCACTTTAGATTGAGAATGAAGATGATGAGTCAAATGACAAAGTATATCCTCAAAGAATGACATGTTTTTGGGAATTTGAATGAGTACGTAATCATAAATACCACTAATCGCTGTGAGGAGATTGATGGGTTGGATTCTTTGGTTACTGTTATGACAAATACTCATCATGCTCACATAAGAATCCGTATAGGTCACACAGTCGGAACCTTCCATCCCGCAACTTAGGGCGCCGAATTGATCATTGATGATAAGGATCCGCTTACCTCTGAGATCCATCTGTTTCATATGCTGGAGAATCAAAACATCTGCACTGTTCCAGCCTTGTAGAGGGTCATTCTTTCTGAAAGGATATCTTTTAATTTCTGTAATAGATTTTGAATTCATTTGCGATGTAATATGCCTCAAAAAATCAACATGTTAAATCGAAAAGTTTTGAACTTCGTCGAAAAGACAAGGTGAGCTAAGAGTTGTTGAAATTCAATATCTATATTACCTTCTGATGGAGGTAACGATGATAAAATTATTTTTTATTGCTCTGGCAATAGCTTCCTTTTCCGGCCCTGCTTTGTCATCAACAAGCATTAATCTAGAACTAGGGCAGGCCTCAAATGCATACAATAAAGTAAAGATAGATGGTGAGGAGGGAACTCGATTCAATCTAGCGCCTGCCCTCGATTTAACTTTTTACTATCGTCTGGGCCTGGTCAGGAAGTTTAATTCTCCTCATGGCCTCCGGTTTCTTTATGCCCCTTTAAAGTTTAGTGGTGAAAAACGATTTTCTAAGGACATTGATTTTAATGGAGCCTTTTTCCCCTCAGGAGAAAAGACAGAAACAGAATATCAATTCAATTCTTATCGGGGGACCTATTTCTATGAGGTCTTCTCAAGCAGTAACTTATTACTGCG
>JBKHVI010000099.1:0-5384 GCA_046570105.1 Bacteriovoracia bacterium
GTTTTGTGCATTAAGACTGACAGTCGTGTCATTTTAATCGATACCGGAATCGGTGATTACCACGACGCAAAATTTAATCAGCGTTTTGCCATTGTGGGTCAGCCTGACCCTCTGCTCAATGTTTTACAAAGTGAGCTTAACATCACAGCTGATCAAGTGACTGATGTCGTTATCAGCCATCTTCACTTTGATCATGTCGGGGGTCTCGGAGACAGCCAAGGCCTGTTCATGTTTCCCAAAGCGCGCGTGCATGTGCACCGCTCACACTATGAATATGCGCTTAACCCGACGGTGAGAGATACCGGTTCATTTCAAACAAATTATTTTAAACCGGTGCTTGAGCAATTAGAGAAAGAAAAAAGAATTGTGTGGCATCAAGGTGAACAAGGCAGCCTATTAAGAGATGGGAATTACGAACTCAAATTTAAAGTGAGTTACGGCCACACACCTTGGTTGATGCATCCTTTTGATAACAAAATAATTTATATGGCAGATTTAGTTCCCACCAGCGCCCACATCTCGATTCCTTGGGTGATGGGATATGATATTGCTCCCGGGCAAACGACGGTAGATAAGGCGAATTTTTATCAATTCATCAGTCAGCAAAATCTCACCATGATTTTTGAACATGACATCAAGTTTTGGGGCGCACGAATTGATTGGAAGAATAGCGATGTTCAAGTCATAGAAAAGCACTCTGCGGACACCGTTGCTACTCAAGAACTCCATCTTTAATTGAAAGCGCCTGGGCTTCTTGAGCGGCCAATTTTAGTTTCTCGCGCTCAACTCCCATGTCTTGCGATAAACTTTGGAGCCAATCCTGTAAATCACGTCGATTGGGGGCTGATTTATCCTTTTGCAGTTTCTCAATTAAACTCATACTGACAAAACCTAAGCGTTTACCGAAGGTGTTAATCATAGATTGTCGTCCCATGATATCGACTTTTTGCGGTAGATCTTGGGTCGCTAGCAAATTAAAATCAGCATCATTCTGCACCATGAAATTGGTCAAAAAGCCACCGAATCGAAGTGTGTATAAATCGATCACTCGCTTAAGTCGTGCATCCCAAGGAAACTTTCGATTGAGTAATTCTTGAAAATTCTGTTCGATTTGCAGTGAAATTGCCGAGAGTGTGCGCAACTTTTCTTCAATATCTCGCCAGGCCTGACGATTCTTCAAAAGACTCTGCTTAGATTCTTGTAATTTCTTTTGTGCTAATTCTTTTAAACGCTGACCTAATTCCAGGGGATCACCAAGATAGATATCCACTTCGTGCGCCAGTCGCAAATCCTGATCTGCTTTTTGCCAAAAAGATAGGACGCCTTTTGCTTGGCAGTCTCTGCGTTCAATATTCATACGGTAGCGACCGGGGATTAACTTTTGGCCTTCAACGAAGTTAAGTCGATCAAATAGCACCCAATGTTGCGCCGAAACTCCGAATACTTGGAAATGGATTGATCCTCCAGATAGATTTTGATCTGCGCTGGAGTAAAAACTGCCTTCAAAAGTGCATTGTTGATTTGAGCGATCGACGAGCCAAATTTTGCTATAGTCGCTAGCAATAGTCACATGTGGTAATGGGACCGCCTCAGTAAACTTCTCAAACATCGACTTCAATTCTCGGAAGCGCTCTAGTGTCACATCGGCCGGTCGCACAAGCTCCGTTTGCATTTTTAATTGCGTGCTCACCCACCACCCCAACAGCAAGACAAATCCGGCCAAGATGTAAGGCCAGCGAACTTTTTTAGGAAGTTCTATTTGAACTGGCTCTTGTGCCATCTCGGTAGGTGTCACTTGGGCCTCAACTATCGGCTCAGGTGTAGCAACGATCGATGGCGCCACTTCCTCGTTCTTTTGATAGGCCATCAAGACTGAACTTAATGGTAACGGAGCAGGCCAACCACGCGCCCAAATGGGTGCATCCGCCAACATGTCCCCACGAGAAGATTTCAATTCTAGCTGTGACAGTGCGTAAGGCCCTTCATGGGCACCATCTTTAATGATAAACCAGACTTTCTCGCCTCTCGGCGGGAGTTCGCCTATACTTTGTTTCATGCAAACTATTTTAAACCAAACTCGTCCAGATCGCTTGAAAGAAAGTGTGGGTTCGCTATTTATTGAGCGTGAGCGACCGCTCGCATCCGACATTGTCTTTGCCTTGGCACCCTCTGACGTGGGCGTACAACGCAATGGCGGTCGACTTGGAGCGCGCTGGGCCCCGCAAGCATTACTCTCAAATTGGAAAAAACTCGCACTTCCCGCCAAGTTTAGCGACTTACAATTTGTGTGTCAGACCGTTACTAGGCAAGGATTGGAAGAAATTAATTTTTTCCCAATGACTGAGCAACAGGCACAACTACTGCGTGACTGCCACGATGCTCAAATGCTGATTCACTTAGGTGGAGGCCATGACCACATCTTTTCGCTCTTAAAATCTTTTATTGATCGCCCGGTAGTGGTCATTAATATAGATGCTCACTTAGATACACGCTTAGATAGTGAGCCTCATTCAGGAAACCCCTTTAGGCAGTTCTCACAAATCAGCACCCAAGCTTTTCAACTTTATCAAGTTGGTATTCACCCTTTTGCTAATTCACAATCAACGCAAGCCATGCTCCCTAAAGGTGAAATGCACATCCTGTGGCGTGAAGAATGTGAAGCGACAGAGCATGTCTTGGCGTTTTTGATGAAACTTGAGTCCAGCTTACCGGCCGATGCTCAAATTATTTTCAGTCTTGATTGTGACGCCCTTGCCGCCGGTGATGTCGAAGCCGTCAGTGCCCCTAATCATCACGGCCTGAGTTTGGATTTTGTTCATCGCTTGGCAGGAAGCTATCGCGATTTATGTCAGCGCAGGGGAATCAGGCCGGTCTGGGGAATTTATGAGTTCAATCCCCTTTACGATAGCGTCTCGGGTCGAAGTAGCCGCGCGATTGCAGGACTGATGTATCGAATGGTTTTTGGAGTATAGGCAAAAAAAAACCCGATGGAAGACCACCGGGTTTTTTTCGAGAGACATCGAGAAGCCTAAAGAATCCTTCTATGGGCAACTCACACACACATCTTTAGTGTAGCAAAGACCGTGCCAAACTCCTGATGCTTCAAATATTTTCCAGCATACACAAAATCAACAAGAAGACGCGCGGCGCTCGTGCATCGCGAAGTCAAACTCATGACAAACACCACTTTCACACGTCAAAACTCTAACTAATTAAGTACGAGAGACTGAAAAACCTTTAAAAGCCATTCTTTCAGTCCCATAATCAACTTCGGTTTCCCATTAATCTTTGAGTCGTTCATAAGGAGTAACTCATGTTGCGTTCTTCAGTTCTTGCTTTAGTTGCCGCTGCTCTCTTTGCAGTTGGTTGTGCCTCTAAAAAACCTACTAACAATCCAGACGGTTTGACAGCTAACGGTGGTAACAACACTGGCCTCGCTCTCGAACTTAAAGGTGATTCTGATTCAGGTACAGCTGGCGGCTTGTCGACTGTTTACTTCGGATTTGATTCTTCAACTCTCGGCTCAGACTCTCAAGCGACTTTGAAAGCGAATGCTGAGTTCTTGAAGGCCAACACTTCTGTAGACGTACAAGTTGAAGGTCACTGCGATGAGCGCGGTGGAATTCAGTACAACTTGGCACTTGGTGAGCGTCGTGCGAAAGCCGTTCGTGACTACCTAGTTGCGTTGGGCGTAGCTGCTAAGCGTGTTTCAGTCATCTCTTACGGCAAAGAAAAGCCAGTGGCTTTCGGTCACGAAGAAGATGCTTGGGGCCGCAATCGCCGTGCTAACTTTGTTGTTACAGCGAAGTAATGCGTCCTATCCTGCTTTGTACATTCATTCTTTTGAGCGCGTGTGGTCTAGTTACCACACGCCCAAAAGTTGAAATGAGCCTGGCACAAGCGGCTTTCCTCGCGGCCAAAGAAGCCGGTGCCGACTCCCAATCCCCCACTACTTATCGTAAAGCTGAAGTTTATTACTTGAAGGCCAAGTCCGCCTACCGTCGCAAGTATTTTAACAAAGCTCAAGAATACGCTAATCTCTCCAAGAAGTACTCTGAGCAAGCTGAGTACGAAGCTGTCCGCAAGAAGGCGCTTGAAGGCACCAACCCGTAATTGCTCATTCTCACTCTCCAGCATAGAATCTAAGTATATTTTTTCAGGAGAGATTCCATGAAGTTTTTCATTCTAATGACCCTCGCTCTCATTCCTTTGACGGGCTGTCTTAAAACGGCTGAACAGATTCGTCGTGAGCAGCGAGTAGAGAGCATGTCACAAGAGCTGGCCGACTCTCAAAATATCGTGGCTGATCTCACCGTGATGCTAAAAAATTTGCAAACACAAATTGATACACTTAATGGTCGCGTAGAAGAACTGCAACAAGGTCAGAAGGCGGTTCAGTCTGTTGACCTCAAAGCTATGTCTGAAAATGTCGCGGTCATCAAACAACAGGTCGATGCCCTCACAACCACACAGGCCGCTCAAGGTGAAGAAGTGAAGCAACAGCGTGCCTTTATCGAGAAAGTCACCGATAAGTTAGGCAAGATGTCTGCGCCAGCATCTAGTGCAAAAAAAAACCCTAAAGAAGAAATCCAAGCAGCGCTCAAATTAGTAGGAAGAAAAAGATGGAACGAGGCCCGTCAGGCCCTTGAACCTTTGGTCGACTCAAGTAATCTCTCTCCTGCGGATGTAAACAAGGTTTACCACGGTCTCGGTCTGGTTGAATTTGGCCAAAAGAATTGGGAAAAATCTCTCGTCTTTTTTAGTAAGATTTATACCAAGTATCCAAAGTCATCCCTTGCTCCTTCAAGTCTTCTTCATATCGGCAAAGCACTTGATCGCTTAGGGAAAAAAGATGAATCGCAACAGGCCTTTCAAGAACTTAAATCTCAATATCCACAATCAGCAGCCGCTAAAGAGGCCCGTCCATGAATAGCTTGAGTCGCTGGACAATTTTTTTATCAGCGACACTCTTGCTGGCGGCTTGTGCTCAGTTTGTAAGCACTCTCGATGGTAGCTATTACGAAGAAATGTCTGCCAATGGTGCGACCCAAGGAAGTCTGATTTTTTCCCATAATATCAATGGGGAAACCGAGCCCTGCGGTTGCCGCAAATTTCCTCTCGGTGGATTAGAGCAAGCTGCTGGCCATTTTCATCAAGAACGAAGCAAGGGTCCTGTCGTTTATGTCGACACAGGAGACTTGTTCTTCCCGTCTCCCGTCTTGCCAGAAAATGTTCATCGCTCGCTAGGACATACTGCCGAGAAGCTCGCAGAAGCGATGGATCTTCTTGGATTAAAATTTTTCGTCCCTGGTGATCAAGATTTTGCGCTAGGAATTGATTGGCTTAACAAGATATCGCAAAAAGCCAAATTTACTTTTCTCTTG
>JBKHVI010000100.1:0-4830 GCA_046570105.1 Bacteriovoracia bacterium
TACAACTGATCATTATTGATAAAATTCCAGATGTGAGACGAGAGCTCGTGATTGATCGTCGCCGCGAATGGTACGACTCAAGTTTTGGCAATGAATTCCAAGATTATTTCCTCGCCAATCGCGCGCGCGCGCTTCATCAAAAATGCGGAAGACTCTTGCGACGTGAAGATGATTTCGGTGGCGTGATCATCGCTGATCAACGAATTAAAAAGTGGAAAGGGAATACTCTGAAGCAATTTGCCAAATTGATGGAACCCTACCGCGTAGAAGTTTCGACCCTAGATGTTGCGTGTAAAGATATGGAAAAGTTTTTGGTGAAAGATTAAAACATCTTTCCCATTTCCTGTTTCAGCTTTTTGAGTTTTCTCACCACGATTTTGGCGCCGTCTTTTTCTTCGAGCTGGTAAGGAACGCCGTAATGTTTACTGACCCATAGCTGTGCACCCGGCTTGGCTTCGCCTGTTAAAGCATCCTCTTCATGAATTTCGTATTTACTCGCGGTCAAAGGAGCGCCGGAGATTAAAAGTTCTTCGGTATCGTGGGCCTTGAGTTCTATCCATAAAATTTTATCCACGGGAGCACCGTGGAAATCCCACTCATTGGCCGTAGTGATGAATGTCACTGGAGTACGAGCAGTAGAGTCGATTTTTTTGGTGAGAGTAAATAAACCTGAAGTGAGAAAGCAGGGTGCGATAATGTGATGTTTGGAGCTGAAGGGACGCTCAACAGTTTCTTCGGCACTATTTGATTTGAAGGTGTAACGGAGCGTTTGTGTCGTGTAATCCACATCGAAAACTTCCTTGGCGATTTTCTCCCCCAAAGACTTTTCAATAATGACAGTTTGCGGCGCATAAAATTGATTCACCACGTAGGCCACCTGCATCTTAAAGAACTCGCCAGTTTCGACGCGACTCATAATTTCGGCTTCGAATAGCACGTTTTGCGTGGCCTCGATTTTACTCACGGTGAAGTTTTCTTGAGAGTAGTTTTGACCATTTTGGAAGTACTGGTAGGTGCCTTCAAACAGCTTCTCGAAATTGTCCTTCATGCTTTCCTCACTAACAGATGTTAACAAAAGTTTACGCTAAGAATGGCCTTCTTAGACATTGAATCTTCATTGTCATTATCTTTGGCCGGATGCTATAAATGCTGCAAAAATTGTTTAGCTAAGCCACCATAATTACTCACATAAGAGGACTTCGCATGATCAAAATCACGAAGGGGCTCGATCTCCCTATAACGGGAGCGCCCGAGCAGAAAATTTACTCTGCAGTTGCACCGACTGAAGTTGCAATTGTAGGAGATGACTACGTTGGTATGAAGCCAACTGTTCTCGTACTTGAAGGAGATAAGGTTAAGAAAGGCCAAAAACTTCTTGAAGACAAGAAGACACCTGGCGTTTTCTTTACATCTCCAGTTGCAGGAACAGTGAAGGCGATCAATCGTGGTGATCGTCGCGTGTTTCAATCTCTCGTCATCGCAGTTGCTGGCGATGAGCAAGTGACATTCTCATCTTACAAAGCTGGCATCACAAGTGAGAGCGATATCCGCAATCTCTTGATCGAGTCTGGTATGTGGGCCGCTCTTCGCACTCGTCCATTCTCAAAATCCCCAGCAGTCGATTCTAAGCCCCACGCGCTTTTCATCAATGCGATGGACACTCATCCGTTGGCAGCCGATGTAAATGTTGTGCTGGCCGATGCTCAGGCCGATTTTAAAAAAGGCGTAGAAGTTCTCGCGAAACTTGCACCGCAAACTTTTGTAGTAACAGCTCCATCGACTAAAGTTGATATTGCTGGAATCGCTAATGTTAAGCACGAAACTTTCGCTGGACCTCATCCTGCCGGAAACGTCGGTGTTCATATTCATCACCTCGCACCGGTTTCGGCTAATCGCTATGCCTGGCATGTGAATTACCAAGACTGTATTGCCATTGGTAAATTGTTTGCTACGGGAACTCTATCAACTGAACGAGTGATCGCGTTGGCAGGCCCTGCTGCTCATAATCCTCGCTTGGTGAAGACTGTCCTTGGTGCTTCTCTTTCTCAACTTGTTGCGACTGAAATTTATGACGGTGCTGAATTCCGTTGTATTAGCGGATCTGTGCTCGGTGGCCGTACTGCTAAGGGCGTGAACGGTTACTTGGGTCGCTTCCACTTACAGGTAACATTGGTTAAAGAAGGCCGTGAGCGTGAGTTCCTAGGCTGGCATAGTCCTGGACTGAATAAGTTCTCGTTGAAGAATGTTTTTGTCTCAAAACTTATTCCTGGTAAATTGTTTGGCTTTAATACTTCAACCAACGGTTCATTACGTTCGATTGTTCCCATCGGTGCTTACGAAGCAGTGATGCCAGGTGATTTCTTGGCAACACAGCTGTTGCGCTTTTTGATGACAAAAAATACTGATCGCGCAGTGGAACTAGGTGCACTTGAACTCGATGAAGAGGATGTCGCACTTTGTACTTTCGTTGATCCTTGTAAAAATGAATTTGGTCCACAGTTGCGTGCCACCCTCAACTTGATTGAGAAGGAAGGGTAGATATGAAATTCCTTGAGCATTTTTTAGATAAACAGAAACCTTTGTTCACCAAAGGTGGAAAACTAGAAAAGTTCTATCCGCTTTACGAAGCGCTAGACACTTTTGCTTTTACTCCATCCGAGGTTACCCATTCTAACGCCCACGTGCGTGATGGAATTGATCTTAAGCGCACCATGATCACTGTGGTTGTTGCACTTCTGCCATGTATTTTCATGGCGATGTGGAACACCGGTTACCAGGCCAACTTGGTGCTTGCTACGGGCAAGTTTCAGGCTTTGGGCTGGCGTCATGAGATCTTTGCTTCATTGGGCTTGAGCCATGATCCAACAAGCTTCCTCGCCAACTTGGTTTATGGAGCGATGTACTTTGTTCCTGTTTGGTTGGTGTGTAATATCGCCGGTGGTGTCTGGGAAGTTTTGTTTGCTTCAGTTCGTAAGCACGAAGTAAACGAAGGATTTCTTGTTACTGGCTGGTTGTTGCCTCTGACTCTTTCGCCTACGATTCCACTGTGGCAAGTAGCGATCGGTACATCTTTCGGGGTGGTTTTCGCGAAAGAAGTTTTTGGTGGAACAGGTAAGAATATTTTCAATCCCGCTTTGATGGCCCGTGCCTTCTTGTTCTTTGCTTATCCTGCACAAATTTCAGGTGACGCGGTTTGGACTGCGGTCGACGGCTACACGGGCGCAACGGCGCTTTCGCAGGCGGCTGCTGGCGGTATGCAAGCAGTTCAGTACTCGTGGGAGCAATTGTTCTTAGGAGTTGTTCCTGGCTCAATGGGTGAAACATCCACTTTGGCGTGTCTCTTAGGTGCTCTCTACTTAATTATGTCTGGCATCGGTTCTTGGCGAATCATGCTCGGGTGCTTGATCGGGATGGTGGGAATGAGTCTCACATTCAATATGATCGGCTCTGCAACGAACCCGATGTTTGCCGTAACTCCGCAGTTGCACTTTGTAATGGGTTCTTTTGCTTTCGCAACAGTATTCATGGCGACTGATCCTGTCTCAGCAGCGATGACAGATACGGGTCGCTGGATTTACGGAATTTTGATTGGTGTGATTGGTGTTCTCGTTCGCGTGGTGAACCCGGCATATCCAGAAGGTTGGATGCTCGCGGTTCTCTTTATGAACGCCTTTGCTCCGACGATTGATTACTTTGTAATTAAGGCCAACATTCAAAGAAGGAAGGCCCGCCATGTCTGATACAGCTGGAAAAACAATTGTTGTCGCTGCCGTCCTGTGCGGTGTGTGTTCAGTGCTGGTTGCTGGGGCGGTTGTTGCCTTGAAACCAAGACAAATTATTAATCAAGAGCTCGACTCAAAGAAAAACATTTTGATGTCGGCCGGAATTTTCGATGGTCCTGAGAAGATCGACCAAGTTTATACTCAGTACGTAACACCTGCTGTGATTGATCTTAAGACCGGCGATGTTCAAACTGACATCGATGCCGCTAAGTTCAATCAAGACAAAGCTGATAAAGATCCTCAGTACGTCGAGAACATTCCTAAAGAGCTAGATAAAGCGAGTATTCGCCGTCGCTCACGCCTTCAGAAAGTTTATCTCATCAAAAAAGATGGTCAGCTCGATCAGGTTGTCTTGCACGTTTATGGTAAAGGCCTCTGGTCTACTATGAAAGGCTTCTTATCAGTTGATAAGGACGGCAACACTATCCGCGGATTTAACTACTACTCTCACGGGGAAACTCCGGGGTTAGGTGGTGAGATTGAAAACCCAACCTGGAAAGCTCAGTGGGCCGGCAAAAAACTTTATGATGAGAGCGGCGATCGCCCGAAGACTAAAGTGGTTAAAGGCTCAGTGAATCCACAAGATCCTAATGCCGCTTATCAGATTGACGGTCTTTCTGGCGCGACTCTGACCTCTAATGGTGTTGAGTACACATTCCAATACTGGTTGTCGGACAGTGGCTACCGCACATTCTTGGGCAAACTTAAAGAGGGAGCCATTCAATGAAAACAAAAGATCTATTGCTCGGCCCGATTGTTAAGAACAATCCGATCACGTTGCAGGTTTTGGGAATTTGTTCGGCTTTGGCCGTAACTTCTCAAATGAAGCAGGCCTTGATCATGGGAGCAGCAGTGACTCTGGTTACAGCTGTTTCTTCAATGATCATCTCTTTGATTCGTAACTTCATTCCTGGCAGCATTCGAATCATCGTGCAGATGACAGTGATTGCTTCGGCGGTGATTGTTGCCGATCAAGTTTTGAAAGCTTTTGTTTATGATATCGCGAAACCGATGTCGGTCTTTATCGGTTTGATTATTACCAACTGTA
>JBKHVI010000101.1:0-4807 GCA_046570105.1 Bacteriovoracia bacterium
GCCTCTGTAATGAGACTGGTTAAATTAAGATAAGCATTGCCACTTACAATACTGTCGGTAATCGAGCCACCGGCGGTTGTTCCGACGAGACCTCCGACACGTTTAACATCCCAGGTCGGGAAAGAACTCATGATACTTCCATCAAATTGAGCACGACGAATGATGCCGGTATTACTTCCGACAATTCCACCGAAGTTTGTATCTGTGCCACCACTGGCCGCACCATCATAGGCCGACATTGATACCCGTGAGATAACGTCTTCAATCGTTTCAGTATTTGTGACAGCAATCCCACCGGTCTGAGTGTCACTACTTATCGTAGCTTCAACTTTGACATTTCGAATCGTTCCTTGATTGGAGCGAATAAGACCACCGACAAATCCTGGTGCCGTGAGTTTAATCAGTTTTGTCTGGACGTTTTCAATCAGACCAAAATTGTTACCAACCAAAGAAAGTCCATTGGACACGGACGCAAAGTTGAAATTGTATAATCTGAGATTGCGAACCACTCCACCCGTTGAGACCGAATTAAAGAGCCCATAGTTGGCAGGAGCTGATAAGTTGGTCAAACCATGAAGGGCATGGCCATTTCCATTAAATGTTCCGGCGAAGCTGTTCGGATTAGCTACAATTCCAGAGGTGATATGGTTGATAGCAATATCTTGTTCAAGAGAATAGTGAAGGGAACGAGTTGTGGCGTCAGTGTTAATTTCATCGAGTTGCTCACGACGACAGACACGAATAGGATTGGTGCTGGTGCCTCGTCCGGCCGCTTGTTGAAGCGCGACTGAATCTAGATTCGCCTGCTGCATACAAGGATGATTCTCAAACGCTAAACGCGGAAGATCCATGCCTTCACCCGCATCTAGCACGTAATCGCTATTGAGATCTCGGCAGTTCCAGGCCGTGGCGGTATCACAGACTTGCGTCCAAACTGGAATAGCACTGGCAGATGTGCCAGAGTTGTTGGCGATGGAACCGGTACCGACAGAAGTATAAAGTTGAGAGGTATAAGTATCGACGTTTGTGCCGGGAGCATTGGATGAAATAATCCCGACGTTGCCACTCGAGGCGTAGGAATAAAAGCTACCAAAGAACATTGCTCGTTCAACGGAAGAGGCGATACCGGCGATACCACCGTGAACTGTTCCGGCCATATCAATCGTTCCCACGACAGAAGCCGTGACACGAGCGTCTTGAATACTGGTCGCTTGTCCGGCAATGCCACCGACGTTATTTACTCCTTGTACATAGCCAGATACGACCACTTGGTCGATGGTACCAGCGCGACCTGTGATCCCACCAACAAAGTTCCCACTTTCGTTGGTAACTTCACCAGCAAAGGATGACTCTGAGATTTGATCGGTGTTGGCATCTCCCACCAGGCCGCCGAGATAGTTACCTTGGGCGCGCACTGTTCCGCTGGCATGGAGACCAGATTTTAAAGCTCCACTGGTAGCGATTCCAGCGATCATTCCCACATAGGCATCACCTTCGATGTCCCCATTTTCTACTTTCAACCAGGCCAGTGCTCCTCCTGTTCCGGCATTGCCGACGAAAGCACCTACGTTGTTGGCACCTCTTACAGAAGGGCTGATGAGTTTGAGTGATTGAATGGAGCCACTTCCCGCAAAACCACGAAAAAGACCCATATCATTTTCATCAGATTCAAAACGGAAATGAGAAATGCTGTGATTTAATCCATGAAAGACGCCATTGAAAAAAACGGTTGCGTTGAAATTACAACTGCCGTCCACAGAGGCTCCGAGTGGCATGAAGGTTGAGCCATCTTTCAAGCATGCGTGATAAGGAGTTGGCCCTGCTGTGCCCGCCTTAACCCAAGGAAGGAGATCGAGATTTGTCAGTAGTGCCACATTTGTGCTCGCATAAGAAGCGAAGTTTTCCTGCCAGTGACGAAGTTGAGCCAGATTGCAAATGCCATAAGGTGCATTGGCCATACCCATACCGATTTCATTAATTGCAGTGGCGCCATTGGCATTGGCGGCAGTACATACTTGTTCATCAGTGAAGCGAGCAAACATGGCCGCAGAAACACCATAGTCAATCATCCGCAGATTATTATTGCTAATGGTGGCACGTATGACACCTTTAGACGGACTACAAACGGCGGCTGGGTAGCCAAGTGCGACCAGAGGAAAAAAATAAGCAGGTTTGATATTTGGGAAACGTTGGTTGATAGCAGCGTAGCTGCCAGCATTTTCGCAACCTGATCCTAAGAATTGATTGTTGTGAACGAAGTTTCCGCCAAACTGATCTCCACCTTGCACACCTACTTTGAGTGAGCCAATGACAGCACCTTTAGGATTGGCCGTTCCCATTGCGAAGTTACAGTTCTCTGTTCCTGAAGCGATGCTTTGAATATCAATTCGACAAGCGCGCATGACAACAGCACGAAAGGCAGGGTCAACGCCGCCGGTGTCGGCAGTCTGAACATTAATTGTGCCATCAAAACATTTTGCGTTGGTCATCACTAATGGAATGTCCGTAGGTGAACCATCCAACGAAACAGTTGAGTAAGCGCAGCGAACTTTTCCATCAAGGGGAGTGACACCTTCCCATGACATCGCCAAAAAATTCCAAGAGCCGTTAGGCAATGGCAAACTGACGACATCGGTACCATCGGTCAGCACGCGGGAGAACTTCTCACCTTTAGAACTCTGGCCTGTGATAATAATCTGTGTGACGGGAGAGCCACCGACACTCAATCCACCGAAGGTGACTTTCAGGCTTGCTGAAGTTTTACCACCAGGGCCTGAGCAGGCCGCCAAAAGACTCAAAAGCACTAAAAATAAAAGTGAGTTTTTCATAGTTAACTCTTCGGAATTTTTGTTGTTAAGATGAGTCTAATCCTCAACTGAAAAACGGTTTTTTTAGATGCATATTCAATTACTTAGACGACTATTCTCCCTAGCTCTTTGGGCCTTAGTGCCCATCTCTCAGGTCAGTGCTCACACCGATCTCAGTAACCTAGGTCAGAAGAGCGGTGGCGAAGTAACCAAAGCTGATTTTTCTCAGACACTCAGAAGCTTTAAACGAGTTTTTGCCAGCTACTCCGCGCGTGAGGGAAGAGAGCTGGAATTCTTCTCGGACTGGAATGAAGACTGGGCCCAGGCCTTCGCTCGTCGCTGGGAAACGGATCAAGTTATTGTCTATGGTGGCATCGCTCGTATCACTGGAAGTACTGTTGATTCATTCGCACTGATTTTGTGTCATGAACTGGGCCATCTTTATGCCGGTGAGCCCTTTAGTGATTCACATAATCGTATGGCGGTAGAAGGCCAGGCGGATTGGTGGGCGACCATGGAGTGTTGGGAAAAAATTATTCCTGAGCTTCCGCTTCGCGAGGGAAGCACGACTGATCGGGGATTTGTTGCTTCACTGATTGTGGCGAGTTTTTTTGCTGAGAATAGGAATTTGCCAGCGCCTCGTATCGAGACGCCGGATCAAACTGTGGTGGATGTCATTAATCGCACTCATCCTGAGCCACAATGCCGACTCGACACTTTTGTGACGGGATTACGTCGGGAGAGTCGTCCGCTTTGTTGGTTTACTGCAGCGGCTGAATAGATTGCACATCGAGTGTATTCGATTGCACTGTTCCCGTTTGTGGATAGCCACTACCATAAGTACCGCCGTAAGAGCCACCATAAGTGTTACCACTATAGCCGCTGAGTGACGCTGTCACTGTGACTTGGTAGTAGCGCCCGAGAGAGTCTTGTTTAATAGGTGGAGTTGGCCATTGGCCGTAGAACATTGAATTTAATGATTGCCACACTTGAGGAGCCGTTCCTTGACCAATCTGGTAGGTACGTCCGCCAGCGACAATTGTTGGATAGCTTGATTGAGTTCCAGGAATAACCACCACAGCTGCGGTAGTTGTTGGTACCCCATAAGAGCTTCCAAAGACGTTTTTACTGCCGCCTTTCGAGTCGCTGTCTTTTCCACAAGCAACAAAGAGTGTGAGCATAGCAAGGAATAGAATTTTCATGAAATCTCCCGTCACAGGCCTATCGGTTTTTATTGAGAAGACCTTGAGGGGTAGGTATGATGCCTTTAGACACCCTATAGTTTAACTGGATAAAACGGGGACTTCCTAAGTCTCTGATCTTGGTTCAAGTCCGAGTGGGGTGGCCAGTTTTCGGCATGAAACATCCCCGCCTACGTCGTCAGCTTCCTTGCTCAGTCGTGCGGCGTGCAGGCAGCACGCCTCCTCCTTCACATCGTCGCTTCCTAGAGAGCGGGGATGTTTGCTGCCGAAAAAATTACTTACGAGGACTTGAAGGGTTGAGCGACGTTTTTTGAATGCGACAGCATTCAGGAAACGGCGTCATGTCAGGATGTCATGACGAGCGAAACCACTGGGCCAAACGTAGTGAGCGTGAAGCGAACAAGTGAGTGCCAAGTCCGAGTGGGGTGGCCACTTCATCTGAAAATCATTTATCTACTTCGTCGCATTTAATTTATTTTTTCGTTTTAGAACTAGTTGCTAAAAGAGGCGACGTTTTCTTTTCTTAAGATGGTGCGTATGCCAAATGGTGAAGAGTTTATTGGCTTTTAACCAATTGGAAATCTGCGTGAAGCATCTCAAGAAAGGTCATTATATTGACCTAGGTCAAGATAATGACTATAATGTCGATAAGGCTAAAGATGGCCATGATGAGATCAAACTCATTGAGACGGTTAAGTCAAAAGGTGGCCTCGAGATTGAAGTCTGGGATATTGATTTTCAACATGCGCTACTGGGTCATCCGGAAGTAACGCTTGAGAGGATTAGGGCAACATTAAT
>JBKHVI010000102.1:0-4701 GCA_046570105.1 Bacteriovoracia bacterium
ACGGCAGTTAAGATAAGTACGCCGAGAAAAGCTTCCATCAAATTGAGGTTTAAGAGATGGAAGCACAACCCAGCTAGCCAGGCACCAGGCAAAAGCAAGAGTGCATAACGAATGACCACGGGCCAATGGACACTCTTTGACCAAAAAACGACGCGTGCTCCATTTGATGCTGTTTGTACGACTCCATGCATGGCCAGGGCTTCCAGGGCCGGAAAAAAAAGCATGAGCCCGCCCAGCACGACTGCTCCGCCCGCTAGTCCTGTTAAACCAGAAATAAGCGCACCGACAATTGTGACCAAAAAAAGTGCTGCCAACGCCATTGATATCTCTTTGCTAGTAGATGGCTTTTTACCAATATAGAATGAGTAACATGAACACCACTCTGAAGCAAAAAATTGACCGCTGTAAAGATTTTTGCGCGCAACTCAATCTCACGAAGGCACTACGTTGGGTCATGGCATGTGCAGCTCTGATTGATATTTTTTCTTGCTTCTTTTTAATGATTTGGCTCAAACAGAATTATTTTTTCGAAAGGATGCTCACTCAATACTTGGCGATTCAACAAATTGCGATTACTGAAATTGAGCCTGTTTTTGTGAAAGAATTAATTGGAACGCTAGAGAACGCAGCTGGGATCGCGATGCTGGGTTTTCTCCTTATTAATTTTGTTTTTTATTTTTATTGCTACTATCAAAAAAGATGGGCCTCTCAGTACGTACGCTTCTATCTCTTAACGGGTTCACTGATGAGTCTGAGTTTTCTTATTTCACCAAACGGTATCTCTCCCCTGTGGTTGATGGGGAATGTCGTTGCTGTGATTTTGTATGCGGCACTAGGATTATTTATTCACGTGCGATGGGAAGAATTTAATCGCAATGGTTGGCGACTTAGTTAGCTTGAACATAATTGATATCTGAAAAAGCAAATCCAACACCACTTTCTCCCCAACCTGTCTTCATCGTCAATTTGGCAAAGTCTCTCAGCGGATATTGATACTGTTTGCCCCAATGATTTAATTTTACATAAGAGACGTTGTTAACCTTTACCACTTCAGTCGCTGTTACCCAATGCAACTCTGAACCACCGGGGACTTCAATCATAAACATTGTCGGATGTTTCGGACTTCCTTTTATGACTTGGCTTACAAGTGCTTCTTGCTGCTGATAGACCGCTTCAAGAATGACTTCTCCATCAAGATATTTATCGATGAGGGTGTTAGTCTTTTGTCCATGAGTAATGGTTTTTTCTTTGCATTTATATCGTTTCTGAGGTTGTAGTTCCGGTTCCGGTGGTTTTCAGAGCATTGAAGTTTTTTAGCAAAGCAGTCCGGCAATCTGCATCTGAGCTACCCGCAGCGCATGCACGATCAAAGGTACGAACTGAGCCATTGGCGCTATAGTAACCGATCGCTCGACGTTGGGCCTTATCATCTAAATAGATTGTTAAACCTTGGCATTTATCAATACTAGTTGAGGTACTGAACTCAGCAGTTTTGGCCAAGCTCTTTTTAAGGTTTTGTTTGTTAGTGTCATCACCACTAGTGACAGCACTACATTGCTGAATATTGGCCACGGGGTTAAGTAATTCTGTATTGGAAAGAAGCGTATCGGCCTTGGCGGCAGAATCATCGAGAGTTGTCGCTTCGACCAAAGGGCAATTAGCTCTCAATTGGGCCTGATTTTAATGACTTAAACTGCTGAAAAATCAGGGACAACGAAGTTGCCACCATCGTGATTACCCCATGAGGGGATCTCACGCAGGCGCTTCATTAAAACCCCCTGTCCGGCCAGGGCCAATAGAAATGAGTCAAAGGCCTTAGGGTTTTTCACCAGCATTTCAAAATCATGATCGTAGATGAAAAGCTGGAGCTGTTGCTCGATACCACGAATAAGTGTTTCTCGCGCCATGCTTTGCAGATCAAGATCAAAAAGTTGCAGCAATTGAAACTTACCTACTAAACGCGCGCGGTAAAGTTCCAGTAACACAATTTGAATGCTCGACTCATGAAGATCAAGATCACTAGGCAAATGGCGTAAGAGATATTTTAAACGGGCCAAGAGCATGACAGAGACATGTCCGTAAGAATCATAACTCGTTTTAAAAACCGATAGGAGTTGGTCGTAGTAACTCTTCCAAATCCAGTAATCAATCGGACGGTGCCAATACGGCACAAAACCTTTACGAAGTTTGCGCTTAAATGAACGCGAGAGAATATGTTCGTCGGCAGTTTTGTGTAAGAGATCCCGTGCCCAATCTGTTTCTTCCGCCGCTACTCGTGCCTGCTCGTAGCGCTTAGGATTTTCTTTCTCCATCTTCGCATCAGTTTCTAAGAGCGTTTGCATCTCTTTACGAACTTCAATGACTGCAGGCTGTGGACAGACATTGGCCCCAGGACATTTCAACTGACAAGTATCACAAGGGGGTTTAGAGAGAGGAAAATCTACCACCAACTTTTGCAAACCATACTGAGCAATCCAGGAGGTAATGATCTCATCGCGATCTTGTATCTCTTCGTCTTTGACTTGATGAAGAGATTTTAAAAACCAGCGACCACGCTCTGGATAATGTTCGAGAAGACAAAAGAAGAAGTTCTCACGACGACCACCGCCTAAGGATAATCCCGCAACGTTGGCATGTGTGTTGTCAGGATTATTCATTTATAGGGGGGCTTCGACTTTAAAGTCGAGGCGGCGCATGTTGCACTTTAAAATGAGAGCATCGAGCGCATCGAGCGGCATGCCGTAATGAACGAGAATGAAACATCCTCCTCCACCGGCACCACACATTTTGAGTCCTACTGGATGGCCTTGAGAACGCAAGGCCTGGGCCAGATCACGAATTTTATCAGTGGTTATGTTTGGAAAGAGTTGCTCACGGGCCTCACCTTCGCTGCCAATCAAATCCAACATCTGTTTCCAGTTCTTGTTTTTAATCGCTGTACGAGTTTCAGTCGAGATCTTGGCAATCTTCGCCATGCCTTCGACAACTTCTGTGCGCTTATCAAAGAAGCCTTTATAGACTTCCCAGTTATTAATACCACTGGCGCGGCTTTGACCTGAGTAAACGAGAGCAACATTCTCTTCTAGAACTTTTTTGAGCTCTGGATTGTAGAGCTGTTCAATAACAACATCGCCTTCGATACCTTTTAAGGCAAGTACGCCGCCGACGAGTGCTGGGAAATAATCTTGATAGCCCGCTACCCCTTGATTCAAAATGCGCGACTCTACACCTTTCACACGGCGAACAGCTTCTTTGACTTCAAAGGTACGATCACAAAATTGGCAAAGCGCTTTATAGAGAGTGACACCCATCGCAGAAGATCCACCAAGGCCTGAACCGGCCGGTGCACCTGACTGAAGAGTGAGTTTGAAATTTTTCTTGATGCCAAAGAGATGCAAGATTTGCAAAACGAAAGTCATCTCTTCGAAGCGCTTAGAATAGAGCACTTCGTCTTCTGAGAGTTCTGTTTCTTTGTAGCTGTAGGTCTTGTTGTAGTCTGAGGAAACGATCTCAACACCAGCAAACTCAGTCTTATCTAGTTTGACTTGAGCTTTGAGTCCGGTGGCAACGTTCAACGTCCAGACATCTTTCAGAATGAGATTAATCGGTTCAATATCAAGAGTGCCACCGACGAGGTCGACACGGACTGAGCCTGACTCAGTTACCTGCATTCAACACTCCAATATAAGGAAGCTCACGGTAACGGCCGGCATAATCAAGACCGTAGCCGATAACAAACTTGTCTTCAATTTCAAAACCCAAATAATCAATCTTCACTTGGTGCTTCAATTTAGAAGGCTTAAACAATAATGAAGCCAAACGCACTTCTTTGGGTTTTCTCAGTTCCAACATTTTCATCAAAGTGCTGATGGTGAGGCCAGTATCAACGATGTCCTCAACGATGAGAACATTTTTGCCTTCAACATTGCATGTGATGTCCATATCAAGGCGTACATTGCCAGAACTCTGAGTCGAGTCGCCGTAACTTGAAAGTGAAATGAACTCGAGAGAAAGAGGACGATTGATTTTTTTGATAAGATCAGAGGTGAACATGAAGGCGCCCTTTAGGACACAAATCACCACCAACTCTTCGTTAGCAAAGTCTTGTGTGATTGCTTGGCCCAAGGCCTCAATACGCAGAGCGATCTCTTCGTCCGAGATCATCACTTCGGGCGTGTACATTTCCATAATTCCTCCTCGGGGGATTTCGAGGAGATGCTAGCACCTTTCAGAGCTATTAGTCAGTGGCCCAGTTGCGCCATTGCCTTAAGCTTTTCTTCTGCTAGCGGTAGAAGTGCCTGTTCTTCCACCTCATCGTGCTGGTAATGCCCTCGACAACGCGCCTCGTAGGCGTCAGTTTCACCCAAAAGAACCTGTTCTTTACTCTTCGACAGGCGCTGAGAGCGCACTGCTGGAGATCCACAAACAGTGCAGATGGCATGAATCTTGGTGACTTCATCGGCAATCGCTAAAAGTTGAGGGATAGGCCCAAAGGGCTGGGCGCGATAATCGAGGTCAAGGCCCGCGCAAATAACACGGCAACCACGGGCCGCAAGTTTAGTTACGACAGTGACAATCGCTTCATCAAAAAATTGAATTTCATCTATCGCCACCACGCGAGTGGAGTCTTTAAGACGTACCAAAATATCCACCGCAGTTTCGACAGGTTCGGCTTTAATAGTGAGCGATGAATGACTGACG
>JBKHVI010000103.1:0-4630 GCA_046570105.1 Bacteriovoracia bacterium
AAAAAGCTCTCACTCACCAAAGATTTAACCCAGTGGCGACTCTTGAGTGCTGATTCCAAAACGGATGTGGTGTTATGGCGCAAAGATGATTTGCCGGCCTATCACTTAGTTAGTTTGTATGAAGATCTGCAATTTCAAACTAATCTCATTATTCGCGGTGATGATTTGCGTGAATCGAGTGAGATTCAATTGATGATGGCGAAAATGTTAGGAGCGAAAGCGCAGACGTTTATCGATGCGACTTTTATTCATCACTCACTCATCCTCGATGATAAACAGCAGAAACTCAGTAAGTCAGAAGGGGCGATGGCGCTTAAGACGTGGCGTGAGAGTGGCAAGTCAGCTCAAGATGTATTACATGAACTTAAAAGGTTACGTGTTGGAAGTTGAGCGTTTTGCCTAGTTGAACTCACCTCGTTTTGCGCCTAAACTAAAAAAACTGGTGAGGGATTAACCCCGGTATGCGGGTACCGGGCCTCACCAGAAATCATCCTGTCATTCGTCAGGGATTTTTTTAGCAAGGCCTTCATAAGCAACTCCTTTGCCATACTGCTCGTGAGATAAAGCTTCGAATTTGATAATGTGTAGTTTGAGTTAAGAGAAAAAAAGCACCATCAAAAAGTAAAAATTGGACATCGTCGCTTTGCCGGTCATCCTGGCCTTCGTCGTCTTCGGCTCCTGCCTCTCGACGACATACCGTCCATCCTGGACATCGCCGCCTTTTGTGCATCCTGCACTCGGCGGCATACATAACATCCTGTTAATAAAAAAAGGCCCCAATACTGGGGCCTTTAAGAATCTTGCAGGATTTTTTTGAGAATTTAGAAAATAACGCCAGAGATCCACATGCCGAGTGATGTTGTTTCTGTGCGAATTTTTTCTCCGTCAAACGGGTATGATTGAACGAAGGTGTAGAGATTCAAAGAGCGGTGAATACTGAAAGTGGGGCCAACAGTCATAGCAGTTGGCCAGCGACGGAAGTAGTTCCAGTCATTGCGAACAAATTGTTGGAAGTTTAAATCCATACCTGCGCGCATACCGATTTTGTCATTGAACGCGTAGTTGATAGTTGGTGAAGCACGGAATTCAACTTTACGTTTTTGACCAGGTGAGCGACCAGAGGCCAACCATTCGTCAGTCACAGCATCGTCATCGCGGTAGAAGTACATACGTGGAGAAACGATTGAGTAGAAAGACCAGCGATTTGAGATTTGGTAATTGAAACCAGCAAACAATCCTGGATTGAAAATAACTGTCTGCGCGCGAGCATCGCGACCGTTAAGCTCTGGGATATCAGTGTTAGCTGCACCCTTAAGGCTCCACTTCTCACCACGAGCAAGAGTACCACTCACACCAATGCGTGAACCCTGGTAGCGCCACTGCTCTTCTTGAGTATGAATGTGCTCAAGACGGTTTTGAAGATCGATATTAAGATTTTTTGAAACGGCGTAAGTGAAAGAGAGGTGATGGTAGAAGCTCAAACCGTCATCAGTCGGGCGACCTAGTTCGTTATTGGCCTGCTGTCCATCTTCCATATTGGGGCCTTCCCAAAATGTGAAGTAGTTAGCGCCAAAACGGCTGAGTGAGAGCCATGGCAAGTTTTGATCAACTGTCTTAGTGCTAATGGTAGCACCAGTCGTTGATGAACTTTTAGTTCCAGTTGTCTGAGCAAGCACAGACACAGAACTCATTAATAGAATAAAGGAAATGGCCAAACGCATTTTAATTCTCCCCGTGATGGTAAGTACGGGCGGACTATGCCCAAAAAGCCTATGCTTCTGCAAGTCAAGAAGTGGTGGGCCCTGAGAATCCTCATCACAGCGGCAACATCCTGAAATTTATTCAGTCTTCCAGCGAAAGTGTTAATATTAAGAGCTAAAAAGCACATTTATGGTGTCAAAATGGGACTGATTTTATTCGCAAGATAGGAGCAATGTATGAATCCAATTCCAACTCAATGGCCAGCGGAGACCACAGAGTTAGGTGTGAGTCTGGTTTCTCTCACTCGTATTCACATGAAGCAGATTCGTGAATGGGCGGAATGGATCGGATTTGAGACGAGAAATAAGTATGTCTTGAAATCACAAGATGGTGAAGAAATCGGTTATGCCGCCGAACAACAGAAGGGCATTTTAGGTTTTCTCTTTCGTCAGTGGCTCGGGCATTGGCGCAGTTTTGAAATTTATATTTTCAACAAGAAACGTGAAAAAGCGCTAGTGCTTAAGCATCCGTTTCGTTGGATCTTTCAGCGTATTGAGGTTTACGATTCTCACGGCGTTTTAATGGGTGCCGTTCAACAGCGCTTTGCCATTCTCAGAAAGTCATTTGATGTGGAAGATGCCCGCGGAAAAGTTCGCTATGAGGTGCGTGCGCCAATTTGGCATTTGTGGACCTTCAGCTTCACGAAATGGGGCCAGGAAGTCGGAGAAGTGCAAAAGAAGTGGTCAGGTTTGATTTCTGAGGTCTTCACCGATCGCGATAATTTTGTGCTCTCTTTTTATGGTGAGAACCTTGATGCCGAAGATCGCGCTCTCATGCTGGGAGCAGCGGTGTTTGTGGATCTGCAGTACTTTGAGCGGAAGGCGAGATAAATTCTATTTCACCCTTCTCATCCTGGTTCCTAGATCATTTGAAACCTCAGAATCTATCCCAGGATGAATTAATCATATTCGTAGAATGCTTGAGGCGTCCTCAATCTTACTTATAATAAAAGTGAATTGTGTTGTTCGGACTTAAGGGAGAAATAGAATTTATCACCCGAGATAAAACAAAAAAGCCTCCCCATAAGGGAGGCATCTTTTGTATCTTAAGTTTTAAAAAGCTAATTAAGCTTTTTGTTTTCTCAAGCGCGCTGCTCTTCTCTTCTTCGATCCAACCTTGCGGCGACCTTTAGCGTGCTTTCTACGGTGACGGCTTCCGTTGGCCATGAACTATCTCCTTTAACCTAACATTGAAATGAGGAAGTAATGTAATCAACTCAGGGTCAATCGCCAAGGGGTTAGAGTGCATCTTTTTGAAAAACTCGAAATAAAATCGGCGAATAATTGCCAATATTCTGGGGGAGTCCTTCAGCAAAAAACTGCCAAACCCGCTCACTAGCGGGCCTTCCTTCTTGAACAAAGAGGTGTTGGAAGACACGCGAGAGGAAAAAATGAGAGGAGAGGGCGTTTTTTGGCTCCACTCCCGACACTTCGCGCAAAGATAATGACGCAAGTGTGTCGATACAAGGCTCTTTTAAGTAACGGTTGTGAGGTGAAACCGGCACTTCGGGCAGATTATTTTCCCTGCGTGCGGCGTTCATCTCCATCCATGGCTCATGAAAGCTCTCCATCATGATGTAGAAGCCTCCGGGAACGAGTGTGCGAGCGATATGTTCAAAGGCCGCCTTCTGGCCTTCCCAACTCAAAAGATTCACCACAGAGCGCTCGGTGATGATGATCTGAGGGTGGCCCTCGTAAGCACCGGCTTCGCGCATATCGCCGGACTTGATGGTGAGGCCGGGAAGTTTTCTTGATTGAGCAAGCTCAACGAGCTCAGGCACAAACTCAACTCCACACAGTTTGGCGCCGGCAAATTCATCCCACAGTGCTTGCAACAAATAGCCGTTTCCACAACCCATATCGAGAATGTGGGCCTGTTCAGGAGCGACACCTAGAGTGCGAAGACTTTGGCGAACTTGTTTGATCACAAACTGTGTTTCGCGTTCACGCACCACTTTGTCTTGCATCGACATCTGGCCTTGTAGGCCCCAGCCTTTTGCCAAGCGCTCGTAATGTTCCAGAATGATTTTATCGCTCATGATTTTCGTCTCGCTTTGATGATAAAGCGCTCCGGTGCGGGATGGCCTTCGATCGTGAGATTTGGATTTTTAGGATCAAGATAGTCCGCGAGACTTGGCCCATCAATCCATTCGGTTTTTCTTTGCTCAAGAGTTTTATTCCATTGAGTGGAGATGATGTCGATGTCAGTGAACTTCGCTCGCTCCATCATGGTTTTAAGGCAAGAGAGTGTAGGCAGCCACCAGACGTTAGGCATATTGGCGTAGCGATCTTGTGGAATAAGTGCGGTGGCGTCTTCCCCTGGTACACCGATGGTTTCAAGAATTAATTCACCACCGGGAAGGAGAGCTTCTCGCAATTCTAAAAGCTGAGTCATAGGATCACGGTGATGATAAAGCACACCCATATGAAAGATCAGATCAAAAGATTTTGGAAAATGCGTGAGATGCTCAACGCCTAAGAGATAAAGTTCAGCGCCCTGAACAGGATCGATCTTTTGTAGAAATTGCCATTGCAAAAGATTTAAGGGCTGCGGATCAAAACCCCATACAGAAGTGGCACCACGCTTAACCAGTTCGCGCATGTACCAGCCATTGCCACAGCCGATATCGAGAATTTTTTTGTCGGCTAAAGCAGGCAGCGCTGATTCAAGGCGTGCGAATTTTTGCCGGCAATCCCATTCCGCATCGATCAAAAGACCAGGCAACTCGATCGGACCTTTCTTCCAAGGTTTGAGTCCTAGAGCACTCTCTTTAATACTTTTTAAATCTTTGGGATTAAGACTATTAAGGGCCTCTCGCTCGCGTGTCCATTTCGGCGCATTGAGGGCCTGGGCGCGTTCATGGTGAATC
>JBKHVI010000104.1:0-4512 GCA_046570105.1 Bacteriovoracia bacterium
AGCAAAACCGTGCTCATCATCACCCAACAAAGCGAGACCCACGTCAGTTGAAAGAGTTGTTTTTCCAGTGCCTGAGAGACCAAAGAAGACGCTGACATTTCCGGTGGCACTGATATTTGCGCCGGCATGCATAGGGAGCACTCCATGATCTGGAAGAAGAGTGTTCATGACCGAGAACATCGCTTTTTTCACTTCACCCGCATAAGCAGTGCCGGCAATCAAAACTTCTTTCTTTTCATAGTCCAGCACGATCGCGGTTCCTCGCGCGATGCCCATAGAAAGATGGTTTTCAACAGTATGAAAAGGGGTATGAAGAATAGTCCAGTCTTGAAGATGAGCGCCGTTTTCAAGAGGGCGCATCATATTATCAAAGAACAAGGCGTGGGATGGGCCTTGAGTCACAAGTGTTGCTTTAATGCGCCACTGAGAATGAGCACCTACTGTGCGAGTGACTTTATAAGTGCTGGGAGATTTTTCTAACGTCTTTACGATTTGAGCACGAAGAGCTTCCGCCTGAGTGCGTGTGAGTTTGCCGGTTTTGTTTTTCCAGTTCACCACTTTTTCTGAATAAGGACAGCTCACGACATATTTGTCATCGGCGGCGCGGCCGGTGAATTGACCAGTGGTTACCATTAAGGCGCCACCATCAGAGAAAGTACCGCGGTTAAGTTTAATGGTTTCTTCAATCAACTGGGCGCGATTGAGTTCTGTTTTTGTATGAGAGAACATGAGGGCCTCCTAAAAGAAGAGCAGCGAAAAAATTAAAATCAACATAGCGGATAAAACATTCGCCAAGAATCCTTTTCTCAGCATGGTGCCAAAACTAAATACACCAGTTGAGAAAACTATCGCGTTGGGCGGAGTTCCTACGGGCAGCATAAAGGCCAAATTGGCCGCCGCTACAATGGCATAAATAGTGCGCTCTGGGGTCATAGCAAAACTGCTACTGGCGAGCAAGATAGGTACAATTAAATTCGCAGTGGCGGTATTGCTAGCGATTTCCGTGAGGGAAAGGGTGGCAATGACCGCTAAACTCAAGAGAACTTCAGGTGATAAATGGGCCAGGGTTTCTAGTTTGGCGCCTAATAATTGGGCGAGTCCTGATTTAAAGGCCAGCTCACCGATAGCGAGGCCCGAGCCAAAGAGCAAAAGCGTACCCCAATCAATCTTTTGCGCTTCTGACCAAGGCAAGAGTGATCCTTGACGAGTGGGCCATAAAACCAGGGCAATGAGCGCCAAAACGGCGACGACAGACTCGGGAAAGAGCCTAGTGGTAAACACTCCCAATTGAGTCAGACCCATGAGAGGAAAGAGCCCAGGAATCGCCCATAAAATACCGGTGGTGATAAGAATGAGTAGCACATAGCGCTGCTCAGATTTCAAACTGAAGGCCGTCTCTTCGATTTTTACTACGCGAGGGAGTTCTCGCCACTCTGTTCGGTAGAGCCAAATAAGGGCGACCAGCATACACAGGGCCAAGGGCACCATGTGAAGCATCCAGGTCAAAAAATCGGGACGAGTGCCGGTGATTTTTTCCATTAAAGCGAGGGCGATCATATTGGGGGGCGAGCCGATCGGAGTCATAGTACCGCCGATTGAGGCGGCACCCGCTAAGAGTAAAACCAGTTTGCCTGAACTTTTGAAATCAAGACTGTGACGCTTAAGAATTTCCAGTCCGATGGGCAACACCAGTGCGGTGGTTGCCGTATTAGAGAGAAAGCCTGACATCAGTGCCGTCAAAACGACTAACGCCAAAAAAAGCGCCTGGGCATTACCGGCAATGCCTTTGATCTTCATGGTTTTTTGCACCATCAAACGATCAATTTGGTGATACTCCACGGCACGCGCCAAAACAAAACCGCCCAAGAATAAAAAAATGATCGGATCAGCAAATGAGGCGAGCAGTTCTTTCCAACTGGCGAGTTGAAAAAAATGCGCCAAGAGTATTCCCACGATGCCACTGATATGCAGAGGGATGATGGGCGAGAGCCACCACAAGGCGACCCAGACAATAACGCCAGCACACTTTTGAGCTTCAACGGGAATACCCAAAGGAGCAAGCCACACAAAAAGTGCCAAGAGTGGCCCCAGCATAATGGGAAGAAGCGAAGTGAGTTTAGGCCGGATTTTCGGAATCAATGAAGGCCACCTCAAGATTGTTATGCTCACGTTTCAAGCGCTTCATTAAACTTTGCGGACCAAATTTTTCCGTGGCGTGATGTCCACCAGCATAATAGGCGATACCCGCTTCACGAGCGTCGTGCCAGTTATACTCCGAGATTTCTCCCGTGAGATAAGCATCAAGTCCTGCTTTGATGGCTTCAAGCCACTCGTTATTCGCGCCACCGGTTACGATGCCAATATGACGAATCGGTTTCTCTTCGTCCATGACCGCCATCAGGATTTTGTGATTGAGAACTTTTTCTAGCACGCGAGAAAATTCGATAGCACTCAAAGGCGTAGATAAATGCCCGCTTACGCCGAGGTATTGTTTTTTGTAAGGGGCAAAAGGAGCGAGTGAATGGAGTTTTAATTCAAGAGCTAAGCTAGCGGCATTGCCGACTTCCATGTGGGCATCGAGCGGGAGATGGTAAGCGTAGACATTCAATCCCGCGCGCACAGCGCTCATAACACGCTCACCCCAAGGACCCGTGAGAGTGCGTGCCCCCTGATGTTTCCAAAATACTCCATGATGCACCACAAGGGCATCAGCTCCCCAAGTGAGTGCCTTTTGAATAGAGTCTTGAGTCGCCGAAACCGCAAAGGCGACCTTTTTGACGCGCTCTTTCCCTTCGATCTGCAAACCATTGGGGGCGTAATCGTCAAAGACTTCAGGTGTCAGGAGAGTTTGGAAATACTTTAGTAATTCGTCTCGAGAGAGCACAGGTTTTCCTTTTGCCACGGGTGTCTCAATTCTCATACAATGGCGCTGCATCCGTCAAAAAGCATAAGGAGAATTTATGAAATTCAAACCCGGTTTGGTTTATGGCCAGGCGCTCTTAGATCTCTACCAACATTGCAAAGAAACAAAATTCGCTCTGCCAGCGGTCAATGTGACGGGCACCAACACCATCAACGCCGTTCTTGAGACTGCGAAATCAGTGAATTCTCCAGTTATTATTCAATTCTCTAATGGCGGCGGACAATTCTTTGCCGGCAAATCTTTGAAGCTTCCCAACGATAAAGCCGCTGCTCTCGGCGCTATCTCTGGTGCGCGCCATATTCAGTTGATGGCGGAGTACTATGGAGTGCCGGTCATCGTCCATACCGACCATGCGGCTAAAAAACTTCTTCCTTGGATCGACAATATGCTCGAGGCAGGAGAGGCCAACTACAAACAAAATAAAGCACCACTCTTTTCATCACACATGCTCGATCTTTCAGAAGAGCCGTTGCATGAAAACTTAGAGATCTCGGCAAAATATTTCAAGCGCATGAAAGCGATTGAAACCGGCATCGAGATTGAGTTGGGTGTGACCGGTGGTGAAGAAGACGGTGTGGATAATACCGGTATTGATTCATCAAAACTTTATACGCAACCTTCAGAAGTCGCGGAGTCGTTTGCCACTCTTCGTGAAGTAGGCGCGAATTTCACCGTGGCGGCGAGTTTCGGTAATGTTCATGGTGTTTATAAGCCAGGTAACGTGAAACTCACGCCGATCATCTTGAAGAACTCGCAGGATTTTATTCAGAAGAAATTTAATACCGCTCACAATGCAGTTTCATTTGTCTTCCACGGCGGCTCAGGTTCAACCCGCGAAGAGATTCGTGAAACCATCGAGTATGGTGCGGTGAAGATGAATCTTGATACCGATTTACAGTGGGCGTTCTGGGATGGCATCCGTGGTTTCTACAAGTCTAAAGAAGCCTATCTCCAAGGCCAGCTCGGTAACCCTGAAGGTGCTGATGCCCCTAACAAAAAATTCTACGACCCTCGCGTCTGGCTTCGCCATGGCGAAGAGAGCTTCGTGAAGCGCTTGAAGGCATCGTTTGAAGATTTGAATTGTCTTGATCGTAATGCTTGAGTTTCACTTTAAAGGTTCCAGCACACTTTTGCGTAAGCACTGCATCCAGATAAGTGTGTTGGAATCATCAATTCAAAAGACGAGTTGTCTGTTCAGCCCAAATTTGGGCTGAATAAAAACATCATAGAAAACAGTTACTTAGGAGGGGCAAAAGGGAAAGAACGAAAAAATCTCAAATACGACATAACAGAGTTCGGCCTTGCGCTTTTACTGCTTTATATCAACACACCGAAGGCCCGTTTAATTTCTGCAAAAATTCTTTAGAGAGCCTTTTTGTATAGAATATTCACACCTCAAATTCTTGCTCCTTAAATCCTCTACACTCTCTAGATGCGTCTTTTATTGATCATTTGGGCCCTTATGCTCACTCCGATGGGGTTTGCCTCTACTTTTCTTTTAAAGGCGCCGGAAGGGCTTTTCAGTATGAAGAAGCAGGAGGGAGCGGTCTATCTCTTCGTGCAGGGGCTGGAACTCACGGGAGAAGCCG
>JBKHVI010000105.1:0-3946 GCA_046570105.1 Bacteriovoracia bacterium
CGTGGTGGTGACCTAAGGTGGAATTTAGGTGGTGACCATCAAGTGGGAATCGACAATCAATCAAGCTGCGTAGAGAAAACAAGATTAAGACAATTAAACATAGTCTCGCGATTGAAGGAAATGATCTTTCGGAAGAGCAAATCACGGCCTTGTTAGATAATAAAAGAGTGATTGGTCCTGAGAAACAGATTCGTGAAGTGATTAATGCTTTAAAGCTTTACGACGAATTAGAAAAGATCAACCCTTTGAACCAAAAGCATCTCTTGCAGGCCCATAGCACGTTGATGAAAGGTTTGGTGCTGAAACCTGGAACTTATCGTTCGGGCAATGTTGGAATTATAAAGGGAAAAAAGATAAGTCATGTTGCCCCTCAGGCCAAACATGTGGCCAATCTTATGCAGAACTTGTTTTCATTTGTAAAGGCCAACAAAGAGATTTCATTTCTTCTTAAGGCCTGTATCTTCCATTATGAGTTAGAGTTTATCCATCCATTTGAAGATGGAAACGGAAGGATGGGTAGACTGTGGCAGCTGCTTTTACTCATGCGCCATTCGAGTGTGTTTGAATATATATCTGTTGAAACCTTAATCCATAAAAGACAACAAGGTTATTACAAGGTGCTTGAAGCTTCAGACAAAGTAGGAGATTCAACGCAATTTGTAGAATTTTCTTTGGAGCTTATTCTCCAGGCGCTTACTTCTTTCCAAGAAGACTACAGGCCTGCAAAGTCCACAACCGAAACGCGATTGTCCAAGGCACGTGTGCACTTCGTGAATCAGAATTTTACTCGTAAAGACTATATGCAACTGCACAAAGACATTTCGAGTGCTACCGCGAGCAGGGATCTAGCTTCAGCGGTGAAAGGGAAAAGTCTTGTCATGAAAGGAGAAAAAGCGCTCGCTGTTTATAAGTTTACTCGAGTTAAAAGTTAGTGAGCTATCCGCCCAAGTCGCTATTTTTCCACGGCCCCGCGGCATCGACGAATCTGGGGTAACTGACAAACTACATCTGGTCTCTAAAGATCGAAAATATTGGAGAATGTAAGATTTTGTTAAAGTTATTTACAAATAGCTTCGAAAAGTACTAAAAGATGTAATATAATATTACAGAGGTAAGTATGAATAGAGCTCAACTAGGCGAAAACATTAAAAGCTTAAGAGAAAGGCTTTCAATGTCGCAAGCCAAGCTTGCCGATCTTATGGGTTGGGGAACTCATGTGACAGTCTCTACTGTTGAGGCAGGATCAAGAGAATTAAAAGCTTCCGAATTAGTTAAGTTGGCTGAATGCTTGAAGGTGGATATCTACAAGCTTCTTGGTGAGAACACACAAAAACCTGTGCCCTATTTTTTTTGGAGGGGAGCGCCAGATGACGCTCCGATGGCATCAAATACTCTTCTGAAAAAAGCAGATGATTATACTTTTATTGAAAGAATTGTAGGTGCCCAAGGTGAATTCCAACAACTCCCTCATCATGATCTAGATCTAAACTCAACTAACAAGGCGCATGTTGAGCGTTGGGCAGATGAAGTAAGAAGATCACTTGATCTTGGTCGTTATCCCGCAGAAGGCCTAGTTAAGGTTCTAGAGGAAAATTTTGGTGTTCGTTTTATATTAGATGATTTTGAATACGGAGGCTCTGGAGCAACCTTTTCATCTGATGAGTTTGGGTCTTGTATTTTTTTATCTTCTAAAGAACCATTCTGGAGACAGAATTTTTCAATAGCCCATGAACTCTTCCACCTCATCACATGGAATACTATACTTTTTGATCAGATTAATTCGGACGAGGAGCTATATAAGAAGAATGAGAAGTTAGCAGATACTTTTGCTGCCTCTCTTCTTATGCCATTAGAGGTTTTTAGAGATGAAATATCAAAAATTATATCTAGCGGCCAAGAATTCCATTTATCTCATGTATTTTCTTTAGCTCATCAATTTGGAGTAGGTTCAGAGTCATTGCTTTATAGAATGGTTTCAGCTGGTTTTATTAAATTCGAAGTCGCACAAGCCGTGCTAAATTTAGCAGAATTCAAAAGCGCAAATAAAATCCAAAATGACTCGAGAGGGAAAGTCGAAATTAGTGATCGTCTATTAAGACTTTCACATCAAGCTATGATGACTGGAAAGTTATCAAGATCGAAATTTGCAAAGTTGATCGGTGTAAGCCTTCACCAATTAACCAAGTATCTTGCAGAAAAAGGTCTTCCCGATGAAATAGAGGATTGCTTAGTTGAAATTAGTAATCCTTGATGCAAACGTAATCATTGAACTTTTCTCTCAGGGAATATTTGACGCTATTGTTGGGCGCTACTCAATAAAATTACCCAAAACAATTAAAGACGAGTGTCAGTACTATTTAGATCGCGATGATGTAGAGGTTCAAATTGATTGGGGCACATATGTTGATTCTGGACGAGTTGAAGAAGTAGCGGCTACTGACCAACAGTTCGGAGAATTACTAAAGAAGCTTAAAGACGATTTTTACCGAGGAATCGATGCAGGTGAGCTAGAGGCAATTGCTCTAATTTGCGCTCAAGATAGGGAAGATCTTTTCTTCTGTTCTGGCGACCTTCCAGCTTTGAAAGCATTGGGTGTGCTTGGAAAGGGAGATCAAGCTGTCTCTCTAGAGACTCTTTTGCAAAAGTCAGGCATGGGAAGAAACCTTAAGCATCAATTTAGTGAGAGAAGGAAGCAACAAGAGATTTCTAAAGCGTTTTCAGAGAAGGATCTGTATCTCAAAAAATAGAGAATCTAGCGCTCTTAATTTTTCTTTCTTAAGTAGTAGGGCCGAGATTTGCATAATAACTCCTTGTTAAAGAGTTGTTCTAAGCTCCCGAGCCTAAAAGTGCATGACACCTTTTAGGCTTTGGTGAGGCAGTCTTTGAAGATTTTGAAGTAGTTGATCAGGGTGGCGTTGGTGTGGCGCTCGGTGAGGGAGTCGCAGATGAGGTCGATGGGGCGTTTGGGGTCGATGAGGATTTCGTAGGCGATGTCTTGGGCGGCGAAGACCACCAGGGCGAGCGGGGAGATTTGCGGTGATAGGTTTTTAGGGAAACCCACGCCGTTGTGTGATCCGTGATGCTGCTTGATGAGTTTCTCTGATTCAAATGGAACATTTTTTGATTTCGCGACGATGTCAGAGGCTTCGACAGCGTGATTATTGATTTCTTTTTGCACTTCAGCCGGAAGTTTCGCCAAGGCTTCGCTGGTGCGGATGTGGATATGAGAGCGATCTTTCAAAGTCATATCGGCAAAGAGACAGGCGAAGACGACTTTGTTGATAGGATCATTCCCGGCGGCGGTGATGTTTTGCACGATCTGAGTGGCAATGAGACCTGAGAGTTCGGCCAGACGGAAGCGGAAGCCAAGTTCGGCGTTGTTTCGCAAACTCGTCAGGTACTTATGAAGGATAAGATTATCCTTCATGGCATCGTCAGCAATTTTATTAATAATCGCCGTTACAACTTGGATGACTTTCGCTGGAAAGCCCAGCTTACTCGCAAGCTCGCGGGTGGTGTGATAGACCTCGTTGACCGATTTGAATTTTTCGTCGATCGAGTCATATTCGGTCTCTATTTTATCCACCATGCCTTTAATCAATAAGGCGGTCACATCTTTACTCATGGCCTTGAGGAAGAAGACTTCACTATAGCCGAGATTGATGAAGGAGAAAATCTTGTCGCGAGTAACTTCTTCGTCTTTTGTGAGAATTTGTTTTGAGCCATTGTTATCGGCATAACAAGGGCAAGGAGCAAATTTAAAATGAGTCAGGGACATCATCGGTATGGAGAGAAACTCTTTGTTTGCCATATTGTCGGTCGTGGCAAAAAACTTAGAAAACTCTGTTCTAAAGTTCGCGATACTTTTGATGGGGAGCTGAAAGTAGTGCTCACATTTTACGACTTGTGGCTTCTGCGCATTCTCTTTATTGATCTCAAATATTTT
>JBKHVI010000106.1:0-1807 GCA_046570105.1 Bacteriovoracia bacterium
GCACATCAAGTTTATGAGTCGTACCTTCAAAAATTCCAACCTTATTAAGTTGGTTGTCTGCACTATAACTGAAATTATAAACTAGCCCATTGAGTCCTTTGCTTTGTTTGCTCACCATGTTTCCGTTGGCATCAAAGGCGTACAAAAACGCATAGTCTTCAGTTAAGCGATAACGCTTTTCATCATAGCTAAAATCCCCATGATGATCGCTCACCCTGTTGCCTAGGTTATCATACGCAAAAACTTCTTGAATCTCTGGCAGTGAGGCGCTGACAAGCTGGCCCTCGTTGTCATAATTAAACGAACTGGTGCCAAGCATACTTTGAATCTGAGTTCGATTACCGACACTGTCCACTTGGTAATTAAATCCACTGACAGTGTTACTTCCTTGTTTGTGGAGAATCTGAGTCAAGTGTGAAGCCGGATCAAAGGCGAGAGTTGTCACGCTGCCAGGACGCGTGACGAGATTAAGACGGTTCGCTGAATCATAATTAAACGCGTAATTCATTCCACCAGGGGCCTGAATGGAGGCAATTCGGTTATTGCCATCTAGACCTGTGCTCCAAGTCCCAACGTTTGTCTGCAACTCAACACGATGGCCTAAATTATTATAGCCATGAGAAAGATTCATGGTGGGCATGCCAGCGCCAGTCTGAATCAGTGTAGCGATTAGCGAACCGAGTAACTGAGTTTTTAACTTAAAACTAGTTCACTTTCTCACTCACACAACTTTTGCGAACGACCTCATACTGTCCTTCGATCTCTATTGAAGTTAAAGCTGAATAGTTCTTTCTCAAGTCTGATAGTTCCATCTTACATCCAAGAATGCGTTCAAAGCTTGCCAGATACTCACCCTTGCTCTTTGCAATATCCTCAAGAACTTTGTCCTGGTTGAAAGCATAAAAATACTGGGCCTGATCTTCTTTGTTTAGGCCTATCGCAGAGCAAGCTCCAGTTGATGTAGAATATTGACTTGTTCCTGTAAATATTGGGACACCCAAATACCGCCATCTTTCCAAAAATCGATAACAGTTTCTTCCATTAAATGCTTCAGCATAGAGGGGTATAATGATTAAACACCAAATAAAAAATCTCATATTTTAATCGCTCCAAATGTGATTGCTCTGATGTAAGAATTTCCATTTCGGGAAGTTGATAACCATGAAAATGCATTAAAACCTGCCTCCCAAGGATTAAATGTCTGTGCAACGGCTTTACCTCCAAAAATGTACGCGAACGCCACTGACCTCGCGAATTTTTCAGGATACATCAATGGCTTTCCATTCCAATTATTATGATTCAAAGAGTTTAGAGCAATTTCTGAGTCAGCGAACATTCTGCTTGCATAATATATTCCAAAATCAGCAGAGCCCACAAAATTTGCTGTAACAGGATTATTATAACCATCTTCAAAGATCGATTCTCGGTTTGCGATCGTGATCAAATCCAGATCATGCTTTCTACATGCAGCATCCTGACCATCGATTTGATCTTCCCTTGTTTTCACGGACACTTTCTTAAGCAACATCACTGAATTGTTTTTCATACTCAATGGGAGACATATATCCCAGAGAAGAATGAAGTCGTTTGTTGTTGTACCAAGTTTCAATATATTCGAAAATAGCTTTCTTTGCTTGATCCTGCGTCTTAAAAGTCTTTTCTTCAAGTTCATTCTTAAGCGAGTGAAAAAAACTTTCTACAAAGGCATTGTCGTAGCAGTTGCCTTTGCGGGACATCGACTGCTCAAAGCCTAGAAGTTCTAGTTTATTTCTTAAATCATTGGCACAGTTCTGCACCCCTTGATCAG
>JBKHVI010000106.1:1817-3786 GCA_046570105.1 Bacteriovoracia bacterium
CAAAGATCGATTCTCGGTTTGCGATCGTGATCAAATCCAGATCATGCTTTCTACATGCAGCATCCTGACCATCGATTGGCCTTGGATCAAGTCCCTTTTCTCCTGGTGCGACCTTCCATCCGCACCAGTTACCGTGATCGATTAGTGGCACCTTGCCAAAGATTACACTTGCCCCTAAATATGCAAACATCATCCATGGAGTCTCTATCTCTTCGCGACCTGAAGAATCTATATACTTAAAGGGATTATTCGAAACATACGAGTATCTATTAACCGCAGTAGAAGGCTTAGCAAGACGGCCACTTTCAGGATCTTCTTGCAAAAACCGTCCGATACTTGCATCATAATAACGAGCTCTGTAATAATAAAGTCCACTTTCTTGATCTAATTCTCTGCCAGTAAAAGCGTAATGTGTCTTAATAACTGGTTGGTCTAGCTCCGTTCCATCTGCACTCATTGTTTTGAGCAATTTCCCAAAAGCGCTATAGGAATATCTTTGAACAATTGTGCCCGATGCGTCTGTCACATCTGTGATTGTTCCCAAAGCATCTTTTAGAAAATAAAACTTACCAGGGGAACTTGCTAATCCAGCGTTTGCCCCTGCTTCCGATACTTCAACCCCAAGCACGTCATCCATTTTCATGCCAGAATGAGTATAGCGAGCTAAGAGAACATTATTCTCATCAAAAATGGCGATGATTTCTTGACCGTCATAAGCAAACTTCTGCGTGTAAGATTTATTTGTATCAAAATGATCAATGAAAGATCTTTTAATTCTTCTACCAAGTACATCATAATAGAAGTAGCGTGCACGATAGTAACACAGACCCAGCTTTTCATTCCATTTTTATTCGTGAACGCTTAGTGAATTTTAAAGAGCGGAGTAATTAGCTTTTCACAAACCGACAGCTACTTTTCAAAACAGCATCAGTTTTGAAATAGCTCTCTACTTTTTCAAATGACTTCTCAAAATCACTTTCAAAGTTTAAACGAGAAACATCTTTAAAATGCTTCTTCATAAAAACGGGATATCTTTCTTGACCGATTTTATTACATCCGTGAAGCCTCGCGAAACTACGAGAATATTCTCCACTGCCTTTGGCAAAGTCATCAATAAGCTTATCGTGATTATAAGCGATGAAAACTTTTTTGTCGTGATCTACTTGCCCCATCATGGCGCAGTCGCCGGTAGACGAGACATAGCTAGACGTTGAAAGAAAAACTCCAAGTCCACTTCCGCCGACCATTATTCGAGAGCATTTCTTATTGTCGAATGCATAGGCATGCTCAAAAATCAGAAACAGCAACACAATGTTTTTTAACAACTTAACAATATTCATATTCATAATCTTACCTTAAAGTTTATTTTTATTCCAGTCAGACGATATAAACTTCTTGAATAATAGCGTTCAAAAGGGAAACCCTTATCTACCGTAAATAAAGCAGCATCCACTGGTGAAGGCAATACATATTTAGCGATGAAATAACCTGCGATACCTTGTGAAACTATCAATTGTTGAAAGCTAAAATTCCCATGACTATCTTTCCAACGATTCGAGTCAAGCCCAAGACTCACAATCATTCGTGCATCAGCCAGGGCTCGGTGATAAATATAATGATATGTCTCTTCAGCAAATTCTAACTCAGGAGCAAAAAAGTTATTACTATCACTCCACTTGGATTCAAAGTTTTCAGCATCTGTATATTTTTTGTCATGTACCTCACAAACTCTGTCTGTGCTATTTTTAGGCTTCTTTGACCACCCATCACCATTTGCATAAGGGCCACAATAATTGCCATAAAGTGCAGGCAGCTCTGAGGCCCTTCCCGTAGGGTCAATATAGGAAGTTGGATTATTATTTGCATATATGTATTTACTAACAAAAGTAATCGGGTTGTTTACTTTACCTGAATCAGGATCTTCCTGCAGAAATCTACCTACATGAGAATCATAATATCTGAATTGAAA
>JBKHVI010000107.1:0-3482 GCA_046570105.1 Bacteriovoracia bacterium
CCGCGACAACATTTATCGTCAGTATGGTGATGTGGTTGATGGGTGGCGGTGTGATTCAAGATTTCTTCTTCGCACTATGTGTCGGCTGTATTGCAGGAACATATTCAACTATCTTTATTGCTTCTCCTGTAACGATCATGATTGATCGTATGAATCGCAAGAAAGAAGAAGTGAGTGTGCATTCGACTAAGTCGGCCGTACGCGGATGAAAGCGGGGATTTGGATTTTGAGTTTATGCCTGTGGCTTCCACAGGCATGGGCGCAAAAGGTACAAATCTTTGATGCGCCCGGCTCGGCACCAGGTTACGAGCCGGCCAAAAGAGCAGCTCCAGTCAACACACCTCCTCAACCAGGGGAGGTTGCTCCTCCAGTTCCAAATCAAGTCACTCAGGAGAGTGCGGCCACGGCAGTACCAGCAGAGGGTTCTGTGGGGCTAGACGGAAAACCGGTTGCCCAGAAACCACCTGAGCCTACTCAGCAAGAAAAAGATCTAGAAACGATCATGGAAGCTGTTCGTAAGGGAACAACGATCGTTCAATTGATACGTGATCCGATTTTGCGTCCAAAGCTTGTCAGTGCTTATCAAAAGAATCCGCTGACCGATTTACCTGAGCCGCTTATTCGCGCCTCAATCATCGGACAATTTTCGCAGAATGCAGTAGGGGCGTGGCTCATTCAAAATGTGCCTGCGTTACAAGATTTTTTTGTCGAATTTGTGCGTGATCCGGTAGCGCTGGCGACACTGCTGCGGATTCTTAATAGAGTGGATGATCTGAAGTTCTATGCCAATGTTTCAATTGTGCTTTTCTTTGTGATGTACTTCGTTCGACGCCAAGTAATCTTCACTATGGAATCACGCTTTAAGCGTATTGTGGTACGTCTCGCATTCACGTTTATTTTTTGGTTTGGCACCTATTGGGCGTATAGCGCTAAGTTCGGAGAGTATCTCGCGCCCACCTGGGAAATTTTCTCGAAACATTTCTTTTAAGGCGTCGTCGAGACGGGTACACAACCAAAACGACGGTCGTGTGGCGTATAGGTGGTAGGAATGCTGCTGGCGTCGGGAGTAGGTGTACCGCCTGAGTCGTCAGAGCATGTTCCTTGGCCCACTTGATCCGGTGTAATCACAGTATATTCTTTTTGATAGCTCTTTTTGACGTACGGTGAAACGAAGTCAAACGGATAGTAGAACTTAATCGTGTTATTACGAAGCGAGCTTGGTGTCGTCGGTTGAGTCGGAATCTTGGTGGTAGGGTGGAGGTAGAACCATGCACGCAAGAGATCAGCTTCGCGAGCGACCAGAATATCTTGTGGCAGACATTCTACTTCACCTTCTTCATTCACAAATGTCTCGGTCTGACGTTTGGCGAGATAAACACCTTCAGTGTCAGCTTGAATCACATCACCAATCGCTTTAAGCGCCTTATCACCTGAATTATAGTGGGCCTGTTTCGGACAGTAGGCGACGTTACCGGCGGCGACATCATTTAAATAACTCATGTAAAAGCCTAAGGCCTGTACGGTCGAAGCGGTGTTACCGACTTGGTTAATAGTCGGACCTGAGCTCATTTTAAGTTCAAAGAAGAGATTAGGAACGGCGGCAAAGGGAGCGCCGTAATCAGAGGCTTTTTTAGCGATGATCTCGTTCACATCACGTTTGCCAGAGGTATCAATATCAAAGAAGCGAATATCATCCCAGCTCCAAAGAGCATAAGCGCCTGCTGTTTCTTCTAAGCGTGGATAAGCGCTGCTGTCTTGTTGTCCATGAGTGGCCACATCGTGACAGAAAACATCGCTCACGCCATTAGGCACGGGCTCGGGGCGGAATTTTTCGATGAAGTTAAAATGCAAGCGGACGGCGTACTCATAGAAGACGTCGCCGTTATTAGAGTCTTGCAGGATCTTACGATTGATACAGGTATAGCGACTGACTGGTTGAACAATCAACGGACCAAGCGGAATATTACCAGCGCCGGAACTTGGTTTTCTCAACTGTATTGAATTTGATTTGGCCTTGGTGTTGTCCTCGGTCAAAGTCAAAATATAAGTCTTGTCTTGTGACAGTGCTGAGATGTTGGCCGTGAAAGAGTTTTTGCCAGCAGGGATATCAAAAGTGATCACGGGCTCTTCACCCGATTCCGATTTTACAGATAAATAACATTGAGGGTTGGTACTGGTACCAATGGCAACGGTACACCAGTCAGAAACACTATTGAGACCGAGTGCTAAGAGTTCATCACCGATAGTGAAGTTGAAATAAAGTGTATCGAGACCCTGAGTCTGTTTAGTAGAGCAGAAGTTGATACATGTTGAGCTAGAAATGATGACCGACTTACCGTTGTTACAGGCGCAGAAATCATTTTTAAAAAAGACGGCGCCATCAGGACGTTTGTCTTCTTCAGGAGTGGGTTCTGGTTCAGGTTCTGTTTGTGCAGCGTTAGCAATAAGAGGACGAATAGCAGGAGCCGTTTCATTACAACCGGAAGTCACGGCCAGAAGGCCGAGCAAAAATGAGAAGCCGAGGTTGTATTTTAACTGTCGCAAAAAGACACTCCTTGTCGTCTTATCGGTAGTTTTTGCCGCAGAGCTTTAGAGTATTTTAACCTTAAAGATGAATTACTCAGGTATTCGGGGCAGGGATTATGAGTTTTCGGAGGGTTAGGGTATAATGAAGTCAAATTACTAAGGGTTTAGCTGCCACAAAAAAGAGTAGAAGCCCCTTTAGTAATTTTGCGAAATTCCGATAAAATAGTCACAAGGCTTTAATATTCCATTTTCGGGAGAGATCCATGACCAAGGCCGATTTGATTGCCATGATCGAGAAACAAGCGAATCTTCCTCACCATCAAGCGGAGAAGATTGTGAACATCTGTTTCGACAGTATGATTCAAGCTCTCTACGACGATGAACGTATTGAGATTCGTGGCTTTGGCTCTTTCGCCAATCGTAATTACAAAGCGTACGAAGGTCGCAACCCGAAGACTGGAAAAGTTGTGAAGGTTTCGCCGAAGAAAGTTCCCTTCTTCAAAGTGGGCAAAGAGCTCAAGGAGATGGTGGACGAAGGTAAAGATAAGTACGTTATTCGCGAAGCATAAGCGCCACGTATCACGCTAACTCGTTGACAAAACAGAGGGAACTGCCGAGTATGGAGTTCCCTTTTTTATTTCTGGTGACGTGCCCGAGTGGCCCAAGGGAACGGTTTGCAAAACCGTAAAGCCGGCGGTTCAAATCCGCCCGTCACCTCCATAAAATACCGCCTACTCGCATATAACCAAACGGTGAAAATGTAAGTGGGCGTTTTTATTTTCGTGCGGGATTTGAAAAGTTGTGCGGATTCTGTGCGGATATTTGGCATACGACCAATTGATCAAAAGAGAGGCAAGCACACTCTTCGACTTTTATAGTGTTGTCGCCCATGTGTCTTGATTCTGCACGACAAGAAATCCTTGGGCCTTTATTTATGTATGCACCCAAGAGGCCCC
>JBKHVI010000108.1:0-3315 GCA_046570105.1 Bacteriovoracia bacterium
GCCACTCACCTATCAGCGCGTTTTTAATTCTTAGTCCCCGCTCGTGCCACACCGGAAGGCCTGGCCCCTCTTCAAAAAATGAAAACAAGTTATAGTTCGCCCCGAGAACTCGATGATCGAATTCGTTTAACATATAGACCTCAAATGAATTTCACTCTGCCTTGAGAGCAAAAATTAATATTAAAAAATGTGTTGTTGTTCGTGAGTCCGAAGACTCAAAAAAATGAATGTCCCCTTACGGGGTGGTGATGGTCAGGGCCTGAATATTGAGTGAGAAGAACATATTCATAGACGCATTATAGCGCAGACATTGACAAAAGTCCAGACGGGCCTACTATATGAGTATGAACACCGCCCGCTGCCTTATCATTTCTTCACGCACCACCGCCTCAGTCTACTAAAGACTGAAAGGCCTCTTACTGACTTTCAGTCACATTTACTTTTTCACCCACATAACAAGGATACACTTATGGAAGACACTATTTTAATGACCGTGAAAGACGCTGCTCGTATTAAGCACGCTCTCTCTACTCACCCTGTTGATAATGCCGAAGACCTCGAGCTTGAAATTGATCGCGCGAAAATTATCGCCGACAACGAAGTGCCAGCGGATCTCGTCACGATGAATTCGCAATTGAAGTACATTAATCTGACGGATAACAAAGAATCCATCGTGATGATTGTTTATCCTCAGGACACTAACGCCGCTGAAGGTAAAATCTCAGTCCTCGCGCCCTTGGGCTCGGCCCTGATCGGCCTGCGCGTGAATCAAGAAATTAACTGGATGTTTCCTGATGGAAAGATCAAGAGATTGAAAATTTTAGACGTGCTCTATCAACCAGAGATGAATGGAGACTGGCACCTTTAGGGTGTCAGTCTTTATTTTTTTAACTTATTGCTAAACTCATCAAACGCCTCAGGTCGTCCTTCTCCTTGGCACCACTTTTTAATGGCTGCAAGTTTTACAGGATGCTTTTTCGCAACTAAAACGGCTTGGTCTAAGCATTCACGAGCATTGAAGTGAATATAACTCGCCAGACGATCCTTTACACAATCTGTTGGCGAAAGAATTTTAATCTTTTGGCCATCACACTTCACTTCATCTGGTTTAATTTGATTATCTTCTCCGATCTCCAGATGGCTTCCCGGAAATTCGATGATGAGATGTTTGCAATCAGGATGATGATAGTGACGACCGCCGTGTTTATTAAATCCAATTTTTGCCATCACCTCTGGTAGCTCTTTGGCGAACATAGTAAGAAGAACAAAATCTAAATCGCCCGACTTATAAGCGCCTTCACTATAAATGGAGACAACTGCCCCACCAACAAGAACGGTATCAATATCATGCGCCTTTAAGTGAGTGGCGACAAATTTCCAAAGCTCTTCTTCTGAACAAGATTTCAAATTTATTTTCATACTTTGCCTTTAATCACAGGCTTCCCTTTCCGGCGAGGTCTTCTTCTTTCTGAAAATAACTTTTCTCTTTCTTGAAACGGAATCGCTTCATAAAAAGCTTCAATCAACTCTTTAACTTTTTTTACGACACCAAGCTTAGGATTAAATTGATAGATACGAGTTGTCCCAAGCCTCTTACTAACTAAAAGTCCGGAGGCTTCGAAACGATCTAATTGCTTTTGGACTTGGCTGAGCGTTATTCCCATGTCCCTTGCTATGCCGTTGGCGTAGACCTCTCCATAATGGAAAAGATAAAGCATGAGTTTAGCGGCCGTCTGATTACCAAAAATGGTTTCGAGCATGAATTCAGTATATACCTACTTAGTAGGTCGATCAACCTATCTAATAGGTATCTGGTTTTACAAAGCTTTATACTTCTCTTCATCAAACCCAAACGCCACGACTTTCCCATCGATTTCAAGGATCGGGCGTTTAATCATCGATGAGTTGGCGATAATGAAGGCCGGCTTCTTGGCGTCAGTGAGGGCGTCGAAGGCCTCTTGGTTCTTGCGGAAAGTGGGCCCCTTCTTATTTAAGGGCCAGTCTCCGAAGGCCTTCTTCCAGCGCTCGAGATCACTGGAGGTAGGAGGAGACTTTTTGAAATCGACGAAGTCGTGGGCGATTTTCTTCTTCTCAAGAAAGACGCGCGCCTTTTTGACGGTGTCGCAATTAGGGATGCCATAGAGTTTAATCATAAAGTTATTTAAGCCTAAAATTCACGAGTTAGCTACTTGAGTTTTTCGCTCTTCTGCCGATAAGCTGGTCGTGAAAACTCTCCTGCTGATGCTCGCTCTCTTCTTGGCCCCGCCGCTTTTGGCGGGTGAACTGCGCAATCTTGCGTTTGAAACTCTTCCTTCGGAGTTGCGCGAACTCAAAAATAAAGCCGAGGCCGAAGCGATCTTCAAAAAAATTCCTGATATCAAAAAGAAGCTCGAGAAAGACATCTGGCGCGCCAATTTTCTGGGTTTGAATTACGATTTGAATCTCGCTTTAAAAGGCACGGCCGTTGATTGGTTGAGTTTGAAATATCCAAGTGGTACTCAAAAAGATCTCTACAGCAAAGTGAATATGCTGCTGACCCCAGCACAAATCAAAGAAACGGAAAAACGCTTTCTCGCGCAATCGGGCCATCGTGCTCGTCAGTTTATTGATATCGCCTTTGAGGATGTTATCTTTCGCTTTCATTATGAAACGCGCACGCTTGATAGTCTCACTATCAAGAACATGGGAAGTGGCCGATGATGCTGGCGCTTCTTTTGACCGCAACACTGCTTGCGCAAGATGAAGACTGTGGTACATGCGCCAAGCTACAAGGCGTGCCACAGGTTCCTGAATCAATCGAACAAGTTTCAAAAGCCATTGGTAATTTCACTGTCGGTGGCGACAAAGAAGTGGCGGCCGCTTTTTGTCGTGAGCCTCTCCCTGATGATCTTTCCATGGCCGAGTGGATGGAAGAGCGTGAGACAGAAAAGAAGTTTGCAAAAGTTATTAACGGCGTCTCATTTGAAAATGAGAGCAAAGAAAATCTGCGCACCTTTGAACTCCTTACCACCGCCGTTGATTCGCTAGGGCGTCTTGATCTCGCTCGCCAAAAAAAGTTTCAATCACGCTGCAAAAAAGTCGACTGCGCTCTTAAAGAGATCTTTGGCGACATCGGCGTTTCCATGAAATACATGCAACAGCGCTATGGCTTTAATACTTCGCATCTGGCGTATGATAACGCTTCCGCTTGGTCTAAACCAGAGCTACGAGAACTCATTCAAGCGGTGAAAGATTTTCCTGAAGGTGTACTGCCGCAAGATGAATCACGTCCTTTCATGCGTTATTCGAAAGGCTATATTCCCGCGAACTATGATC
>JBKHVI010000109.1:0-3240 GCA_046570105.1 Bacteriovoracia bacterium
ATTTCTCTGATCAACAGGTGGCGAGCTTGATCCAAGGGCTTCCGATTCTAGAGACGGCCTGCGGAGTGGGGCTACAAACCACATAACGCAGAGCTTCTTCGAAACGGAAGTAAACGCCTCAAAAAGTTGTTTTGGGTAGTTATTTGCCCTTTCAAACGAGTGCCATGGCCTCTTACCTCTACACCTAGAGGCCATGCTAACTCATTATAATCAATAAGAAACATATCCAACCTTGGCAACGGCCAAACTCTCTCCTTTAGGTTTCTCCAGAAAATCCGATTAAAATGCTTATAGTTTTCTCAAAACCATGAGGTTCCTATGGGCTGGCGTGAGTATTTAAGCTGTCGCATTGAGGTTCACCACCAAGGTGTAACTTACCTATGGGAAAAAGAACTGCCATTGCCTGCCGAGATTCCACTACGAGGTCTCTTCGTTCATTCACTTCCCATACAGCGCTCAAGTGCCGCCGAAAAGCGTGGCCTCTCTTTGCAACTAAGAAAAGTACTCTGGAGCTATGAAAATATCGATCAGCAAGTGTGGAAGCGTGCTGCCCGTGATTTCCACCAATGGCTCTCAAGCTTGCCCTGCAGTGATGCCCGCACGCTTAAAATTGATGCTTATGAGGCCGGTGTGGCAGTTGCTATGACATTTCTCAATCAACAGCTTTCAAGCCCAAAGCTTTCCATCAGAACTCACAATGCCCCATTGGCATGGCTTAAAAAACGCTTCATGACCAAGACCCGTCGGGCCAAGTGGGAAAATGCCGTTGACTCTCAATCGGCCTGGGCCCAGTTGCCAACCTTGAGCGGAAAACGTCTCGCGGCTTGAGCCTATTCGCAGTCCATGTCATGCTCATTACTGCATGAGACTTTTGCTTTTGGCCCTATTCTTACTCAACGCTGCCTGCGCCTTTGCTGCTCGAGAATTAAGCACGCAAAGTTTTCAAATTCATATCAGACCTCAGCTGGTTAATATCCAAGAGGACATCAAACAAATCCTTCTCACCTTTCCAGGTTATCCAGCGGATATTTTTATCGCTCAAAACTTAACGGATCAACTCATGGCGAGCACCATGAAGGCCTATACACTGTGTCCTGGTGAACTTAAAAAGGCCTGTCTGATTCCCATCCATGATGCCATCAATACGATGCGTGAGCTGGAACGAGTTTGGTTGGCACAAGAAAGTAAAACGAATTTTCCTAGTAACGCTTCGATTGCATTGTTAAATGGAAAAAAACGCTGGAATCAAATCATCATGGCGACTCGTCGCCTACGATCTATCCTCGAGACTGAAAGTTTGGCGATTGAAGCCGATCGAAATTCAAAGCGATTATCTATTTGGGATTGGCGTCGTCGTGTTGACGAAATTGATGGTTGGCAGACTCTGGTGGTGATCGACTTTATTCCGGGAAAATTACAAGAAGACTTCCGTCAGGCCTGGATGAATTTCTTCAGGCCTTTGCAAAAACATTGTGTCCTTAACAACAACAAAACCTATTTCACGAAAAATCTTGATTCGCTGAACTACTACTGGAATCTTTTAAACATGCGCCTGACAAAACGTTTAAAGAGAACACCAGAAGGAATGGCCGGCCCTTTGAATGCGATCCAAAATCGCTGGAATCAAACTCTGCGTGTGGCCTTTGGTACGTAGAAAAAACAAAAGGGCCCGAAGGCCCTTTTGAAAATTAAAGCTTGGAAGTAAATTTGCGACTGCGCCCTTCCGTTTTACGGCGGCGTTTCAATGCATTTTCCAATTTTTCCTTTTTCATGACTGAAGGTTTTTTGTGCGCCTCGCGGTCGCGGTATTCCTTCACAATTCCGTAAGCGTCACACAAACGTTTGAATTTCTTCAATGCTTTGTCGACTGGGAATCGCTCATCAATATTAAGACGAATCGTTGCCATGAAAATCACCTCCTTCTTCGGGGCATTCTAAGCTGTTAAAACAGCTTTTCAGTAACTAGAATAGGACGCAATTTGTATCTTTTAAGGAAGCGGACTGTCAAACAATGAACTCACAAATGGGCCTCTTTTCTAGTCCTTCACAAGACCCTTTGGCGCTTAAAATGCGCCCAGTTCACTTTGATGACTATGTGGGACAAGAAACTATCCTTAAAGAACTCAAACGCTTTGGTAACGCTCTCCCTCATCTCGTCTTTTGGGGCCCTCCTGGGACAGGGAAAACCACTCTCGCCCATCTTTTAGCGACAGAACTTAAGGCGCAGCTTTTTCCTTTCAATGCTGTGATGTCGGGTATCCCTGAGCTCAAAAAAGTAATCGCGGAAATTCTCGATCTGAAATCCATGAGTCAGAAACCAGTGATTCTTTTTATTGATGAGATTCATCGCTTCAACAAATCACAACAAGACGCACTCTTGCCTTATCTCGAGCGTGGAGATTTTCTTTTTATTGGTGCAACGACAGAATATCCGCAAACCAGTTTGAATCGCGCACTCCTTTCGCGTGTTCGTGTCTTAGAATTAAAAGCGCACTCAAATGAGCACATCACTTCCATCTTAAAGCGGGCGGTAACAGAACTTGCACGCCCAGAACTTGATCATCACGTCGATGAGATCGCAAAATTCAGTGACGGTGATGCTCGTAAAGCTCTTAATGTTTTATCGCTCTTGGCCTTGCAAACTCCTGAGAACTTGGCCGATGAAGAAAACCTCAAGCGCCTCTTCCAGCAGCAGCGGGCTTATGACAAAAATCAACAGCGTCACTACGATGTGATTTCGGCTTTCATTAAAAGCGTGCGCGGCTCTGATCCCGATGCTGCACTCCTGTGGTTAGCAGTTATGCTCGATGGTGGTGAAGACCCTGAATTTATCGCCCGACGATTAATGATTCTCGCGAGTGAAGATATAGGTCTTGCTAACTCACAAGGCCTGCAAGTGGCCTGTAACGCTCACTATGTCACAAAAAATATCGGCATGCCGGAAGCGCGTATCACGCTTGCACACGCGACCGTCTTCTTAGCGCTCTCGCCTAAATCCAACGCTTCTTACTTGGCGGTTGATGAGGCACTGGCATTTGTAAAAGAACATCCCACCATGCAAGTGCCGGATCATCTTTCTAACGTGGGCCCTGGTAAAAAACATTATAAATACCCGCACAGCTTCCCGATGCATTTTGTCTCGCAAAGCTATCGTCCACCAGAAGCAAGTTTGATGAAATTCTACCGCTCAGGCACTGTTGGTTCGGAAGCTGCACTCAATGAGATTTGGAAAAACTTTAC
>JBKHVI010000110.1:0-3240 GCA_046570105.1 Bacteriovoracia bacterium
GGTAGCAGCAAAGGCACTTTGATGTTGGATTTTTCTATTCGTTATTTGAACGTTCTAAAAACAAAACTAGCAGGTTTAAACCTCACCAATATCCTGGACCAGGATGAGTTTTACCATAAGCAAATTCTGGACTCTATTAATCCTTACCTGCAATCAGAGCTATTTAAATCTCACGTAGTGAAGCGTGGAGTGATTGTTGATGTAGGTTTTGGAGGAGGGTTTCCGATCCTTCCATTGGCAAAACTTCTTCCTGAAATAAAGTTTGTCGGAGTGGAGTCTAAAAGAAAAAAGGTGGACGCCGTAAAATTAATTGCTGATGAGCTGGAGCTGTCCAATGTCAGACTCGTTCATTCACGATTAGAAGATTTCCTCTTCGATCGTCCAGCTACAGTCACATTTAAGGCAGTAGGTACGGCCATTGATTATTTACCTGCAATACAACGTACCACAAGTGATCTTTCAGTCTTCCTTTATAAGGGTCCAAACTTCATGGAGCTTGAGGGAGAAAGTCTTAAAAAACTAGAAAAGGATTGGAAGCTACTGGAAAACCAAGAAATAAAAGTCCCTGGAACACAGCAGCGTTTTTTAGTGTCATTTCAAGCACAAAATGTTCCACGTGGAACGTCTAAAACGCTTGTCAAACTCTCGGATTTTCTCTAAAAATAAGGTCTTAAAACAATATTTGCGAGGAACTAAATGGCTAAAATCATTGCGATCGCTAACCAAAAAGGTGGCGTTGGTAAAACGACCACGTCTGTCAACTTAAGTGCATGCCTCGCCGCAGCAGAAAAAAGAACACTTTTAATCGATTTAGACCCTCAAGGGAATGCAAGTTCTTGTCTTGGAATTGAAAAAGAAACTTTTGCCAAGGCCAACATTTATCACGCTCTCATCAATGAAGAGAGCTTTGAAAACTGTATCTACAAAACGGAGCTTCCGCTTTTAGATCTATGCCCATCAAACAATGATCTTGTGGGTGCCGAGCTTGAACTGGTTCATATGTTTGCACGTGAATCAAAGCTCAAGGTTGCCCTTGAGGCGATTCAGCACAAGTATGACTACATCATCATCGACTGTGCTCCATCACTTAACCTGCTAACCGTGAACGCCTTTACGGCGGCTCATTCTTATCTTGTTCCAATGCAGACAGAATATCTGGCGATGGAAGGACTATCTCAGTTGTTGAACACTGTTCGTCTTATTCGAGCATCGTTGAATCCTAAACTCAATCTCGAGGGAATTCTGCTCACGATGTACGATTCAAGAAATAATCTTTGTAAGCTTGTGGCCAATGATCTTATGACCCACTTCAAAGATGATATCTTAAAATCCATCATTCCTAGAAATGTGAAGTTGTCTGAATGTCCTTCATTCGGAAAACCAATCATTCTTTATGATATTACTTCAAAGGGAAGTGAAGCATATCTCTCTCTCGCCCGGGAAATTATTTTAAAGTCAGCACCAAAACCAGAAACAAACCAGGTGAAAATGCCTCTGACAAATCAAATCCCAAAATTTGAAGATTATCAGGTTCAGTCCTAGGAGATAAATTATGCAAAAAAATAAACCGCAGCTTGGGAAAGGTATGGCCGCTCTTCTAGGTGGAAATCCCGCAGCTTATTCAGATAAGCCGCTTCCTGCGACTGCCCCTATAGAACCAAAAAAAGAAATCCAGGTTGAAACACAGCCGATGCTGGTTGATGTGGAAAAAATAGTCGCCAATAAAGCTCAACCAAGAAAGATATTTAAAGAAAAAGAACTTCTTGAGCTCTCTGAATCTATTAAAGAAAACGGTGTTATTCAGCCTATCCTGGTTATTGAAAAAGACGGAATGTTTGAAATTGTAGCTGGAGAAAGACGTTTCAGGGCTTCCAAACTTGCGGGCCTTACTAAGATCCCGGTCATCGTTAAAAGAGCGACTAAGAAAGACGTGCTGGTCATGTCTATTATTGAGAACGTTCAGCGTTCTGACTTAAACTGCGTTGAAGAAGCCCTTGCATATTTCCAGCTTATGAATGAGTTTGAACTCACGCAGGAAGAAGTTGCAAAAAAAATCGGAAAAGAGCGATCAACTATCGCCAACTTCCTTCGAATTTTGAAACTTCCAAAAGAAGTGATCGTTTCCCTACAGAAGGATCTACTTTCATTCGGACATGCAAAGATTCTAGTAGGGATCAATGATGATGAAACAGTTAAAAGACTGGCCAATGAAGTCATGGCCAAATCTCTTTCTGTTCGTGAATTGGAAGAGCTTGCAAAGAAAGCGAAGAAACCAGGTAAGAAGGCCAGCAACGACAACAAATTCATAGCTGAGCAATATACACAGCTTAGAAATAAACTTGAGCAGAAAACCGGTTATCATTTCGATGTAAAAGCTAAAAAGAACGGTGCCGGTGAGATCACGATTAAATTTAGCAATGAAGCTGAATTTAATGATATATTTTCTTATCTGATGAAATAACCTCACGGGAGAGGCTTTTGGCCAAGAAGAACGATATTTGCGCCATCATTGAAGAAGGCTGCAAATTTGAAGGAAACCTATCTTTCAGCGGTACTGTACGTATCGCTGGATACGTAAATGGAAGTATCTTCTCAAATGACACGCTGATAATCTCAGAAGGTGCCGTCATTAATGCCGATATTAACGCCAACATTGTTATTATCTCAGGTTCTGTGAAGGGAACCATTAAAGCATCTTCTCGGGTAGAGATAAGACGCCCTGCGCGTTTCGAAGGCACAGTCACAAGTCCGAGTTTAATTGTGGAAGAAGGAGTTATTTTCCACGGAATAACTAAGATGAAAGACAAAAAATAAGCGGCCCAAATTCCTTGACGAAAACCCCTCTCAAGCCTTAAAAATTACAGAAAATTAATTTGCCCATATTTAAGGTTTAACTCATGGAAACATTTACGGCCATCTTCACTCAGTTGGGTGTGGATTCCTCGCTTGTCCCGCAGTTTGTTATAATTCTTATCGCTTTCGTCATTGCTCAATTCTTGTTCCTCGGAAAACTTCAAAACGTTATTGAAACTCGTGAAGAAAAAACAGTAAAACTTGAAAACTCTGCTGATGAAACAATTGAAAAAGTTCAAAGGATGCAGGCTGAGTATAAGGCTAAGATTGAAGAGGCCAATCGAACTGCCATGAAGGCGACGACAGACAAGAAGCAAAAGATTACTCAACAATATTCTGAACAGTACAAACAAACTGAAAAAGAAGTTAACGCTTACATTGATCAGT
>JBKHVI010000111.1:0-3128 GCA_046570105.1 Bacteriovoracia bacterium
CGGGATTCTTTCTCATCTTGTCCGAACATCCGAAGACGTCCGAAACTTTAAACTCATATTTGAATGTCAAAGAACAAGCTTCCACTCTGAGTTTGTCGCTCAGTTAAAGCGCTTCAAAAAGTGCGGAAGTGAGGAGTGAGATTATTCGCGGACGTTAATTTCGTCAAGCAAGAAAATGTTGGAAAATAGAAAAAAAAAGGGCCCAAAATGGGCCCTGTGAGAATCCAATAAAAGCCTTTTAGCTCCTCAAAGGGAAGCCTGCTTTTTCCAGTACTTGAATCACCTGTTTTTCCGCTTCAGACAGAAAATCTGAAGTCAGAGTTGTCGTCGGATCTTCGAACACAGTGCGCAAGGTGATCGATTTTTGTGTTTCAGAAAAAGAATAAACTCCCAAAATACTCGCTGACTTCAATTGTTTGAGCTTCAAAGCGCTCAAAGCTTTCAAAACATCAGCGGCAGGAGTGTCACTCGCAGCTGTGACTGAAATATCAAAGCTAGAACTTGGAAATTTCGCAATCGGTGCATACTTCGTTTTGTCTTTGGCCTCACGATTTTCAAAATCAGTAAGATCAATCACCATAAGACTCAAGAAACCCTTCGCTTTAAATTCTTTCATCACGAGAGGATGAACAGTCGTAGCAGCTCCATGGAATTTTCCTTGGATACGAATGTTCACATACTCATGAGGGTGAGTGCCGGCCCACTCATAAGGGATAATTGTGTTGGGAAATTTCTCATTCTTCGTCTGAAACTCACATGGGAGAGCGAGTGCCGCGAGTAACTTTTCAGTGTGATTAAGAAGCTCCACGAAGCGAGTCGCCTCACGAGAATAAAGTCCGAAAATGAGGCATGAGCGCTCGTTTTCAAAACCCAAATAAGAGCGACCAAATTCATAGAAAGCAAATTCACTATAGTGCTTTTGATTTTCAGCAACAAGTTGCAGTGCCGATGGAATCAGTGACGGACGCATGCGATCTTGCTCTTGAGAGAGCGCATTCACGAGAACCAAATTCTCATTCTTAGAAGGCCAGCGAGCGGTGGTCAAAAGATCAAGGCCCACGAGAGGATAAGTCATCACCTCAAGAGCGCGCGCTTCCATCACCATAAAATCTTGAATCCGACGAGAAAGCACTTTTCCTGGGGCCAAACGAACTGGGCGCACTGGCAACATCGGTGAGACCGGTTGAATATTATCGTAACCAATCATACGACCGATTTCTTCGACGAGATCATCGATGCAAGAAATATCTTTAGTCGTTCTCCAAGTAGGCACGACCACTTTGAATTCTTCACCTTTGACTTCGACTTGAAAATCAAGCGCTTTGAAGTAGCTCTCAAGACGGGCCACTGGCAAATCCATGCCCAAAACTTTGGTGATACGCGTGCGCGAAAACTGCAGCGTAACCGGTTTAGCCAGTGTGCTTTCACGCAACCAAGTTTGCTGCGAGCCTACTACTTTTGCTCCCGGATGAAGCTGAATAATTAAATCAACCAAACGCAAAAGTGTGCGCTCACATAAGTGAGAATCAAGTGTCTTTTCAAAACGCTGAGAAGAATCTGAGCGCAGACCTAAGCGCACCGAGGTTTTACGAACTTCACTGGGATCCCAGTTGGCGACTTCAAGAAAGAGATTTTTTGTCCCTTCGGTCACGCCACTCTCTAAACCGCCCATAATGCCTGCAAGCACAGCTGCGCCCTTGTCATCTGCAATGACGGTATCATGAGCGATGAGTGCTCTCTCAGAGCCATCTAGCGTCTTAAAGGCACCATCGTTTTGCATACGACGGATGGTGAGTTTTTTGCCATTAATTTTATCAGCATCAAAAATGTGGTTCGGCATGCCGAGTTCGGCCATCACATAGTTAGAAATATCCACAATGCTATTGATAGGTCGAAGGCCCACGGCCGTAAGACGTCTTTGCATCCATTCAGGGGATGTTCCTACTTTGATACCTTCAATATTGAGTCCCAAGTAGGCCCAGCAAGAGCTATTGTCGTCGACTTTGAAAGACACGGCACCACTACCAGTTCCAAAACTCGCTTTGATCTTTGTCGCCCAAGCGGCATCAAAAGGATTTTTGAGCGGCTTATCATGGGCGGCTGCAAACTCGCGCGCCTGACCAAAAACGCCCCATAGATCAGGTCTATGAGTGAGGGATTTATTATCGACTTCTAAAATGACATCAGGTTTTGCGTTAGTGAATTCTGCGAGCTTCATGCCGATGACGGCATCAGCTTTGAGCTCCATCAAACCATCAACACCCGCTCCTAGGCCCAATTCGGTTGAAGAGCACAGCATCCCGTCAGAAAGAATGCCACGAATTTTTTTGGGCTCAAGGGTGAGACCACTGGGAAGAGTTGTTCCAACCGGCGCGTAGAAGACTTTCATACCTTCTTTCACGTTAGGAGCACCACACACTACTTCGCGAGTCCCCTTACCTGTTTCGAAAGTCACGAGGTTGAGTTTGTCTGCTTCCGGATGTGGTTTTTTAGAAAGAACTTGCACAATTTGCACGTTCTCCATGCCCGCTCCTGAAACAATCACACCTTCCACTTCAGCAGTAGTCAGAGTGAAGCGCTCGGAGAGCTCTTTTGGACTCATCTCAGGGATGGCCACGAATTCTTTGATCCAATCAAGGGATATGAGCATAAGTCCTCTTAGAACGTTTTGAATTGAGAGTTAAAGCGCAGGTCAGCACCATGAATCAAACGAATATCGTCAATCCCATAGCGCATCATCACCAAGCGATCAAGGCCCAGCCCAAAGGCAAAACCGTTATACTTTTCTGGATCAATGCCACCGGCCTTGAGCACATTCGGATGAACCATGCCGCAAGGAAGAAGCTCCACCCAGCCAACATGCTTACAAACTGAGCAGCCTTTGCCGCCACAGATAAGACACTTAATATCAAGTTCAAACCCTGGTTCAACGAACGGGAAGAAACCGGGACGCAGACGCACTTCCACATCTTTTTTGAAGATTTCAGAGAGCAAAGTCTTCATGAAATAAATCAAATTCCCGACCGAGACATCCTCACCCACCATCATCCCTTCGAGTTGGTGAAAGCACATCTCATGCGAGGCATCAGTGCGCTCACAACGAAAGACTTTGCCAGGTCCCACGAAAC
>JBKHVI010000112.1:0-2946 GCA_046570105.1 Bacteriovoracia bacterium
AAATACATTCCCAACATAAATATACGAGACGTTCCAGTGACAGACTTGTCAGTGAAGCGAGCTTCTAAATCAATCGCCTGCTGAACAAGCTCCATTTCCGTCTTATCTGGAAATGTTCCGTGTAGCGCTTTGAAAATATAGACCGACGCCATGCGATCGCGAAAATTTGACCACCCTAAGGTTGTGGCGATCTTTTCTAGGCCGATTTTATGTTCATTAAATTCCTGGAAGGCCCGCTCCATTACCATATAAAGTGCAGGAGTCTTTCTTAACATATCCACCACAGGCAAGCCGGTTCCACTTGCTGCAGTTGGAACTTTTAAAAGGGCAATGTACTCCCCTGGAAGAACCAGGGCGGGGAGATGAATCATTCACATATCCGACAAATTAAGTTAACCACAGCTTCTCCTGTTAGAGAAAGCCAAGGCGTGGTTAAATTAAAGCATGAATCTGCCTATCTACCAAATCATCAACGTTAAAAATGCTGATCTTATCGAGATTGCGAAACTACTCCACGAAGACATGAACTTGCGACGTCCAGTCGTATTTGTAGTTAAAACGCTATCTCTTGATGAGCAGCGCGAGGTCATTGGTGTTATCGGCAACTGGTTTGATACTCATCTCGCCTCTTGGCGCTACCCCTACCCCGTATTTTTTGTATCTGATTTAGCTGAGGCAGTTGGCTTTATCCCTATCGTGGCCGAAATGTCAGCGCTGCCAAAGTTCTACAATCAAAAAGACACCAAAGTCACAGTTAAGGAATCCCAGGTGCTCGATCGCAATCGCCTGCTACAACAAGAAATCAAAAACGCTGACCCTCACCAAATGGCAGAAGTCGTGCGTGAGTATGGGATAAATCATAAAAAGATTTGGTATTTGGTTAAAGAAGGAGCTTTTTACTCTGAACTTTTACAGCGTCTCAGAGCAAAAGAAAAAGTTGATGGATAAAAAGAAAATTCTGCGTTCTGCTTCGTCCGATGATCTTAAAGGTTTTGAAGAATTCCTAGAGCATACTGCCGATGAAATTTCCCAGGACAAAGGTGGAAAGAATATTGGCGGAGAGAGCCTCACCTTTTTATTAAACGATAATATTCGCTTAAAAAAGGTCGCCTCACTGGTGGCCGATAAAATGCCCGTAGTTAAAAGTCATGAACAAGGCCCGCGTATCATCGAGCATCAAAGAAATCTCAATACCCAGCTTAAAAATGAATTATTTAAACTTTTACAAAAGCCCGAATCCCCTTTACAAAAAACTCTCACCTCTTTGTGGGATGGTTTTTTCCAAGGGGAGCAAAAAAGCTAGTTGCGTGCGGGAGTAAAAAGCAAGGGACCACCGACGTGCCGGAAGTCTTCGTCAGACATAGTATCAATCTCATAACCATTCATCTGTTCAACCATGACTTGCTTGAGCCAAGACGTGAAACCTGGAATTTCACTTAATCCAAAACGTTTGGCAAAATCTTCTAGTGCGGGCGCAAGAGTTGCGTCCTCCTCACCTTTTAATAGCCATTCATTGCCGCGCTTTTGAAAGAAGCGCTGATAGAAGGCTTTTAATTCGCTCAGTGAGACTCCCATCTTAGAAGCATCGGCCCTCTCAAAATGCCCACCGACAAAATTCACAAAACTCGAAAGCATGATGGCCTCAAAATCAACCGTTGCTAATTCGTAGTTATGATAAAAAGCATCCATTAAGTCGCCACTTGTCTCTAGCTTTTTGATGGTGAGATGGAATTTCTTAACAAATGGCAGGGCGGCGATAAATGTATCAGATGATTTAACCCACGCATTCCACGTTCTCATATCTCGAACTTCTTGTGCAGGTGTTGAGCCATCAATTTTAAGTTTTACTGGCTCATCAAGAGATTGATTTAAAAAATTAGTCCACCACATACCAAGGAAATATTCTTGGTCTTCTTGCTCAAACGGAGTGCCACCCAAAGAGCGCTTAAGCTTTCTTTTTTGCGTTTCGAGTAAAGTGTTACCCAAACGATAAAGATCAGTGAAATCAAGTTTGGCAAAAACATCTTCTAAGCGACCGAGTTCTTGCATCGCTAAACTAAAACCGAGTTCAAGGCGCTGACGAGTGCGTGATCCTGCGCGAGTCATCGCCACAGCTCCACCTTTCAGCGCATCTTCCGCCATAATTCGAGCGTTCACAAGTCGAACGAAATTAAATTGTAAGTAATCACGACGCTGACGATCGCTCAATGCTTCAAGAGCACTCTTTAAGTCATCTAGGCCTTCTTGGTAGGCGACCAAAGTGGAAGCATGAAGAGTTTGATTCTTCATATCGTCATCAATTTCACCTGTCGTGCCTTTCTTTTCACGGATGAAGGCTTTCGCGGCATCAGGGCTCGCCAAAATGATATCAAGCTCCAGTGCTTCGTAATAATCAACAAAACCATAGTCACGCAGACGTTCTTTTTTGCGTTGATAATTATCCTCTTCCATCACCATGTAAGAGTCGGCCACCATCTTAAATAGATGCGAGTAAGCCCCCTCAACACCCATCTCGGTGTAAAGATCTTTCACCAGCTGGCGCAGCTCAGAGACAAAAGGAAAATCTTCTGGGTACTCAATTAAGAGCAGATTGTCTTCAGTGATAAAATAATTATCTGATTCAGGGTATTCCGGCTCTTCAGCATCAAAAGTGAGAATGGTGCACTGACATTTAAGAGCTAATAAAAAATCTTCTGAATGAGCAAACTCCGAGCGCACTTCTTGTGAAGGACAGTTGCCGTAAACATCCAGCCACCAGTTGGCTGCTTGAGGATCAATTTCATCTTTTTTCCAAATATCCACATCCAACCTGGCCTGACGCTGATCCTGGGAAAGCTTGGGTAAAATCAAGGCGGCATGATCTTTGGTCGTGGCCCGTAGGGCCAGAAAAAGTGGTTGTAATGGAACCGCTGAAAGATCACCGCTGTGTTCGACCAACTTCTCTAT
>JBKHVI010000113.1:0-2863 GCA_046570105.1 Bacteriovoracia bacterium
CGATCAAAAACATACGCCACAAATATCATCTCACTCAGGATCTACTGGCCCAGTTACTCGGTGTGAAGTCGGCCGCTGTAAAACACTGGGAACAGGGACTTCGAAAACCATCTCCAAGTGTGAGGCGTCTGTTACAGATCATTGAAGTCAATCCCGAGATCGTCCAAGAAATTGCTTAAACCGCTTTGAGGTGCAAAAATTGTACCTCAAACATTTTGATTGATCTAAGTGTATGGGATACAACTCTTGCATTGAAGATAACTATTTTTTCTACTTTCCAATAACATTTTTCTTTTCTCATTAATTTCTTCCTTGAAATCTTCCTTGTTAAAAATATCAAAATATACCTCAAAGGGAGTTGCACCATACAAACTGGAATGTGGCACATTGTGATTATGTTATTCCACAAACCATGCGATTTTATTCTTTAGGTTTTCAAGCTTCTGATCTATTGAAAATCGATCGAGGTTTTTAACTGCCGATAGACCGCCTTCAAAATTAAATTTGAATATCGAACATATATATTCCCAGTTCTACAGATCAACTTTGCTAACTATAAGAAAGTTTACTTCCTTATAGTTAGCAACACATTAAATTAAGGACTAAACGGCAAAGCAGATTTGTGGACAATAATTCTGAGTTTTCCGTCTTTACCTTTTTTAAATACCCAGGTTTTATCAACCATGACTTCTTTTCCAGTTTTATCTGTCACCCAGACATTACCCATCGTAATCGCCACTGAACCATAAATTTGAATCCCTTGATTGCCATCTCCCGCATTGTCATATCTCGCCTTCACCCACGGAGCGAGAGCAAATCCTTTATCATTGGGATAATCTGGATCACCACCAACGAAATATGCGAGAGCACCTTTCTTATCATTTCGAAAGGTCTGGGCCCCATGGGCGAGTGTCGGTTTAAAAAAAACTTTCCCGTAATCATAGTTATACGATTCAGAAATCACCTTTTCTGCATAACTCTTATAGTCAGCGCCCTCTTCCTTTAATTTACCTATCTTCACAAGTGAATCGCACCAGGCCTGTTGAGCCGCATTTACTTCGTCATAAGTGATCACAGTCTGGGCGCCTTCTTCGACGTAAACAAGCCCTAGATCCTTGATCACTTTTTGAGCACTTTCACCGGTCTGAGCTAGAACCTTGTTCGCCTCTTCCTTGGCAATTTCGGTGACCTGGTTACACGAAACACTTAAGCTACTTATCAAAATTAATCCAATGAGCTTCACCATTTTTTCCTACTTTTTTATTATTAGTATTTCGATCACGCGATGAGAAGTTTTTTAGCATTCGGGAGATAATCTCGAGATACGACATTGACTTCGACGCTGTTTTTTAGCGCAAGCTCCGCAAGGTCATCGAGTACATCATCATCTCTTGTATTTTTCTGAGCTTTATGAAATTTTACGGCACCGCTTTTGGCGTCTAGTTCGCCGAACTCAAGGTCTTCAAGTGAGAGAAATATCTTTTTTACTTTCCTCTGAAGAATAAGCTTCGCCACATCATCAATCTTATCTTCACTATGAATTATACGATTCGTAGAAATGGCTTCATTGACACTCTTTCTGATCCTATCTTTCTCAAATTGGAATAGCATCTTTTGCGCTTCCTTCACTCCTTCGTCTGTGCTTTGAGAGGTAACAGTCCGCTCCAAAATGCGAACCGGAATTCTGAGCTTCGTCCAGACATCGGCTCTTTGAATAAGCTCTTCACTAGCACCGTCGATGATTAAAAACCGCGTTTGCTTATTTTGAATAGACTCGACCTCTGCTTTCATGTGCTCGATGAAGTCACGAAGATGAGCACGCGAAAGCTGCTCAAGCCACTTATTGTTTAAGTCGTATCTCGATGGGATGTAGGTTTCATGTAGCATCGACCCTGTTGCCGTGACTCGAGTCAGAGAACACCCCCGATTGTGAAAAGTCATCAAGAGGGCCTCACCGATATTACTTGAAGATGCCAACACAGGTTTGACATGGAAGCTATTGGCAACGATCATGCGAGGCGGCATGTTAATATTAAGTGGAATGATCGTGGTCACCCCTTCTGCGTGATAGATGGCCAGAGACACAGCACCCTCGGTGATCCAAAAACGCCAGTCTGGGATCTTAAGCTGCACCTGTTTAAAACCATCGCGCTGTATTATTTTGTTCGCCGCTCTTACGAGACTGTTAAACATCGTATTCAAGGGTATTTCGTTTCCTCTTAAGGGAACAAAAATGGACACTAAAGGAGTGTCCTCTTTGAAATTTTGTTTGGTTAGAATTCGAATTTTGTCGATTGAAGTCTTCATGGTATCTCCTGATTTTTTGAGTTTAATTACTACGATTTAATAACCGCGATTAAGGTAGTCATAGTTTAAGGATGATTGATCCATCATGGGCCCAAATGAAATGGGTTTGTGCCTCAAACTTTCTGTTCGATTGGTAGTTGACGAGCATGCACTGGAAATAAGACAAGCGAAAAAGATAAAACATGCGACACGCATAAACTTCTCCTAGAAATTTATGTGGTCTCATTCTTTATGCGCAGACCGGGCTAAGCCGTGTTGACGATCTTGCGTACTGGAATAGTGAATTACTCCCCACGAATTGATTATCGTTTAGTTATAAAATTAAAGATAATTTATAAAACTGAAAGATTTGTTTTGATTAACTGAAGCAAAATTCTAATAGCCCTACACTGCTGTATCACAAGGTTTGCTTCCGATTTTTCATGATTCAACTCAGAACCCTAGAAATTATTTGGAGGTGACGGGCGGATTTGCGCAGGCTCACGGCCATCCAGGCCTTCGCCTGCATACCGAACATCCTGTTCATAACCGCCTCCGGCGAAATCATTTCCACTCA
>JBKHVI010000114.1:0-2853 GCA_046570105.1 Bacteriovoracia bacterium
TAGGGATAGATCTCGACGGGTGCTTCAACAAATTCTAAGCGAAAGCGCTCGAGTGTTTCCCCGTTAATCACCGAACTCGCTTGTAAAAGACCAGCACGAGTGACGGGTGTGATGGGCGCACCCACTAAACGATGTGTGTAGTGTGGAGCAGAGGCAGGTGATTCAAACAATCCAGCTGTCGTATCTGATTCAGTGAGTTCAAGTGAATGCTTGTAAGTTGATATCATCGCTATGCGACCGCTATCAACACCAGTAATGACTGATTCTATTATCGCACGATATTGCGCGGCTGGGTCTTCGATAAACAGATTAGTCTGTTCAGGATAAGCACTGGCATTTGTGACAGTGTTCATGAAAAAAGTTACTCGCTCACTTTTCTCTTTTAGATCATCGCTTAAAACGGCGAAGGTGTTGGGTAAAAAATCAAAGCTCGTATCGCCGGGAAGAAGTTCAAAGCCGATTGAATGTGACGATGCGAAGTCATCACCTTGAGTCGCATTGAGACCACGGATTTCAATCTCACCACGAACAATCCGATCAGCAGGCATTGAGAGTTCAACACGCAAAGGAACTTCCTTCATGCCTATTCTTGGTTCTTTCACAGAAGAGGGAATGATCATGGTGATTTTAGGATCATCATTGGTGATCACAAAACCGGCCTGTGCCAAGTTCACGGTACCATGGCTTGGATTGATCACACGCACACTGAAAGTGCGGTCTTCGTTCCATTCATCATCACCAATGATTCCGATAGAGAGTCCTGAGCTAATCTGGCCAGCAGAAATCATTAGCGTGTTGATTTCTGCAATTTGTAAATGCTCTCCGACGACTGCGCTTTCACTCAAAACAAGCAGGGTCATGCTGACAGTTTCACCTGGGCAGTAGCGATCCATTTCAACTGCGACATCGACCAGTTGAATATTACGATCATGACCTTCTTTGACTGTGGCCACAGCGGTGTTGGTGAGATCAATCACAGGTTGGCAGCTTTGTGCCTGGGCGTGAGAGAGAGTGAGCAGGAAACCAGCAAGCCACAACATACGCATAAACACCCCTTAGAATGGCCCGTTTTTAACATACCCCGCCAAAAGGTGTCATGCACTTTTAGGACACACTCTCTTGCCGCGAGTGATTTTTACCCTCAATAGGGACATTTTTATTTTCGCATCTCGCCAATTAGTTAGTGATTTTAATTCGTTAGCTTGCAACTCACTTGGCCCCTCTCGTGCAAGTCTAAGGAGCTAGGTAATAAAATTGTATGGATAGAAATATGGCAAAAAGTATGGTACTATGAAAGTGGGCGTAGTGCTTGAGACTAACAATTGGCAGATTAAAGTCTACGCTCCACCACGTGAGCTGTTGGGAGAAACTGCATGAGCAAGACTAAATCCAAAAAACCAAATCTGTCTAAAGCATTAAAGCGTGTTGATCAATCACCATCTCATAAATTTGGGAATATAGATGTCGATATCAGCTCACTACCTTGCTTAACAAAAATACCGAAAGAGAAAATTACCGCCAATTTCGATACCGACCTACTTTCAGTCATTCGGGGAATTGCTCAAAAACATGATATCTCTTACACCAATCTAATGAACGATGCTTTGAGAAAGGTATTTGGGTTGTTATAACAGCAATATTTTTATGTTTTCTTCCAAAAGGTGTCATGCACTTTTAGGAATTAAGCCTTAGAATCACTTATGGCTTCTGCATTCTCACATATTGCTATTCCCTTAGTGACCCGGAGTCTGGCGGGCCAAGAAAGAATTACGCTTCGATTGCTTTGGTTGGGACTGTTTTTATCAGTGGCCCCGGATCTCGATGTGATTGCCTTTCGTTTTGGCATTCCTTACGCGTCTCCCTGGGGCCATCGTGGATTCACTCACTCGATTGTTTTTGCTCTCATCGTTTCTTTCGCCTTGGTGCCCACTCATGCTTTCTTTCGAGCTAAAAAACTAAACTTATTCTGGTTTTCCTTTGTTTCACTTATTTCCCATGCAATTCTTGATGCCTTCACCAATGGGGGATTAGGAGTCGCCTTCTTCTGGCCATTTAATAATGAGCGCTACTTCTTCCCGTGGCGTGGGATCCAAGTTTCACCGATTGGCGTGCGTAACTTCTTTACTATGCGCGGGCTGGTGGTTTTAGGCTCTGAATTTGTCTATGTATGGCTCCCTTGCCTGGTTTTGCTGGCCATCCGAAGGTTTTTTCAGCGTAAACATTAGAAGTTCCTGAGTAATTTAATTTGAATTAAGTATTGTCTAGTTTCTCTCGATAAGAGGCTGAGGTTAGGGAGAAAACTTGCATGAAAATTAAATCGTTATTTACGACACTGCTGCTCATTCTTTCATTTAGTCTTTGGGCGCAAGTCGGAAAGTCAGCGCTGATTGTCATTGATATGCAGCCATACTTTGTTGAACGCGGTGGCAATGATAAAGACTTAGAAAATGCTAAGAAAGTAGCAGATATACTTGCAGAGCAAGAGCGTATGATTTTACAAGCTCGTGCTGCCAATATCCCTGTTATTTTTATCGAGTACGAGTGGCCAGGCTATGCCTTTGGTGTGACCAATGAACGTTTAAGTGCTGCTGCCAAAGATTATGATCAAGCTTCGGTGGTCAAGAAAGCCACTGACGGAATGTTCGATGATTCGAAGGCCAAAGAACAATTAAATAAACTGTTAGCTGAGAAAGGTATTAACCATCTTTATATAACGGGTGCTAACGGCGGTGCCTGTGTTGAGCAAAGTATTCGTGGCGCTCTTCGGAATAACTACGGTGCTGTCAAAATTTTTGTGTAAATTCGGTTTCTGGCCCCGGCAAAGCACTCTTCCAGGTAATTGGGTAGCGTCTC
>JBKHVI010000115.1:0-2472 GCA_046570105.1 Bacteriovoracia bacterium
GAAGCCGCTGGTGCTCGCATTCTATTAGATGGTCGCAAAGCCAAAGCTCCTGCTGGATTTGAAGGTGGTAACTGGCTTGGTCCTACAGTGCTTGATCAGGTTCAACCAGGTTCTGAAGCCGCTAAGATTGAATTATTTGGACCGATTATTTCTATCGTTCATTGCAAAGATTCGACGGAAGCCCTGGCGATCCAAGCGACGAGTGAATACGGCAACGCCTGTTCTGTCTTTACTTCCAATGGAGCGCTCGCAGAGCGAGTCACTCGTGAGGCACGCGCCGGTATGATTGGTGTGAATGTGGGTGTGCCGGTTCCTCGTGAACCATTCTCCTTTGGTGGTGTGAATGCTTCAAAATTTGGTCACGGTGATATCACGGGAGTTCATTCTTTGGATTTCTGGAGTGATGTGAAGAAAGTGACAACGAAATGGGAAAAACAAAACGACTCCAACTGGATGTCTTAAGAGGTAATTATGGAAACAACTGATAAGCGCGCTGAACATATAGTGCTCGCGACCCATCAAAATTTGAAATATCCCGAATCACTGCCTCTAGCTTGGGGTGAGAAAGATCCGATCAAGCGCGGCGCTGTAGTGGCTTCACAAACTAATCCGCGTGCACGTAATGCGATTGGATCCCATTCAGGTTCGTATGCTGTCTTCCGCGCACTATCGATTGCCAGTGGAAAGTTTGCTCCCAATCATCGCCCGGATTTAAATAATACTTTTAGTCCCGTGAAGATTGGCCCACACCCGTCTTGGTTTGATTCAACTAAGATTGTCTCGCTTGATCCTTGGGGACTTGATCCGCAAAATCATTTTAAAGTTCTCTTTGATAAGGGCTATGATATTCGCCCATCAATTGCCGTTACGCAGGCCCACTTACAGATCCCAGAGTTGCACGATGCTATTCGGGCAGGTCGCTTGAAGCCCGATGGAAAAATCATTCTGGCAAACATGGACATCAAAGTCACAAAAGTGGCGATTGAGCCTGTTTGGTATTTGCCGGGAATGGCCGCACGTTTAAATATTGATGAAGGGTCACTTCGTCGTATTCTTTATACTGAGTCAGGTGGCATGCACCCCGAACTCATCACTCGTCCAGATTTAAAAGTGTGGCTTCCACCCATTGGCAGTACAACGGTTTATATTTTTGGTAACCCACAAGATCTCGCCAATCCCAATATCGAACTCTCTTGTCGTGTGCATGATGAATGTAACGGTTCAGATGTGTTTGGTTCTGATATTTGCACTTGTCGTCCTTATCTTATGTACGGAATTGAGCACGCAGCTGAAACCGCACAAAAGGGTGGCGTAGGGATTATTGCTTACTACCGCAAGGAAGGCCGTGCTCTGGGTGAAGTGACTAAATTCCTCGTTTATAACGCTCGTAAACGCCAAGAAGGTGGTGATTCGGCTGCGACTTACTTCAAGCGCACTGAATGTGTCGCTGGAGTGGAAGATGCACGCTTCCAAGAATTTATGCCTGATGTTCTGCATCTCTTTGGTATTAAGAAAATTCATAATCTTCATTCCATGAGCAATATGAAATACGACGCCATTGTTGGTTCAGGTATCGAAGTGGTGAATCGTGTTTCTATTCCAGATGATTTGATCCCGAAAGATGCGCAAGTTGAAATGGAAGCTAAAAAAGCCGCTGGCTATTTCACGGCAGGCGAAATCAAAAAAGGCGAAGAACTCGTCAAAGTGAAGGGGAGAGACATTGAGTAATCTAGATTATCTTCTTTCCCCTCAGGTCATTCGCGACTCTGCTAAGAAAGTCTATGAGGAGGCCATTAATGGTCGCTCGCACTTTCGTGTCCACGAAGAGCAGCTTGCATTCACAGTTGATTATGTTCTCGCTACTATTCGCCAAAATTATCCTGACCTCAATATTCCGTTTCACTCACGCTGGGGACATTTTCGTCCAGCAGGCGTTGATCGTGCTCGTTGGCTGGAAGCAAAAATCACCGGAGATGCATTAGAGAGAGCGCGCGTGAAGCTTGATCTGGTGATCCCCTCTGTTTTGCTCGATGCCGGAGCAGGAGCTCAATGGAAGTTTCACGAGCAAGAAACAGACAAAGACTACAATCGCTCAGAGGGCCTGGGAGTGGCTTCGTTTCATATGTTTATGAAAGGTAGCTTCTGCTCTGACAAAAAAAGTCTTAAAACGGATTCTGAAGGTTTAATAAATCTTACTGCCTTTGATATTGAAACGGGCTTTCAAGTATCTGCCAACAATCCACTCATCGGTGTTGAGGGGCGTGTTCGCTTGTTAAATAATCTTGGTGCTGTGCTTGAGAGTAATAAAACGATTTTCAAAGATGGCCGCCCTGGCAACATTATTGATTATCTTATCACTCGATACGGTACAACCATTCCTGCGACAGGTGTACTTCGTGCAGTACTCGATGGGCTGGGCCCCATTTGGCCCGGTCGACTCACGCACGAGGGAGTGAATCTCGGTGATATCTG
>JBKHVI010000116.1:0-2264 GCA_046570105.1 Bacteriovoracia bacterium
TCCCAATTCAGTTGGCGCGATTTACTAAGTAAATATCCTAAGGGTGAAGGATGGATCGCCAAATCACTGGGCATCAAACCAGTCCGACCTTCCCATGCCTCTTCCAAAGACAGCACCGGATGATCAGGACGAGTGCGATAAATTTGTATCCAAGGATCATGGCGATGAGAAGTCAGCGCAAAGCGATGAGCGGTAGGGGCCAGCCACCAAGCTTCCCACTGTAATCGCGGCTTGAGATCTCCATGAGATTCAACGACCACCACCCAAGACGAGCGTGAGCGACTTTTCAGTTTGGCCAAAACGGCATCAAGCTGAGGACCTGTTGCCAGATAAATGAAATAGACATCGACGTCTGGTAGTTCTGTGGAGGGAGAAGAAAAATCCGCTTCAATCCAAATATTACGAGGTGGCGTCTGAGATCTGGTAGCAGCACGAGCTTCTTCTAGACGCTCAGGCACCATTTCGATGCCAAAAGATTTCGTATCGCTATAAAGCCAAGTCCACAATAAACAAGTACGTCCGACACCGCAACCCACATCACACCATGAGCGGGCCCCTTGTTGGTACAACCATGGCATGACTTCTAGCAAATCATGATATGCCGTGTACAAGGCCTCAGGTGTCACCCCTTGAAGATAAAGAACTTCCGCTCCTTCACGAGGCACATCGGTAATCGGGCGCAGTTTAAAAAACTGGTCAAGCTTGGCCACCGATTGATGACGAATGAATAACTCTTTTTGTTGCCAATCATTCAAATGGATTACCTGATCTTTTTTGTTTGGATTTGTTTTCCAATTGCCGTCATTTTTTCATCGCACTTAAGAGTTTGTCGAGTGAGATTGCCATGGCACAATGGCCATTATGAGGTGGTTTTTTTTACTCTCCATTTTATTCATTCCAACGCTCGCCCATTCGGTGACTGTCGCTGTCATTGATACCGGTTTTGATCTTGATAATGAGGTGCTCAAACCTCGTTTAAAACTAGGTGAAACCGATGAAGAAGGTGCCATCGCCCTACCTGGCTTTAGCGGCTGGTCTTTTCAAGACAACACTCATTTGAAATCAGCTGTCTTACCCAATGATGTTCTTCAAGAAGTTCTGCTCTATCGCACACTAAAGGCCCAGGCCCATCAACAAGGCCTTAATGCCAACGAGCGAGCATGGCTTGAGCGTAAGGCCCAGGACAAGGCCTTTAAAGAAAATCTTCGTCTCTTTAAAAAACACGCTCATGGAACCTTGGTGACCGGAATTCTTTTAAAAGATGCTCCGGGAATTGAAGTCTTTCCAGTACGAGGCCTCGGCATTGATGTTCCTACCTTGATTGTAGAATCTGAGGCCATCCCTACCTCACCCATCTTGCGCCACTCGGAAGCTGAGTTCCTTCGACAAATTAAACTTTCGGAAGAACGCAGTATTAGAAAAATGCGCAAGATGCTCGCCTGGATTCATTTACACAAAATACGTGTGGTGAACGGCTCCTATGGTGTGAGTCAAAAACATATCTTGCGCCGGTTTGCTGAATTACATAAAGAGATCACTGGGCTTGAACTTGATCCCATCAAACTGCGTGATGTTGTGAATGGATATTTTGATTCTCTCTACCATCGAGCGGAAAAAATTCTGGCACGTTATCCCGATACTCTCTACATTTTTTCTGCCGGAAACTCAGGCCAAAACAATGATGAAAACCACCACTTCCCCTCTCGTATTCGCCGCGATCATTTATTAAGTGTGGCGGCCTTAAACGGCGATCGTTTGGCACATTTTTCAAATTGGGGAGTACAGCATGTCGATATCGCCGCTCCCGGTGTAGGGGTTTTATCACTCATCCCTTCTGTCTATACACAAGAGACAGGACTGACTCAAACTCCCGCCTCTGGAACGAGTATGGCCGCTCCCAGTGTCGCCAACTTGGCGGCTCGCTGCCTGGAAATAAATGAAAAACTAAAAGCCAGTGATCTCAAAAAATTGTTAATTGAAACGGGCCAAGAATTAACTGAACTCAAAGGCAAAATTTTAAGTGCCCGAACCGTTCATGCCGCACGGGCCCTGAAGGCCGCCCAACTCTCTCGTGAATTAGCATTAGATGAAGCGATTAAATTATCCATGAGTGATTTAATTGCGACGCCAACACCTCTTGTTCAAAAACCCGTTGAACCCAAAATAAGTGCTCCGATTTTAGCCGAAGACTTAGATGATCCCGAAGAAATTACTCCCAGTGAATCGTCTTCTTTATTGCCGGATCCAGCGACAAAAACACCGGA
>JBKHVI010000117.1:0-2027 GCA_046570105.1 Bacteriovoracia bacterium
TTGAAGCAAACCAATTCTATGGAGAGGGCCATGCTTAGGCCAAATCAGAATTTACACAAGATTTCTTACACCACCGAAAAACTTATAAAGAAGTCATCAGGAAATAAATTTATTAGGGATGCAAGTGAATATATTCAACAAAAACTACTCAACTAAGGAGGATCGAAGTGAGTGTAAAAGCAGTTGAAACATTATTAAGAAATTTAAGGCTTAGTACGGCGGCATCAGAGCTGGTGCCAGTTCTGAAAGAAAGTAAGGAGAATGTAAGCCTGGGTTGGATTACAAATCTTTTACAAAGGGAATTGGATTCCAGGTCAGAGAAGTCGCTTCAGTCAAAAATTGCAAGGTCAAAGATTCCAGAATTAAAGTCTCTGGAAACTTTTGACTGGAATTTTAATCCGCAGATTAACAAGGATAGGATTGAAGAGATCGCCTCCCTGGATTTTGTATCGGAGAATGGGATCGCTTTGTTTCTTGGGCAACCGGGAACAGGAAAGAGTCACATTGCCTCAGCAATAGGTTTAAAGGCCATTTATGCTGGCAAAACTGTTTACTGGAGCTCACTAAAAAGATTGTCCGAGGAAATAATCCGAGCGAAGGCAAAGAATGAACTGTCGCTCCTTTTTAAAAAGATTCTTAGCTCTAACCTTTGGATCTTGGATGATTGGGGGGTAGTAAGCTTAAGTCGTGAAGTCTCGGAAGAAGTTTTTGATCTTTTAGACCGGAGAACCTTCAGTACGGCAATGATCTTGACGTCAAACCGAGATGTTGATGAATGGCCGGAAGTATTTGTTGATCCTGTTCTGGCCTCAGCGGCCATTGATAGAATTTTTGACCGAGCAAAGGTGACGGTTTTTAAAGGTAAGAGTTACAGAGCGGAAGGAAAAAATAAAGTAAGAGTTGCAAAAAAGAAAGAGCTGACGTTATAACTCAGCCGTGGTGGTGACCTAAGGTGGAATTTAGGTGGTGACCATCAAGTGGGAATCGACACTCCTAGGTGTGGAAGTGACTCTATAACCTCACGAAGCCCTTTAGACTGTCGATTCCCACTTGATGGTCACCACCTAAATTCCACCTTAGGTCACCACCACGGCTGAGTTATAACGTCAGCTCTTTCTTTTTTGCAACTCTTACTTTATTTTTTCCTTCCGCTCTGTAACTCTTACCTTTAAAAACCGTCACCTTTGCTCGGTCAAAAATTCTATCAATGGCCGCTGAGGCCAGAACAGGATCAACAAATACTTCCGGCCATTCATCAACATCTCGGTTTGACGTCAAGATCATTGCCGTACTGAAGGTTCTCCGGTCTAAAAGATCAAAAACTTCTTCCGAGACTTCACGACTTAAGCTTACTACCCCCCAATCATCCAAGATCCAAAGGTTAGAGCTAAGAATCTTTTTAAAAAGGAGCGACAGTTCATTCTTTGCCTTCGCTCGGATTATTTCCTCGGACAATCTTTTTAGTGAGCTCCAGTAAACAGTTTTGCCAGCATAAATGGCCTTTAAACCTATTGCTGAGGCAATGTGACTCTTTCCTGTTCCCGGTTGCCCAAGAAACAAAGCGATCCCATTCTCCGATACAAAATCCAGGGAGGCGATCTCTTCAATCCTATCCTTGTTAATCTGCGGATTAAAATTCCAGTCAAAAGTTTCCAGAGACTTTAATTCTGGAATCTTTGACCTTGCAATTTTTGACTGAAGCGACTTCTCTGACCTGGAATCCAATTCCCTTTGTAAAAGATTTGTAATCCAACCCAGGCTTACATTCTCCTTACTTTCTTTCAGAACTGGCACCAGCTCTGATGCCGCCGTACTAAGCCTTAAATTTCTTAATAATGTTTCAACTGCTTTTACACTCACTTCGATCCTCCTTAGTTGAGTAGTTTTTGTTGAATATATTCACTTGCATCCCTAATAAATTTATTTCCTGATGACTTCTTTATAAGTTTTTCGGTGGTGTAAGAAATCTTGTGTAAATTCTGATTTGGCCTAAGCATGGCCCTCTCCATAGAATTGGTTTGCTTCAA
>JBKHVI010000118.1:0-1658 GCA_046570105.1 Bacteriovoracia bacterium
CTTAATTTTTGTTTGATGTATCGAACGTCAACTTCTATGAAAAAAAACTAATTTCCTGTTAGCGATACCGAACAAAAAAATGGACTGATGCAGATCATGTTTTATGCGATCGATCCCACCAACACACACCGTGATCGATGCGAATTTGTTTAAATCCCACTGATTGATAAATTCTCAAAGCGAAGTAATCAGGATCAGCGCACATCACCAATTGCTTGATAGGCATTTTCTCTAAAGCATAGCGCGCGGATTGGTAGACAAGAGTGCCGCAAATTCCACGGCGCTGAAAAGCGGGATCAGTTGCCACACTTTGAAAACGTCCAAGGCCCTGATGATGATAAATACCAAGGCCTGCAACCAATTTTTTCTCAAGAAAGGCGCCAAACCAATGTCCCATGCCCGCTACTTCCATAGCGATATAGCGCTTGGATTGGGCCTCATAGAATTTACGCCATTCAACTTTCGGAAGATGATCGTCGGCGGCACGCACCTGCAACTCAATCATCTCACTCCACTCGAGTGATGTGATCGGACGAACGATAATTTCAGAATTAAATTTCGGCGGTGGATGAACAATGCTTGCTTGCATGACCGCCGAGGATTCTAATTCAAAACCGCGCTCAAGAAACTCACCCACATCTCCAGCTTGATCTTCATTCCAAGTGAACGTCTGATGATAGATACGCGGATCGCTGAATTCCTTTTTAAAGAGCTCAACCCACTTCTCACACTCACCCTTTTGAGGTGCTTTTGGCATAATGAGCAGATTGCCCCAAAAATAATTGGGGTTAGAAAGTGTTCGTAAAACGGCGTAGTTTGGACGAGTTTCAAACGCCCCATCAAACGAAGTAAAAATAAGTTCGGACTGATGTCCCAAAGACTGCAGTTTCATAGCGTCTTTATGGCAGGATTCACTATGTTTATCAAGCTGTTAACTCATTGCAAAATATCAACACGTATGGCCTTTGCAGATGCCTTCAGTTTACCTAAAAACTCCCTATGAAACTTACTCTGCTTCTTATCACTTTGCTCTTGGCAGCTAGCTGCAGTCAATCAAGTGATTCGGGAAGCAACAAATTTGGCGAGGGCCTTAAGCTTAAAAGCTATCCCGTGGCGTTTGTCGCCAGCGTACCGGTCGTAAGTCTTAAGTCTCATCTCAACGCTTTTGGAAATCACGGTACCGAAATCACCGACTCCATTCCGGGTGGTGATCTCTACATTATGTATCCCAGCGGCAAGCTCAAAAATATTACTCGTGAGGCGGGCTTCGGCATTCCCAGTGGCGAGATTCAACAAGGCGTGCGTGCCATCGCTGTTCGCCAGCCGAATGTCCATTTTAGTGGAGAGAAAATTTTATTTTCCATGATGGAGGGTGGTCCGCGTGAGCGCTTTGATCGCGCCGCTTATCGCCGCTGGCAGATTTATGAAGTCACACGAATTGGTGAAAATGAAACTCCCGTGATCACCAAAGTCTCACCGCAACCAGAAGAGTATAATAACATCTCGCCGATCTATGCCGCTAACGACGATATCTTGTTTGCTTCAGATGCACCTCTCTTTGGCATGAAGCACACCTATCCTCAGCTCGATGAATACGAATCGATGCCCACGACTACGGGCATTTATAAAATCGACTTTCGTCGCAATCGCGTCGTGAT
>JBKHVI010000119.1:0-1632 GCA_046570105.1 Bacteriovoracia bacterium
GTCATGATGGATGGAATGCTCAACTCAATTGCCAGTACCGTTCAAGTCTTAGACGAGCCGACTGATCCATTTCAGCGACAAACAGAAGAGCTACCCAGTAAAAGAACTCGCCACGCACTTTATACAAAATGGGTACACGGATTTAGCGATGATGTCGCGACACATTTGAGTTATCGCTTTTATCAAGATGACTGGCAGATTCAGGCCCACACGGCGGAGGCCGGTCTGCGATGGGCAAGTAGTGAGTCAGATTGGTTTATGATGCCCACTGTGCGGTTTCATCAACAAAGTGCCACTAAGTATTTTGAGAAAGAATTCGCTACAACTGAAAAATACATGACCAGCGCCTCAGATTTAGCGCAATTCAGTTCGACTCGCTTCGGTCTTCATTTTGGTCAAGATGCTATTGCGATTAAGCCGTTTGGACATGCCAGTGAATTAGAATTAAGCGTGGGTGCTTATATGTATCAACGCACGAACGGACTCACGTATTCAATCTATCAAGTGGGTGTGGGAGTAGTGTTCTAATGAAAATTCAAGCTACACGAAAACTAATGGGGGGGCCATTCACTGTTCTTGCATGGACGGCCAGTGAGCATGAGGCCCATCGTGTAAAAGAGGCAATAGAAGCCGCCTTTGATGAGATCAGTTTATTAGAAGATAAACTGACAGATTTTAGACCTTCACCCTTCAATCGCATTAATGATTTAGCTGGTGTCACTCCAGTGGAAGTCGATCAAGAAACTTTCGATTTAATTGAGCGTGCCATAAAAATTTCCGAGAACACGGAAGGCGCTTTTGATATAAGTTACGCCAGTGTGGGACAACTTTGGCGAAGCGCACGGCAAAGTGGAGTCATGCCTCATACCGCTGAGATAGAGGCGAGACGTGCATTTGTAAATTATCGATTGATCCAACTTGATCAGAAGAAGCGAACAGTCTTTTTGCCTCATAAAGAAATGAAAATAGGTTTGGGTGGGATTGGTAAAGGCCATGCCGTCGACAAGCTCTATCAAATCTTGCGTGAGCAAAACATCAGTAATTTTCTGGTCGATGGCTCAGGTGATGTACGAGTTCACAGTCAGAAAGATGCTCCGAGACCTTGGCGCCTACAAGTCAGAAATCCATTTAGTGAAGACCAAAAAAAGAGCATGGGGATGGTGCAACTGGCAAACGGTGCCATGGCCACTTCTGGGGATTATATCAATTATGTAAAATCGACGCAGAAGCTCGAGCGTAAGTTTCATCATATTATTGATCCGAAACTTGGATTTCCCACCAATGAAATTGTCAGTTGCACGATTATGGCACCCACCGCCATTGAAGCTGATACCATCGCAACTTCTGTCATCGTGATGAATTTAAAAACCGGCATGGAGTATTTAAATAAAGAATCATTGGTTGGCTTTGTTGTAACCAAAGATGGTGCCGTTCATCTTTCTAAAAAAGCTTTCAAATTAATGCCAAAAGGATCGGTATGCTCAGAGTCTTCATCTTCTCTCTCGTAATGTCATTGGCACTGCACGCCCAAGCCCAAAGCTTAAGTGATGTGAAATTGCCGGCCTTTACTAATAGCGAAGTCGTCGACTTAGGTAAGTATCAAGATCAAACCGTGATCATAAATTTTTTTGC
>JBKHVI010000120.1:0-1014 GCA_046570105.1 Bacteriovoracia bacterium
AAGCGGAACTTCGTAACTTACTTTAGTTTTACAAAATGGGACTCCACGCGGGTCCCATTTATTTTATGCACACATTCGCCATTCGAATGAAGTTCTAAAAGAATTCTTACACCTTTGCCGGAGTTCAAAACATCTTCTTTAGATGATGCTTTCTCGGGTGTCTTTGTTTGAGAGCGAGCTCCTAGTGCAGTCAGTGCACCACCATTAAGATTGTATTTCACGCGCAAATTGCTGACATCGAAACTTCCCGGAGCTGGAAAAGTCGTCGCCTTATCAATCGAAGGGAACATGACACTGTCATGGCCCCAGTTTGAAGTATGAGAGAGACCTAGGAAGTGGCCATACTCATGAAGAACGACGGAGTAGAGATCGTAGCCCGTGATGTCGGTGGGCTTATACGGAAAAGTCCAGTTGATGAGAATATCACCTTCGACAATTTCAACATACTCATCAGCGTCTCCACGATTTTGGCGGACACCAAAAATTTGAGTCACTGCAAGAGCTGTGGAGGGAAGATCACGATGCCAAGTTGAACCTTTATAGACGGCAAAGACACCGTCTAAGAGTGAATCGAGATTTGAAACATTGGAGCGATCGGGAACCGTGTCGCCATCGTTACCAGAAATGGTAAGGAAAGTGACAGCGCCACTCATGGCGGTATTCCAAGCAAGACCACTTGAGCGAATTTCCGTGCGCTCTTGGGGTGTGAAGCTGGAAGAAATTTTCATAATTTTGGGGAAGCGGTTTAAAGGCCAGCGACTTGGCGCCAGAGGATTGCTCGCGCCACCTGAAGTGACTTCTTGTGTTTCACTACCCACACACGAGACGAGAATAAGAAGAACAAACAATCGCAACAAAACCGTGATCCTTTGAGTAAGTTACCCAGAGGATTTATCGGCATTTAATGGGAAAATATGTGGGAATGGCGGCCAAATTAATGACCGCCCGAAAAGATCAGTTACTTATTTCTTTGATTTTGCGTGATCAGCGAGGAATTGCTCTAAACCAATTTTC
>JBKHVI010000121.1:0-865 GCA_046570105.1 Bacteriovoracia bacterium
CTGCCAGGGGCTTGAAGTGCAACTCTTAAACTACTCCGCCTCAACCGCGGTGCGCGCCACCCTTCTCGCTTCTGGCTGGAGTGTGGGACCAGGCCCCGCCAGCGGCCCCAAGAGCACCACCACCGTCGCCTTCAATGATCCTAAGCTCGCACATCAACTTGATATGCCTTTACTGGGCCAAGATTGGCTCACTCGCTGGGAGCGCAGCCACACCAAAACGGCACGCGAGTTAAGTCACACGGATGAAGAGGAATTTGCAGCGCGGATCAGACAGCATCCGCAGTTTAAATAAAATAATAGTTCCAACACACTTATCAGTAAGCACCGCTTCAGCCAGAATGTAACTGACACCTTTTGGTTAGTTGATATCGCAGTCCATGCTGGCCTGCTTGCCATTGAAATCCAGGCGCGTTGACAAGCTTCGCTGATCATAATCTCTCGACGAGTACGACATCGTCTTAAGCGGCAACTCCAGCGACTCAATCGAAATCGAATTCACCTTCCCCTCAATCACCGTCGCCTCAAACTGCATGCCATTATGCACCTGACTCATCGTCGCCATGGCATACTCATCAATCGGCACCTCAACCACATTCACTTGAAATTGAGCGAGCATAATACATTTAAGAACGGTTGATGCAATCATGGGGATTCTCCTGGTGAATAAATCCTAGAAAAAACCCACCACAAAGTAACTGACACCTTTTGGAAAGTGATCACAAGGTGTTAAGGCCAGAAAGTAGCTGACACCTTTTGGTTAATAGAAGCGATGAGTTAAAAATGACTTCCTATAAAAACTTTCATAGGCTCTGATCATGATTAACTAAGGAGTTACTATGAAAACATTGGTTCTCTCACTTTTGCT
>JBKHVI010000122.1:0-725 GCA_046570105.1 Bacteriovoracia bacterium
CTCACGTAGAGCATTTGATTTTTTTGACCAACCACCAGTCCATTCACGTCGCCTAAACCACACTTCACTAAGCGAGATTCTCGCGTTGATGGAATAAGCCCAGCGATACAACCACCCTGCAGACCTGAAATCGCGACCCAGATAAAATCATCTTTTTCCGCCGCCATTCCCATGACCATGGAAACTTCAGGATCCCAGCCTGTGATAGTGGAGTAATCGAATAATTCACCATCATGAGCGAGACGATTATTTTTATGCTTAAGGGCGAGTACACGGCCTTCAGTGTTACTACCGACAACGAAACTGCCGTTAGGTTTAACAGTGATACCTTCAGGAGCGAAGACACGAGCTGCTAAATGACGAGACTCAAGCTTCAAGATGCGGTCTTGGGCATAGGCATTGAGTGAAAGTAATAGGATGAGAAATAAAGGTTTCATAGCGAAGGCTTTTGCAAGGCCCGCGCCAACTAAACGAAGAAATATGAGGGTTTAATGTCTAAGATTTAGACAGGAACTCAGGGAATGGACGATAAATCCATTCCCTGTGAAGCATCTAGTGATGTCCGTGGCCGTGAGCGCCGTGAGCATGTCCATGAGCCACTTCTTCTTCAGTAGCAGCACGAACCGTTGTGATCTCAACATCGAAGAACAGGTCTTTACCTGCCATAGGATGGTTACCGTCAACAGTTACTTCTTCATCATTCATGCTCATGATGGTGAAGACCG
>JBKHVI010000123.1:0-690 GCA_046570105.1 Bacteriovoracia bacterium
TACAAAATTTACAGGTATTGGTAGTCAAGATATCGCTGTATTATCTGTTATTTTTGCAGGTGTAAGTACAACAATTTCATTTACAAATTTATTAATTACTAGAAGAACTTTAAGCATGCCTGGTCTAAGAAATAGACGTGTTTTATTACCATTTATTACTATTGCGTTATTTTTAACTATGCGTATGTTAGCTTTAGTTACACCAGTTTTAGGTGCTGCTATGATTATGTTATTACTTGATAGACATTGACAAACTACTTTTTTTGAATTTGTTTATGGTGGTGATACTGTTTTATTCCAACATTTATTTTGATTTTTCGGTCACCCAGAAGTTTATATTTTGATTATTCCAAGTTTTGGTATTATGAATATGGTTTTACCTTATTCTAATACTAGACGTATTGCTTCAAAACATCATATGATTTGAGCTATTTATATGATGGCATATATGGGTTTTGTTGTTTGAGGTCACCATATGTATTTAGTTGGTTTAGATCACAGAAGTAGAGCTTTGTATAGTACTATTACCGTTATGATTTCTTTACCAGCAACAGTTAAAATTGTAAATTGGACAATGACATTATTAAATGGTGCATTAAAATGAGATGTACCTTTTGTATTTGCTTTAGCTTATATGGTTTTATTTATGTCAGGTGGTTTAACTGGTATGTGATTATCTCATGTTGGTTT
>JBKHVI010000124.1:0-387 GCA_046570105.1 Bacteriovoracia bacterium
CAACCACTGATTAGTGGAACACTGCGGGGACAAGCCTCAGATATCGAAATTCATGCGCGGGATATCGTTGATCTTAAAAAACGCACCCATGCTCTTTATGCAGAAAGAACGGGGACAGCGATCGAAGTTTTCGAGGAGCTTATGCAAAGAGATCGCTGGGTTGATCCCATCGAAGCGGTTAAGTTAGGTCTAATTTCAAAAATTATTCAGACGCGAGATGAGTTGGAGCAGATGATCCAGGCCAAAAGGTGAGTGACACCTTTTGGCCGGGAGAGGATTACTTGGTTTTGCAGATAGAGTAGAACGTTCTGCCATCAAGCATGCGAACTTGTGAAGACAATGGAGCTGGGTAATCAACGACGAGATTGATGTACTCCACATCGTCAC
>JBKHVI010000124.1:404-675 GCA_046570105.1 Bacteriovoracia bacterium
GGCTTCAAAGTCAGCTGACCTGCAGGGAAAGCCACGATTGAAGTTTCGCGAGCGACATCAACTGTGCGTGTTTCGCGAGCATGACCTGCGGCACGAAGATCAAGTTCGAAGCTGGCGTTATCCATCGTGCCAGTGGTGTTTTCATAAGTGCCAGTCACAGAGAATTGGTTGGTGTACGTGATATCAGACATTGTGCATTCAACAGTTACTTCAGCAGCGTGAGCAAAGCCTGTAAGAGCGATTAAAAGCGCTAGCATCTTCATGGGATCTC
>JBKHVI010000125.1:0-610 GCA_046570105.1 Bacteriovoracia bacterium
TAGTTCGATCAGATTTGGAATATCGATTACTTGTTTGTTCTTCGTAAATGACTTTCTAATGCGAATATTAGAAGCCGTTACTGGAGTTTTATCCATTTACTCTCCCAGAGTGTAAAAGTGGCAATTCGCTTCGGGGGGAATCTACCAAGGCCCACATTAAATAAAAAGGCAGAAATTAGGATAGAAAACAAAAGGGGGGTTTGGCAAGCCAAACCCCTCGAAAAGATTCAGAATTATTTAACCTGAACTTTAGCGCCAGCAGCTTCAAGCTGCTTTTTGATTTTTTCAGCGTCTTCTTTAGAAGCGCCTTCTTTAACTGTCTTGCCGCCAGCTTCAACAAGAGCTTTTGCTTCAGCAAGTCCAAGACCAGTGATAGCACGAACTTCTTTAATAACGTTGATTTTGTTAGCACCACCGTCAAGAAGAATCACGTCAAAAGCAGTCTTTTCTTCAACAGCAGCAGCTGCACCAGGAGCAGCAACAGCTACAGCAGCAGCTGCAGAAACGCCCCATTTTTCTTCAAGAGTTTTAACAAGTTCAGCGATTTCGAGAACTGTTTTGTTTGATAAAGCTTCTACGATTTGATCATTAGTAAGAGACATTTTTAATC
>JBKHVI010000126.1:0-591 GCA_046570105.1 Bacteriovoracia bacterium
CTCAATTTGCTTTCATCAGAGTTCCTGATAGCGCGGTCAACAAAGAGATCTTTATTAAGTGCATTCTTGAGTTGTTGCGCGTCCTTGATCTTGAGATAGGGCGCAAATAAAACATCTGTCGCCTGTAGGACATTAAGCATCTCGCGCTTATCAATTTTTGCCATCGATGCCGATGACGTGAGAGCGATGTGCATCTCTTGATTCTTGCTGTCGAGTTTAAGTGAGTTCGCAAGGAACTTTTCTTTGCCGCTGAGTTTAAGTTCAAAGGCAGGTCCGCTTAAGCGTGGATTTAAAAGCAAGAGAACTTCGTCTTTAGTTGTCATCACTTTGGCGAGCGCCTCTATCTCATGACCGGCCAGACGTTTCTCGCCTGGTTTAAGTTTATGCTGAGAGCTGAAATATTGCGCCACCAGTTTAAGCAACAGGCTTCTGAATTTATTAATTAAGGGAGCATCGAGATTGAGGTTGGTCAGTTTTCCGAGGGCCAAATTAATTAATGAGGGTTTACCAAATTCGACACTGACTCGATGGGGGATAAGGCCTATCGCCTCATCATTAAAATAAATCGGCAGCGCATCGTTTCTTAGCTGA
>JBKHVI010000127.1:0-560 GCA_046570105.1 Bacteriovoracia bacterium
TGACGAACATCGACCACACCGCCACCCTTTGGTTTTGGGAACTCGATAATCTTCAAGACATTCGCCATACAATCAGTCCCTTTACGAGAGAAGCGGGCATCTTTCGCCTTGATATTAGCGCGACCTACACGGCCATCAGGTGAGATTTGGAAATCGAGATCAATCACACCTTTAATGTCTTTCGCCGCTGCCATCAACTCTTGCTGATAACAGTGACGGAACTGCGGTAAATACTCTTGCAAGATTTTGCGCAATAACTCTGGATCCATTGAACCAAGCACAACTGTTTTTGGTTCAAGATAAGAGTGATCGAAACCTTTCTTTGAAACAAGTCCTTTAGCACCTGTTGAGGCGGCCCCAGAGCCAGAAGCATCACTACCAAGTTTCCCTACGCCCATCGCTGTGCCGGTGGCAGAACCTGAAAGTGCAGAGCTCGAAGCTCCCATGCCTTTGGCCGTTGAGGCCGGAGAGCGTCCGGTGGCGGCCGCATTAGCAGGAGCAGCGTCAGCGACGACGGCATCAAGACTCACGCTAGAATTAAACTTGTAAGCTTTTGGCTT
>JBKHVI010000128.1:0-559 GCA_046570105.1 Bacteriovoracia bacterium
AGCGACCGGATTGTTGCCACAGCTCACCTGGCGTTACAACCGACATTAGAATCTCTTGGCAGCCTGCACGATCAAGCTCTTCGCGCACAATGCGTTCAATCTTTTGAATCACACGCAATCCAAAAGGCAGGTAATTATAGATACCAGCACCTGAGCGATGAATCAGTCCTGCTCTGAGCATCAGTCGATGTGACGGAATTTCCGCATCGGCCGGAACTTCTTTAAAGGTTTGCCACAAACTTTGAGAAAGGCGCATAAATATTCCTTAAAGGGTGTTACTCCCCTTTACCTATCATAAAAAAACCTAAGGAGTAATCAGTGAAATGCGGGCAGCATGGCCTGGGGAAGCTCAAACGCTTCAACGGCTTCTTTATGCAGTGAAGATGCAGAGACAATTTCATATGCACTTGGAGTCGCAAGAAGTTTTCTACAAAGCATATTGTGGAGATTATGACCTGACTTATAAGTCGTGATCTTTCCAGCCACTTCGTGTCCAAGCAAGCTAATGTCGCCGATGGTATCTAGAATTTTATGGCGCACAAACTCATCTCTAAAGCGT
>JBKHVI010000129.1:0-548 GCA_046570105.1 Bacteriovoracia bacterium
CTCCAAGCAAAGGAAACTTCAACTGTTAGGCGCTGATTAACACCCCAGAGATGCTTCACATCTGTCAAAACTTTCCACCTCTCCCCTTTAATGCCCACTAAGCTGCGTGCACCTAAATTCATGACGGCCCCATGGGGTGAATCTCCCAAGGCCTCACCCATCATCATCAGACTAGCAATAAAGCGATCACTGCCTAAGCTGTAACCAATGCCTGCCGAACCTGCTGCCGTTAAGGATTGTTTTGCAAATTCCCGCGGGGCCTTCAATCCAAACTGAGTAAACCAACTCAAATCCCAACCTAAATCGTTGTAGGGAGAGAGGGAGATCACTTCCACCAACGTAAACTCTCGTAAAAAGACTCTTCCATGATGTTCAATACTCATCCTTAGAACATCCAAAGTACTCCATGGTTCATATCCCAGATCCTGATCCAGTAGATCATGTTGGGCCAAGCGTACTTCCAGCCGTTGGCGCTTTTCACCTGCACTTAAAATAGCTCTTCTAAGTCCATGCCCCTCATGTGGACTATTATTAGCTCTCGGTACAAT
>JBKHVI010000130.1:0-540 GCA_046570105.1 Bacteriovoracia bacterium
ACCAATGTGCGACATTGAGGCGCGCCATCGTACGGCGAGTCCAGGCACGGGAGCGTGCAAGGAGCGGAGTACGCTGATAGCACCTGAGCACCGCAACAACCCCCCAATGAAAACCCCGCCGAAGCGGGGTTTTCATTGTTCACTCAGCGGCATTTGGGCGCGGATTTATGCGTTCAGCCAAGGCGGATGGCTTGGGAGCAGCGGAGCGTAGTTGTTCCCACCAATGAAAAAGGCCCCTTACGGGGCCTCTTTCAAAGCACGGCATTTGAGCGAGGGCTGGCGTGGTCAGGCAAGGCGCGGAATGGTTTGAGGAGCGGAGTGTGCTGTAGCACATGAGCACCACAAAACCGTTCCGCAACGCCCCTCTAACAATGCAGGTAAGGAGGCACCGCGCCAGAACCGCTCAAATCAAATTACATCATGCCGCCCATGCCGCCCATTCCACCCATGTCCGGCATGGCCGGGGCAGCCTTGTCTTCCGGTGCATCGGTGATCATGGCTTCGGTGGTCAGCATCAGGCCAGCCACGGAGGCAGCGTTC
>JBKHVI010000131.1:0-513 GCA_046570105.1 Bacteriovoracia bacterium
ACAAAACCAGGAATATCCCGTGGATTGGTGATTAAAATATTGAGGGCCCCAACGCTACAGAAAACGAAGCAATTCGCCGTCAAAGAGAAGATATGATAAAGCGGCAATGGGGTGATAAGAATTTCTTGTCCATCGGCAATATAGTTTTTAATCCAAGCGCGCGCCTGCAACATATTGGCGACAATATTGCCATGAGAGAGGATAGCACCCTTCGCGACACCAGTTGTTCCACCAGTATATTGTAGGAAAGCAATATCATCGTGAACGATGACAGGTTTTTTATAGCGAGCGGGATCCCCTTTCTGCAAACATTCTTTAAAATCATAAGAGCGGTCAAAATGGTAATCAGGCACCATCTTCTTCACTTTCTTCAAGACAAAATACACCAATAAGTTCTTAGGGAAATTCAGCATATCCCCAATCTGCGTGGTGATCACGTGTTCGACGGGAGTATTTTTAAGAACTTTTTGAAGTGTGTGACAAGAGTTGGCAAAAATAATAATCGCCTTCGAG